>CBDHFJ010000116.1:0-7758 GCA_965262315.1 Acidimicrobiales bacterium
CACGGCACGCGATCCCTTGCCCCCACCAGTCCCCAGCGCCGCCGCAATGGCCGCGCGCTGGAGTCGGTAGTACGGCACGTAGGCCCCGTACCCGAGAATGCCTCGCATCGTGTGCGTCCCCCCTGACGTCGGTCACGCCGCGACCCGGCGCTCGAACCGACAGCGTACCGACCGCCCTGGAACCGGGCGAGGCCGACGCAGCCGGGCGGCCCCGAGTACGGTTCCCGCCGGATTCCCCGACGAGGAAGGACGAGCCGATGAGTGAACCCGTGGTGAGCGTGACCGGAGGAGCAACCGGCGTCGGCGCGTCCGTCGTCGACCAGTTGCTCGACCGTGGCGCGACGGTGCACGTCCTCGACGTCGCCGACGTCGAGGCCCGAGACCGCGTCTCGTTCGTGCACTGCGACCTCGCGGACACTGGGTCGATCGATGCCGCCGTGGCCCAGCTGCCCGACCGCCTCGACGCCCACATCAACGTGGCCGGCGTCGCGGGGCCCACCCCCGGTGACTGGGTGCTCAAGGTCAACTTCCTGGGACTGCGCCACCTCACCGAGGCGCTCTTCGACCGCCTGTCGCCTGGGGCCGGTGTGGTCAGCGTCTCGTCCAGCGCCGGTCGGCAGTGGGAGAAGCGACGCCACGTCGTGGAGCCCATGGTCGACACCCCCGACTTCGAGGCCGGCCTGGCCTGGGCCATGGAGAACGAAGGCCGCTGGTCCAAAGATCCCTACACGTTCTCCAAGCAGTGCGTGACGCTGTGGACCCTCAAGGCCGCGCAGCGCGGCGCCCGAGGGGCATTCCGGGTGAACTCGGTCAGCCCCGGCGGGGTGGACACCCAGCTCACGGCGAACTTCCGCCAGCAGATGGGTGAGGACTACAGCGACTGGCTGCGCGTGTTCACCGACCGGTCAGCCCGCCCGGAGGAGATCGCCGAGCCGGTGGTCTGGATGGCCATGGGTCCGGCCAGCTGGGTCAACGGCGCCGACCTCATGGTCGATCGCGGCCTCGAGGCCGGGATGATCAGCGGCTGGGTGGATCTGGAGAACGCCCCCGGCCGCTGACGGCCGAGTTCGTTACTCACAGTCGGTCAGGGTGTCGCTGCCCGAACCACCGACACAGCGGTCGACGCCTCGGCCGCCGTCGATGGCATCGGCGCCCTTGTTGCCCTTGATGGTGTCGCGTCCTGACCCGCCATCGATGTCGTCGGGCCCGCCGCCACCGGCGATGACGTCTCGGCCGGGACCACCCTTGACCACATCGGCCCCGCCGTTGCCGCGCAAGCGGTCGGCGGCACCACCGCCCAGGAGGCGGTCACTTCCGGACCCACCGGTGACGGTGTCCTGACCCGATTGGCCGCGGAGGCGGTCGGCGCCGGCCTGCCCGTGGATCGCATCGGCACCGCTGCCGCCGCGGACGTCGTCGTCGCCCGGGCCCGCGCATATCAGGTCGTCGCCCTGGAGTCCCCGGATGTCGTCGTCGCCGGCCAACCCGACGATGACGTCCCGCTCGGCGGTGCCGACCAGCTCGTCGTCGCCGTCGGTGCCGACGATGGTGGCCATCTCGCCCTTGCAGGTGTGAACGACCGGGGCCGAGACCACCAGGTCGTCGAGCCACACCACACGAACCGCGCCGTCGGCGGTCTGCCCGTGCATCGCCACCACCCAGGTGCCTGCCGTCAGCGGGTCGGTCAGCGCCAACGACGCCCTGACATCGCCGTCGCCGTCAGCGGTGGCGACGACCTCGACCACCGCATCGGCCTCACGGCTGTCGGCCAGTTCGACCTGGACCGTCGCGTCGGGACCGAAGCCATCCGCGGTCAGCACGACCGTCTCTCCGAGCGTCGGCGACCCCTCGACTCCGATCGGCCCGTCGTCGCGGATCGCCCCGTAGAGGCCGCCGATGGACATGGCAGCACCACCCAACGCGATCACGATCACCATGCCGAGGCACAAGGCCCCGGCGACCACCCGTACCGCCCTCATGGCATCGCACGCTAACGCTGTGGGCTCCCTGGTTCGAGGCCGAGGCCCCCATTCCCACGAGGAGCGCGCGTCGCCACACCGGGTGCGGTGGACGCCCCGTCGCGGGCCGGCCGGACGACCCAGATCGTCGTGCGCGACCATTGGTGCCGTGGAGGTCTCGAGTCCGGACAAGTTGCTGTACCCGGCCGACGGCATCACCAAGGCCAAGGTCGTCGAGCACTACCGGCTCGTCGGCGACGCCATGCTCGGGTTCGCCGCGGGTCGGCCGCTGACACTCCAGCGGTTCCCCCAGGGCATCGACCGCAAGGGGTTCATGCAGAAGAACGCCGCCGAGCACTTCCCGACCAGCATCGGCCGCCACGTGGTTACCAAACGCGGTGGCGGTGAGACGGCGTATCCGGTGGTCACCGATCCCGCGGACATCGCCTGGCTGGCCAACCAGAACACGATCACCTTCCACATGTGGCTGTCCTCGGTCCAGCGACCGGACGCAGCGGACTGGCTGGTCATCGACCTCGACCCGCCCGAGAACCAGACCGCGGCGGTACGAGCCGCAGCCCTGGTCGTGCGGGAGCTGCTCGCTCGACATGGGCTCCGCGGCTTCCCGGTGGCGACCGGCTCGAAGGGCTACCACGTGTGGGTGCCCCTGGCCGCGGGCACACCGGCGCATCACGCTGCATCGGCGGCCCGTGCCCTGGCGGGCCTGGCGGCGGCCGAGCATCCCGACGACCTCACCGTCGAGTTCCTGAAGAAGGAACGGCGCGGCCGGGTGTTCGTGGACTGGCTGCGGAACACCCCGACTGCGACCACCGTCGTGCCGTTCTCGTTGCGCGCTCGTCCGGGCGCGCCCGTCGCCATGCCCCTGTCGTGGGACGAACTGGACGACACCGCCCCCGACCGGTGGCGCCTGGGCGGTATCGCCGACCGCCTCGGCACGACGCCAACCGTCGAGCCGCAGATCCTGCCGGTGGACGGGATCGTCGCCGCGGCCCGCGCCGCAGGGGTCGACCTGGACACGCCGCACGATCGGTTCGGCCGACGCCGTTGATGGGCGGGCTCAGGTGCCCTGGGTGCCGACCTTCAGCTCGCGGAACGGCAGGTCCTTGTCGACCGACGGTTCGCGGGGCAGACCCAGGACCCGCTCGCCGATGATGTTCTGCTGAATCTCGTTGGTGCCGCCGGCGATACGACTGGTCAGGGTGGTGATGGCCGCCTTGGCCCAGCCACCGCCATCGCCCTCCCACGCGACCGCCGCCGGACCGACGATCTCCAACGACAGGTCCCGGTACTGCGCGGCCACGTTGGCCCCGGCGAGCTTGCCGAGCGACCCGGCCGGGCCTGGCGTCTTGCCCGATGCCACCGCGGCGCGGGTCTGGATGGCCATCAGGCTCTGGCACACCTCGGCGCTGTAGAGCCGCATCAGGTCCTGGCGGACCGATGCGTCCTCCAGGCGACCGCGATCACGGGCAGCGGCGATCAGCTTGTCGGTGCGGTCGTGGGTGATCCCGCCCTTCTGTCCGGTTCCGATGGCGACGCGCTCGTACATGAGCATCGCAGTCGCCAGACGCCAGCCCTCGTTGAGAGGCCCGATCTGATGATCCGCGGGGATCCGCACATCGCTGAAGAACACCTCGTTGAAGCGCATCCCGCCGTCGATCTGATGGATCGGTCGGACCTCGACGCCCGGAGCATTCATGTCGACGATGAACATCGAGATGCCGCGGTGCTTCGGGGCATCGACGTCCGTGCGGGCGATCAGGATCCCGCGGTCACACACATGAGCAAGGGTGGTCCAGACCTTCTGGCCGTTGACGATCCACTCGTCGCCGTCGCGCACGGCACGGGTCTGGAGGCTGGCCACATCGGAGCCCGCTCCCGGCTCGGAGAACATCTGGCACCACACCTCGTCAGCCCGGATCAGCTTCTCCTGGTAGGCGGCCCGCTGCTCGGCGGTCCCGTACTCGTTGAGCATGGGAAGGCACATGCCCTGGCTGATGCCGAGGTTGACCTGCATGATCGGGAACGCGCCCGCCTCGTCGCGCCAGATGCGCTCGTGCTCGTCGCTCAGCCCCTGACCGCCGTACTCGACGGGATACGCGAGTCCGGCGAGGCCGGCGTCGGCGAGGGCGGCCTGGTACTCCTTCGCCTTCGCCAGCTGCTTGTCGCCCCGGGGGTCGTCCGCGTCGATGACACCGATCCCGGTGGCGTGGGCCATCAGGAAGTCCCGGCACCGCTGCCGGAACGCGTCGAGATCCTCACTCATGGCTGTGCGACCTCCTGGACACCGGTCACCTGGAGGTTGCGGGTCATGACATGCCCGGTCTCCCAGGCGGAGGCGACCTCGGCCAGCTCGTCGATCTCCCAGCGCCCGTCCGCCCACGCGACGTCGGCCTTGCTCCACTCGAGGTAGCGAGCCAGTCGACGGCCGAACAGCGAGTACACCTGACCGGTGGCTGGGCAGTCCGCCATGCAGAGCCACGCGATCAGGGGTGACACGTTGGCGGGATCCCACTCGTCGAAGCCGTCGTCGGACACATCCATCCGTTCACCGAGGCCGGGCGTCGACAGGGTCATGCGGGTCCGGGCCGTGGGTGCGTAGGCGTTGACCCGCACGCCGTACCGTCCGAGCTCCTGGGCGGCGATGATCGACAGGGTGGCGATCGCCGACTTCGCGGGCCCGTAGTTGGACTGGCCGACGTTCGAGTGCAGCCCCGACGTCGAGGACGTGTTGACGATCGATGCCTGCACGTCCTGGCCGGCCTTCTTCTGCTCGCGCCAGTGGTTGGCGGCGTGGTGCATCACCAGCCACGTGCCCTTCAAGTGCACGTCGACCACGGTGTCGAACTCTTCCTCGGACATCGAGACCAACATCCGGTCGCGCAGGATGCCGGCGTTGTTGACGACCGCGTGGAGGTCGCCGAAGGTGTCGACCGCGGTCGCGATCATGCGCTGGACTCCGTCGGCGTCGCTGACCGAGTCGCCGTTCGCGACTGCCTCGCCACCCATGGCGACGATCTCGTCGACGACCTCCTGCGCTGGGCCCACGCTGCCGCCCGAGCCGTCCTGCTCACCGCCCAGGTCGTTGACGACGACCTTGGCACCTTCGGCTGCGAGCAGGAGCGCATGGTCACGACCGACCCCGCGACCTGCGCCCGTGACCAGCACCACGCGTCCATCCAGATGACCCATGACTCCCCCCGAGTTCGATGTTGCCGCACACGGTAGACCACACGACCGAGGTCGCGAATCGCCGTTCGGTTCTCTGACGCCTCAGTCCCAGTAGCGGTCGCGGAGCTTGCGCTTGTAGAGCTTGCCCGTGGGCAGCCGAGGCAGCTCGTCCTCGAAGTCGATGGACCGGGGGCACTTGTAGTGCGTGAGGTGATCTCGGCACCAGGCGATGATCTGGCCGGCCAGCTCTGGGCTCGCCGCATGGCCGTCGGCCAGCTGGATCGCAGCCTTGACCTCCTCGCCGAGATCCGGATTGGGGATGCCGAACACCGCCACGTCGGCCACGGCCGGATGCCCGATCAGGACGTCCTCGGCCTCGCGGGGATAGATGTTCACCCCGCCCGAGATGATCATGTGGCTCTTGCGGTCGGTCAGGTAGAGCCAGCCTTCTTCGTCCACGTAGCCGATGTCGCCGTAGGTGCCGTAGCCGTCCCCCAGCAGGGTGTCGGCCGTCTTCTGGGGGTCACCCTTGTAGGCGAACCCGGTGTCGGGCCCCTTGATGTAGATGGCGCCCTCGACTCCGGCGGGCACCTCGTTGCCCTCGTCGTCGACGATGCGGACGGCGCCGTCGACGGGCAGCCCCACCGACCCCGGGTGTGCGAGCCACTCCTCGGGCCCGATGCGGGTGCTGCCGATGCGCTCGGTGCCGGCGTAGTACTCGTGGATGATCGGCCCCCACCAGTCCATCATCTGCTGCTTCACCGGCACCGGACAGGGTGCAGCAGCATGGATGGCGACCCGGTGCGACGAGAGGTCGTTGCGTGTCCGCTCGGCCTCGGAGAGCTCCAACATCCGGACGAACATCGTGGGGACCCACTGGCTGTGGGTCACCCGGAACCGTTCGATCGCCTCCAACGCGCCCGCCGGGTCGAACCGCTCCATGACCACGACGGCGCCGCCGGCCATGTGCGTGCGGATCGTGAAACCGAACGGTGCCGCGTGATAGAGCGGCGCCGGCGACAGGTAGATCATGCCGGGCTCGAAGTCGAAGGGCATCGCCGCGATCCGGGAGTCCTGGATCTCGGTGTCGAGGGTCCAGACCGCGGTTTCCGGCAATGGACGGACGATGCCCTTCGGGCGACCGGTGGTGCCCGACGAGTAGAGCAGCGTGTCCCCCTGGGATTCATCCGCGATCGGCGTGCTGGGCTGGTCGGCCACGACGCTGTCGTAGGGGTCGTGGCCGGTGAGCGCACCGCCGATGATGATCCGCTGCTCGACCTTCGGTGTGTGCTCGACCATCACCTCGGCGACCTCGGCCTTCGCGGCGGTGGTGAGGAACACCCGCGCGTCACAGTCGTCGACGATGTAGCCCGCCTCATCCGCGGTCAGGTACGAGTTGGCCGTGGTCACGTACAGGCCGGAGCGCAGTGCGGCCCAGGCGATGTGGAAGAACTCGGCCCGGTTCTCCATCAGCGCCGCGACGTGGTCGCCGCGCCGGAGGCCAGCGGCACGGAAGGCATGCGCGAGGCGGTTGGACGCGGCGTCGAGGTCCGCCCAGGTCGTCACCTCGCCCGAGCCGGCCATGATGACTGCGGGATCGTCGGGACGCTCAGCCGCCCACCGTCCGGGATACACGGGCCCGGCCCTACCGAGTGCCGGCCCGGCGCGGCAACGACGAGCGCACCCGTCCGTGCACGACGTCCGCCGTCCTCGGCTGATCCATGTCGTCCCCCTCGTCGTCGACCCCGGCGACGTTAGCCGCCGCCGGCGCGCACGACCCCCGACGACGAGACGGCGCCAGTCGGTCGGCGGGGCCATCTCCTAGGCTGCGCGGCATGGAACCCGACGTCACCGTCTCCCGAGACATCGCCGCCACACCGGACGCCGTCTACGCCGCCATCACCGACATCACCCGCATGGGTGAGTGGTCGCCCGAGAATCAGGGCGGGGTGTGGCACGAGGGCTACGCACAGGCCGAGGTCGGCGCCACGTTCACCGCCAGCAATCGCAACGGCGACAAGGAGTGGCAGGTGGACTCGGTCGTCACCGAGCTCGTCCCGAACGAGCGGTTCTTCTTCGACTGCCAGGTTCGCGACTTCGTCTTCTCGAAGTGGGGGTACACCATCGAAGCCACCGACGGCGGCTGTCGAGTGACCGAGCACTGGCAGGACCTCCGGCCCGAGGAGATGCGCACCCAGGTGAGCCCCACCTCAGGCGTCGGCGATCGCGTGTCCCACAATCGGGCGGGGATGGAGGCAACCCTCGAACGGCTTGCCGCCGCAGTCGAGGGCTGACCTCACATCCACCACATCTTCGGAGTCCCTACGCACCAACGGGCATCTCGGACCACGCACCATAGCCACCGAGGATGTCCGACACGTCGGTGAAGCCGGCCTCGCGGAGCACACTGGCCGCCACCGACGAGCGATAGCCGCCAGCGCAGAACACGACCGTCGGTCGGGCCGGGTCGAGTTCCTTCGTGCGTTCCGGCAGCTGACCGACCGGGATCGACTGTGCACCGTCGATGGTGCCCAGCGCGAACTCGCCCGGGTTGCGAACATCGACCAGCTGGAGGTGATCAACACCGTCGCGGCGTTCGGCGAACTCGGCG
>CBDHFJ010000117.1:0-21097 GCA_965262315.1 Acidimicrobiales bacterium
CGAGGTGCACCTGGTGCCGTCGGGCAGGCGATCGTGGTGCCGCACGACCACATCGGTTCCGGCAGCGGTGCACAGCAGGTGCCAGGCGTCGCCGCGGAACCGGGCGCCGACGACGACTGCCGCGGTGCCCTCGACCGACACGCGGAGGTCGGTGGGGCGGATCAGCGCGGCGGCGCTCCCCTGGTGCACGGCGACCTCGCCGAAGGGCGTCGGCACCGTACCGCTGCCGCTGACCGGGAACAGGTTCTCCAGACGCAGCGCCTGCGCTGCCGCGAGGTGGGGCGGCCGGTCGAGCAGGTCGGCCACGGCACCCGCCGTGGTGATGCGGCCGTCGGCCATCAGCGCCAGGTCGTCGGCGACGGTGATCGCTTCGTCGTGGTCGTGGGTGACGTGGATCGTGGTCATCCCGAGCTGGGCGACGATGGCCCGGATCTCCTGGGTGAGGCGATCCCGGAGTGCCCGGTCGAGCGAGCCGAGGGGCTCGTCGAGGAGCAGGAGGTCCGGCTCCGGCGCCAGCGCCCTGGCCAGTGCGACCCGCTGTGCCTGCCCGCCCGAGAGGGTGTCCACCGGCCGATCCCCCATCCCCGGGAGGCCGACGAGATCGAGCAACTCGTCGACTCGGCGGATCCGCGCGGCGCGGTCGACGCCGGCCATCCGGAGTCCGAAGCCCACGTTGTCGGCGACGTTGCGGTGCGGGAACAGCGCGTGGTCCTGGAACATCAGCCCGATGTTGCGGCGGTGAGTCGGGGTGCGAGTCAGGTCGCTCCCCCGCCAGGACACTCGGCCGTCGGCCGGTGGATGGAGCCCGGCGACACCACGCAACAGCGTGCTCTTGCCGCACCCGCTCGGTCCCAGCAGGGCCACGATCCGGCCCGGCTCCACCGTCAGCGACGCCCGGTCGACCGCGACGACGTCTCCGTGGGTGAGCGTCAGCTCGTCGATCACCAGGCCGTCAGAGCTCACCGGCCACCACTCCCCTGAACCGTTCGATCACCAACACGGCGAGACCCGTCACGACCAACAGGATGACGCTCAGCGCCATCGCCTGGCCGAATGCGAGCTCGCCCGGCCGTCCCAACAGGCGGAAGATCGCCGTGGGCACGGTCGGCCGCTGGGGGCGGGCGAGGAACGCCGTGGCCCCGAACTCCCCCACCGACACCGCGAACGCAAAGGCAGCACCCACGACGATCGCGCGGGACGCGATCGGTAGGTCGACTTCACGCCACACCCGCGCCGGCGGTGCCCCCAACGTGGCCGCGGCCTCACGAAGACGAGGGTCGATCCCCCGCAGCGCGGTCGACACCGATCGCATGACGAACGGGATACCGACCACCGCCTGGGCGACCGGCACGATCCACCAGCGGGTCCGGAAGTCCACCGGGGGTTCGTCGAGCGCGATGAGCATGCCGAAACCGACGATCACCGCGGAGGTGCCCAACGGGAGCAGGAACGCGACGTCGGTGACCCGGGCCAGACCCGGTCGGGGCGATGCCGCAGCAACGCCTGCGACGGTGCCGACGACGGTCGCGATTCCGGCCGCCAGGACCGCCCAGCTCAGCGAGTTCCAGACGGCCCGCCACCCGGACACCGGTAGCAGCGGGATGCGCTGGTCCTGGTCGCCGAGCGCTCGATAGAAGCCGAACCCGTAGCCGTCCCCGGTGGCCAGCGACCCCTCGACCAGCACCGCGATCGGGAGCCCGATGACCACGAGTGCGACCGTCACCCCGAACGCGATCTCGCCGCGGGCGGCGGGCACGTGCGTGGACTCTGCCGCGCTCCTCGTGCGCTCGACCAACGCCAGGCGTTGCTGGAGTCGGCTGTTCGCCACCAGAGCGGCGAGGACGACCACCAGTTGGATCACGCCGAGTGTTGCCGCGGTCTCGATGTCGGTCCGTTGTGTCGCGTAGCGCCAGATCTCGGTCTCGAGTGTGGCGCGCCGCAATCCGCCGAGGATGAGGATGACGCCGAAGGACGTGAACGAGAAGAGGAAGACGATCGCCCCGCTGGACAGGAGCGCCGGGCGCAACCGCGGCAGGGTGACCGAGGTGAACGTGCGGAGCCCGCTCGCTCCGAGCGTTCGTGCGGCCGCCTCGGGCCGGTCGTCGAGCTGGGACCAGTAGCCGCCGACCGACCGGGCGACGACGGACACGTTGAAGAAGACGTGGGCGGCGATGATGGCCCAGGCGGTCCCGGGCAGCCGCACGGGGTCTTCGTCGAGCCCGAGCCGGTCGGACAGGGTCAGGAAGGCGGTGGCGACGACGACGGTCGGAAGCACGAAGGGCACGGTGACGAAGGCCCGGAGCGCCGCTCGGCCACGAAAGCGATGCCGGCCGATCGCCCGCGCGATCGGGAGCGCCACGACCACGGTGGCGGCGGTGGACACCACGGCTTGCCAGGTGGTGAACCACAACACCCGCCACGTGCTCGACCGGCTCAGCACGTCGCTCAACGACGACCACGACCGACCACGCCACAGCAGGGAGGTGACCGGCCAGATGTAGAAGAGCAGCGCGAACGCCGCGACCGCAGCGACGGCCGAGCCCAGGAGCACGGTCGGCCCTCGGCGACGAAGCACGGTGGTCACGCTGCCGGTCTCGATGTCGGCGTTCAGCGGAGCACGATCTCGGTCCACTCGGCAGTCCAGGCGTCGCGGTTGGCCTCGATGACGTCGGGCGCCAAGGTGAAGGGCTCGGCGGTCAACGGTGCCCACTCGACGAACGACGGCGGCAGTTCGGCCTCCCCGTTGGCGGGGAAGACGAACATGTTGAGCGGGATGTCCTCCTGGAACGTCGGCGACAGGAGGAAGTCGACCAACAGCGCGGCGGCCTCGGGGTGTTCGGTGCCCGCCAACACGCCCGCGAACTCGACCGACCGGAAACACGAGTCCAGGAGCGCCTCCGTCGGCGGCACGTCGACGGGTGGGTCGGCGAAGAGGAGCTCGGCAACCGGGCTGCTCGCGTAGCTCATGACGATCGCGCGGTCGCCGCCGCCGGCGATGAACTCGCCGTAGTAGGCCTCGGTCCACCCCGGGGTGATGGCAACCCCGTTGTCGGACAGTCGCTGCCAGTACTCCTGCCAGCCGCCCTCGCCGAACGCGGCGATGGTCGACAGCAGGAATCCCATGCCGGGGGCGGAGGTCTCGGGGTTCTCGGTGACGAACGTCGCCGCGAACTCGGGCTCGGCGAGGTCGGCGATCGTGCTCGGCGGTGGGCCGTCCAGTGCGTCGGTCCAGTAGTTCACGCAGAGGTCCGAGAAGTCGACCGGGGTGACCCGCTGGAACGGGTCGAGTCGCAGCGCCGGGTCGACGGTGTCGAGCGCGGCGGCCACGTAGGGGGTGAAGATGTCGGCTTCGAGGCCCCGGCACAGGAACGTGTTGTCGATCCCCCACATGACGTCGGCGACGGGGTTGCCTGCGGTCAGCACCGCGTTGGACACCATGGTGCCGGTGTCGGCCGACGTCAGGATCTCGACCGTGATCCCGGTCTCTTCCTCGAAGGTCTCGAACACGCCGTCGGACACGAAGAACGAGTCGTAGGCCACCATCGTCAGGTTGGTGCCGGCCAGCGATGACGTGTCGACCTCGGAGAGATCGATCGCCTCCAGGCCGGGGTCGGCGAAGCAGTCCTCGCTGACTGCCAGGGCCGCGGCGTCGGCGCCGGCCGGAGCGCCCGTGGCCACGGGCTCGGTGTCGTCACCACAGGCGGCGCCGAGCAGCGCGGTGGCGAGGACCAGCGCCGCGACGCGGCGTCCGGGGGTGGATGAACGAACCATGGCTTCCTCCGCTGGCATTACCCAGATCAGGTCGGTCGGGTCGGAGGCGAGCGCTCGGCGATGCCGAACGGATCCTCCCTCTCAGCCCGGCATCTCCCGAGCTCCCCGGTATGGGTTGTCGGGGTCACGATAGTCGGCCCCGTCGCGAACGCGTTGGTCGGAGGACACCGCTCGTTCATCCCCGGCCTGACACGACGTCCCACGGTCGGCACCGTGGACGCTCGTATCATGCGCCGATGGCTCGTCCGCCGATTGCGCTCACCATCGCCGGAAGTGACCCGTCCGGTTCGTCGGGTCTCCAGGCCGACCTCCCGACGTTCGCGGCGATGGGTGCCCACGGCACGTCCGTCGTGACCGTGGTGACGGCGCAGAACAGCACCGGGGTGAAGGCCTTCCACCAGGTCGATCACGACCTCGTGGTCGGCCAGCTCGACCACCTGTTGTCGGATCTGCCGCCGGCCGCGACCAAGACCGGTCTCCTCCGCGAGGCCGACGTCATCCGTACGGTCGCCGAGCGGGCCGCGGCGGGTCTGTTGCCCAACCTGGTGGTGGACCCGGTGCTGGTGGACAGCGCCGGCAATCGGATCGTGGGCGACGCCGAGCTCGACGCCTACCGTGAGCTGGCGGCCCATGCCACCGTGTTGACCCCGAACCGATGGGAGGCCGAGCTGTTGGCCGAGACCCGCTTCGGCGACGAGCCCGACACCGTGGCGGTCGCCGGACTGTTGGCGCTCGGTGCGCCGGCGGTGGTGGTCACCGGCGGCCGTGGCGCCGGCGACACGGTGGTCGATCACGTGGTGTCGGCGGCCGGCGTGCACACCGCTGCAGGTCCCCGGGTCGGCGCCGCCGCGATCCGTGGGACGGGCTGCACCTACTCGGCCGCGTTGACGGCCGCCCTCGCCGGAGGGGCGACGGTCGAATCGGCGACCGGGGTGGCGCACCGGTTCGTGCAGCGACAGCTGGAGCGACGCGATGCACTCCAGCTGGGCGCCGGTCGTCCGGGGTTGCCACACCAGGCCGACTGAGCCGGTGGGGTCGGCCCCCCGGCGACGCCACGGTCGACGGCGGGTGAATCCCAGGCAGCCATGCGCCGACGCGTCGGATCTCAACTGGGGGGGATCGGGTTCCGCGGGGTACCGTGTGGCACCTATGTCACGCCGGATCGAAATCGAGCTGACGTCCGTCAAAGACGACGAGACCTGGACCTGGCGCGCTGCCGGTGCCCGTGAGCCGAAAGGCGTCATCGCCGCCTCGCTCTTGCCCGACGGTGCTGCCGTTGGGCAGGAGTTGCGGGTCGAGGCCGAGTTCTTCGTCGACGGGATCGAGATCACCTCGGTCCTCCCCGCCAAGGGTGAGCGCAAGGAGCCCGAGCGCCTGGAGCTGCTCGGCTCGGGTGGCGATCAGGCCGGCGTCACCACCCAGCTCGTTCCCAAGCGTGGTCGGGGTCGTGGCGACCGCGACGGTGGCCGGGGCGGCGGCCGTGGCGGCGACCGAGACGGTCGTGGCCGAGGGCGCCGAGACGGTCGCGACGGCGGCGGTCGAGACGGTCGAGATGGTCGAGATGGCGGCGGTCGACGGGGCGGCGACAACCGCGGTCGCGGCGAGGGACGCACCGAACGTCCGCGCAAGCCGGCGCTGCCCCCCAAGCCGAAGCCGAAGCGGCTCCGGCCCCGTCGCGAGCATCGCGATGCTGCGCTCGCTGCGCTCCCGGAGGCCCAGCGGGCGATCGCCGAGCAGGTGCTCCGCGGAGGGATCCCCGGGGTGCGCAAGGCTGTCGAAGAACAGAACAGCCGCAACAAGGCCGAGGGGCGTCCGTCCATCGACGCGGCGCCACTCGTGCAACTCGCCGAGGAGCTGCTGCCACCGCTGAAGGAAGCCGAATGGCACGACCGTGCCGACGCAGCGATGGCCGGGATGGCCGAGCTCGACCTGCGCGACCTCCGGTCGGTGGTCGTGGCCGCCGACTCTGCGACCCGCTCCGACGAGACTCGCTCACTGGCCGATCAGCTCCGCGACGCCGTCGCGGCCCGCGTCGATCAGGATCAGGCCGCCTGGCTCGCTGACATCACCAGTGCCCTCGAAGACGAACGCACCGTCCGGGCGCTGCGCATGAGTTCGCGGCCGCCGAAGGCGGGCGCCCCGCTGCCGCCCGACGTCGGGAACCGGCTGGCCGAAGCTGCCGGGGCTGCGCTCAGCGCCGACACCGGCCCCCAGCGCTGGGGCACGGTCCTCGACGCGGTGGCGTACTCCCCCATCCGCCAGTCGGTGACACCCCAGGGCATCCCGAGCCGCCCGAACGACGAGCTGCTCGAGACCGTCAAGCGACTCTCGAGTCGTGTCCCCGAGATCGCGGCGCTCTTCGGCATCGAGGCCCAGGAGACGCCGGCGCGGCGTCGCGGCCGCGGCGGCCGAAGTGGCAGCGGTGGCGGGCGGAAGGCACCGCCGGCTCCTCCGAAGCGACCTGCTGCGGCCCCAGCGGCCGAGGGTGCCGCGGCAACCGCCGAAGCTCCGGCAGCCCAGGCGCCGACCGTACCACCCGAGGCCGAACCCACAGCGACCGGGCCCGAGCCCGCAGTGGAGGTGGCTGCTGGTGTGGCTGAGCCCGCGGCGGAGGTGGCTGCTGGTGTGGCTGAGCCCGCAGTGGAGGTGGCTGCTGGTGTGGCTGAGCGGAGGTGGCTGCTGGTGTGGCTGAGCCCGCAGCGGAGGTGCCGGCACCGGCGGCCGTCGTCGGCGACGACGACGCAGCCGAGGACATGGTCGACGCTCCCGCCGGATCCGACGACGAGGAGTGAGACCGTTCAGGCGTCGATGACGCCGTGAGCGGTCAAGAAGTCTGCGAGGCCGTCGACCAGGTCGAGGTCTCGCACACCGGCCAGCGGTACCCAGGCCGCGTCGTCGGCATCGGTCCCGGCCCGGAGGTCGGTCGCACCGACGGGAGTGGCGGCGAAGTCGGCGATGACGAAGTGGTGGGTCGGGCCCATTCGCTCGACCCATCCGACCATGGCGCCGCAGGTCACGACGATGCCCGCCTCTTCGGCGACCTCGCGGACCACGGCGTCGGCCATCGATTCGCCGAACTCGACGCGGCCGCCCGGGAGCGACCACTGCCCTCGACCGGGTTCGGTGCCGCGCTTGATCAGGAGGACGTCGTCGCGGTGACGCACGACGGCACCGACGCACATCTCCGGTCGGGAGGCGCTCAAGGGTCGATACGACGATGGACCACGATCCCGCGTGCGACCAACCCGAACGTCTCGAAGAAGTTCTTGGTGGCCCGGTCCCCCGGGAGGGCGTAGCCGTCGATGCCCTGACAGCCCTGGGCGGCAGCCCAGGCGACGGTGGCGTCCATCATGTGCTCGCCGAGGCTGACACCGCGGGCCTCCGGGAGCACGAAGAGCTCCTGGACTTCGGCGATTCGGGGCTTGCCCTCGGTCACGCGGGCGAAGAGGAAGCCGAGCGGAACCTCGTCGATGCAGCCGAGCTGCACGGTGGATTCGTGGTCGGCGATGGCCGCGGCAAAGACCTCGTTCAGCGGCTCAGGCGGGGCCTGCCGCGCCAGCCAGAGCGCGCCGCCCCGAGCGTCCTCGATGGCTGCTCGTCCCGCTCGGGCAAGGCGGACGAGTTCGCCGATGTCGTCGACGGAGGCAGGGCGGGCGTGTTCGTGCACCGAGATCAGCCTTGGATCCGGGCGATCTTGTGCAAGATCGTTCGCCGGTCGCGTGTGGCTGACTCGTAGACACGCACCGCCTCGAGTTGGTCGGCGTCGAGGCCATCCAGACGACGCACCACTTGGGAGGCCGCGAGCAGGTCGTAGTCCGGGATCGCGAGATGCTCGGACGACGGCGTCGTCTCGGACGCGTCGGCGGCGTTCGCAGGGGTGTGCTCGCCCGCGGCGGTCTCGCCCTCGGCTCCCGCGGCCATCGATGGTGTGTCATCGCCCGAGACGTCGCCCGAGGCGTCGGCATCGGCATCGGCGACGGTGTCCGTGGCTGACCCACTGCCCGGCCGCGGAGGGGCCGGTGCTTCCGCCTGGTCAGCGGCGATCCGGGACGCAAGCGCCCCGTCGAGGCGACGAAGGCCGGCCTTGACGGCGAACTCCCCGATCTGGCGCGCTGCTGCGGCGTGCTGGCGGCCGCGGCGGGCCAGTTCCGGCGCAAGCTCTTGGCCGTCGAGGGTCAACCCGATGGGCGCGTAGACCAGGGCGTCGAGCACCACGTCGCTCAGTCGCCGCGGATCGGTGGTGGGCGCCGACCGATGCTCTGGGTCAGATGGGTTCGCCACAGCTGGGGCACTCCCCCGTGGCGGCGACGGCCGCAGCGGGCACGAGCAGGAAGCAGACGGGACAGTGGATCTCGCCTTCTTGGCGGCCGGTGATCCCTTCGGGATCCTCGGACTTCGCCGCTGGTGCCGCGGACTCCTCGTCTTCGTCCTCGTCTTCGTCCTCGTCGTCACCTGCAGTCAGGCGATCCTTGAGAATGGTGTCGAGGTCGGCTTCGACGTCGTCGGGGTCGGGTTCGTCCTCGTCGTCCTCGTCTTCGCCCTTGGCCCGCTTGCGCGCCGGGGACTCGCCGTCTTCGTCGTCGTCTTCGTCCTCGTCCTCGTCGGCAGCCTCGCCGAGGTCGGCGTCCTCGATGCCGTCGAGGTCGTCCTCGAGATCGAGGTCGTCGTCTCCGTCGAGTGCTTCCTCGTCGAGGTCGTCGTCGAGGTCTTCGTCGAGGTCACCCGGCTCGTCCTCGAGCTCGTCTTCGGTGCTGTCGTCGTCGGCCATGGTGTCGTTCCTGGTCTGAGCTGGATGCCGCTGGGGCCTCAGCGGCGGACTATACGCCCTTGTTCGACGGATGGGGCGATCATTGGCGTGCCAAGCGCCACGCCGAGGATCGTCGGACTGTAGCGAACCGTGGCAGCGACGCCTCGGCACCACGGTGGAGCGACCGACATCCGCATTGTCGTGTGCCCAACACCGCGCTCGCACGTGGGATTCCCGACCGAGGACCGGTTCCGGCCGCGACGGTGCGCCCGGCCTCCGTGGCCTCAGTCGAACCGGCTGCGAAGGGCGAGAATCCCGTCGACGTAGAACTGCGACGAGGTGTAGATCCCGTGCCGCCGAGTGGCGGTCAAGCCCTGGTAGTAGGAGGCGATCGCGAGGCGGACGTCGTCGGTCTCGTCGAGCAGGTACCGCAGATAGCGGATGGAGAGCCGGATGTTCTCCTCCGGGATGCCCGGGTCGAGCTCTTCACCGAGGAGGACGTCGCTGACGAAGTCCGCGGTGATCGGCAGCACTTGGCCGATGCCGAGGGCGCCGGCGCTCGACACCACTTCGTTGTTCCAGCCGGACTCGAACCAGGCGAGCGCCTTGACGAGGTCGGCGGGCACGCCGTAGTGCGCGGCCCAACGATCGAAGACCGGCAGGAGGCTCAGGCGGTCGGGGTCGGTCAGCAGGTCCTGGGGCAGGTCGGCGAGATCGGCGGGGTCGATCTCCGCCAGCGTGGCGGAGATCACGATGCGCTGGCCGGGGACGATGACCGACGAACGCGTGAGCCCGTTGCCCGCGAGCAGCGCGTCCAGCTCGACGCCGTACCGCTGGGCGATGCCGGACAGCGTGTCACCCGGCTCGACCTCGTGGACCACGACGTCGTCCGGGGCCGGCCCGGCCTCCTCGGCGTCGAGCTCGGTGAGCCCGGTTTGGTCGTCGGCCGGGGGCGGCGAGCTCTGCGCGCCGTCGCCGGGCAGGTCCAGGACCTGGCCGATGGTGATGAGCGCGGGGTTGTCGATGGCGTTCAGCGCCGCCAGGGCATCGACGGTCAGCTGGTGGAGGCGGGCGATCGCCCACATCGTGTCCCCGGCTTCGACGGTGTGGGTGGCCGCCGTCTCGGCGGGTTCCGGCGCGTCGGATCCCGGGAGATCGATGACCTGGCCGATGTAGATGAGGTCGGGGTCGGTCAGGTCGTTCAGCTCGATGAGCGTGTCGACGGGCACGGCATGCTCATCGGCGATCGTCGACAGCACGTCGCCGGGAGCGACGGTGTGCTCGGCCGCGATGCCGGGCAGCACGGTGGACCCGGCGGCGGCGACGACGGTGGTGAGGGCGCCGACTGCCAGCCGGCGTCGAAGGGGTACTCGCGTGGTTACAGGGTCGGTCATGTTCCAGTGCCCGCCCGCGAGCGGCATCACTCTACAGGAGCCCCAGCAGCCACAACAAGGACCATCAGCAACACGCGCATCAGGGGCACGACCGGGCTGCCCACGACGAATGTGAACGGGTCCGGTCAGCTGAGCTGCTGGCGCCGCTGTTCGGTGCGGCGTTCGCTCTGGAGCCGCTCCAGGTCCGTTTCCGGCGAGTGGTCGACGAACGACATCATCTCCGCGATGGCGTGGTGTCCCGCTTCCTCGGCGATCAGGCGATGCATCTCCTGGCCGACCCGGCGATACGCGGGATGGCCGGCGGGCGTCGTGCGCAGCTCGATGAGGTGCATGGCCTCACGAGCGTTGAGGTTCATCGTGAAGCGGATCTTGTACGCCAGGCTCACGGCGTAGGCGGCCTGGTCCGGGAACGCTTCGATCAGGGCGTCGTGGAGCGAAGCCGATCGCTGCATGGCCTCGTCGAACTGATCGGTCATGCCCGCGGCATCGACGATGTCGGGGCGGGTGTACCCGTGATAGGGGCACAGCTGCTGCCAATCGATGGTCATCATGCGGTGTCGCTGGAGGTCACGGAACGCGCCGTAGTCCACGAGGACGTCGAAGCGATAGAAGGGACGCTCGAGGGCTCGGCCCGGCTTGTGCCGACGGTTCTCGCGATCGCCGACGTACGCGCGCACCACTGCGAGCCGATCTTCGACCCCCATGGCCGCGACGCGCCGCTCGATCTGATCCTCCGGCAGGTGGCTGTACGGATACATCATCGAGGCGATCATCTTGATCTCGGCCTCGGGATCGAAGTCGACCAGGCGCACCAGCGGCGCGGGGTCGGCCACGGTGCCGGCGGGCAGCAAGGCCTCGGTGAGTTCGGCGGTGTCCTCTCGGGTGTCCTCGAGGTACTGGCTCCAGACGCCGCCCCGGTCGGCGCGGTCGACGCGCTCGAGGAACGACGGGATCACCTTGCGGAGCTCGCGCAGCATGAGGTCGGCGTAATACCGGGCCTCCGGGAGCGGATGCGACCGCATCCGCAGCAGCAGGGCTTCGTAGGCCTGGCCGGTCCCGTAGATCCCGACATTGGAGACCGAGGCCGCCGGGAGCAGGCCGCGCAACGCATCGAACGCCTTGGCCTTGACCGCCTGGCGGTACACGAAATCCGAATCGTCCTCGTGCTTGGGGAACTGCGTGCGCACGAAGTCCTGCATGGGCGTGACCATGTCCGCATAGGTGTCGAACAGTCGGTCCATGTCGCCGACGTAGCGCGTGCCCAGGCTCGACTGGAGCACCTCAGGGTCGCGGTAGTAGCGGTAGCGGCCGCCGATCCGGCTGTCGTAGGCGATGTAGCGGGTGGACTGCTCGAGGTAGCTCATGAGCCGCCCCCACTCGAGCACCTTCGTCAGGATGTTCGACGCCTGCTCACATGCCAGATGGACCCCACCGAGCTGGGCCACGGAGTCGTCGCCGTACTCGTAGAAGACGCGGTGATAGAGCTTCTCGGCGTGCTCGAGGCCCACGGTGGCGTCGATGGAGGCGTCGCCACTGACGTCGAGGTCGCCCAGGAACTCGTCGAGGAACAACCGACGGAGGCTCTTCGGTGACCGGCTGTACCGGGCGAACAGGGCGCCCTTGACCACCTCGGGCAGGTTCACCAGGGCAAAGACCGGCTCGTCGAGGTTGGTGAAGTACCGGCGGAGGACGTCGGATTCCTCGTCGGTCCACTGCTCGGCGACGTAGACGGTCACGAGGGGCGAGCGTAGGCCGTGGGGCCCCGCGGATCGGGGACGGTCGTGGTGGGGCCGCCGGCTCGCTGGAACATCCGCACCAGGCTATCGGGCCGGCCGGTGCCGAGGGGGCCTCAGACCACGACCGAGATCGCGTCGGGCACGACCTGCACGACCAGCTCCGTCCCGCGGCCTCGTCGGACACCGTCCATCCAGATCCTCCGAGGGGCCTCGAAGGTGTGGACGAACCGTTCGGTGCGTCGCACCGAGAGGGCAGGGTGCGGGACGTGGGTGCCGGACCGGACCCGTTGGCGGGCTTGGAGCAACACCCGGAAGGCCAGGGCGCCGACGATGGTGTCGACCCGTCCGTCGCCGGGATGCGCTCGCGGCGCCATGTCCCGCTCGCCCCACCACTCGGCGTTCATGATCGCGGCTGCCTCGCCACGCCAGAACCGGCGTCGGGCGACGACGTGGGCGGCGATCAGCCCCAGGTCCTGGCCATCGAGGGTGACCCTGGCCAGATCGACCGGAACCACCCACGCCGTGGTGCCGAGGCGCGTGCTCACCTCGCCCCGCCCGCCGAGCGTGCGCCACAGGTCGCCGCCGTTCAGCCCGACGACGAGCTCGCCGGCCGCGTGTGCCCGTACGAGGTCGCGGTCGGTGTCGACGACCGGTGTGGCGAGGGGCACGTGTTGTTCACGCCCCCACAGCTCGCCCTTCTCGATCGTCATGGTGCGGTCACCGTGTCGCCGTTGGTGTCGTCGTCGAGCTCGCCGGCCGCGTGTGCCCGTACGAGGTCGCGGTCGGTGTCGACGACCGGTGTGGCGAGGGGCACGTGTTGTTCACGCCCCCACAGCTCGCCCCGCCCGCCGAGCGTGCGCCACAGCTCGCCCTTCTCGACCGTCATGGTGCGGTCACCGTGTCGCCGTTGGTGTCGTCGTCGAGCTCGCCGGCCGCGTGTGCCCGTACGAGGTCGCGGTCGGTGTCGACGACCGGTGTGGCGAGGGGCACGTGTTGTTCACGCCCCCACTCGCCCTTCTCGATCGTCATGGTGCGGTCACCGTGTCGCCGTTGGTGTCGGTGCGGTCACCGTGTCGCCGTTGGTGTCGTCGTCGTGATCGTCGATCCCGGTGGAGGCGACGACGACACCCCGATGCAGCGCGTCCGCGGCCTGGTGGGCCGTGCGCCGGGTGTCGGCGACGGGCGCGACCGACCCGATCTGGCGCAGCAGGTCGACGAGTTGGCGCACCTGGCGCACGAAGTCGCCGCCGGTGATCTCGTCGTCGTCGTCGAGGACGTCTCCGAGGGCCTCGCCCGAGGCCCAGGCGGCCGCGGAGGCGACGAAGCCGGTGTCGAGCTCACGGGTCAGGCGCACTCCCGCCTGACCTTCGAGGTCCCGGAGGTCGGCGACCAGGTCCTCCAGCGCCCGAAATCGCTGTCGGAGCGACGCCGACCGGATGCGCGGGCTCGGCGCCGGGTTCTGGCCGCGATGCTCGTACGTGAAGCAGCTGGCCAGGGCCGCGAGCTCCTCGGGTCGGACGTCGTCGAAGAGGCCCTGGCGGATCGCTTCGGCGACGGCGAGGTCACTCTCGTGGAAGATGCCCTGGAGGATCTCGCCCTGCGGGTTGACCTGCCAGTCCGCGATGTAGCCGCGCATCTGGAGGACGCCGACGATGTCGTCGAACTGCCGCGCCAGTCTGCTGGTTCGACCTTCCATGCGCTGTTCGAGCCGCCGGAGCTGGCGGCGCTTGTCGTGCAGGCGTTGGTGCGGGTCGTCGCGTCGCCCGGACCGTCGCTCGGCCCGATTGGTCGGTTCCGAGCCGCCGCTGCGCTCCCGCTTCCGGAGCCGTGCCCGTTGGAGCTTGCGGACGACCTCGTGCTGGAAACCCCCGTTGTTGGGCTGGTAGGGCTCGGGCAGCACCACCGACCCGAGGACGTCAGGCGGCGCCTCGAAGTCGTCGAGGCCGAGCGTGAGCCGCTGATGGTTCCGGGCGACGAGTCGGATCTTGACCGAACCGCCCTTGCGGTACCCGACCGAGAGCACGGCGGCCGGCTCCGGTCGGCCATTGGGCAGGGCGATGACCTGACCGGGGCGCAGCGATGCCAGTGCCTTCTCGACGGCGGGCTTGGCTTCGGCCACCTCGGTGTCTGTCGGCGGCGCCGGGATCTCGTCGGGGTCGCCCCCCTCGGCGCGGATGCGCTCCTCGGCGTCGTGCAGCTCGCCGAGGATGCGGCGACGGCGTTTGCTCATGGCGGTGAGGTCGCGGTCGGCCTGGAACTGCCCGTAGGACTGGTCGAGCAGGTGGTGCGCGCCCTCGCGGTCGTGGAGCCGGACGAGGTTGATCGCCATGTTGTAGGTGGGCCGGAAGACCGAGCGGAGCGAGAACGCTTTGCTGCCTGCCAGATCGGCCACCTGTTCGAACCGCACGTACGGCGACCACAGGACCACCGCGTACCCGGCGTCGTCGATGCCGCGTCGTCCCGCCCGCCCGGTGAGCTGGGTGTACTCGAGCGGGGTCAGGAACTCATGGGTGTCGCCGTTGAACTTGGTGAGGCGTTCGATCACGACGGCTCGGGCCGGCATGTTGATGCCGAGGGCCAGGGTCTCGGTGGCGAACACGATCTTGACCAACCCGGCGACGAAGCAGGCTTCGACCGTCTCCTTGAAGGCAGGAACCATGCCGGCGTGGTGGGCGGCGACTCCCCTCTCGAGGCCCCGGACGAAGCGGTCGAAGCGCAACACGTCGCGCTCGGCCGGGGTCAGATGGCGAGCATGGTGCTCGGCGATCGCCCGGATCTTGTCCTGCTCGCTCGGCTCGGTCAGCACCACGCCGTCGTCGACCAGCTGTTTGGCCGCGTCGTCACACCCGGCACGGCTGAACACGAACACGATGGCGGGCAGCATGTCGTGGTCCTCGAGCTGTTCGAGGACCTCGATGCGCCGCGGGGTGGTCCAACGGCGCCGAGGCCTGCCCCTGCCCTGTCGGGGCCCGCCTCGCTCGTCGGTGAACCGGTGTCCCTCCGGGTTCGCTCCACCGCGGACCAGCGTGGGGATCATGTGGGTTCGGCGGGCTTCGCGGTCCCCCGCGAGGTAGAGGTTGGTCAGCGCGACGGGGCGCTCGTGATGCACCACCAGGGCCGTCGTGCCGCGGACGGTGTCGATCCACTCGGTGAGCTCGTCGGCATTCGACACGGTGGCCGACAGGCACACGAACCGCGCCTGGTTCGGCGCGTGGATGATCACTTCCTCCCAGACCGGGCCGCGGTACGGGTCCTGGATGTAGTGGACCTCGTCGAGCACGATCGTGGCCAGGTCCGTCAGCGTCGGCGACCCGGCGTAGATCATGTTGCGGAGGACCTCGGTGGTCATCACCACGACGGGTGCCTCACCGTTGACTGCGGTGTCCCCGGTCAGGATGCCGACGTTCTCGGCTCCGTAGCGCCTCCCGAAGTCGTGATACTTCTGGTTCGAGAGCGCCTTGATCGGTGTGGTGTAGAACGCCTTGCGTCCCTCGGCCACCGCCAGGTCGATGGCGTGCTCGGCCACCAGCGTCTTGCCCGAACCGGTGGGTGCCGCGACCACGACCGAAGCCCCGGCGTCGAGGTGCGCGATGGCCTCGAGCTGGAACGGGTCGAGTGTGAACCCCCGGCCGCCGTCCACGCCGACTACGCGTTCGCCTTCGATCGGCGCCGGTTCCGAAGCTTGCCGAAGACGATCGCGCCCTCGTAGAAGAGGTACATGGGTCCGGCGAGGGCCAGCAGGCTGATCGGGTCTCCCGACGGGGTGATGACCGCGACCAGGATCACGATGCCCACGAGGGCCAGCCGGCGTTGTCGGGCCAGGGCGTCGGGCGTCACCACCCCCAGGATCTGCAGGAAGACGAGGACCAGCGGGAACTCGAAGCCGATGCCGAACGCGAGCATCATCTTGATGATGAACTCGATGTAGGCGCGCGCCCGGAATTCGGTGACCAGGTCCTCGCCACCGATCTCGGTCAGGAACTCCAGCGCGCGCGGCAGCGTCCAGTAGGCCAGCGAGGCGCCGGCGGCGAACAACACCACACCCAGGCCGACGAAGGTCATGCCGTGGCGGCGTTCGTGCGGGTACAGGCCCGGGGCGATGAACCGCCACGCCTGCCACAGCCACACCGGTACGGCGAGCATGATGCCGATGTAGCCGGCCACCATCATGCGGGTGGACAGCCCTTCCAGGGGTTCGTCCACACGCAGGGTGGCCTCCCCGTCGGCGCAGGCCTCGCCCAGGGTCTCGCAGTACGGCTCGAGGATGAAGTCCAGGATCGGGTTGTAGAGGAACCAGCCGATCACCGCGCCGATGGCGATGGCGATGACCGATCGGATGATGCGGGTGCGCAGCTCGGTGAGGTGCTCGACGAGCGACATGCGCCCCTCGTCGCTCTTCGGCTTCTTCTTGCTCCGGCGAGGCTCCTCGGTGGCGGTCACGACGCCTCCCCCGCCGGCTGGTCCTGCGACGGCTCGTCGTAGATGCCGGCCGCCTCGGCGTCGCTGAGCGCCGCAGGTTCCGGCTCGGGTGCCGGCTCGACGTCGTACATGCCGGCAGCTTCCGCGGTGGAGATCAGCGGACCGTCGTCGTCCTCGTCGTCCTCGTCATCGTCGACGTAGGGATCGTCGTCCTCGTCGTCCTCGTCGTCGTCATCATCGTCATCGGCGTCGGGGTGGGCGCGTTCCTCTGAGCTCGTGACCTTCCGGCCGCGCTCTCGAGCAGCGGCCTCGACCGGGTCGTCCATGGCGGAGCGGAGTTCGTCCTGGAACCCTGTGCTCAACTTGCGCAGCTCGCGCATCATCCCGCCCACCTGGCGCGCCACTTCGGGCAGCTTCTGTGGGCCGAGCACGATCAGGGCGATCAGCAGGATGACGAGGAACTCGCCACCGCCAACGTTGAACATCGGATCAGCCTAGAAGGCTGCGGAGCACTTGCTGCTCGGCAGCCTCGGCGAGGTGGGTCGGTCCGATCAGGAACCGACGAGGCCTCATCGGGGGTCGCGAGAACGCCGGAGCGGATCAGCTTCGACTCGGACCTCGCGCACGGCGTGTCGGGCCCGGTTGGCCGAGACGAGTGCGCCGGCGACCAGCACGGCGAGGGCGAGGAGCAGACCGAGAAGGGCAGCGATCATGATGTCCGTTTCCGAGCGGTCGACGTCACGCTGCCGAGGGTACCGGGTTCCCGGCGTCGGTGGGGAGCAGCCGGGCCGTCGACTGGGGCGTCAGGACGACAGTGACTGGAGGTGGGCGGCGACGAGTTGATCGTTCTCCAGCATCGAGTGGAAGTCGATCAGGTCGTCGTGGGTGATCGGCGCACCGGCATGGTGCTCGAACATCTCCGCAGGGAGCGACCAGGTGACGTACTCGACACCGGCGGCCAGCAGCAGATCGATGGTCCGCTGTTCGGCGTGACGGACGACGAGCTCGGCACAGGCCGGGCACTCGAAGCGATACTCGCCCTCGTCGTTGGAGGTGCACATCCGAACGGTCACATCGGCAGTGGTGAGCTGCACGTCACCACAGTTGTCGCAGCTCGCCCTGATCGTTGCCATTGCCCCTCCCGGGTCCAGTTCGACTGGGTCATCAATCGGAGCTGGGTGGTGCGAGTTGAGGGCTTCTGGGCAGGCGCACCCGGTTGTGGTGGGCCGTTCGGCTCAGGGGTGGAACCAGCGTGGTCGGGCAGGTCGGTGTCCGGCTGGTCCGGCCCCAAGGACCACATGAGAGGATGGCCTGGTGAGCGATCCACTCCCCTCCCTCCGGGTCCCGCCGATCATGTTCGCGACAGGTGGGGCGGTCGGGGTCGAGGAGCCGCACAGCCTGGAGGCGTTTCGCCTGGCGTTGCGCCTCGGGGCGACGGGATTGGAGACCAATGTGTGGCTGACCGCGGATGCCGTGCCCGTCGCCGCCGCGTCACCGAAGCTGCGCCGCGGACTGCGTCGCGACGCCATCTCGGGCACCACCGCGGCGGCACTCGGCGACCGGGTCGTGGCGTTGTCGACCCTCCTGGAGCTCGACGTCCATCTGTCCGTCGGGGTCGCCGACGCCGACGTTCTGGCCGTGGTGCTCGAGCAGCTGTCCGAGGTCGATCTGGGGCGTGTCTGGTTCCGCTGCACCGACCGGGCGTTGATCGAGGCCTGCCGCACCCGGTGGCCGCAGATCCTGCTGGTGCACGACACCCGACTCGCCACGATGGCCCAGGGACCGGAGCGCCACGCCGCGGAGCTGGGAGCCGCCGGGATCAACGCCGTGCGGATGCCGTATCCCGACTGGACCGGCGGGATCGCCACCTTGTTCCACCGCTTCGAGGTGCTCGCCTTCGGCTTCGACGGGGTCTACGACCGGATGGTCGCGGACATGCGCCGCATGGGGCTCGACGCGATCGCGTCCCCGAAACCGGATCTGCTCTGACCGTCCGGGCGTCCGTGTCCGCCGCGGTCGGTGGCTTGCGCCGGGGTTGCGGCGTGGTCGCCGCGCCGGTCCGGTTCGACCGACGGGATCGGCCTAGAGGAAGCCGATGTCGCCGAGGGGCCAGACGCGCAGAAAGGCGCGACCGACGACGAGGTCCTCGCTGATCGGGCCGAACACCCGGCTGTCGCGGGAACCCGGCCGGTTGTCGCCCATCACGAAGACGAACCCCTCCGGGATCTCACACGACGTGGCGGTGGAGCTGGCGCACAGTTCGGTGTTGACCAGGCCGGTGGTGGAGATGCCTTCGGCCAGGTAGGGCTCTTCGAGCCGCTGCTGGTCGGGGTTGTCGACCGTGGTGATGAACACCTCCCCGTCTCGGATCTCGATGACCTCGCCGGGCAACGCGACGACACGCTTGATGAGGTCGTCCTCGCCATCGGGCTGGTTGGGTGGTCGGTTGAAGACCACCAGATCGCCGCGACCGAGGTCGCCGAAGTCGTAGCTGAGCTTGTTGACCAGGACCCGGTCGCCGATCTGCAGGGTCGGCTCCATCGACCCCGAGGGGATGAAGTACGCCTGCATCAGGAAGGTCTTGATCAGCAGCGCCACGGCGAGGGCGCCGACCACCACGGCTCCCCATTCGAGGAAGCCACGCATGCGCCCGCCGATCGGGTCGCCGTCGTCGGGTTGGTCGAACGTCGCGCCGACCGCCTCGTCGAAGCGCGCGTCGTCGAAGTCGTCGTCCGGGTAGGGCATGGTGGCCGCGCCGCCGCGAGGGGCCACCTGGGCTCCCGCGATGTGGTCCGGTTGGCCGGGCTCGGAGAGCGGATACGCCGAGACCAGGTCGTCCGGCGTCGGCAGGCGGGGTTGGTCGCCTCGCGCCGCAGCGGTGGCGGGCGGCAGTTCGTCAGGCAGCTCGGTGACCCGAGGAGTCGGGGTCGGTGCCGCGGCGGGAGCTGCACGTGGTGTCGGTCCCGCATCGGTCGGCGGCGCGGACGGTCGCGCCTGCACCGGCGGGTTCGCGGGCGGCTGTTGAGGCGTGGGGGCCGCGGGCGTCACCGGGCGCGCGGCCGGCGCTCCGGGCGGCACGGCAGGTCGCTGCGTTGCCGGCCGAGGAGTCGGCGGTGCAGAGGGGTCGGCGGCGCCGGCCCGCTCGAGGGCGCGCCGCACGATTTCATCGACCCACTCGGGGTCGTCAGGTGAGGTGGGCCCGTCGTCAGACACTTCGGGGGACCCTAGCCCAGCGGACCGGCCAACCCACGCCACCGACGGTGTGGAAAACGTCCGACCCGGGCCGGACGGGTCACCGATACCGGGCCAGGATGGCGCGGGCGCTGGTCGCGGCGAGATCGGTGGGGATGGATGCGTCGGCGCGCTCGACCGTCGCGGCGGGGCCCAGACGCACCAGCAGGCGGGCCAGCCAGGGAACGGCGCTGATGGCGAGCGTCACCCGGAGCCGGCCGTCGCCCAGGTCCTCGACCTCTTCGGCCGGGTAGGCCTGGGGTACCCAGGCGGCTTCGGGTGCGAGTTCGAGTACCACGCGAGGGTCGTCCGGGTTGGGCTCGAACACCGACACGTCCGGGACGTCGGCGGGCGGCTGGAAGGACGCGTCGGTCACGACCAGCGACCGAATGCGGTCGACCCGGAACAGCCGCTCTCCGGCGGCTCGGTGGCAGTGGGCAAGCAGGTACCAGGCACCCTGATCGGCCGTGACCCGGTACGGGTCGACGCGGCGGCTGGTCACCTCGTCGCGGTTGTAGGCGTAGTAGTCGATGTCGAGGCTGCGGCGATCGGCGATCGCCTCTCGGACCGCGGCGAGCGTCTCGGCCGAGGCTTGGCCGAGGTCGACGTCGATGTCGGCGCCCGGGGTGACCCCCAGCGTCTCCGCCAGCTTGGCCAGCCCTCGAGCGAGGGGACCTTCGGGGTCGGCACCGGGCACCGCCAGCAGGCTGGAACCCGCCGTGACCAGGGCCAACGCCTGGTCCGGGGTGAGTCGCAACGGTCGCTCGAAGTACTCGGCGTAGTGGATCCAGACCCGGTCGTCCTCGACCACCACCTCGACGAGTTGGTCGGGTGTGAACGGGTAGGTCCCGACCATGAAGAGCACGTTGTTGAGGTCGTCGAGCAGCTTCGCCTCTGGGTAGTCGAAGCGGGTGGAGATCTCCGCCAGGGTCGGACCGTCGTTGGCCACCACCCAGGGGACGATGGAGAGCAGGCGTTCGAGGCGGCCTCCCGAGGTCAGCCGGCTCACGACTCGACCCCCGCGACGGTTTCCAACCAGGCCCGCATGGCGTCGCGCAGGTGGGCGGGCTCGAGGATCTCGGCGTGCTCGAGGAACGTGAGCACGAAGGACCGGAACGCGTCCTCGTTGGTGACCGCGACCTCGAGCACGATGGAGCCGTCGGCGCGGGTCTCGGTGGGTTCGCCGATGTGGTGTTGCGCCCACGCCGCCTGGTCGGCGTCGACGAGCAGGCGGGCGGTCTGTGGTGGCTCGTCACCGAGCTCCCAGGGCTGGCGGCGGAGGCCTGCGCCGGACTCCCCTCGGTCGGTGGACGCGGCCTCGCCCAGCTCGATGGCGCCGTCGATGCGGTCGAGTCGGAAGTTGCGCTCGCCGTCTCGGTCCCGGTCGAACCCGGTGATGTACCACCGGCCGCGGACGAAGTCGAGCCGCCAGGGCTCGACATGGCGGAGCTCGTCCCGGTAGCGGAACGTCACCGCGGTCCGTCCCGTGACCGCTCGGTACAGCGTGGTCAGCCGCGGATCGGTGGGCACCGAGGCCAGGTGCTCGCCGGCGTCCTGGCCGGTGGTGCCCCCGAGCTTGCGCAGCGCTTCGGCTCCGCCCAGGCCGTCCATGCGGACCGCGCTGCCCGCCAGGTGGAGGGCAGCGAGCTCGTCGGGTTCGAGTCCTGGGTCGCGGAGGTAGTAGTCCTCCTTGCGGATGCGGTAGCCGTCGACGGGCGGGTCGGTACCCGGGATCGGTGTCAGGGAGATGGGGATGCCCATCTCGCGCAGATCGTCCTTGTCCCGTTCGAACGCGCGGT
>CBDHFJ010000118.1:0-10533 GCA_965262315.1 Acidimicrobiales bacterium
CTCAGGAGCGCACCGAAGTAGCCGAAGACCACGCCGCTCGCGCCCACGTGGTTGGTGTTCGATTCGGCGAGCAGCCACACCGCGAGCCCGCCACCGATGACGATGGTGCCGGTCACGATCGCCCAGTAGCGGAAGCCGCGGGCGGACACCAGACCGCCCATGACGGCGAGCGGCACGCTGTTGCCGGCCAGGTGGCCCCAGTCGACGTGCAGCAGGGGCGCCCAGAGGATGCCGTCGAGGCCGTCGGCCCTGCGGGGGTGGATACCACCGGCCTGGGCCCAGTCGTCCAGGAAGATGCTGTCGACGAACTCGATGGCCCACATCGCCGCAATGGCGAGCAGGATCAGGCCGAAGCCCGAGCGCCGCACGCTCGCCCAGATCCGGCCCGGGGTGATCCTCGCCATGTCCCGAACCGTACCGGCCGGACGGGTCGACCCACGAGCGGCTTGCCGGCCTCGAGCAGGGGCGATGCGGCGACGAAGGCCTGGTGTCGCGGCGCAGGTCTGGCGCGATCTGCAACACCAGGCGTCGGCTACCTTTGGCCGCTGTCGCCGACGGTCCACCCTGCGCCGCCGACCCAACCCCTGGAGGACTCCGTGCCCGGTCTGTTGCCCGATGTCGATCCCGACGGTCTGCTCGAGTACTCGGTCGTCTACACCGACCGCGCCGTCAACCACATGTCGCAGTCGTTCCAAGGGGTGATGAACGACATCTCGGCGACGCTGCGCCAGGTCTACAACGCCGACGCCGTGGCCATCGTGCCGGGCAGCGGCACCTACGGCATGGAGGCCGTGGCCCGCCAGTTCGCCACCGACCAGCACGCCGTCATCGTCCGCAACGGCTGGTTCTCCTTCCGCTGGACCCAGATCCTCGACGCGGGCTCGATCGCCTCGTCGTCCACGGTCCTCAAGGCCCGCCAGGTCGGCGACGGCGGCTCGCAGGTGCCCTTCGCTCCGGTCCCGGTCGACGAGGTCGTGGCCACCATCCGGGACGAGAAGCCGGGCGTCGTGTTCGCCCCGCACGTCGAGACCTCAGCCGGCATGATTCTGCCCGACGACTACGTCGCGGCCGTCGCCGAGGCCACCCACGAGGTCGGTGGCCTGTTCGTGCTCGACTGCATCGCCTCCGGCACCATCTGGGCCGACATGGAGGCCCTCGGCGTCGACGTCCTGGTGTCCGCGCCGCAGAAGGGCTGGAGCGGCCCTCCCTGCGCGGGCCTCGTGATGATGAGCCCGGCCGCGCACCAGCGCTGCGCCGAGACCGTCAGCACGTCGTTCGCCTGCGATCTCCGGAAATGGCGCGAGATCATGCATGCGTACGAGACAGGTGGGCACGCCTACCACGCCACCATGCCGACGGACTCCCTCCGGGTCTTCCGCGATGTGATGGCCGAGACGGCTGCCTACGGGTTCGACCAGGTCAAGGCCGATCAGTGGGAGCTGGGCACCCGCGTCCGCGAGGTGCTCGCATCGCGCGGGTTCGTCAGCGTCGCCGCCGACGGCTACGGCGCCCCCGGCGTGGTGGTCTCCTACACCGACGATCCCGGCATCAAGACCGGAGCCAAGTTCTCGGCCCAGGGCATGCAGATCGCCGCGGGCGTGCCGCTGCAGTGCGACGAGCCCGACGACTTCTCCACGTTCCGCCTCGGCCTCTTCGGCCTGGACAAGCTCCAGAACGTCGACCGCACCGTGGCCACCCTGGAAGCCGCGCTCGACGGTCTGGGCTGATGCCGTCGTCGACGCCGGGCGACGAGCTGTACCAGCACCCGTACCCGTCGCCCGAACTCGCTGCGCAGCACCCGTTCGTGCCGCTCCAGCACGAGCGCCTCGGTCTCGACGAGATGCACCGACGCAGCGCAGCGTTCCTCGCAGAGATGGAGCGCCGACGCAGCGTGCGTCTGTTCTCGCCCGACCCGGTGCCGCGTGCACTCATCGACCGGGCCGTCGCCGCCGCGTCCACGGCGCCGTCGGGAGCGCACAAGCAGCCGTGGCGGTTCGTCGCCACCCGTGACCCGGACATCAAGCGGCAGATCCGAGAGGCGGCCGAGGAGGAGGAGCGCGTCAACTACCTCGACAACCGCATGAACGACGAGTGGCAGGAGGCGCTGGCCCCCATCGGCACCGACCACCACAAGGAGTTCCTCGAGATCGCGCCCTGGATCGTGGTCCTGTTCGAGGAGCGATACGAGGTCCGCCCCGACGGCCGGCAGCGGAAGAACTACTACGTGAAGGAGAGCTGTGGCATCGCCGCCGGTGTGTTCATCACCGCGCTGCACACCATGGGTCTGGTCACGCTCACCCACACCCCGTCGCCCATGGCGTTCCTCACCAAGGTGCTCGACCGGCCCGAGAACGAGCGGCCCTTCGTGATGTTCCCGATCGGGTACCCGCTGCCCGGCGTGCAGGTCCCGGACCTCGCCCGGAAAGGGCTCGACGAGGTGCTGGTGGTGGTGGGCGAGGAGGCCGACGATGGCTGACCGGACCGCCTGGGAGCGCATCCGGGACGAGAAGGGCGTCGTCGTGGAGGCCGTGCGCCACCTGGCGTCACTGCGTCGCTTCACCCGTCTCCCGAAGGCAGACGGCCAGCCGGTCATGGTGCTGCCCGCGTTCTCGGTCACCGACCGGGGCACGTGGCCGCTGCGGCGGGTGCTCGCCAGCCTCGGCTACGACGTCCATGGCTGGGGCCTGGGCAAGAACGAGGGCATGAACCGCGACTCCGTGGCCGCGCTCAAGCTGCGCTTCGATGCGCTGGTGGACGAGGTGGGCGCACCCGTGAGCCTGGTGGGCTGGAGCCTGGGCGGCGTGTTCGGCCGGGAGGTCGCCCGTCGTCGCGCCGATCACGTCACGTCGGTGATCACGCTGGGCAGCCCGTTCCGATCGATCGAGGAGCGGCAGGGCTGGGAACCGCCGCCGGTGCCCACCGTGGCCGTGTACTCGAAGGACGACGCCCTCGTGCCGTGGGAGAACGCCAGCGAGCCCGACGGTCCGCTGCGCGAGAGCGTCGAGGTCCGCGGGACCCACAGCGGACTTGCGCTGAACCCGGCGGTGATCGACGTCGTCGCCCACCGGCTCGCTCGGCACGCGTCGCGAGGATGAGCCGTGCCGGCGCCGCTAGCGTCGGCCCCATGACCGACCAGACCGACGCCGCCGAGATCGGCGCCGTCATCTTCGACTTCGCCGGCGTGCTGACGGTGAGTCCCCGCTCCATGATGACCGAGCGTGCCCAGGCCGCAGGTCGTTCCTTCGCCGACCTCGCCCCGATCCTGATGGGCCCCGTCGACGAGGACACCGACCATCCGTGGCACCAGGTCGAACGCGGGGAGATCACCATGGACGAGTTCGACGCACGAATCGGCCCGATGATGCGCGAGGCCGGACTCGGCGACGGTCCTCGTCCACCCCAGCCCGAGGAGATGTTGAGGCGGTTGACGCCGGTGCCCGAGATGGTCGAGGCCGCTCGTGCCGTGCGCGCTGCCGGCTACGCCACGGCCATCCTGAGCAACAACGTCCGCGAGTGGGCGGCGTGGCGCAGCCTGGTGGACGCCGACGCGCTGGTCGACGTGGTGGTCGACTCGTCGGACGTGGGCATGCGGAAGCCGTCGGTCGAGATCTTCCACCTGACCGCCGAACGACTGGCGATGGACCCGGCCACGTGTCTGATGCTCGACGACTTCGAGTGGAACATCCGGGGTGCGGCGCGAGCCGGGATGCACACGCTCCATGTCACCGATCCGGTCGCGGGCAGCGCGGAGCTCCTGCGGCGCGTCGGGGTGGGCTGAACCGGCTTCCTCGCTCAGTCCGGCAGCTTCGGCACCTCGATGCCCGGCGAGCGTCCGAGCGCGCTGGCCCGGGTCACCGCCGCGGCCCCGAAGCGTTCCCGCAGGGTGTCGAGCGTGGCATCGATGGAGGCGCCGCGCGCCATGGCGGGTCCGGCGTCGAGGTCGTGGCGAGTCGCCACCAGCTCGGCGCCGTGGTCGAGCGGCAGCGTCAGCTGGACGGCGCTCGCGTCGGTCAGGTTGGAGACCGCCATCCCCAGCAGCGTCAGCCCGTCGGTCTCGATCCGGGGCAATTCGGCCTCGAGCAGGTCGAGCGCCGCATCGAGGACGGGTTCGGTGGCGTCGGTGGGCCAGGGGAGCGTGGCGGACCTGGTGGCCCGGCTGAAGTCGTCGAAGCGCAGCCGCAGCGTCACGGTGCGACCGACCCGCTTGCCGGCGCGGAGTCGCCGCATCACCCGGTCGACGATGCCGTGCAACACCGCCACCAGGTCCTCGGCGCGTTTCGGTGACCGTCCCAGCGCCTGTTGGGACCCGACGGATTTGCGGCGCCGACCCACCTCGACGGGACGGGGGTCCCGGTGGTGGGCGAGCGCGTGCAGGTGCCGGCCCGACGCCGGGCCCAGCATGGCGGTGAGGGCCTCCTCGCCGAGGCGGGCGACATCGGCCACGGTGCGAACACCCCGCTGTTCGAGCTTCGCCGCCGTCTTGGGCCCGACCCCCCAGAGCCGCTCGACCGGCAGCGGGTGCAGGAACTCGGTCTCCCCGTCGGGTGGCACCACCAGCAGCCCGTCAGGCTTGCCGACGCCGCTGGCGACCTTCGCCAGGAACTTCGTGCGAGCCACCCCGACCGTGATCGGCAGCCCCACCCGCTCCCGGACGGCCGTGCGCAGGTCGTGTGCGATGGCTTCGGGCGTGCCGGCGATCCGGCGCAGTCCGCCCACGTCGAGGAACGCCTCGTCGATCGACAGACCCTCGACCAGGGGCGTGGTGTCGTCGAACACCTCGAACACCGAACGGCTCGCCTCGGTGTAGGCCTCGAACCGGGGTGCCACCACGACTGCGTCCGGACACAGCCGCAGGGCCTGCCGTTCGTTCATCGCGGTCTTCACACCCCTGGCCTTGGCCTCGTAGCTGGCCGCGAGGACGACGCCCCCGCCGACGAGGACCGGACGTCCGCGCAGGCGCGGGTCGTCGCGTTGCTCGACCGAGGCGTAGAAGGCGTCGAGGTCGGCGTGAAGGATCGAGGCTTCCCGGCGCGCGTCCATCGAACACATGTTCGCACGGGGGTGTGACGCTCGCAATGGCCGGGCCTGGCCGGCCCGACGTCGATGTCAGCGGGCGAAGACGTAGGCGGAGCCGCTGTTGAGCCCGTCGTCGTCGTTGCCGTAGGCGCCGATCACCACGGTGTTGCCGTCGATCGCCGTCGCCCAACCAAACCGATCCTCGGCGGCCGCGTCGGCCGCGGTCAGCTGGGAGATCTCGGTCCAGGTGGTGCCCGACCGGGTCACGATGTAGGCGTCGCCGGTGCCCGAGCCGAAGTTGTCGGCGGGCGAGCCCACGGCGACGCTCTCGGCCTCGATGCTCACCGACCAGCCGTAGTTCCGCCCGAACGACGCGTCACCGGCGGTCAGCTTGGCCTCCTCGGCCCAGGCGGTGCCGTTGTCCCGGAAGATGTAGGCGCTGCCCGATTCGTTGCCGTTGTCGTCGCTGCGAGGTGCCCCGGCGATGACCGTGTCCCCGTCGACGGCCACCGAGAATCCGAGGGTGTCGCCCGCGTCGGCGTCGCCCGCGGTGAGCTTGGCCACCTCGGTCCACGTCGCCCCCGAGCGGGTGAAGACGTATGCGCTCCCGGACTGGGAGCCGTCGTCGTCGTCCGACGGGCTGCCGACGACGACCGTGTCGCCGTCGATGCCGACGCTGAGCCCGAACCGGTCGCCGGCCGCGGCGTCCGCCGGGGTCAGCTGCGCCTGCTCCGTCCAGGTGCCACCGCTGCGGGTCCACACGAAGGCGCTGCCGGACTCGCTGCCGTTGTCGTCGTCGAGCGGTGCGCCGGCGACGATGGTGTCGCCGCTGATCGCCACCTGGTAGCCGACCCCGTCACCCGCGCCGGCGGACGCCGGGACGAGCTTCTGTTGCTCGGTCCAGGTGGTCCCCGATCGGGTGAACACGTACACCGCCCCCGAGTCGACACCAGCGGGTGTGTTGGCGCCGTAGGCGCTGGCGACGAGGGTGTCCCCATCGAGGGCGACCGACCAGCCGAACTGGTCCACGATGCTCGCATCGGAGGCGTAGATGACCGCCTCCTCGAGCCAGAAGAACGCCACCCGGTTGTAGACGTGGACCGAGCCGGCGAAGAACGCCAGATCGCCGTCCTGGGCGGTTCCCACTGCGAGGGTGACGCCGTCGACGGCCGCGCTGTAGCCGTACCACTCGTTGGCCGCCGGCGTGGACGCCACGAACTTGGCCTGCTCGACCGGGAGGAACACGCACTTGCCGGCCGACCCGGCGCTGTGGATGGTGGCGATCTCGGCGGCGTCGAGCGCTCGCTCCCAGATCGTCACCTCGTCCAGGACCCCGTTGTAGAGGGAAGCGGACCCGCCGCCTGCCTTCGAGCCGAGACGGACCTCGGTGGTCGGTGCCTCGTTGAGCGGCGCGAGCTGCGAACGCGTGCTCGCGACCTGGACGCCGTCGACGTAGATGGTCATGGCGCTGGCGTCCCAGGTGGCTGCGACATGGTGGAAGTTGCCGTCGAAGAGCTGGGGCACGTCCGCGCTGAGGTAGACGGGGAAGCGGGAGCTGACGTCGTCGGTGGTCCAGACGAGGTTCCCGCGGGTGTCGAGGAACAGGTCATAGGCCTGGCCGAACCCGAACTCGCCCGCGCCCCATCGGGAGACGATCGACTGGCTGGCCCCGCCTGCGATCGGCTGGATCCACGCCTCCACCGTCACCTCGCCGGGCAGGGTCTGGACGCCAGGCGCTTCGACGATCTGGGTGCCGTCGAGCTCGACGGCACGGTCGACCTCGCCGTCGGCGAAGGTGGACGGGCCGGCTGCGTCCGGCCCGATCTCGGCCACCAGGCTGTCTTCGCCTCGCCACCAGCCGACGATGTCGTTGATGTCGACCACGCAGCCGGGGGTGGGAGCGGCGCCGGCGCCGCCGGTGGACAGCGGAGCCGCCAGGGCTGCGGCCACCGTGGCCACGACGGCGAGTGGGGCGAGCCGTCGCCAGCGCGTCGATCGGGCGGGCGTCTTCGAGTGCATGGGTCCCTCCGGGCAGACGTCGACCCGCTTCGGGTCGCCCTCCCGCCGCGAATGTCGGCCCTGATACTCCCGGTGAGGCTCGCGGCGTTCAACCAAGCCGCAGCGAACCCTTCGTGAACTCTCCCGCTGACCGAGCGTGGTGGGTGTCCTACGATCGGTGCATGAGCGTGCTGTTGGACGCGGACATCCGTCACTCGACGTCAGCGGGTGAGACCCACGTGCGCACCAGCATTCGGAACGGTCGAGAGGAGCCGCTCGACTGGGAGATCAACGGCTTCGAGCTGCGTCGAATGCCCACCGACGTGCGGGACTGGGACGATCCGGCCCATGTGGCCGACGTCTACCAGGCCGAGGTGGAGGCGATGGCGAAGGCCGAGCTCGGCTGCGATCTCGTGGCGTTCTACCCGGCGCTGACCCGCTCGGCCGAGTTGGCGCTCCGCAACAGCGATCTCGGCCCGATCCAGACCGCGCACACCGACTACAGCGAGCAGTACGGCTCGATGTTCCGGGATCCCGCCCACCCGTATCTGGCCGGGCTCGCTCGTTCGCTGGATCGCGCCGGAGCGACGCCGGCCGATCTCGGACGGGCCCGCCGGATCGTCACCCTGCAGTTGTGGCGCAACCTCGGCGATCCGCGTCCGGACCGGCCACTCGCCCTGTGCGATTGCCGCACCGTGGCCCGAGACGAGTTCGAGCCGTACTTCATCGAGTCCTACGCCGGCATCCGCTCCGAGTTCGAGTCACTGCTCCTGCGGGCGCCGGTGGGGGAGGACCGGCGCCGCTGGTACACCTTCCCCGAGCTCGTTCCCGACGAGGTCCTGCTCTTCCGGGCCTACGACAGCGAACGGGTCGAGTCGGGCGATCCGTTCTGGACGCCGCACACGGCGTTCGTCGACCCCACGGCCGGTCCGGATGCCCCGGGCCGCGTCAGCGTGGAGATCCGGGCGATCTGCTTCTTCTTCGACTGAGGCCCCGCTTCTTCGGCTGAGGCCCTGCCGGCTCAGGGCGTGATCAGGATCTTGCCGCGGGCACGGCCGGTGGCGAGGTGGTCCATGGCGGCCCGAATGTCGTCGAGGTCATAGGTGGTGTCGACGATGGTCCGCAGGTCACCGGACGCCATCAGGTCGGCGAGGATCGCGAGGTCGTCGGCCTTCTCGTCGGCGACGAAGGCGGCGACTCGCTGGCTCGCCGGCAGGAAGCGGGCGAACGCGGCAATCATGCGCAGGACCGGACCGAGCGCCCGGTTCTTCTTCGGGCCGCCGACCAGCAGGTAGACCCCATCGTCGCTCAGGATGCGACGGCAGGCCCCCAGGGGCTGGTTGCCCTGGTTGTCGAACAGCACGTCGTAACGGACATCGGTGTCGGTGAAGTCGTCGGCGGTGTAGTCGACCACGTGGGTGGCGCCGACCGACCGCACCAGTTCGACGTTGCGGGTGCTGCAGACGCCGGTCACCTCGGCGCCCATCCACGCAGCGAGCTGCACCGCGGCGAGCCCGACGCCGCCCGAGGCACCGTTGACCAGGACGCGGTCGCCGGTCTCGACCTCGGCCTTGTCTCGCAGGCCCTGGAGGGCGGTGATGGCGGCGACGCCCATGCCCGAGGCCTCGGCGAAGGTCACCCCGGCCGGCTTGGGGACGAGGTGGTCCGGGGAGGCGAGCACGTACTGGGCGCAGCTGCCGGTGGCGGCGCCGAGCACCTCGTCGCCGACGGAGAAGTCGGTCACGTCGTTGCCGACGGCCACGATGCGTCCGGCCACGTCCAGGCCGACGCCGGTGCGCTTGGGGGTTCGGAAGCCGTTCTGGATGCGGACGAGCCAGGGGGTGCCGGTCATCATGTGCCAGTCGAGTGGGTTGATGGCGGCGGACTTCACCTCCACCAGCACCGTGTCCGGCTCGACGGTTGGGACGGGCACCTCGGTGACGGTCAGCACGTCGGTGCCGCCGTAGCGCGACTGTCGGGCGGCGCGCATGGCCGACGGGATCGTGGGTTCGGTCACGGTGATCTCGCTGGTCGGGGTGGTGTCGTCGGTGGGGGCTTCCATCGTTCGTCCTCGTTCGTCGGTGGGCGGCCGGGCCGGTTGCCGGGTGTGGGCTCGCTCGGGGGCTACAGTCGGCTTCGCCATTCGGTTCACGTACGCTGTACGGGGCTGGCCGTACGTCGTACGCTATCCGTACGCTGTACGGACGTCAACCCTCGATCTCGAACATCCATGACCAACACCGCCGCCGGCGCCAAGCCGGCACTCACCCGAGCGCGCATCCTGGCCGAGGCCGTCGCCTTCGCCGACGAGCACGGCGTCGACGCGCTCACGATGCGCAAGCTGGCCGACCAGCTCGGTGCCGGCGCGATGTCGCTCTACACGCACGTGCGGAACAAGGACGACATGCTCGAAGGGATGATCGACCTGGTGACGGCCGACGTCGTCCTGCCCGAGGGGGCCGACTGGCGGGCCGCGATGCGGCGCTGCGCCTCGTCCGCGCACGCCGTCTTGCTCGCGCACCCCTGGGCGGCCGAGGGCTGGACCAGCCACATGCCCGGCCCGTCGCGCCTTGCGCTCATGGACGGCATCCTCCGGGCGCTGGAGGAAGCCGGCCTCGACGAGTCGCTCGTCTATCGCGGCTATCACGCCATCACGATGCACATCGTCGGCTTCACCATCCAGGAGCTCGGCTACCGGAACTTCCCGTCCGGCCAGGACCTGGGTGACGTGGCCCGGGCGTTCCTGGACGACCTGGCTGCCGCCGACCTTCCCCACCTCGCACGGCACGTCCACGAGCACCTGTCCGACCACGACCACGGCGACGAGTTCGGTTTCGTGCTCGACCTGATCCTCGACGGCCTCGAGCGGGCCAACGGCGGTTCGTAGACCGGTAGTGTCGGCGTCCATGGACAACTTCTCCGACAAGCTCGCCGTCATCACCGGCGGCGCCAACGGCATGGGCCGCGAGCTCGCCCGACAGCTCGCCGCCGAGGGCTGCGACGTGGCGATCTGTGACCTCTCCGAGGACGACATGGCCGCCACCGCGGCGCAGATCCGTGAGGAGAGCGTCGACATCCGGATCACCGCCCACGTGGCCGACGTCGGCGACGAAGAGGCCATCCTGCGGTTTCGCGACGAGGTCGTCGACCACCACCAGACCGACCACGTCGAGCTCGTCTTCAACAACGCCGGCATCAGCGGGGGCGGGAGCCTGTTCGACTCCACCCGCGAGGCCTGGGACCGCTGCTTCGACATCGTGTGGGGTGGGGTCTACTGGGGGACCCGGGCGTTCCTGCCGCTGCTGACCGCGGCCGAGGAGGGGCATCTGGTCAACACCTCGAGCGTCAACGGGTTCTGGGCGAGCCTCGGGCCCGAGCGACCCCACACCGCCTATTCGGCCGCGAAGTTCGCGGTCAAGGGGTTCACCGAGGCGCTGATCGCAGACCTGCGGATGCATGCGCCGCACGTGGGTGTCTCGGTCGTCATGCCCGGGCACATCGGCACCAAGATCGTCGAGA
>CBDHFJ010000119.1:0-9900 GCA_965262315.1 Acidimicrobiales bacterium
CCCCATCGCCGAGCTCCAGGCCACGCTCGACCACCAGCTCGACACCCTCCGCTTCGCCTGGCCCGTGTGAGCGCCGACATCTCCATCCCGACATGCACGAGGCGGCGCCACCACCGGGCTGCGGCGGCACGCTCTGCGAGGCACCCCGACGACCGGCACCGGGATCCGACCCGGCACACCCGATGCGCGTGCCACCCGACCACGCCAACTCGGTACCGGCATGGGTCGGTCCACCCACGCCGCTCACAGCACCATCCGCAGCGGCGATGAAGGGGATGGGACCCAGCCGAACCACCCCACCAGAGGCACGCCTGTCATGTCCGCCAGCCGCACCCGCCACCCTCGCCGCATCGGCGCCACCCTCGCCGTCCTCAGCGCGCTGGTCGTGGCCGTCCCCGGCAACCACGCCGCCGCCGCTCCCTTCGACGCCGACTCCATCAACAGCCCGGGCGCCGCCGGCGACAGTGGCCACGAAGTGTCGGTCCTGCTCGATGACGACGGCTACCCCGTCATCCTGTCGTCCACCGACGGTCCCAACCTCAACGACTACGAACTCCACCTGATCCGCTGCACCAACGCCGAGTGTTCGGGCGCCCAGACCGCGGTCGCGCTCGACAACCTGGGGACCAGCTTCGGCAGCAATGCCCTGGCCCTCGCCTCCGACGGCGACCCGGTCGTGGCCTGGACCGACAGCACCGGCGACCTCCGGGTCATCGCCTGCTCCAACAGCGACTGCTCGGGCAGTCAGACGGCCAACGTCATCAACGCCGACTTCAACGAGCACGTCGACATGGTCCTCGACGCCTCCGACCGGCCCGTCCTGGCCTATCACGAGGCCTGGGGCGAGGACCTCGCCGTGGTCCACTGCACCACCACCGACTGCTCGGGGGCGCAGACCGTGAACAAGCCCGACACCGCCGGGTTCGTCGGCGACGACCCCGCGATCGTGCTCGACGCCGCCGGTCGGCCGGTGGTGGCGTACTACGATGCCTCGAGCAACGACCTCAACGTGGTCCGCTGCACCACCACCGACTGCTCCGGCGCCCAGACGCCGGTGTCCACGGTCACCTCGGGCCTGGTCGGCTACAGCCCGTCGCTGGCGCTCGACGCCGACGGCAACCCGGTGGTGTCGTACTGGAACAACACCGACGACCGACTCGAGCTGCTGCGCTGCACGACCAGCGACTGTTCCGGCGCCCAGACCCCACAGGTGGTCGACGGCGTCGGCAATCCCGGCTACGTCAGCGCGGTGGCGCTCGACCCCCTGGGCAACCCCGTCGTGGCCTACCTCACCATCGATGACCGCGACGTCCGCGTGGCCCACTGCACCACGGCCGACTGCTCCGCGACGCCGCTGATCACCACCCCCGAAGGCGCCGACTTCATCGGCTACGAGATCGACATGGTCCTCGACGACGTGGGCAACCCGGTGGTGGTGTACCGCAATGCCACCGTCGAGAGTCAGCGCCTGCTGCGCTGCACCGACGTCGACGGCTGCGGCGGCCGAGACCAGGACAGCGATCTGGTCACCCACAGCAGTGACAACTGCCCGACCATCGCCAACACCGACCAGACCGATGTCGACGGCGACGACATCGGCGACGCCTGCGACCCCCTCATCGACACCGACGACGACACCATCGCCGACACCACCGACAACTGCCCCACCACCCCCAACACCAACCAAACCGACACCGACAACGACGGCACCGGCGACGCCTGCGACCCCCTCATCGACACCGACGACGACACCATCGCCGACACCACCGACAACTGCCCCACCACCCCCAACACCAACCAAACCGACACCGACAACGACGACATCGGCGACGCCTGCGACCCCCTCATCGACACCGACGACGACACCATCGCCGACACCACCGACAACTGCCCCACCACCCCCAACACCAACCAAACCGACACCGACAACGACGGCACCGGCGACGCCTGCGACGAGATCGACGATCGGATCCCCGAGGCCTGCGCTCACGTGGTCGACCCCAACGTGATCGTCGGCACCGACGGCGACGACGTCATCACCGGGACCGCTGGCAACGACGTGATCCTCGCCCTGGGCGGCGACGACAGCATCCGCAGTCGGGGCGGCGACGACTGCATCATCGCCGGGGCCGGCGACGACCGAGTCCGGTCCGGCGGTGGCGCTGACCTCGTCCATGGTGGCCGGGGTGCCGACACCATCCGGGGCGGGCGTGGTCCCGACGTGCTGTTCGGGCAACGCGGACCCGACCGCCTGCACGGAGGCCGCCACGACGACACCCTCGCTGGCGGCCCGGGTCGAGACATGCTTCGGGGCGGCCGCGGCACCGACGCGTGCACCGACCGCGGAAGCACCACGACCTGCTGACCTTCGCCTCACGTTCGGCTGCCGTCACCCGGCGAGGCCCGATCGTGGGCACGCGACATCCGTGCCCACCAGGCACCATCGACCAGCTCGACACCCTCCGCTCCACCTGGCCCGTGTGAGCGTCGCTGTCACACCGTCGGCCTACGGTGGGCTCGCTTCCCCTCGACGACCTCAGGACGACGAGGAACGACCCGACATGACGATCCCAGAGCACACTCGACTCAGGCTGCGCCAGTGGTTCGAGGAGCACATGGACCCCGATCTCGCAGATGCGATAATGGCGTCCATGCCACCCGTGGAATGGACCGAGCTCAGCACCAAGGACGACATGGCCGCGCTCGAAACACGCCTGCGGGCCCACACCGAGCTCACCGCCGCTCGCTCGATGCGGACCACGGTCTACGCGGTCCTGGGCGCAGCGGTGACCAACGTGGCCGTGCTCCTGACCGCACTCAATGTGAGCTGAACCTCCTCGGCCCGGAACAACCCGCTACACATCCCAGTCGGCGAGCGTGCCGGGGTCACCGAGGCAGCATGACTCCCACCGGATGAAGTCGACCGTCCGGCCGTCGGTCACCTCATAGGTGACCCAACCCGACACCGTCTCGCCGGGCAACGCGGTCGGGCAGCCGAAGCTCTGGCCCAGGCTGGTGTCGTTGAACCCGGCCGTGAACGTGGCGCCCTCGGTGTCGCGCAGCTCGGCGTCGATCGACGCACAGCTGAACCAGTTGGACGTCCCCAGGTTGGTGACCCGGAACTGCGCCGCCACCAGTCGACGACCCGCAGCCGGCTCGTCGAACGACGATGCCGGCGGCGCCGGATCCGCGAAACACAAGAGCGTGACCTGGATCGTGGGGTCGAACGAGCTGGTGATCGTGCGGGTCTGGCCCACCTCCCCGCGGGGAGCACACGGGTCCGGCACCGGATCGGGATCCGGCGAGGGCTCGGGATCCGGGTCGGGATCGGGCGCCGCCGGCAACTCACAGGAGCCGAAACGGTCCACGCCGGGACCGCCCACACACTCGTCCACGCCACGGCCGCCGAGCAGCGTGTCGGCGCCACCGTTGCCCTCCAGATAGTCGGGACCACCGCCACCGTTGATGGTGTCGTTGCCCTTGTTGCCTCCCAGCGCGTCAGCACCACCGTTGCCGTTGATGACATCATCTCCGCCGTTGCCGGCCACGACGTCACCACCTCCGCCGCCGCTGATCTCATCGGGGCCTCCACCGCCCGCGATGACATCCCCACCACCCTGCCCCCCGCAGGTCATCACGGCCACCCTGTCCGAGGATCAGGTCGCTGCCACGACCACCCCGCACCAGGTCGGCACCACCACCAGCGAGCACGACATCGTCGCCGGCCCCGGCGTTGACCACGTCGGCGCCGCCCAACGAACAGATCGTGTCGTCACCGCCCCGACCGTTGATCACGTCTCGCCCTCTCGTACCCAGGATGACATCACTGCCGCCAGTGCCGAACGTGGGCACCCCGGCGACCGCGACAATCGTCGGCGTCAGTCCATTGCACTGCTGGGTCTGCGCCCCAGCCGCCGCCGGCGCCGCAACCACGGCCGTCGCTGCAAGCGCCATCACCACCATCAGACGCACCAGCCACGCCCCGCCCCATCGCTGCTGTCGGTTCCTCATCAGATCCACCTCCGGACGTCCATCGCAGACCAGGTAGGCGGTTGCCGTGACGAAGCCGGCGGTCGGCAGCTCGCCCCGGCCGATCGGCGGAGAAATCCCGACCATCTGTCACCCGCAGCGGGGGTCCGTGCAGTCTTGCCGGTGTGGTCGATGACCTCGAGAAGATCTACCGACAGCACGCAGACCAGCTGATTCGCTACGCCACGGCGATCGTCGGATCGGCGCACGCAGCCGACGCCGTCAGCGACGCCGTGGTCGGCATCCTGCGGCGCGGCGGCGGTTTCGACGACATCCCCAACCCCAAGGGCTACCTCTACCGAGCCGTCCACAACGCCGCCGTGGACCTGGCCACCACTGCCTCACGCCGTCAGCAGCGCGAGATCCGAGCCCACCTCCTGGACGGCGCCCGACCCGACCAGCCGGCCGACCTCGACCTCCTCGAACGACTCACCGAACTCTCACCCCGACAACGATCCGTCCTCTGGCTCGCCTACTGGGAAGACCTCACCCCCACCCAGATCGCCACCGTCCTCGACATCTCCGAAGGCACCGTCCGACGCCACCTCGCCCGAGCCCGCGCAGCCATGCGCACCGCCATGGAAGAGGCGCAGCCATGAACGCCACCGACCGAGACATCCGTCGCTCACTCCTGCTCGTCGCCGACAGCGCACCACCCGCGCCCTCGTTCGCCGAGCTGCTCGACCGCAAACCCCACGATCCGCGACGCAGCCGGCCGGGGCTCGTGCTGCTCGCCGCCGCAGCCGTGGTGCTCGTCCTCGTGGTCGTCGGCCTCGTCCTCGCCAACGGGCGAGGCGCCGAAACCGAATTCGTCGAAGTCCCGACCCCCACCGCCGCGCCTGACCCCCACACCGACCCCGGAGCCCGACCCCGAACCCGCGGCCGCTCCCCCTGCGGTCGCCGACATCCACCCCGAGTTCGCGCGCATGATCGCCGACGACGGACAACCCTCCACCACCGGCTCCGGCCTGGACGACGTCCCCCTGCGGTGAAGCGCCTCCCACGCGGGAGCGAGAGCTCGTCGCCGAACCCGTCGACCACGTCCGCGACATCGAGGTCCACCGCAACGAGTCGTGCATCCGGACCGTCTTGTTGCTCGGGACCGACGCGTCCTCCGGCGGACGGGTGCTCGACACGCCCACGGGCGGCTTCGACTGGTCGAACGGCACGGGGTTGACGCTGGTCGCCACCACCGGCACGCCCACCGCGTACTTCACCTGGGAACTGGTGACCCCACCCGGCACCGACCTGATCGACCTGTCGGCGTGGTCCACGTCGGTCCTCGGGCAGGCGGTCGTCGTGCCAGGTCGGCAATGGGCTGCCACCTGACGCTGTGGGAGGACCCGGCGCGCCTTGTCTTCGAATGGCAGATCGAACCGGACTCCCGCCCCGCCGATTGGGAGGCCCCCGAGCTCGAGCGACGTGTGGCTGTGGCCGCCGGGCGGCCGCTCGGACGATCCGGTCCAGGTTCGAGAGGGCGACGCAGCACGATTCCAGTTCGCCGATCCCGGCACCGAGCCGGGGCGTCGCCGTCCTCAGAACAGCGCCGGAGTCTGGAGAGCCACCTGGATCCGGCGCTCCTGTCGAAGCCGCCTGGACCGAGTACCCCGGGGCCGGAGCGTTCAACGTCGACTCGGCCTGTGGGGTGGAGGTCGAGGCACCCGCCGACTGGCCGGTGGCAACGGGCAGCCGATACGTCTACGAACCGGAGCCGACGGGGTTGGACCTGCATCACTTCTCCATCCTCGGCCTGGCGGTCGGGCGGTACGAGCTGATGTTCGAGGGCCCCGACGGGTCCACCGGCACCTACAAGGAGTTCAGCGTCGAGCCGTGCGTGAGGATGGTGATCACCGGCGACACCGGCCAGGTGTTTCGAGGGCGACCAGCCGATCTCCGACGTCATCCGTCTGGGCGACGACGTCACCACCGCCCTCGCCATGCTGAGCGACGCCGGCCTCGAGGTGAGCGGCCCCGGCGGGCGTTGCGATGGCCTCGACCTGTCGAGCACGGGCCTGGTTCACTCGACCATCGTGTCCCGCGATGGCGTGATCGTGGCCATCAGTGGCGTCACGCCCGAAGGCATCGGCAAGGGGAGTCCCGACACCGCCGTACTCGACACGTACGGCGCGGACATCCGGCAGCGGACCCAGGAATTCACCAACCGCCTGATCCCCTTCGAAGCGGGCGACTACGTCGGCACCTACTTCGAGTGGTTCGAGATCGGCACCAACCGGGTCGACACCATGTGGAACGGCGACCCGGGCCGGGTCGCCACGGACTGTCTCGACGAGTGAGCCACCACGGGCTGTCACGGCGGCGGCCCACATGGATTCCCTCGGCCTCGGGAGGTCCGCATGACCACGACACGCTCACTGCACCTGATCGACATCGAGAACCTGGGGGGCGGCTGCGATCAGTCGATCCCCCGGATGCAACGCGTCGTGGACCGGTTTCGTGCGCTCGCCCGGGTCGACCCACACGACACCGTGGTGGTGGCCTGCGACGTGGGGCATGTGGCGGCGCTGCGCCTTCGCCTTGCCCGCCGGCTGGCGAGTCTGGCCGGGCTACGGGCGCGACGGTGCCGACCGCTCACTGCTCGAGAGCGCCCCCGCCGACTGGGTGGTGGAGCGCTTCGACCGCCTGGTCATCGGCAGCGGCGACCACGCCTTCCGACCGCTGGCCACCGCTGCCGCCAACGCGGGTCTCACCGTCACCGTCGTCGGTCGCTGCGAGACCGTGGCCCGCCGACTCGCGATGGCCGCCGACACGGTGATCGACCTCCGTCGACCCTCCCCGATTCTGAGCCGAACCGGCCGACTTCGGAATCACACCGATGTTCTTTGTCACACCCCCGCGACATCGTGGAGCCCGGGTCATCCGCCCGAGGCCCGACACCACCCACCTACCTTCCCCAGAGAGGAATCCACGATGCATCGGGAACGACGAGAGCGCCTCGAAGCGCTCATGCAACGCATGGCCGACGGCGACCTCGCCGCGGTCATCACCTTCCAGGACGAGTTCGCCGACCGTCTGCGGGGCGTCGTGCGCACCGTCCTGCGCGACCTCCACCGAGAGGACGTGATGGCCAGCCCCGGCGAGGTCGACGGCCTCGTGTGTGACGCCACCTTCGTCCTCTTCGACCACGCCGCAGGCTGGCGGCCCGACGGCGGCGCCCTGCCCTGGGTGTGGGCGCAGCGCGCCATCCGCGCCCAGATCGTGCGTGCCATCGGCCATCCCGTCGGTGGCACGGAGGAGGACCTCGAGTCTGAGGCCGGCGCCGCTGCGCCCATCGGCGGCGCCGACCTGAGCCACGAGGCCGTCCGCGACCTCGCGGCCACCAACGCGGTGGTGGCCCTCCTGATCGAGCTGCTCGACCACACGCTCGATGCGAGGCACGTCGCCATCGTGTTGGACTACCAGCTCCTCAAGGCTGCGGGCTGTCCCGACGCCTCGGGGACGGTCGCCTCGCTCTACGACACCTCTGCGTCCAACGTGCGCCAGATCCGGCGGCGCGCCATGCAGAAGCTGGCCCCGGCGCTGGCCACACCCCAGTACGCACCAATCGCCCACCTCCACCTGCTCACCGCATGACCGACCACACGCCGCCCGCCGACATCACGACCACCGTCGAGATCGTCGCGGCCCGGCTGCTCCAACGCGGCGCCACCCACCCGGTGGCCGCGGCGCTGGCCATCGCGGCCCGTGGCCAGGACGGCACCACCGTGGACGAGTTCGCGGCCGCCCGCGGGCTCGACGTGTCCGAGGTGCGAGCGCTGGAGGCTGGCGCTGTGCCCCTCGAGGACCTGCCCGACCTCATCGCCGACGTCCTGGACCGGACCGGCCGCGTCGACCTGCTGGCCATGGCCGACCTCGACGCCGACATCCGACGTCGCCAACAAGCCCGTCTCGCCGACGGCTGACCGGCGCTCGAGACTGCCTGTCACACCCGCTCGCTACCTTCTCCCCAAGCGCTCCTCGGCGACCTCACGGTCCCCTCCACCACCCAGACCTCACCGAGGTGCACCGTGACCACGCCCGCGTCGGCCGAGCCGACACCCCTCCACCCCGTCGACGATCCACCCACCGTCATCGAACTGTTGTCCAGATGGCCTCGCCTGCTCGAGGACCTCGACGCTCGACTCCGCCGGTCGCCGGCAGCATTCCTGAACAGTGCCAGCCTGCTGTGGACCATGGCCCCCGGCGTCCTCGACGCCCTGGGGGCCGAAGTCCGATTGAAGAGTCCGAGAGCGCTCCGGGCGCTGGCCACCGCTGCCTCGTACTTCCGGCGCGGCCTCACCGTCGACGTGACCGGCATCGACCTCCCCCGCTGGCTCACCGAACTGGACCAGGCGCACATCTCCCGAGTCCGCCACCGCACCCTCGCCCGGCAATCCGACTGGCTGGTCGAGGTGGTGTTGATCGGGGGCCACCGCCTCGCCGCCAACCTCGCCGTCGAGTCAGGCATGGGCGCCCTCAACGATGCGCTGGTCCTCGATGGCACTGCTCGGACTGTGGAGAAGACGATCGCCCGCAGCACCACCGGTCCGCCCTTCCATGACGTCGAGCTCGGCGACGCCGCGGATCGCCTGGTCGACGCCCTCGGGCGCTACCGGGCCTCGGTGGGCGACCCGGCGCCGGACAGCCGATGGCCCGGCAACGAAGCGCTGGTCACCTGGCTCATCGCGACACTGTTCGGCCAGGCCGGCACCGAAGGACGTGCGGCATGAGTACCGAACACCACCGACTGAAGTTCCTCGAGTGGATGCTGCTCGACCACGCCGAGCCGGAGGCGAGGGAAGGGCTCGAGCGGCCCCGGCGCGCAGCGCCAAAGAGCGGAAGAAGGCTGAGGGGAAGCAGCCGGATGCTTCAACCGGCTGACCCCGAAGAAACTGCGGATGACTGATGGGCATGGCGCCCTTCGACTGGCATGAGCTCGCGACCAAGAAGGATCTCGAGCGATTCGCCACAAAGGCCGACCTCGAACAGCTCCGGCTCGAAACGCAGGGCCGACTTCCAGCAGGTCCGAGCCGAGATGGCGACCAAGACCGCTCTCGACGACCTCGGGAAGCAGCTCCGGGGCGAGATGAAGGACCTCCGCACAGAACTCGGAGGCGAAATGAACGGCGGCTTCGGCACCGGGCTCACGTACGGGTCACGCTCATCGCGCTGGTTGGCTTCATCCTGACCGTGGTCGCCGCGGCAGTCGGCACCGGGCTCACCCTCGCCTCCTGAGCGCCACCTCGCCTCAGTGGCTGGACACCTTGCCGGAGGTCTTGGCGTGCAGCGACTCGGCGTGACGATTCAGGCCCACCAGGTGGGCCTCGATGCCACGCTGGGCGAACTTGGCCACCACCGCGTCCAGCGCGACCACCGCTGAGGTGTCCCAGACGCGGGCGTCGGTCAGATCGATCTCGACCCGCTTCACCTTGACGGCGTCGTAGTCGAACGAGTGCACCAGCTCGTTGGTGGAGGCGAAGAACAACTCGCCCCGCACGGCGTAGAGACGCTCGGCGTTGTCGGGATCGACGACGCTCGTGACCTCGACGATGTGGGTCACGTGACGCACGAAGAACACCGCCGACAGGGCCACACCGGCAGCGACGCCGTAGGCCAGGTTGTGGGTGATCACCACGATGGCCACCGTGGCCACCATCACCGCGGTCTCGGCCTTCGGCGCCGACCGCAACATGTCCGGCATCACACTCGCCCAGTTGAACGTGCCCACCGACACCATGATCATCACCGCCACCAGGGCAGCCATCGGGATGTCGGCCACCAGGTCACCCAGACCCAAGATCAGGATCAGCAGGAACACACCCGATGCCAGCGTCGACAGCCGGCCCCGGCCACCCGAGCGGTGGTTGATCATCG
>CBDHFJ010000120.1:0-66634 GCA_965262315.1 Acidimicrobiales bacterium
GGCGCGAGCTCCGTCGCCGCGGCGGGATCCGCGTCGTCGGTGCGCTCGATGGTCACGGCCTGTTCGACCTCGCCGTCGTCGCCGGTGCTGTTGAACGCGACAACGCCACCCGCCACCAGGGCGATCGACGCGGCGATCGAGCCCATCGTCCGGCGAGCCGTCCGGGCCTTCGCCTTGGCGGCGGCACGGTCGGCGATGCTGGCGACGGGCGGGGGGATCACCAGGTCATCCGGTGTCTCGCGCAGTGCATCGCCCAGTGCATGACCGAGATCGTCCTCGTGCTCGGGCAGTCGGGGGTCGGGGGTTTCGTTCATCGGTCGATCACCGTTCGTAGTTCGGCGAGTCCTCGAGACAGGAGGCTCTTCACGGTTCCGGGGCGGACGCCCATGATCTCGGCGATCTCCCGTTCGGGGAGGTCGGCGTAGTAGCGCAGCACCAGTGCGGTCTTTCGTTTCGCGGGGAGTCGGTCGAGGGCGTCGAGCAGGTAGTCCCGATCGCCCGGCTCGGGTTCGCGACGGTGTTGGAGCCCGACTCGGCGCCGCACCTCACGCTTGCGGAGCTCGCTGCGGGCGCCGTTCACGACCGCGGTGCGCAGATACCCACCGGGCTGATCGAGGCGATCCCAGCGGTCGTAGACCTTGGCGAACGCGTCCTGGACGATCTCCTCGGCTCGCTCGTTGGTGTCGACGAGACGCCGAGCGAGCCGGACCATGGCCGGGTATTCGGCCTGGTAGAGATGCTCGAACCCGTGCGCGATCGTCTCGGTGCGCACGAGCCGGATCTCGGCCTCGCTCTCGATGTTCATGGCGTGGAGAACTCCCATCGCCCACCCACGACGCCCGAGCCCCAGGGTCGGTTCCCGATTTCTCGGATCAGTTCTCGGGATGTGATCCGGCCCATGCGATCAGGTCTTCGGCGCCCATCGTGTTGATGATCCGATCGGCCGGGATTCCGTGTCGGGCCGCCTTGTCGCATCCGTAGGCCTGCCACTCGAGTTGGCCGGGGGCGTGGGCGTCGGTGTTGATGGCGATGGGGCAGTCCCACTCGACCGCCAGCGCCAACAGCTCGTCCGGCGGATCCTGGCGTTCGGGCCGACAGTTGATCTCGACGGCGGTGTCGAACTGCGCGCACGCGGCGAACACCAGATCGGCGTCGAACTCGGACGGCGCGCGGCCACCACCCACCACCTTGCGGTTCGTCATGTGCCCGAGGATGTCGACATGCGGGCTGGCCACCGCCAGCACCATCCGCCGGGTCATCTCGTCGGCCGGCATCCGGAACTTGGAGTGGACGCTGGCGACGACGACGTCGAGCCGGGCGAGCATCTCCTCGGAGAGGTCGAGCGAACCGTCGACGAGGATGTCCACCTCGAGCCCGGTCAGTATCCGAAACGGTGCCAGCTCCTCGTTGAGTGCGGCGATCTCGTCCAGCTGGCGGGCCAGCCGCTCCTCGGACAATCCATGGGCCACGGTCAGGCGGGGCGAGTGGTCGGTCATGCACAGGTAGTCGTGACCGAGCGCCCGGGCGGCTTCGGCCATCTCGCGCACCGTCGCACCACCGTCGGACCAGGTGGAGTGGGCGTGGCAGTCGCCCCTGATCGCAGCCCGCAGCTCGGTTCCCTCGTCGAGCGGGATGACCGAGCGGACGGCGAGCTCGTCCAGGTAGGTGTTGGGCGTGCCCGCGACGGCGGCGGCGATCACCGAGCCCGTGCTCTTGCCGATGCCGTCGAGCTCGGTGAGCGTCCCGGCTGCGACGCGTGCCTCGACCTCACCGGGCGGCAGACCCTCGACCACGTCGATGGCCCGCAGGAACGCTCGGACCTTCTGCGAGGGCGCGAGCTCACGATCGAGGTAGTAGATGGCCTGTCGGAGGGCCTGGACCGCCGTGTCCACCACCACAGGCTACCGACCCGGGGCCGGCCCGGTCCCGCCAGTGCTCGCCGCGGCTCCTCAGGATGTGCTGGAGTGAGCCCCCATGACCGACGGACCGCAGGCACGCGCCCTCGACATCGCCACCTCCCGAGCAGGGCGCTTCGTCTACGAGACCGCCCGCTTCCTGATCCACAACATCCTGTACCGGATGTTCCGACTGGTCTCCCGCGGCGAAGCCCATCTCGACACCGAAGGGCCCCTGGTGATCGCCCCGGTCCACCGCTCGAACCTCGACGCACCACTGGTGGCCGCGCTCGCGAAGCGCCCGTACAAGTCGCTGGCGAAGGAGTCGTTGTTCTCACCTCGCCCGCTGGGCTGGGTGATGTCGGCCCTCGGCGGCTTCCCGGTCGCGCGAGGTGCCGCCGACCGCGAGGCACTCAAGGCGGCCCAGGACCTGCTCGAAGCCGGCGAGGCGATCATCGTGTTCCCCGAGGGCACCCGTCAGACCGGCAACGAGGTCGGCGAGGCGTTCGACGGGCCCGCCTTCCTGGCGGCCCGGACCGGCGCCAAGGTGGTCCCGGTGGGGATCGCCGGCACCGAGGCGGCCATGCCACCGGGAGCGAAGCTCCCCCGCCGCAGCAAGGTCGCCATCGTGGTCGGCGAGCCGCTCGATCCGCCAGACACGGGCGGGAAGCGCCTCAGTCTGTCCACGCGGCGGGAGTACACCGCCGAGCTGACCGCTCGCCTGCAGGACGTGTTCGACGAGGCCCAGATCGAGGCCGAGCAGGTCTGAGGAAGCCCGCTCCGCCGCTACCGGCCCCGGACGGCTGCGGCGAGCCCAGGAGGCAGCAGGAACGAGCCGTCGGCTCCTGGTCCGAACGCCACCTCGCTGCGCACCGCCTCGACGGGCAGCGGACCGTAGAGGTGCGGGAAGTACTCGTGGGTACCGGTGCCCGGCTCCCACACCAGCTGCTCGGCGATGGGCGCAGCGTCGACCACCAGGGCGACGAGATCGTCGCGGCCGCGGTAGAAGCGGTTGGCCGGGGTGAGCACCTGGTGCAGCGCCGAGAGGTGGATGAAGCCGTCGGCCTCGTACTCGCCCGGCACGTAGCTGCCGGTCGACCGTGCGGCCTCCCAGCGGTCGGCCTCGGCGAGATGGACCAGGAGCGGTACGTCGACAGCCCAGCCCTCGCGGACGCGTGACACCAGTGCGGCCCGCTCCGCATCGGGCAGGAACGCTGCCACCGCCGCCCGCTCGGTCATCGAGGCGAGTTCGGGCTCGGGCACGCCGAGCACGTCCCGGGCCAGCTGGAACTCACGGCGGCTCGACGTGGTGGTGATGGAACGATCATCGGGGTTGAGGCCGACCCGGAACCCGGCGTCGGCCAACAACTGCAGCGGGTGGTCGGCAACGGGCATACCGAGACAAGCGTTGGACGTCAGGCAGATCTCCAGCGGTACGCCGGCGTCGCGGAGCGCCGACGCCGTCGGTCCCAACGCGGTGACGCGGCCCGACTCCACCGTGCAGTCGTCGATGATGCGCCAGCCGTGGCCGATCCGCTCGGTGTGGCACCGCAACGCGCTGGCGATCTGGTGGGGACCGTCCATCTCGCCGGCGTGGATGGTGACGCCGAGTCCTGCGGTTCGGGCACGGTCGAGGGCCGACGCGTGGAGCTCGGCCGGGAAACCGTGCTCGATACCTGCCACGTCCACGCCGACCACGCGCCCGCCGAAGGCGATGGCGGCGTCGACCGCCTGGAGCGACACCGTCTCGGGCTGGTCACGCATGAGACAGACGATGAGGCGGGCGTCCAGTCCCGTGGCGTCCTGTGCGTCGTCGAGCCCGGCGGAGACCGCGGCCAGCACCTCGAACGGCTCCATGCCGCCGGGGGTGTGAAGCATCGGCGCGAAGCGCAGCTCCGCGTGGACGACACCGTCGGCAGCCAGGTCCTCGACCGCCTCTGCCGCCACCCGGCGCAACGCCGCCGGGGTCTGGAGCGCCGCGGTGACGAGGTCGAACCGGCCGAACGCCTCCTGGACGGGCATGCCGGGTTCGATCGTCATCCAGGCCGCCAGCGCGGCGGCGTCGTCCACCGGCGTGGCCACGCCGGCACGGTGACAGAGGTCGAGCACGGTCGTCGGCCGGACCCCACCGTCGAGGTGGTCGTGCAGCACGACCAACGGTCCGACATCCACCGCACTCGCCATCGTGGGCTCTCCTCGCTCGGGTCGACCGCGAGACGGCGGCCGCCCCCAGTCTGGCCCGGGGGCGGCCGCCGCTTCGCGTTCTCAGGCGTCCGCGCTCGTCAGCTCCCGACGGGCCCGCCGATCGCCGAGCGCCCCGATGGCGTGCTCGACATCCACCGACAGGTCCGGACCGAAGCCCTGGCGCATGTCGAAGTCCTCGGTCTCGACCTCGTCGGCGCCGAGGGACCGGGCGGCCGCTCCGATGTCGGCGATGAGCCCCGTCGGACCACACATCGCCACGTGAGCACCGGCGAGACCGTCGGGGAACAGCATCGCCAGGCGATCCCCAGTGAGTCGGCCCATCGTCTGGGATTCGTGGACCGTCAGCGTCAGGCGACCCTCGACCTCGGCCTGTTCCAGCTCGGCGATCGCGGTCGCCGTCGCCCGGTTCCTGACCGCATAGATCAGGTGCGGCCGCTCGTCCTCGGGGCGGGGGTCGAGCCCGTCGAGGGCAGCGAGGAACGGGGTGATCCCCACACCGCCGGCCACCCAGACCGTCGAGGTGGCGTCGTGCCCGAAGGGCTCGAACTGCCCGTAGGGACCCTCGACGATCACGTCGCTGCCGACCAGGTCGTCCATCCGGCGCAGCTTGGCGCTCCAGTCGCCCAGCTCACGGATGTGGAAGCGCAGCACCCCACTCTCGGGCGACGAGGCGATCGTGAAGGCATGCGGCTCCTTCATGCCGCTGGCCTGGAGCTTGAGGAAGGCGAACTGGCCGGCCTCGTGTCCGATGCTGTCGCCGAGGGGCACCATCTCGATGGTGGTGGTGGTGTCGTCACGCTCGGCTGTGGTGATCCGGTAGCGCTTGCCCTGGGCGATCATGTCGCGCCCGACAACTCGCCACAGGTAGGTGCCGAGCCCGGCGGCCATGATCAGACCGAAGTACCAGCCCCAGGCCGATCCGTTGGCGTAGGTCTTCTCGGCGGTGAAGAAGTGCCAGCAGGCGAAGGCGAACGGGATGCCGAGCAGCTTGTGGGTCCAGCGCCAATAGCGGTACGGGAACCAGCGCAGCAGGCTCACGCCGACCAGGCCGTAGAGCATCAGCTCGCCCGTACTCGCGAGACCCTCGGCCTGCTCGGCCAGCGACTCACCCGCGCCGCGGATCCCACCCTCGATCTCGGGTTCGACGCTGGTGTGGAGGAACATCGTCGGGATGGCGAGCGCGCCGGCCCAGCGATGGGCTCGGTACATCGAGTCGAGGCCGCCGAAGAAGCGCTCGAGGAAGCGGGGGCGCAACGCCAGGACGAAGCTCCACGCCATGAGCACGATCGAGGCCGCGCCGATGAAGAGGCCGAAGGCGACGCTGCCTCCTTCACCGGTGGCGCCGCTGAAGGCCGGCCAGCCGACGAGAACAGACGCCACGATGGCGAGCGGGCCGAGCCAATGGAGGCCCGGACGGGGGAAGGAGAGTCGGGGAAGGCGGTCGAGCCGCCAGTCCCGGCGACTCCCGGCGAGTCGACGCAAGAACGAGATCATGGCGGCGACGGTAGGAACGCCGACCTGAACGCTCGCTGAACGCCCCCGCGGTGGTGTCGACGTGGGAGGCTGATGGTCGTGATCGACGACTTCAGCGGGCGTGAGGGCGTGGCCCTGGTCACCGGCGGCACGGGCGGGATCGGCGCCGCCGTGTGTCGCATGCTGGCCGAACGGGGAAGCGACCTGGCGTTCACGTACCGCAGCGACCGGGACGCCGCCGATGCGCTCGTGGTCGAGCTGGAGGCCGACGGGTCGATGGTGGCAACCGCGCAGGTCGACCTGACCGACGCCGAGGCCGTCGCCTCCATCGTGACCGGCCTCGACGAGTTGGGCGGCATCCACACCTTCGTCCACGCCGCGGGTCCGACGGTGCCGCAGGTGCACCTGTCGACGGTCGACCCGGCCACATTCGCCGAGCACCTGCTGGGTGAGGCGACGGCGTTCTTCAACGTGGCCCAGCCCGCGCTCCCGTCGCTGCGCGAGCATCGGGGCAGCATCGTGGCCGTCACCTCGGCGGCCACCGACCGCTACGCGATCCGCGACGGCCTGTCGGCCGGACCGAAGTCGACCATCGAGACCCTGATCCGGGGCCTGGCGGCCGAAGAGGGTCGCTTCGGTGTCCGCTGCAACGCCGTCGGCCCCGGGATGCTGACCGATGGCATGGCCGCTCGGCTGATGGCCGCGGGTCACTACCGCGACAGCGACCTCCAGGCCGCCGAGGGCAACATCGCGCTGCGCCGGTTCGGGACTCATCGGCCGACGTGGCCGAGGCCGTGTGCTTCCTGGCGTCGGACCGAGCGGGGTACGTCTCGGGCCAGGTGCTCAACGTCGACGGCGGCTACACCGTCTGACCGCCCGCCGGGTGGGCCGGACGGCTCACCCTTGTCGCTGATGTTGCTGGTGTTGTCGCTGACCGCCGGGGTCGTGACATTCGCATTACGATGTGCCGAATTCGTCACATCGACGGTGTGTTCCGACGATGCGACACACGACCTGCGATGCCACGTTCACTTGCCGCAGCCACCGCGCTGCTCGTCCTCGGATCCATCCTGCCCGCCGCGGCGCAGGGCGACCTCGACGACGCGCGCGCCGAGCGCGAAGCCCTCCGCGCCGAAGCGGCGGCCACCGCGGCCGCGATCGATGAGCTCGAGGCCGAGGACGCCGAGATCGTCGAGGCGCTCGAACAGATCGAGGCCTGGATCGCCGTGCAGGAGTCGCGGCTCGAGCGGGCTCGCCAAGAGCTGGCGGTCACACTCGAGATCGAGGCCGAGGCGAACGCTCGGGCCGCCGACCTCGAGCGCCAGATCGTGGAGCTCGAGGCCCAGGTGCAGTCCCAGCTCGTCGACGGGTACATCGAGGGCTTCGACAACAACGACGAGCTGTTGCTCCGAGCCGACGACATCAACGCGGTCCCGATCCTGCGGTTCGTGCTCGACGAGTCCGCCGGCAGCTCCATCGCCGCCACCGACCTGCTGCGGCTCGCCCGGTCCCAACAGGCCGACGCCATCGCCGAAGCTGAGCGGGCATCCGCCGATGCCGCCGACATCGCCGAGGGCATCGAGGTGCAGATCGCCGACCTCGAGGACTCCCGAGCCGACCAGGAACGGCTGCGAGCCGAAGTCGACGCCCGGATCGACGTGCTCGAGACCGAGGCGGCCATCCTCGCCGACGAGGACGCCAAGGTCACCGCGTTCATCCTGGCCGAAGAGGAACGCATCCGGCGCGAGGAAGAGGAACGCCGCCGCCAGGAGGAAGAGGAGCGGCGACGAGCCGAGGCCGAGCGCTTGCGCGCCGAGGAAGAGGAGCGCCAGCGGCTCGAGGAGGAGCGCCTCGCCGAGGAAGAGGCCCAGCGCCAGGAAGAGGAGGACGCTGCGGCCGAGGAATCCGAACCGGAACCCGAGGGCGACGACACCCCGACCCAGGACGACGCGGACGACGGGGAGGGCGGGGACGACACACCCGCCGGGGACGAAGGTGGGAGCTCCGACGACCAGCCGGTCGACGAAGAGCCCGCTCCCCAACCCGAGCCCGAGCCGTCGGGCGAGATCCCGAGCTTCAGCCACCCGGTCTCGGGCGCGATCACCTCGCCGTTCGGCTACCGGATCCACCCGATCTACGGGACCAGCCGCCTCCACACGGGGGTCGACTACAACGCACCCAGCGGCGCGCCGATCGGCAGCGCTGCGCCAGGAACCGTGATCTTCGTGGGCACCTTCTCCGGGTACGGCAACACCGTCATGGTCCAGCACACGGGCGGCTACACCACGCTGTACGCGCACATGTCGGGCTTCAACACCAGCAATGGCGCCTCGGTCGGCACCGGCGACGTCCTCGGCTTCGTCGGGAGCACCGGCCTGTCGACCGGTCCCCACCTCCACTTCGAGATCCGCCTCAACGGCTCCGCCATCGACCCCGCTCCTCTGATGTAGCGACGGCGCACGTCGGGTACGGGCCGCCCCGTGATCGGGGCTAGAGTCCGCGGCGTGAAAGCGCTGGTGTTCGAGCGGAAAGAAGCGCGCTACGGCGCGGCGATGTTGGCCTCACGGATCTCCCCCGGCGCCGGCGCGCAGGTCGGGCCGCTGCGGCTGAAGGACATCGACGCGCCGGAACTGCCGGGCGGCGACTGGTTCCGCATGCACCCACAACTCGCCGGGATCTGCGGCAGCGACCTGGCCACCGTCGAAGGCAAGTCGTCCCGGTACTTCGACCCGCTCGTCTCCTTCCCGTTCGTACCCGGCCACGAGGTCTACGGGACGCTGGAGGACGGGCGACGCGTCGTGCTCGAACCGGTCCTCGGCCACAGCTGCCGGGGCGAGGCCGCACCGTTCCCCGGCGCCGCCCCCGGCGACGGCGACGACTACGGCTATCTGCTCGGCGGACCGGTCGACGACGGCATCCAGACCGGCTTCTGCGCGAGCACCGGCGGCGGCTGGGGCCTCGAGCTGGTGGCTCACGAATCACAGCTCCACACCGTTCCCGCCGAGATGAGCGACGAGGCGGCCGTCATCATGGAACCCGCTGCCGGCGGGATCCACACTGCGTTCAAGGCCCGGATCGAACCCGGGGACACCGTGGTCGTGCAGGGTGCCGGCACCATGGGCCTGTGCACCATCGCGGCGATCCGCGAGCACACCCAGGCGGGGACCATCGTGGTCGCGGCCAAGTACCCCCAGCAGCGCACGTTCGCCGAGGAGTTCGGCGCCGACGTGATCGCCGAGCCGGGCGAACTCAAGCGCGCCGTCCGGCGGGTCACGGGCTGCCGGATGATCGGCGACGACCTCAGCGGTGGCGCCGACGTGACCATCGACGCCATCGGGAGTGCGGCATCGCTGAGCACGTCGCTCTCGGTGACCCGCCCACGGGGCCGGATCGTGATGCTGGGCATGCCCGGCGTCACCACCGTGGATCTCACCCCGCTGTGGCACCGCGAGATCGAGCTGGTCGGCAGCTACACCTACGGCACCGAGCACCTCCCCGACGGCGACACCGCGACCAGCTTCGCGCTGGCGTTCGAGCTGGCTGCCGCCGCCGACCTGGGCCGACTGGTGTCGGCCACGTACCCACTGGACCGCTACAAGGACGCCATTCGCCACGCCGCCGAGGCGGGGCCGCGTGGTGCCGTCAAGATCGCGTTCGACCTGCGCGACGAAAAGCGCTGACCTCACGAGGAGCCCACACCATGTTGATCATCGCCGGCAGCATCACCTTCGACCCGGCCCACACCGAGACGGCCAAGGCCGCAGCCGCCGAGATGATGGCGGCAACCCTTCAGGAGGAGGGTTGCCAGGACTATTCGTTCTCGATCGACATGGCCGACGAGGCCACGATCCGGGTGTTCGAGATCTGGGACAGCGCCGAGCACCTCGCCGCCCATTTCCAGACCGAGCACATGAAGGTGTACCGCGAGAAGATCGCCGGGATCGGGATCAGCGGCCGCAGCCTCGCGAAGTACGAGGTGTCGTCGAGCGAACCCTTGTGATCGTCGCCGACGGCTCCGGTAGGATGGTCGACGTACCAGCCCCGGCCTTCCACTCGATCGCTCCGGCGACGCGGGGGAACGTCCGGGGCTTTCTCGTTCCCGGAGGCGCTGCCCGATGAGCGTCATGGTGTTCATCGACGGGCAGAACCTGGTCAAGGCGTTGCAGCGGTCGTTCCGCACCCGGGTGCACCCGGTGCTGCTCGGCCGTCACCTCGCCGGTGATCGGGAGATCGTCGAGATCCGCTACTACAGCGGTGTCCACCAGCCGAGGGAGAACCCCGACGTCCACGCGCTGGCCACCCGTCGCCACAAGCTGATCCGCTCGACGGGCGTGACCGTGATCGAACGCACGCTCCAGTACCACTGGGAGTGGGGCATCGAGGACAGGCTGCCCCCGCCGTACCGAGCCGACGACCACGAGCGACACGAGGTCACCGTGCGCCGCGAACGGCGAGCGCGCGAGAAGGGCATCGACCTCGCGCTCGGGCTCGACGCGGTCACGGCCGCGCTGCTCGACCGCTGCCGCACGATCGTCATCGTGTCCCGCGATCGCGACCTGGTCGAGATCGCTCGGGAAATCAACGAGCGGGCGCGCTTCGCGTCCGTGCAGGTCGAGGTGGCGCTCGTCGCCGACCGCGGGCGCCGACACGTGATGGACGGCTACGACTACACCCACTGGATCGACGAGGACGTCGTCGACGCCTGCAGAGACGACTTCGACTACCGACGCAAGCTCCCGAAGCAGCAGGTGCAGGCGTTCCTGGCGAGCCTCGGTCAGTCCGCCGACGGGCCCGGGCGGTAGAAAGCACCCATGAGCGCGGCCGCGGCGGCGACGCCACCACCGGCCGAGATCACGAGGCCCGTGTAGCCGTCGAGCTCGTCGTCCCAGCCGATGGCGTGGTCGATCGACCACTCCAACGGACCGAGCATCGCCACCGTCACCGCCGCGATCGCCAGGATGAAGACGTACTCCCAGCCCTCGTTCAGGATCATGAAGCCGTTGTCCTTGTGGACCAGCCAGTAGGCGACGGTCATCAGGCCGACGAAACCGAGCGCGGCGAACGTGGTCAGGAACCCCACGGCGAGGCAGAGGCCCGCGGCGATCTCGCCGCTGGCTGCGAGGGTGGCGTGCACCCGACCGGGCCGCATGCCCATGCTGTCGAACCAGCCGGCGGTGCCGGCGATGCGGCCGCCCTTGAAGAACTTGGCGTAGCCGTGCGCGGCCATGGTCAGGCCCAGTGCGACGCGGATGATCAGCAGCGCCAGGTTGTACTCGTCCATCGTCCCCCCACGTGGTCGTCCGGTGCGGACGGCCGCAGCGTAGTGGTGACGGGCCGCGCCGTCGCATCCGTCGTGGCGGCCGCCGCGGCGCTCTGCCAGGCTTGCCGACCATGCCCGGACGCATCCTCGCCGCCGCCAGAACCCCCTGGGCGCCGCGACACACCAACCTCGACGGTGTCCGACCCGAGGCGATGCTCGAGGCGGCGATCGCCGGCGCCGTCGCCCGTGCCGAGCTCGACGTGCGCGAGATCGACCGCATCCTCGTCGCCTGCGACACCAGCGTCGGGGCGCAGGACCTGAACCTCGCTCGCCGGGTGGCGCTGTCGCTCGGGTGGACAACGGTGCCCGGCCTCACCGTCGACGGTCAGGGGGTGTCGGGCCTCGCACTCGTCGACCTCTCCGTGTCGTTGCCGGGCACGACGGTGGTCGCCGGCGTCGACGCGTCGTCGTCGGTTCCGCCCGGGGCCGGACTGGTCAGGGACTACGGCCGACCGACGATGGTCGAGCCGGAGCACGTCTGGCTGGAACGGCTGGCCCGCGAGCACGCGCTCGAGCGTGCCGATCTGGACGAAGCCGTGGCGGTGGCCATGGCCGCCGCAGACCTGATGTCGCCCGCCATCCTGCCCGACGCCGTCGCCGGGGTGGCCGGCGACACCAGTCGGGTCATCGAGCGCGACGACGCGGCGCCGCTGACCGAGGACGGGCTCCTGACCACCGACCACCTGGCGCCGTGGGCGGACGGCGCGGTCGCCGTCGTGATCGGTGATCGGCCCGATGGTCGAGCCGTGGAAGCCACATCGGTGTCGGCCGGGACCGACCGGCAGGCCGTGGAGTGGATGGCTGCGGCCCCGAACGTGGTCGCCGCAGACCACTCGGCAGTGGTGGTCGCACTCGGGGGACGGGCGGCCGCTCCGATCGTGTCGCCACTGACGGTGGGATCGGCCCCGTCTTGCGACGGACTCCGCGTCCTCGCGGACGTGTTCGCCACGGTCGACGGCAGGGTCGAGGTCCGAACCCGAGGGCGCAACGGCCAGATGGCCACGGTGACCCTGGCGGCGCTGACCGACGACTCCGACCCCGTCTCTCGCCTGACGACGGCATAGCCTGGTTCCGTGGGCACGGTCGTCAACATCGTCATCGCCGTCGTGTTCGCGTACCTGATCTGGCGCGCGGGCATGGCCATGCTCCGCGCCCTCGCCACCCCGCTGCCCGAGCCACCTCCGGCCGGCGAGCTGCGGAAGGTGAAGATCGGTTACCGGTGCCCGATCTGCGGCACCGAGGTCCGCATGACCATCTCGACGCACCAGGAGCCCGAGGCGCCCCGCCACTGCCAGGCGGACATGGACCTCATCGCCCCCATCGAGTGACGGGAGCCGGTCACATGGCTGTCACCTTCGCGGCACGAACGCCCCGAGTCGTTCCGCATCGTGGAACAATTCAGCCCCACCACGGACGGTGGCAACATTGACCACATCGACATGAGGTGTGGACATAGTGGAGCACGGGAACAGCGAGTGACGTGGGCAAACGCCCAAGTTGTCCACAGGCGGGGGAAAACTCTGGGGAAGAATCACATCCATGTGATTCAAGTTTTCGGTGACTTTTTTCGGAACAGCCGGAAAACCGCTGGTGGCGGCGGCAACTGTTGCCTTTTCCGCGCGATGTCCAGGCCAGGCCAGGCCCCGATCCCAGAAGTCGCGATACCTGTCCGTGTCTTGCTCTGAGCAGACACGCCGACAGGTTGGTCAGCCGATCGCGGTCAGTGGTACTGCGTGGCGGTGATGATCCCGGCCAGGATCAAGCCAAGCCCGGCCAACAGGTACCAGTTGCTGGTGCCACCCGGGAGCAGGTCCACGTAGTTGAGGATGATCATCAGCGTGCCGACGCCCAGCAAGCCGAACATCAACACCGGGACCCACATCGGGCTCGGCGGACGTCCCGTGGGCGTGTAGCTCTCACGGGTGGTCAACACCTTCTCACCCTGGGGTCGAGTGCCCTTCTCGGTGATGCGGCTGTTCGGGACGCGGTGCTTCGGAGGCTTCCCCATGAAGCGGCAGCCTAGCGGCCGAGACCGGGCTCGGCCCAAGCGCTCAGGCGAACCCTGTGCGAACTCCCCGGACGATCTCCGGCACGGCGGGTAGCCTCGGCGTCCATGCCCTCCAGGGTTCTCGTGATCGACAACTACGACTCGTTCGTCTACATCCTCGTCCAGTATCTCGGTGAGCTGGGTGCCGAGCCGATCGTGCACCGCCACGACGAGATCACCGTCGACCAGGCTGCCGAACTCGACCCGGACCGCATCCTGATCAGCCCGGGACCCGGCACGCCCGACGAGTCCGGCGTCTCCCTGGCCATCATCGAACGGTTCGGCGGCCACGTCCCGATCTTCGGCGTCTGCCTCGGCCTCCAGTGCATCGGCCAGGCCTTCGGCGGCACGGTGGTGCGGGCGCCCCAGGTGATGCACGGCAAGACCTCGTTCATCGACCACGTCGGTCTCGGCGTGTTCCAAGGGCTGCCCTCACCCCTCGAGGCGACGCGCTACCACTCGCTGGTGGTGCAACGCGACACGGTCCCCGACCAGCTCGAGATCACCGCCGAGAGCTCGGACGGCCTCGTCATGGGGCTCCGCCACCGGGACATCGCCGTCGAGGGCGTGCAGTTCCACCCCGAGAGCATCCTGACCGCAGGTGGCCACAAGATGCTCGAGAACTTCCTCGCCTGACCGACAGTCAGCGACGTCAGGGGGTGGGCGTCGGCTCCGGCGTGGGCTCCGGCGTCGGCGTGGGCTCCGGCGTCGGCTCGGGGGTGGCGGTCGGCTCGGGAGTCGGCGTGGGCTCCGGCGTCGGCGTGGGCTCGGGCTCCTCGCCCACGCAGATCGTGACCTCGTTGCCCACCTCGACCTCGACGCCGCCGCTGGGTGTCTGCTCGATGACGGTCCCCGGCTGCTGGTTGTCCGGGTCGTCGATGATGCAGGTGTCGGGGCGCCACTCCAGCCCATCGGCCTCGAGGATCTCTGCTGCGTCCTCGGGCGTCTCGCCGAGCACGTTCGGGACCCGGACCACGCCCGGGCCGGCCGAGATGGTGAGCTTCACGATCTCCTCGGGCTCGACCAGCGAGCCAGGTGAGGGGTCGCTGCCGATCACGAAGCCCTCGGCGATGTCATCGTCCTCGTCGGTCTCGATCTCGACGATCCAGCCCATGTCCTCCAGAATCCGCACGGCGTCGGCTTCGGCCTGACCCTGCAGGTTCGGCACCTCCATCGCGGGCGGCCCATCGGAGACCCGGATGATGACCTCGGCGGTGATGTCGAGTTCCTCGTCGGGTTCGGGCACCTGCTCGACCACCAGGCCCTCGTCCTCCTCCGACTCGACGAGCTCGGTGGTGACGTTCGTGAACCCGGCGGTGGCGAGGGTGATCTTGGCCTCGGCCTCGGTCAGACCGACGACTCGAGGCACGGCCACCGCGTCGGGACCCACGACCACGGTGAGCTCGACCGTGCTGCCCTCCTCGACCTCGGTGTTCGGGTCAGGGCTCATCGCGACCACGTTGTCGACCGGGAACCGGTCGTCGTCGGTGGTCACGATCTGGGCGTTCAGCCCGACGGCGTCGAGCGCCGCGATGGCCTGATCCCGGGGCGTGTTGAGCACGTTCGGCACTCGCACGGATTCGACCGCCGGCGTCTCCTCGCCGGTGTCGTCGCCATCGGTGGTGGTGGTGCCGCCATCGCCGCCACCCAGCACGTTGACGAGGATCACGATGAGGGCCACGAGCAGCGCGACGGCACCGGCGCCACCGAGCGCCCACAGCCACACCTTGCGGTCGCCGCCGTCGTCGTAGGGGTCGTCGTAGTAGGGGTCGTACGGCGGCTCCTGACGCGACCGCTGGGGGTACGCGCCCTGGCCGGAGGCGACCGGGTTGACCTGGGTGGCGGGAGGCCCGACCGGCGCCGGCCCGGGGTCGGCCGGGTACTGGGGCTGGGGGGAGGGCTGCGGCGCGGCGGGATACGACGGTTCCACCGTCTCGGCGGGGGCCTGCGGTGCGGGACCGGCGCCGGGCGCGCCGGTGATGGGCACGACCGGCGGGTTGCCCGTGTCGTGGGGCGGGCGGGAGCTGACGGTGTGCTCACCGCTCAGGTAGCGGCGCAGGTCCGACTGGAGGTCGGCGGCCAGCGGGTAGCGGCCCTTCGGGTCCTTGTTGAGCAGCTTCGCCGTGATGGCCTGGAGGGCCTCGGGCACGCCACTGCGCCGACCGTTGATCGGCTCGGGCATCTCCTGCACGTGCTTGTACGCGATGGCGACCGGGTTGTCGCCCGTGAACGGCGGACCGCCGGTCAGCATCTCGTAGAGCACGACGCCGAGCGAGTACAGGTCACTGCGACCGTCGAGGCTCTGACCCTGCGCCTGCTCGGGAGAGAAGTAGGTGGCGGTACCCATGACGGCACCCGTCTGGGTGAGCTTGGCCTGGGCCCCGGCCCCGGAGATGGCCTTGGCGATGCCGAAATCGGCCACCTTGACCTGGCCCTGCGGCGAGATCATGACGTTCCCGGACTTCATGTCGCAGTGGACGAAATCGTTCTTGTGCGCGAATCCGAGTGCCGCGGCCACTTCCGCCGCGATCTCGGCGGCCCGGTCGGGATCGAGCGGGCCCTCGTCGCGGATCACCTCGGACAGCGACCGGCCCTGCACGTACTCCATGACGATGTAGTACGTGTTGCCTTCCTGACCCCAGTCGTACACCCCGACGATGTTGGGGTGGCTCAGGTTCGCGGCCGACTGCGCCTCGCGCCGGAAGCGCTCGACGAAGCTCGGATCAGCCGCGAGCTGGGGAAACAGCACCTTGACCGCCACCGGGCGGTCGAGGAGCTGATCCTTCGCGAGGAAGACCTCCGCCATGCCGCCCTTCGCGAGGCGGCGGTGGAGCTCATAGCGGCCGCCGAAGACGGTGGGGCCCTGCTCAGCCATAGCGCACCGAGTGTAGCGACCGCCCTGCGTGGTTCCGTCGCAGCTCCCGGGAGCGAACGGCCCGCCGCGGAGCGGCAAGAGGGGAAGATGGCGCGCTCGGGCGCTCGGCGCACGATGGCCTACCCGCCGAGCCCTTCAGCGAGCGTTCGAGGAATGCCGTCACGAGACCCCCAACGCGGCCTCGAGCACGGCGCGTGCAATGGGTGCCGCCACCCGGCCGCCGGTCTGCTGACCGGCACCGGGCTCGGACTCGACCACCACCGCGATGGCAACCGAGGGGGCTTCGCCTGGATCACCGGCGAAACCGATGATCCACGCGTGCGTGTCGTCAGGCCGATCGGCGTCCACCTGTGCGGTCCCCGTCTTGCCGCCCACCTCGAACCCGGGCACCTGGAGACCAGTCGCCGTGCCCGCGCTGGCCACGGTGACCATGGCCGCCCGGAGCACTTCGGCATCGGTGGACGACACCACCCCTCGCCACACACGGGGTTCGTACGCCTCCAAGAGCGCACCCTGCTGGTCGCGGATCTCGTGCATGAGATGGGGCTCCATCAACACGCCGCCGTTCGCGACGGCCGCCGCCACCAGCGCCATCTGGAGCGGCGTCGCCTTCACGTCGTTCTGACCGATGCCCGCCTGGGCCAACGCCGGCGTGTTCTCGACGATCGGCACCGGCGGCTCGGCGTCGGTCTCGTCCACCTGGATGCCGTAGTCGGTGGGAAACGTCGACGCGGCCACGCTGGGCAGGTCGAGGGGTGGTGCTTCGTTGAAGCCGAACCGCTCGGCGACGTCGACCATCGGGCCCGGACCGATCACCTCGGCGGCGAGCTGCGCGAAGACCGTGTTGCACGAGATTCGGAACGCCTCCAGGAGATCGCCGCCGCAGGTCGAGCCACCGAAGTTCTGGAGGGGCACGGTGGTGAGGGGCGCGACGTACTCCCGAGCCGTCTCGAACACGGGGTCGCTGACGGTGGCCACGTTGGCGTCGAGCGCCGCGGCCAGGGTCACCGTCTTGAAGGTCGAGCCGGGGAAGAAGATCTCCCGGTACATCTTCGCCAGCCGCGGATCCTCGCCGGCGGGGCGGGCCTGGAGCTCGTTCCAGAACGTCTCGGCGGCCACGAGGTCGACCGACCCCAACACGTTCGGGTCATAGGACGGGAAGCTCCAGAAGGCGAGGATGTCACCTGTTCGGGGGTCGAGCGCGACGACAGAACCCTTCCGGTCCCCCAGCGCCTCACGCGCCGCGAGCTGGATGTCGTGATCGATGGTGATCGTGAGGTTGGCGGTGGTGTCCCGATCCCGGAAGAAGTCGGCGAGGCTCGAGAAGCGCTGCTCGGCGGTTTGTCCCGCCAGCTGATCGTTGTAGACGCGCTCGAGACCGTCGGCGCCGAACTGGAACGAGAAGAACCCGGTGGTGTGCGCATAGAGCTCGCCCTCGGGGTAGGTGCGTTCCCGTTCGAGGTCGTTCTCCACCTCGACCGAGGTGGCCACGATGGTGCCGTCGCGGGTGAAGATCGAGCCTCGCTCGCGGCTGAAGTCACGCTCGATCTGACGGTTGTTGGCCGGGTTCTCCTGGAGCTCCTCCTGTTGCACGAGCTGGAGTCGGTTGAGCTGGACGAAGAGCGCGACGAAGCACAGGATCAGACCCACGCCAAGAAAGCGGATGTGACGGTTCATGGCCGTGCCCTCACGACCCTCATGTGAGGGAGCGCTCGCGCGCCTCGACGCGCGCGGCGTCGATCCGCTGATTGGCACTGTCGTCCGAGATGCGCAGCAACAGCGCGAGCAGCATCCAGTTGGCCAACAGCGACGACCCGCCATAGCTGACGAACGGCAGGGTCACACCGGTCAGCGGTAGCACCCGGATGACGCCGGCGATGATGATGAACGCCTGGAAGCCGAGCAGGGTGGTCAGCCCGGTGGCCAGCAGTTTCTCGAACGAACGCTCGGCGGTGATCGCGATGCGCAGTCCGCTGCCGATCATGAGCATGAACGAGATCAGGATCGCGGTGGTCCCGAGCAGCCCCAGCTCCTCGCCGATGATCGCGAAGATGAAGTCGGTCTCGACCGCCGGGATGTTCTCGGTGTTGGGGCTACCGGCGCCGAGCCCGGTTCCGGTGATGCCGCCGTCGGCCAGGGCGAAGGCGCTCTGGGTGACCTGGAAGCCGTCGCCGAACGGGTCGTCGAAGGGATCGAGCCAGACCTCGACACGCTGGCGGACGTGCCCGAACCGGTTGTAGGAGATCGTCGACCCGGCCGCGAACATCAGCAGGCTCATCACCAGGTACGACGGCTTCTCCGTCGCCACCCACAACAGGACAACGAACAGGGCGAAGAACAGCAGGGACGAGCCGAGGTCGCGCTCGAACACCATCACCAGGACAGACGCGCCCCACGCCAACAGGATCGGCCCCAGGTGCCGGGCTTCGGGAATGGACATGCCGGCGAAGCGGGTGGTGCTGAGCGCCAGCACCTCGCGCTTGTCCACCAGATAGGCCGCGAAGAAGACGGCGAAGGCGATCTTGGCGAACTCGCCCGGCTGGAAGTTGATGGGACCGAGCGACACCCAGATGCGCGCGCCGTTGATCGTCTGGCCGATCACGGGGGTCAGGGGCAACACCAGGAGGAGGATGCCGATCAGCATCAAGGTGTAGCGGTACTGCTCGAGCACGCGGGTCCGTCGAACGACCAGGAGGGTGGCGCAGAAAGCGCCCACACCGACCAGGGTCCACACCGCCTGGAGGCCGGCGAGGTCCTCGTCGAGCCGGGCGATGAAGACGTAGCCGAAGCCGTTGAGGAGGCCGGCCAGTGGGAGCAGCACCGGATCGGCCAGGGGTGCGAGCCGTCGGGTGGCCAGGTGGGCGACCAGGAGCAGGCCCAGGATGATCCCGAGGAAGGGGACGATGTTCGCGGGGAGCTCGGCCAGGCGGCCGAGGCTCGCCAGGACGTAGGCGGCCACGACCACGATGGCCACGGTGATCAACAGGGAGAGCTCGGTGTTGCGCCGGCGCCGGAGCATCGGGCGACCTCAGCCGTCGCCGGTGGCCGGATCGATCGCGTCGACCGCTTCGAGCCGCTCCTGCAGCCCGCTGACGTAGGTGCGGGCCTCGTCGATGGAACCGAATTCGGGGTTGGCGTCGACCTCGGACACCAGGGCGTCGGTCAGGCCCGAGCGCAGCAGGGCTCCGGCCTCCTCGAAGGTGGGGTCGAACCACAGGAAGCCGCCCGGACGACCCTGGTAGATCGCGACCTGCTGGTTCTCGTCGAAGGCGACGTAGTAGTTGTTGCGCGCGTAGCTGGCGATGAGCCAGAACGCGCCGATGACGATCAAGGCGCTGACCGCGGCTGCGGCGAGACCGCGGCGGGGCATCCGCGGGCGGTCGGCCCGAGGCGTGGGTTCGTCGGCGTCCGGTGAGCGGCGCCCGTCGACCAGCGGCGCAGTGCCGCGGCCCCGTCCGGTTGCCGCCGGCTCCTCGCCGTGCAGGCCGTCGTCGACCTGAGGCGTGAGCGTGAGGGCGGTCTGTCCGTCGGCGCCGGTGTCGATGCGGACCAGCACCACCGTGACGTTGTCGCGGCCGCCGGACTCGTTGGCCAACCGGACCAGCTCGTCCACGACCTCGGCCGGATCGTCGAGGCGCCGCATCGCCGCGGCGATCTGGTTGTCGTTGACCTCGTCGACCAATCCATCGCTGCACAGCAGGAAGCGGTCACCGGCGCGGGCCGGGAGTTCCCAGTAGTCGACGAGCAGGTCGTCGCCGATCCCGAGCGCTCGGGTGACGATGTTGCGCTGCGGATGAACCGCAGCCTCGTCGGCGGAGAGGTGGCCGGCGCGGTGCAGCTCACCCACCAGGCTGTGGTCCTCGCTGACCTGGGTCAGCTCGTCGTCGGCGAAGAGATAGATGCGCGAGTCGCCCACGTTGACCAACCCGAGCCGGTCGTCGGCCAGTCGGGCGACGGCGCACAGCGTGGTGCCCATCCCGTGGAGGCCCGGGTCGTCCTCGGCCTGGCGCAGGATGGCCACGTGGGCGTTGCGGACCGCGTCGATCAGATGGTCGATGTCGGCGGGCGGACCGGCGGCGGTCATGGTCTCGATCGCGACCGACGACGCGACCTCCCCGCCCGAGTGGCCACCCATGCCGTCGGCGACGACGAACAGCCCCTCCTGCGCATGGACGGAGTCCTCGTTGAGCTCGCGGACGCGCCCGACGTCGGTCTTCGCTCCCCAGGAGAAGGTGGGCTCGGTCATGTGATCTCCAGCACCGCGTTCCCGAGCTGGATGCGGTCGCCGCGGCCGAGCCGCTGGGCGGCGCCGAGCTGGCTGCCGTTGAGGAAGGTGCCGTTGGTGCTGCCGATGTCCTCGACGAACCACCCGTCGTCGCGCCGGAAGACACGTGCGTGCAGCTGCGACACGTACGTGTCGTCGACCACGATGGTGCAGCCCGGTGCCCGGCCCATGGTCATCTCCTCGCCGAGGGCGTGGTCCGCGGCCGCGGCAGCGGGCTCGATCACGCGGAGGGTCGTGAGTTCGCCACGGGCCTGGCGCGTGCGGGTGGCGCGTGCGCGGCGGGGCGCGGGGGCAGCAGCGGTGTCCGCGCCGACCGGCTCGACGGCCGGGGCCCGCAGCTCGGTCCAGACCGCCCAGATGACCCGAAGGAAGAACAGGTACAGCAAGGCGAGCAGACCGAGCTTGAGAAGATCGATGAGTTGCTCGGACACAGCGGCCCAAGCGTAGTGGGACGGCCTGCGCGCTCCCTGTCACGAAACTCGGCAGGGGGCTCGCATCGGGGCGTCGTAGCCTGACCACGGCCATGGCAGCACCGATCCTGATCGTCACCGGACCACCGGGAGTGGGCAAATCGACCGCGGCCCGCGACGTCGCGGCGGCGTTTGCGCGCTCGGCAGTCGTGGCGGGCGACGAGTTCTTCCGAGCGCTCGCGTCCGGAGCGATCCCGCCTCACCTGCCGGAGGCGCACGACCAGAACGTGGCGCTGATCGACATCACCATGGAGGCCACCGTGGGGTATGCCGCCGCAGGCTGGACCACGGTGCTGGAAGGGATCTTCGGACCGTGGTTCCTCGATCCGGTGCGCCGGGCGGCCGCGGGAGTGGACGCCGACCTGCACTACGCGGTCCTGTGGGCCGACCTCCCGACCTGTGTCACCCGCTTCGTCGGCAGGGAAGGCACCCGGGAGCGCACCGAGATCGTGGAGGCGATGCACGCGCAGTTCGAATCCCACGCGATGCCGGCACACACGGTCGACGCGTCGGGAGACCCGACGGCGGTGGCTGCGGTCCTGGTCGACCGGGTCCGTGCGGGGGACCTGCGGCTCTGAGGGCCGACGGGGCCTCACCGCTTGGTGAACTTCACCACCCGGGCGAGATCGGCGCCGTGATCGGAGGTGTTGTTCTCGTAGATCGGCACGTCTTCGTGGGCCAGATCGGCGATCACACGCCGATCCACCAACAGGTCGAAGACCTCGGCGAAACCGCTCGCCTCGTAGTGCACGGCGTTCACGCCGATCGCGAAGACGGCACCCGACGCACCGATGCGGACCACCTCAGGGATGGCCTCGGGACCCACATGCCCGTGGGTGAAGGTGCCGGCGCTGACGACGCCTGCGTAGACCCGGTCGGCCATGTCGATGCCTGCCGTCAGATCACCGGTCATCAGCAACCGGTACACGGCGCGATCGCCGACACGCTTCGTGGCCGCGCGCTCCAGCATCTCGGGCGAGATGTCCAGCCCGTCGATGGTCTCCACCCCCAGCGATGCCAGCGCGACCCCGACGGCGCCGGTCCCACAACCGAGGTCGAGCACCGGTCCCTGACCGCCGCTGCCGACGAAGACCCGGGCGACGTTGCGGTCGTAGACGTACCCCTGTGTCTCGAGGAACCCCTCGTCGTAGCTCGACGCCCAGGCCGCGTAGAGCCGCCGGTTGTCCTCCGGTGTCTCCACCGCATAGGCCTCTTCGAGGCCGAAATCGTCGCCAGGCACGGGCGCACTCTAGAGCGCGCAACGCCGCTGCGGGAACGCCGCTCGAGGTGCGTGAACACACGGAAAACGGGGGCTTTCGAGGCGACGTCGACCGCATCGACGAACCGATGCGTCTCGGGCTGTCAGACTGGCCGCCATGGCCGTCAACGAGATGCTGACCGTCGACGACGACCCGATCGCGGTCATGGAAGCGTACGCAGCTCGCGGGTGGGGCGATGGACTCCCGCTCGTGCCGCCGACGGCGGCACGAGTCCACGCGATGCTCGACGCCTTGGGCGACGTCGACCACGACGAGGTGCTCGCCGCGCTCCCGCCACGCGACGGTCAGGCCACGCGCCGGATGGTGGCGGTCAACGCCGTCCTGGCCGGCTGTGCTCCCGAGCAACTGCCGGTGTTGGTGTCGGCCGTTCGAGCGATCGCACGGGACGAGACCAACCTTCGTGGGGTCAACGCCACCACCCATCCAGTCGCTCCGCTGCTGATCGTCCACGGCGAGATCGTGGAGGCCGGTGGCTTCAACAGCGGCCTGGGTGCGTTCGGCCCAGGTAATCGAGCCAACGCCGCCACCGGCCGGGCACTGCGCCTGATCCTCTTGCACATCGCCGGCGCACACCCGGGGCCCGGTGACGCGAGCACGCAGGGAAGCCCAGCGAAGTACGGCTTCTGCGTCGCCGAGAACACGGCGTCGTCCCCGTGGGGTGGCTACCCGGCCTCCGTCGGCGTGGACGCGCCATCCGCGGTCACGATCCACTTCGGCGAGGGCCCGCACAACTTCCACGACATGGAGTCCGAGGATCCCGAACGAATCCTGCGCAAGTGCGCATCGGCGATGACCTCGACCGGGCAGAACAACGCCTGCATCAGCCAGGGCGAGTACTTCGTGGCGCTGTGCCCCGAGCACGCGATGGTGTGTGCCGACCACGGTTGGAGCCGGGCCGACGTGTCCGCCTTCCTCTGGGAGCAGGCACAGATGCCGGTGGCCGAACTGCGAGCGGCATTCGATCTGCTGGCCTGGGCCGACTGGATGCAGGAGCTGCCCGACGACGCCATGGCGCCGATGACCGAGACCGCCGACAACATCAGGGTCTTCGTCGCGGGCGGCGCGGGCAAGCACTCCTGTGTCATGCCATCGTGGGGCATGACCCGATCCGTGACCGTGCCGGTGGAGCCATGATCGAGATCTACGCACCCGAGGGCCTCGCCGCCTCCGCGGACGAGGCCCTGGCGGCGTCGGTGGGTCGACTGGCCGGCAAGCGGCTCGGCATCCTCGACAACACCAAACCCAACGCCGCCGTCCTCCTGCAGGGCATGGCCGCGCATCTGACCGAACGCGGCGGCTGCGATCTCGCCCTGGTCGAGACGAAGAACGCCGCGCTGGCTGCGCCCGACCAGGTCATGGGTCGTCTCATCAAGGAGGTCGAGCTCGTGTTGACGGGCTCGGCCGATTGAGGGAGCTGCACGTCGTGGAGTGTCCACGACGCCGTGCAACTCGAAGCACAGGGGATCCCCACGGTGGTGGTGACCACCACCAGGTTCCGCCGCCTCACCGAACAGGTGGCGTCGTCGCTCGGAGCCGACGATCTCCGCATCATCGAGGTCGATCACCCGCTCGGCGGGACCGACCCGCAGACCGTCCAATCGTGGGCTCCCGACGCGGCCGACCAGGCCATGGCGTTGTTCCTCGGGGACCGATGACGATCTCGATCGACCACGCCGGCAAGGCCGTCTTGGTGACCGGCGCCGGGGCCGGCATCGGCCGGGAGATCGCGCGGTGGTTCGGCCGCGCCGGCGCACAGGTGGCGGTGAACGACATCCGTGCCGACGAGGCGGAGGCGGTCGCGGCCGAGATCGACGACGAGGGTGGCGTCGCGGTCCCGGTCGTCGCTGACTGTCGCGACGACGCCGCCGTGGACCAGATGGTCGCCACCGTCGTTTCGACGTACGGCAGCCTCGACATCGCGGTGAACAACATCGGCATGATCCCCGCCGGACGACGCCCCAGGCCGTTCGTGCAGTACCGCGGCGATGACTGGCGAGACATCGTCGACCAGAACCTCACCCTGGCTGCGCTGTGTGGCCGAGCCGAGGCCGAGGTCATGATCGGCCAGGACCGCGGGGGCGTCATCCTCTTCGTGACGTCGGGCGAGACCACTCGGCCTTCGCCGTACAACTCGATCTACGCCGCCGCCAAGGCCGCCATCAACCACCTCGTGACCTCGATGGCGGTCGAACTCGGCCCCGAGGGCATCCGCGTCCTGGCGATGGCACCGGGCACCACCATGACCGAGACCGTCTCCGCAGCGTTCACCCCCGAGCGGGTGGAGCAGATCGTCGCGTCCACACCCTTGCGGCGGATGGTCGAACACGACGAACTCGCTCGATTGGCGGTGTTCCTGGGCAGCGACCTCGCCCGCGCCATCACCGGGCAGACCATCCTGGCCGACGCCGGAGCCTTTCTCAGCCGGAGCCGACCAGCCAACGACACCGGCCTCCGAAACCGTCTCGACGGGAGCAACGCCACATGACCATCGATGTCCACACTGCAACCCAGGCCCTCACGGAAGCGGCAGCGCTGGTGCGAGCGGACGGCGGCGACCTCGTGGTCGACGACGTCGACGGGGTGACCATCCGCGCACACCTGGTCATCGAGGGGGCCGAGTGCGCCGAGTGCGTGATGCCGCGGCAGTTTCTCGAGCAGGTCGCCCTCGACATCGTCCGCCGACAGCTTCCCAGTGTCGGCAAGGTCGAGATCTCGGATCCCCGGGACTAGTGTCACGAACGGCGTCGAGGAGGAACGATGGCGAAAGACCCGAAGATCGATCGGCTGCATGCAGCACCACTGTTCGCTGGCTGTGACAAGAAGGAACTCGAGCGATTGGCGTCGGCGATCGACACCATCGACGTCTCGTCGGGCAAGGCCCTCATCCGACAGGGGACGGTGACCCACGAGGCCTTCGTCATCGAGAGCGGTGAGGCCGACGTGACCATCGACGGGGAGCACGTGGCCACGATCCCGGCCGGCGAGATGATCGGCGAGATCGGCCTGCTGACCCGGCTGCCGGCGTCGGCCACCGTGACCGCCAAGACCGACATGACCGTCCTGGTCATCCCCCATCAGCGGTTCGAGGCCGTCGCCGACGACACGCCCGGCCTGGGCATGGCGATCGCCAAGGAGCTCGCGCAGCGGCTCCACGCCACCGACGCCGGCCTGCACTGACCGTCGGCCGGGGCCGGCCCCGGAGTCAGCTCAGGCAGGAGCGGATGGCGGCGTTGAGGCGCCGCGTCCGCGGGTCGCCGGCGATGTCGCCACCCATCTGGTTCATGACGTAGCCGTAGGCGACCCCGGATTCGGGGTGGGCGTAGCCGAGCGAGCCGCCGGCGCCGGCGTGGCCGTAGGCGCCGTCGGCGATCATCTCGCTGAGTTCGTGGTGGAGCATCATTCCGTGGCCGAACCGGGTCTCGACCACCAGTGACCTGTCGGGCGCCAGGACCTGCTCGGCGCGCATGGCGTCGACGGTGTCGGGGTCGAGCAGACGGACACCGTCGACCTCGCCGATGGTTGCCGCGTACATGCGGCTGAGGCTGCGCGCGTTGGTGATGCCGTTGGCGGCCGGCATCTCGGTGGCATGAACGGCTCGGCTGTTGAACGGGTTCTTGGCGTGATCGAACGCCAACAGGAGACCGTCCATGGTCAGCGCCCGGCCTCCGGTCGTGCCCGGGCCGGCCACCTTCAGCATGAGCTCGAGGGTCTCGGGGTCGCTGGGGGGCGGCGACGGTTCGAGGGTCGACACCCGATGCTCGTGCTCCTCGGGCAGGCCGATCCAGAAGTCGAGGCCGAGGGGCCCGGCGATCTCCTCGTTGAACCAGACGCCCATGGTGCGGCCGTCGATGCGGCGGAGGAGCTCACCGGCGAGCCAGCCATAGGTGACGGCGTGGTAGCCGTGGGCGGTGCCCGGCTCCCACATCGGCGCCTGCGCCGCGAGCGCCTCGACCACCGGGCCGACGGCCATCAGGTCGTCGAACGTCAGCGTGGCGTCGACGGCCGGAATGCCCGCCTGGTGGCTCATCATCTGGCTCACGCTGATGTCACCCTTGCCGTTCTGGGCGAATTCGGGCCAGTGATCGGCCACCTTGTCGTCGTAGGCCAGCTTGCCGTCCTGGACGAGGCGGGCGATGCAGATGGCCGCCGCACCCTTGGTGGTGGAGAAGACGAGCTGGAGCGTCTGGTCGTCCCAGGCCCGCCCGCTGGCCTTGTCGGCGACGCCGGCCCAGAGGTCGACCACCGCTTCGCCGTCGACGTGCAGGCAGAAGCCCGCGCCCAGCTCGTTCGCGTCCTCGAAGTTCTGGGCGAAGGCATCGGCCACCGCGCCGTAGCCCTCGTCGACGGTTCCCTGGATGTCGGTCATGGCGGCAGCGTACGGGATACGCCGCAGCTGCGTTTGCTGCCGGGTCGGCGCTCGGTCAGGGCTTGGACGCCTCCAGGACGAGCAGCCAGGGGAGGTCGGTGAGGGCCAGGTCGAGCACGTCGGGCCAGATCGGGTAGATGGGGTTGGTCGTGGTGACGGTGCGGTCGACGGGGTGCTCCTGGATGTCCTCGACCCGCAGACCGGCGCCGACGGCTGCCGCAAAGTAGGTGGAAATGGGTCGGCCCTGATTCCGAACGAACGGCATGTCCAACTCGTCACGGAAGAACGCCTGGCCGCCCAAGTACGCCATGGCGGGGTGTGGATCGGAGATCACCAGACGTCCCCCGGGCGCCAAGACGCGGGCGAACTCGGCGAACACCGGCTCGAGATCGACCGCGTGGCACACGGCGAGCGACGACGTGACCAGGTCCATCGACCCCGCGTCGACGGGCAGCCGTTCGAACGGCGCCTCGACGAACACCGCGTCGGGGACCGAGGACCTGGCGACGTCGAGCATTGCGGGAGTCATGTCGCATCCCGTGACGTCGTACCCGAGCTCGACGAGCGTTCGCGCCTTGCGGCCCGTTCCACAGCCGGCGTCGAGGGCTCGTCGCCCGCTGTTGGCCGCAGCGATGTCGGTGAGGATCGGGCCGGTGACGGCCTCGTCGGTGTCGATCAGCGGGTTGGGGCTGTCGTAGGTCGCGGACCATGCGGTGTAGCCGTCCACGACGCCGAGCTCCCGCGTGCCGAGCTTGAGTTGGAGGATCTCGTTGTCGTCCGCAGCGGCGGCCAGGTCGATGAGCTGGCGGTACGCCATGTCGGTTTCAGCGCCGTCCTCCATCCAGCGCCTGAGCAGGGCGAGGCCTGCCAGGCCGAGCGCGTAGTGGCCGAGGGTCGTGTCCGTCATGGCGCGAGGGTAGAGCTCGAGGGATCGACGGTCGTCAGATTTCGGTCAGCGAAGGTGCCGGCTCAGCCCGCGCCCGCGGCCTCGGCGACTGCGGCGAGTCGTCCGAGGAAGAACTCCCAGCCGGAGCGGTAGTCGGCGGATTCCGCCTCGGTCGTGGCGGTCTGCTCGACCTCCACGGTCGTGATCCCCGAGTCCTGGGAGAGCTGCACGCGCACGGTGCTGATCGGGACGTCCTCGTGGTCCCACGACCACGTGAACCCGAACAGGCGTGGTGGGTCGACGCTGATCACCTCACCCCGGAGGTGGACGTCGGGACCCTCCCAGTGGAAGTGGTAGGCACCGCCCGGCCGGAGATCGATCTCGGCGCTGGACGGCCACCATTGCACGAGGCCTGCCGGTGTGGTCAGGAGGGCGAACACGGTCGCGGCGGGAGCGGCGACCCTCCGCTCGACGGTGGTCAGCATCATGGGGAACCCCCGGGCTCGATCAGGTCCCACCGGTTGCCGCATCGATCCTCGAACACGACGACCGTGCCGTAGGGCTCGTGGCGCGGCTCCTCGGTGAAGACGACACCGGCGTCCTGCATGTGGGCGTACCGGCCGGCGAAGTCGTCGGTGTACAGGAAGAAGCCGACCCGACCTCCGGTCTGGTTGCCGACTGCCGTCTCCTGGGCCTCGCCGTCGGCGCGGGCGAGCAGGATGCCGGTCTCGGCGCCCGGCGGCCGGACGACGACCCAACGCTTGGCACCCTGATCGACGTCCTCGGACAGCTCGAAGCCCAACGCCTTGGTGTAGAACTCGATCGCGTCGTCGTAGTCGTCGACGACGATCGTGAACAGTCCGACGTGCGTCCCCATGCGCCGAGCCTGCCACATCCGGCTCACCCGGGCGTCGGGAGCGAAGAGGCCTCGCTGAGGAGCGAACTGGGGCTGCAGGGGAACACGCGTCCCGCTGCGGAAGAAACTGACGGGTCGTCAGATATCGGCCACGGAACTACGATCCCGACCATGGCTGGTATCGACTACCTCATCAGCGGCGGCACGGTGATCGACGGCACAGGGGCACCGGGGGTCAGCGCCGACGTGGCCGTTGCCGGCGGGCGCATCGTCGCGATCGGCGACCTGTCGGACCGACACGGCGATGCCGCCGAGGTCGTCGACGCCACGGGACACATCGTCTGCCCGGGGTTCGTCGATCCGCACACCCACTACGACGCGCAGCTCTTCTGGGATCCGTACTGCACGCCGTCGAACCTCCACGGGGTGACCAGCGTGGTGATGGGCAACTGCGGCTTCACGCTCGCGCCGCTGTCCAGCGAGGCCGACGCCGACTACATCCGCCGGATGATGGTCAAGGTCGAGGGCATGCCCCTCGACGCACTCGAGCAGGGCATCGAGTGGAACTGGAACTCCTTCGGCGACTACCTCGACCGCCTGGAGGGCAACGTCGGGATGAACGTGGCCACGATGGTCGGGCACTGCGCGATCCGCCGCACGGTGATGGGCGACGACGCCACCGAGCGCGAGGCCACGCCCGACGAGCTCGAGCAGATGAAGCAGCTCCTGGCGACCTGTCTGGACGCCGGCGGGTTCGGGTTCTCCACCACGCGCTCACGGACGCACAACGACGGGGCCGGCAAGCCCGTGCCCTCTCGTGTGGCCGGCGAGGACGAGGTGTTGGCGCTCTGCGAGGTGGTCAGCCATCACGAGGGCACGACGCTCGAGTGGGCCAGCGACGGATGCCTCAGCGGGTTCGAGCCCGACGAGATCGACCTCATGGCCAACATGTCGCTGGTGGGCAAGCGGCCGCTGAACTGGAACGTGCTCACGGTCGACTCGGCTCGTCCCGACGACTACCGCAATCAGATCAAGGCGCTCGAGACCTGCACCGAGCGAGGCGCCCGGGTGGTCGCGCTCACCATGCCGGTCCTGGTCGGGATGAACATGAGCTTCCTGACGTACTGCGCGCTCAACATGATGCCGGACTGGGGGCCGATCCTCGGGCTGCCGGTGTCGGAGCGCATGGAGAAGCTGCGCGACCCCGAGACCCGTCGGTTCCTCGAGGAGCGGGCGGCCTCGCCCGACGCCGGGGTGTTCAGCCGGCTGACCGGTTGGGGTGGCTACCGCATCGGTGACACCTACTCGGCCGAGAACGAGGGGCTGAAGGGCCGCCTGGTCGGCGACATCGCCCGCGAGCGCGGCGTGCGCGACTTCTACTGCCTCCTGGACATCGTGCTGGCCGACGACCTCCGCACCGTGCTCTGGCCCGGCGCCACCGACGACGACCCCGCCAGCTGGTTCATGCGCTCCGAGGCGTGGGAGCACCCCGACGTGATGATCGGGGGTTCCGACGCCGGCGCCCACCTGGACCGCATGGCCGGTGCGCCGTACACGACGGCCTGGCTGCACGACACCATCCACGGCAAGCAACTCACCTCGCTCGAACAGACCATCCATCACCTCACCGAGGTGCCCGCGCGACTGTTCGGGTTCAAGCAGCGCGGCGTCATCCGCGAGGGTTGGCACGCCGACCTGGTGGTCTTCGACCCCGACACGGTCAACGCGGGTGAGGTGGTGCTGGTCGAGGACCTGCCCGGCGGCGAGGGCCGCCTCTACGCAGACAGCTCGGGTGTGGCTCGGGTGTTCGTCAACGGCGTGCCCACCGTGGTCGACGGTCAGGCCACCGACGTCCTGCCCGGCACGGTGTTCCGCAGCGGCCGCGACACCGAGACGGTCACCATCCCCGCCGAGGCCTGACGCAGGTCGCACAGGAGCCGAGTCGCGCCGCCGACGTCGCCGCCCTCGGCGCACGCTGCGGCCTGATCGAAGCTCGCACGCCAGCCGTCGAGCTCGGGGACCGGCACGCCGCCGCACTCGACCCGGCCGGACGCTTCCTGCAGCAGCTCGAGTTCGCGTCATTGCAGGCGAACAGGTGCCCGATGCTCGATGTCGACGCCCCCGCTCAGGACGTTGGCCCCGGGCCCCGGGCGGTCGCTCGGGGTACAAGGGAACCGTGGGTGCACCGAAGACCGACGATGTGGGCGCTGCCGCCGCCGACGAGCACGGCGGCCTGCGGGGCCGGGTCAGCGAGCGGCTGCTGCTGTTGCTGGTGGTCGGCGACATCCTCGGCGCGGGCATCTACGTCCTCATCGGCGAGCTCGCCGGCGAAGTCGGCGGGTTGGCCTGGGCGGCGTTCGCCGGCGCCTTCCTGATCGCCATCACGTCGGCCGCCTCCTACGCCGAGCTGGTCACTCGATACCCGGGCGCTGCCGGGTCGGCGCTCTACGCCCGCAAGGCCTTCGATTCGCCGACGGTGACCACAATGGTTGGGCTCGCCGTCCTCGCATCGACCCTGGCAACGTCGGCCACCACCGCGCGAGCCTTCGCAGGCGACTACCTGGCCGCGTTCGTCGACCTGCCGGAACGCCCCGTGGCGATCCTGGTGGTGCTGACGCTGGCCGTGATCGCGTCGTTCGGGATCGAGACCTCCGCGAGGGCGAACGCCACCCTGACCGTGGTCGAGGCCGCGGGGCTGGTGCTGATCATCACGCTCGGGGTGCTGGCGCTCGGCGACGGCAGCGGCGACGTCGGCCGGCTGACCGAGACCGACGGTCTCGGCGTCGGCAGCGTGTTCGCCGGCGTGTCGCTGGCCTTCTTCGCCTTCCTCGGATTCGAGGACGCCGTCCACCTCAGCGAGGAGGTCGAGGACCCGCAGCGCACCTTCCCCCGCGTGCTGCTGACCGCGGTCGTGGTGACTGGGGTCGTCTACCTGCTCGTGGCACTGACCGCAGGGCTCCTCGTCGAGGCCGACACCCTGGCCGGCAGCGACGGGCCGCTGCTCGAGGTCGTGCGGGTCGGGCCCATCGACATCCCCGAGCGACTCTTCTCCGCCATCGCGCTCGGTGCGGTCACCAACACCTCGCTGTTCGCGCTCGTCGCTGCCGCCCGCCTTCTCTACGGCATGGCCCGCACAGGCGACGCACCCGCTGCCCTGGGTGAGGTGTCCCGACGCGGCAGCCCGGCACGGGCGGTCGCCGTGGCCGGCCTGATCGCGGCAGCGTTCGCAGCCACGGGCGCCGTCGGCGACCTCGCCCGGACCGCGGTCACAGCGTTGCTGGCCGTGCTCCTGGTCGTGAACGTGAGCGCCATCAAGACCCGCCACGAGCCGGTCGGCTGGCGACCGCTCCCCTGGGTCGCCTGGGTTGGCGCCACCGCATGCGCCGTCCTGCTGGCACACCAGCTCCTGACAGCCAGCGCCGCCGACCTCGCCCGTCTCGGTGTCCTGATCGTGCTCGGTGCCGCCGCCCGCTTCCTCCGCCCCCGCTGACGCCGGCCACGACTCACACCATGAGGTCGAGGAGTTCGCGGACGAGTTTGGCGGCGACCATGGCGGTGGTGTCGTTGAGATCGCGGGTGGGGTTCAGCTCCACCACGTCGGCGCCGACGACATCGATGCCCATGGTCGCCAGCTGCTGGAGCGAGTCGAGCAGTTCGCGGGTGGAGAGGCCGCCGGGCTCGTGGTGGGAGACGCCGGGAGCGAACGCCGGGTCCAGCGCGTCGAGATCGATCGTCACATAGACCGGACCCGACAATGCGGGCACGACCCGGTCCCAGGAGCGCAGCTCGACCATCTCCACGCCGAACCGTTCGGCCTGCTCGTGCTGGTGCGGCGTGGCCGTGCGGATCCCGAGCTGCACCAGACGCCCGACCCGGCCCTCCTCCATGAGGCGGGCGAAGGGGCAGGCGTGCGAGTAGCGGTCGCCGTCGAGCTCGTCGTAGAGGTCGGGGTGGGCGTCGAAGTGGAGGACGGTGAGGTCGTCGTGTCGCTGTGAACACGTCGATGCCAGCGGCCAGGTCACCAGGTGATCGCCGCCGAGCACCAGCAGCTTGGAGCCGTCTGCTGTGGCGCGGTCGGCGGCCTGCCGGATCAGGGCGAGCGCACCCTCGACTTCGTCAGGCAGCTCGAGGTCGCCCGTGTCGCTCCAGCCGTCGTGCACCAGCGGGTCGAGATCGACACCCGACTCGGCACACCAGTTGGCCGACCCCGACGTCAACGCCCGCCGGATGGCCGGCGGCGCCTCCGCAGAGCCACGCAGGAACGACGAGTGGGCGTCGTACGGCACGCCGAGCAGCTTCACCGTCATGCCCCGAAGGTACCCCGGACGCGGACGGGCCCCCGGTGCATCGCACCAGGGGCCCGTGAGTCCGTCGGACGGCGTCAGCCGATCGGCACGGCGTCAGCCGTCAGCAGAGCCAGCCGCTCAGCTGAACAGGGCGTCCACGTCGCCGAGACGCAGGAAGTGCGTCTCACCCGACCAGTCGTCCACACCGTCGTTGTCGGTGATCACGTACACCTGGCCGTCGGCGGTGATCGCAGTGCCCTCCGGCTTGTCGCTCACCCAGCCGTTGGTGGCCCGCAGGTCGTCCAGGATGTCGGTGACGGCCTGCTCGCCGGAGGTGATGATCCCGTCGGCGAAGGCGGCGACGTCGACCCGGGTGAGGGTCTTGATGGTGGCCCAGTCGCCGGTGCGGTTGTCCCGCTCGATCAGCACCACGGTGCCGTCCACGTAGGTGATCTCGGAGAGACCGACCCACGAGGCGTTGGCGGGACGGGGGTCGAGCTCGTACTCGGTGCTCGCCCACCGATCGCCTGCGGGGTCGTAGGTCCAGATCTTGGTGACCCCGACCTCGCCCTCGGCGCTGCCGTTCTCGGTGCTGTACACCGAACAGTCGGCGACGCCGTCGGCAGGGATGGCGTCGAACTCCCAGCCACGCTGCTGCGCGACGTGCACGAGGCCCTCGTCGTCGACGGTGACACCCTCGAAGCCGAACCGCAGGTTGCGGGCCCGGGCATGCTCGGGGGAGCTGGTGTCGGCGGCGTCGGCCGCCTGCTGCACCATGGCCGCCCGACAGGCGGTGATGGCTGCCGGCAGCGTGATCTCCTCGATCACGTTGAGGTCCGCGTCCAGGTGGATCAGCAGGTTCGGGGTGGCGTTGAGGCTGTTCGGGATGGCGCCCTCGCTGGCGATCCAGAACCCGCCCTGACCGTCGTGGGCGATGCCCTCGGGGTCGTAGCCCACCGGCGCGCCGTCCTTGAGGATCGGGCGCTCGGCGATGACCCGGGCCGGCGTGGAGGACACGTCGAGGGTGAACACCTTGCTCTCGGCGTAGAACGAGTCCCACACGGCGTAGGCGATGTCGGGATCGGACTCGTCGGCGACCATGCCCGACATGGCGGACCAGCCGATGCCGTCGGACACGACCTCGGGGTACGACGGCGCACCCTTGGTGAGGCGGTAGATCATGATCGTCGCCCGCACGCCGGTGGTCGGATCGTCCACCTCGGAGGAGACCACGAACAGCCCGTCCTCAGGGATCGCCAGCAGGCCCTCGGGGCCGAGGCCCGTGGGCAGCGCCTGGTGGAACTCCACGCCCTTCTTGCCCTTGAGCTTGTAGACACCCACGAAGCTGCCTCGCTCGGAACCGACGAACAGGTAGCGCTGGCCCTTGCCGTACTTGGCGTAGGTGATGGACTCGGGCTCGGAGCCCTTGTTCTCGGAGCGGCCCTCGTTGTAGTGGCCGATGTCGCGGGCGAGCTCGTCGAACGAGGAACCCGAGTCGTACCGGACCTTGCCCTTCTTGTTGAAGATCGTGAAGCCGCGGCTGCCACCGAAGAGGTCGCCCTCGTTGGCGGTGGCGATGCGACGCTTGCCGATCCAGGTGACGGCGTCCGGCTCGCGGGGAACGTCGTCGAGACTCTCGGTGAACGAGATCAGGTCGTCCTCGGTGGCGTCGATGCCCTCGAGATCGACGGTGCCGGCGTCGTAGTCGCGCACGACCTTGCCGTTCTCGAGGTTGACGATGACGATGTGGTTGTTCTCCTGGAGGGTCACCACGGCCTTGTTCTTCTTGTTGACGTCGACGAACTCGGGCTCGGGGTCGTCGCCGCCGTAGTTGGCGAGGCCGGTGAGGTCGACGTCACGGACGTTCCAGGAGGAGGGGTCCTGGTTCTTCTTCACGTCGACGATCTGGAGCAGACCGGCGGGCGCCTGCGGGAGGCCGCCCTCCTCGCCGTCGACGACGATGTCCTCGTCGCGCTCGTTCTCGATGGCCACCGCGATGTACTTGCCGTCGGGACTGGCCTTGACCGAGTCGGGCTGGCCGCCGAGGGTGATCTCGCCGGCGATCGACTTCGAGCCCAGATCGACGATCACCAGCACGCCCGTGGGGTTCACGAAGTCCTCGCTGGTGTTCACACCAACGGCGGCGTAGTCGCCGAAGACGCTGACCGAGGTGGGCTCGCCGCCCACGTCGAGCACGCCGGCCGGGGTCGGGTTCTCCGGGTCGGCGATGTCGACGAAGCCGATCTTGTCGCCCTCGCCGTCGGTGTAGACGAGCAGGCTGCCCTTGGCCCAGTGGTCGACGATCTCGGCCACCGTCTCGTCAGCCGGGTCGGCGTTGTTGGTGTAGACGGAGAAGGTCGCGATGCGCTCGAACGAGCTGCCGCGGAACGGCTTGGCATCGTCCTCGCCCTTGTCGCCCTTGCCATCCTTCTCGTCGCCCTTGTCGGACTCGCCCTTGTCGTCGTCCTTGTCGGACTCGTCCTTCTCGGTTGCGGGTTCCTTCTCGTCGCCCGCGCCGTCCGACTTCTCGTCGGCCTTCGGGGCTTCCTTCTCCTTCTCGTCGGGCACGGCGGATGCCGGTGCCACCACGATCACCGACGCCATGAGCGCCAATGCGGAGAGCATGAGCGCGATGCGACGCGCTCCACTGAAAAAGGACACGATGTTGCCTCCCGTTGTCGTTCCTTCGAGCCAAGGTCGTGCAGCCGGGTGACGCGAAAGCATCACCGAAGCAACGACGAGCCGAACGAGACATGGCCGGAGCCGCTGCGTGGTGTTCACTCGGTCGACATTTCACGCACGGTGAGCGAGCCGCGTCCGGCCGACAGCTGACACCCCGTCAGTTACGATCAACGCCATGGTCGAACTCGACATCCGACCGGTGGGCGCGGCGCTCGGCGCCGAGATCCATGGCGTCGATCTCAACACCCTGACCGACGGCGAGATGGATGCGGTCCATCAGGCGTTCGCCGACCACCTCGTCCTCTTCTTCCCACAGCAGGACCTGACGCCGGATGGCCATCGCCGCTTCGCCGAACGCTTCGGCGAGCTCGAGGTCGTGCCCAGCCTGACCAAGCTCGACGACGACCATCCCGAGATCGTGGTGCTCAACGATCTCGACACGCCCGCCGCCGACGTCTGGCACACCGACGTCACCTTCGCCGAGAACCCACCCATCACCGCGGTCCTGCACATGGTCGACTGCCCGCCGGTGGGCGGCGACACCCAGTGGATCAACCTGTACCAGGCGTACGAGACCCTCTCGGCACCGATGAAGGAGATGCTCGAGGGGATGACGGCCATCCACGTGAACAAGTACGGGACGGGTCAGGTCGCCGAACACCCGGTCGTGCGGGTGCACCCCGAGACCGGGCGCAAGAGCATCTACGTCAATCGCATCTTCACCAGCCACATCCGCCAGCTGAGCCGCCCCGAGTCCGAGGTGATCCTCCGGTTCCTGTTCAAGTGGTGCGAGCAGTCCAACTTCTCGGTCCGCTGGCGCTGGACCAACGGTGACGTCGGCATGTGGGACAACCGCTGCACGCTGCACCAGCGCGTCAACGACTGGAACGGCCATCGGGTCATCCAGCGGATCACGGTGCTGGGCGACAAGCCCATGGGCGTCGGCGAGCCCCGGTGGGCCAAACACGAGCCCTCCAACAACGCGGCCAGTGACTTCTACGGCCACGCGTACCCGTTCGGATGAGCGACGACCTGGTCACCGGCACCGCATCGGTGGTGATCGCTCGCGCGCCCGACGAGGTGTTCGCTGCGGTCGCCGACGTGACCCGCATGGGCGAGTGGAGCCCCGAGAACACGGGCGGCCGTTGGCTCGATGGCGCGACGGGCCCGGGCCTCGGTGTTCGGTTCGCGGGCGACAATGTCGCCGCGCTCGGCCCGGTCACGTTGAAGAAGTGGACCACCACGTCCGAGATCACGGCCTACGAGCCCGACGAGGTGTTCGAGTTCGTCGCCGAGGGCTACACCACCTGGCGCTACGAGTTCGCGCCCCACGGCGACGGCACCCGAGTGACCGAGTCGGTCTCCCACCCGCCGTACACGGGCTGGCAGAAGTTCGCCTACGAGACCGTGATGCGGCGCTCGACCGGCATCGTCACGGGCATGGAACGCACGCTGGCCCAACTCAAGGCCGGGCTCGAGGCCTGAGGGCGGCTGAGCCGTCAGAGCTCGTAGCCGCAGGCCACCAGGACCGGGTGTTCGGCCAGGGCGTCCGCCACTTCGTTGGCGATGTCCGCCGGCACGGTCTGTCGCCAACCGTCGACCCGGCTGCGATCCGGGTCCCGGTGGTACTCCGCGTCGGTGTACCAGACGCCGTCGACGAGCTTCGCCGCGGCGTGGTCGGTCGATGCCGGTCGGGTCATGGCCGGATCGAAGTCGACCTCGAGGAACTCACAGATGTGCCGGCAGTCGGTCTCGGTGTGGATGACCAGTTGTTCGTACAGCACCACCCAGCCGCGCGTGGGATGGGAAGCCATGGCCCGGCCCACCCCGTCGAGATGGGCCCGAATGCTCTCGACCATCTGCCCTGGCGTCTGGAAGCCGTGCGGCGCCGGGCGACCGCTTGCCGCGTGCCGCTCGGCGACCTGGAGCATCGAGCCCACGACACCTCTGGGGTCGCGAACGATGTACACGGCCCTCGCTCCCGGAAGCAGGTCGAGCAACCGATCGGCGACGAGCGCGTTGGACGGGGTCTTCTCGGCCAGCAACCGCTTGCCGGCGCGATCGGCGGCGGGAAGGAGCAGCGACTCCACGAGCGTCGCCATCGCCAACCGCGCGGCTTCGGCATCGACGAAGTGATCCAGGCCACCGCCGGCGATCCCGTCCTGGATGGCGGCGTGGAGATGGGCCACCCCTGGCAGGTGCGCGAACTCGGGACCGCCGTGGATCTCGGGATGCGAGTCGAGGATGTTCTGCAACAGCGTGGTGCCCGAACGAGGTGCTCCCCCGACGAGCACGATCCGTTCACCGTCTCCCACCATGCCTCGATTGAAGCAGGGCCCCAGGCGACCGGGCGTGACGGTGCCGGCTCAGGCCGGCAGCGGCTGGCGGAAGGTGACGCCGGTGGGGATGTCGGCACCGGCGCGGATCAGGGCCAGGTGCCAGGACGGTGACGACCCCAGCGCCCAACGCATGGCGCCGACGCTCCTGGCTCCGAGCTCGAGCGCCCGCGGTGTCTGCTGGACGCCGATCAGGTCGGCGAGACCGGCGGGGATGGTGGCGACCGCCGCGTTCAGGAGCGCCTTGTAGCCCACCTTCACGGGACGAGACAGGGGCGGATCCAGCAGGAAGTCGACGGCGTTGTGCAGCGCCGCAGTGGGCTGGATGTCCGAGTGGTCGGTGATCCACGACCGGAGATCGGCCTCCGTCTCGGGCATGGGGTCGGCGCCCAGCAGCGCGCCGATTCGGGTCTGTTCCTCGACGAAGCGATCGGCCTCGTCATCGGTGAGCCGGGTCGGCCCAAAGGCGCGGTAGGCGGCCAGGAAGGAATCGGTGAGCACGTTGTGCACCCACGCCGCCATCTCCGGATGCCCGGCGCTGTAGGCGCGGTTGCGCTCGGAGCGGCCGTGGACGGGAGCGTGGGCCCGACGGACGGCCGCGACCGTGGCTTCGACCTCGGGCATGGCGCCGTAGGTGGTCTCGGTGACGTACACGGCCGTGCGGGAGAGGCGGCCGAGCGGATCGCTCCGATAGGCGGAATGGTCCTCCACACCGGCGACGACCTCGGGATGTGCCGTCTGCACCAGCAACGCCCGGATGCCGCCGACGAAGGCCGTGGCGTCGCCGATCACCCGCCACGAGACCGAGTCCGGGCCGAGCAGGCCGGGGTCGCCCATGTGGTCGAGGGTGTGCTCCAACGGCTGGGGGCCGTGGCTGAACAGGGAGACCGTCGCGTCGACGACGCGGTTCTTCACCTCTGTCTTGAGTTGTCCGAACATGACGACCTCCGGCTGGACCAAAGGGTGGCGTAGTTCGGTCCCATCGGCGCAGCCGAGTGGGGATTGGAGGTTTGCTGGTCAGCCTCGACCGACGTATGGCATCTCGTTGGCCATGACGGTCATTGTCAGGACGTTGGCGTCGGACGGAAGGCCGGCCATGTAGGCCACGGCGCGACCGACGTCGGCGACGTCCATCGTCGGTTCGGCCTTGATGCTGCCATCCGCCTGGGGGACGCCGTCGGCCATGCGAGCGGTCATCGGTGTCTCGGCATTGCCGATGTCGATCTGGCCACAGGTGATGCCGAAGGGCCGACCGTCGAGCGAGATCGACTTCGTGAGACCGGTGATCGCGTGTTTGGTGGCGGTGTAGGGCGCCGAGTTGGGGCGGGGGACGTGCGCCGAGATCGACCCGTTGTTGATGATGCGGCCACCGCTGGGGTCCTGCCGCTTCATCAGCGCCACGGCCCGCTGGGCGCACAGGAACGACCCGGTCAAATTGATGTCGACCACGCGCTGCCAGTCGTCGAGCGGGATGTCCTCGAAGGGGACGGGGTACGAGCCCGTGCCCGCGTTGTTGAAGAGCAGGTCGATGCGGCCGTACTCGGCCTCGACCCGCTCGAACAGCGCATCGACCGACGCGGCGTCGGCCACATCGGCCACCACCGCGAGTCCGGCACCGATCGCGGCGATGGTCTCGTCCAGCGGCTCCGAGCGCCGGCCGGCAGCCACGACCGTCCAGCCGTCCGCGGCCAGCGCCGCCGCCGCGGCTCGACCCACGCCCGAGCCCGCTCCCGTCACCACTGCCACACGTTCGCTCATGCCCCGATCATCCCACGAGGCCGCCGCCCCGATCGGGGCGTCGTGCCGCTCTACGCTCGGGGCAGACCCCTGACGAACGGAGCGGGAACGTGAGCCAGACCAGCCACAAGATCGACTACACCATCCACGGCGACGACCTGCAGTTCGTCGAGATCGAGCTCGATCCGGGCGAGACCGTGATCGGCGAGGCCGGGTCGATGATGTACCTGAAGCAGGGCATCGAGTTCGAGACGAAGATGGGTGACGGCGCCGAACCCGACAAGGGCATGTGGGGCAAGCTCAAGGACGCCGGCAAGCGCGCCTTGACCAACGAGTCGATCTTCCTCACCCACTTCACCCATCGCGGCGACGGCAAGAGCCACGCGGCGTTCAGCGCCGAGTTCCCGGGCAAGATCATCCCGTTCGACCTGTCACACCACGGCGGCGAGATCATCGCCCAGAAGGACGCGTTCCTGTGTGCCGCGCTCGGGACCAAGATCGACATGGCCTTCCAGCGCAAGCTCGGCGCCGGGTTCTTCGGCGGCGAGGGCTTCATCCTCCAGCGTCTCGCCGGTGACGGCATGTGCTTCCTCTCCGTCGGCGGCTCGGTGATCGAACACGACCTCCAGAACGAGACACTCCGCGTCGACACCGGCTGCCTCGTCGCCATGGAGTCCGGCATCGACTACACGATCGAGCGCGCCGGCAACCTCAAGTCGATGGTGTTCGGCGGCGAGGGCCTGTTCCTGGCGACGCTCTCCGGGACCGGGAAGGTGTGGCTCCAGTCGCTGCCGTTCTCCCGGCTGGCCGACCGGATCCTGGCCAACGCACCGTCGGCCGGCGGTTCGAGCTCCGGCGAGGGATCGCTGCTCGGTGGTCTGGCCGACGCGTTCGAACGGAAGTGACCTGATGCCCGCGGCGACGATGCCGGTGGAGACGTGCGACGAGTGCGGGTTCGACGCGTCCCGGTGGACGCGCCAGGATGCGATTCGCACGATCGAGCACGCGGCCGACCTGGTCGATGCCGCCACCGAGGGTCTGGCCCCGAACCGGTGGAACCTGCGGAGCCGACCCGACATGTGGTCGATCGCCGAGTACGTCGACCACATCCGCGCCGTCGTCGAGATCAACCGCGGCGGCTGCGAGCTGGCCCTCCAGGAACCCGATCGAGCGCTGCCCGCGTTCGACCATCCACCGATCGATCCCGAGACCGCCGATCTCGACCCCGTCCTGATCATGGAGGAGCTTCGCGACCAGGCCGAGGTCACCGCTCGGTTCTTCCTCGCTCGCCACGGGGACGAGTGGGACCACGCGTTGATCGTCGACGGGCAGCGCTGGACCGTGGGGTACACGCTGACGCACCTGTGTCACGATCTGTTCCACCACCTGGCCGACATCGCATCGATCCGCCACGACCTGGGGGACGCGGTCGGACCCCTCGCCGGGTCGGTCGCCCAGGTCAACTCGTCCAAGGGCGGCGTCCCCAAGCTGCCGGTCGACCGCGGCCACATCGGGTTCGGCGGTCTCGACGGTGACCGCCAGGCCACGCGGCGCCACCACGGGCGACCATGGCAGGCCGTCTGCCTGTACTCGGCCGAGGTGATCGACGCGCTACGAGCCGAAGGCCACCCCATCGGGTGGGGAAGCACGGGTGAGAACCTGACCCTGGCCGGGATCGACTGGGCGCACCTGCGGGCAGGGCTGGTGCTCGAAATCGGCGACCTGCGTCTCCGGCTCAGCGCGCCGGCGGTCCCGTGCTTCAAGAACAAGCCGTTCTTCGAGGACGGTCACTTCCTCCGCATGGACCACGATCGCCATCCGGGCTGGAGTCGCTGGTACGCGTCCGTGCTCCGTCCTGGCGACGTCGCCCAGGGCGACGAGGTCGTCGTCAGCTCGGGCTGAGCTTCACCTGCCGGGCCCGCGGTCGGCGACCGCGGGCCCGACGGGCCGTTGCACACGACGTTGTGGGAACGGACTGGTTCAGCCGGCCTCGGAGTGGGTGACGGGCTCCTCGCCCATCCACTCCCGCAGCGTGTTCTTGAGCTTGGTCTGCTGAATGAAGAGGTCGTGCTCCGGGCCGTGGTCGCCGGCGGCCTGCGGGGCCTTGAGGTAGAAGGACAGCCACTCCTGCACGCCGGACTCGCCGGCGCGGTGGGCGAGATCCATGAACAAGGCCAGGTCCAACACGATCGGGGCGGCCAGGATCGAGTCTCGGCAGAGGAAGTCGACCTTGATCTGCATCGGGTAGCCGAGCCATCCGAAGATGTCGATGTTGTCCCACCCCTCCTTGTTGTCACCGCGGGGCGGGTAGTAGTTGATGCGGACCACGTGGTCGATCTCGCCATAGAGGTCGGGGTACACCTCGGGCTGGAGGATGGTGTCGAGCACGCCGAGCTTCGACACCTCCTTGGACTTGAAGTTCTCGGGGTCGTCGAGGACCTCACCGTCACGGTTGCCGAGGATGTTGGTGGAGTACCAGCCGCGGAGGCCGAGCATGCGGGCCTTGAAGCCCGGAGCGAGCAGCGTCTTCATCAGCGTCTGGCCGGTCTTGAAGTCCTTGCCCGCGATCGGCACACCGCGGGAGTGCGAGAGCTCGATCATGCAGGGCAGGTCTGTGGTGAGGTTCGGCGCACCGTTGGCGAACGGCACGTCGGACTGGAGCGAGGCGTAGGCGTAGATCTGGCTGGGCGAGATGTTGTCGTCGTTGTCCTTGAGGCCCTGCTCGAACGCGGCGACGGTCTCATGGACGGCCGACGGCTCCTGATAGGCCTCGGTGGAGCCACACCAGACCATCACCAGACGGTCGCAGTCGTTCTCCGCCTTGAACAGCGCGATGTCGTCGATCAGGGCCATCGCCTGGTCCCACTTGTTGGTGATGTCCTTGACGCGGACGCCTTCGAGCTTCGAGACCCAGCGCTGGTCGAAGACGGCGTCCATGGGGACGATGCCCTCCAGCTCGCTGGAGATGGTGTTGAGGTCGTTGTCGTTGAGGACGCCGGCGGTACGGGCAGCTTCGAGCGCGTTCGGGGAGATGGGGTCCCAGCCGCCGAAGACCAGGTCGTCGAGATCGGCGAGGGGGACGAACTCGCGGATCAGCGGGTTGCGGCCCTCCTCCTTCTTGCCGAGACGGATGTTGGCCATCTGGCTCACGGAGCCGATGGGCGGCTGGAGGCCTTGGCGCGCGGCGATCACGCCGGCGATGAAGGTGGAGGCCACGGCGCCGAGTCCGGGGGTGAGGACTCCCAGGCGGCCGGTGGCGGGGGCGATGTCACGTGGGGTGGTCATGGCGAAGAGCGTAAGCTCGCCTTTCTCCGCTGCGTAGTTTGTGAAGCATCTCTGAACTATTCTGCATTGGGTGCGCACCGTCCTGCCCGACATCTCGATCCGCCAGCTCGAGTACCTGGTGGCCGTGGCCGACGCCGACACCTGGGCCACCGCGGCCGAGTCGGTGGGCGTGACGGCGTCCGCACTCTCCCAGGGCCTGTCCGAGCTGGAACGCCGGCTCGGCGTCCCACTGTTCGAACGAGCGGGCCGCCGCCGGACGATGCGACCTGCGGCCGAGCCCGTCCTCCACCACGCGCGGCAAGTGCTGGCGATCACCGGCGACCTCGCCCGATGGGCCGAGCGATCGCGTGCGGCCGATGTGGGGCAGCTGCGACTCGGGATGATCGACGTCGCCGCCGTGCACCACTACGCCGAGGCGCTCCGTGACTTCCGGGACGACCATCCAGACCTGGACCTCCACCTCCGGGTGGCACCGTCGGGCACGCTGCTCGAGCTGTTGACCAGCGGCCTGCTCGACCTCGTGGTGTGCGTGGAACCGGCCGAGGTGCCACGAGGCGTGGACATCCAACCGGTCCTGACCGAGGAGCTCGCCGTCTACCGCCCGGATGGCCGTCGGGCGGGCAAGCCGTCGACCTGGGGGCCGTGGGTGCTGTTCCCCGATGGCTCCCACACCCGCCGGCTCGTCACTTCGGCGCTCCGGGAGGTCGGCTCACCGATCGAGGTCATCGCCGAGTCCCATCAGCCCGAAGTCCTCCGCGAGATGGTGCAACTCGGCCTGGGCTGGACGGTCCTGCCGGTCGTGCAGGCCGAGACCGGCGATCGGCCGCTGCAGCGGGCCCGAGTGCTCACCGAACGGCGACTGGTCGCGGCGACCCGAGCCGGTTCCGTGCCCGACCCGGCTGTCCTGGCGCTCTCGAACGCCATCGGTTCCACGTCCACGGGTTGAGCAGCGTACGCTCCCACCCCGATGTCCCGCCGTCTACCCTTCATCATGGTGCTCTTCGCGCTCGTCCTCGCCGCCTGTAGCAGCGGGAACGACGACTCCGCCGAAACGCCACCGGATCCCACCGCGGAGGCTCCGACCGCGCCACCCGACACCATCGAGGTCGAGCCCACCGCCGGACCGGAGGCCACGCCGACCGCCACGCCGATCCCGCAACCGGGGGCGTTGGTGGTCAACGACACGGACCTCGTGGGCACCGCCGGCGACGACCTGCTGTCGCTCGTCGAGGCGGTTCAGATCTCGAACGGATCGTTGACGGTCGCCGACCTGAGCCCGGGCGAACTGCGGCAGATCAGCGGTGAGCCGGGGCGCGACGTCGCCGACCTCATCACGGTGGAGCCCGCGCAGCTCGAGGCGCCCGGTGGCAACTTCTGGCTCGTGGAGATGTTCGGCAACGACGGAGACACCGTCGAGGGCGGGACCACCATCGTCCGCTCCTCCGACGACGGTGAGGCACGCAACCTCTTCTTCGTGGCGTCGAGCGACGTCCGGATCAGCGGGTTCCGATTCGAGGGCATGCACGTCGCCGTCGCCATCGAGAGTGTGGGCGCAACGGTGGAGGGCGTCACCGTCGAGGGCAACACCTTCGCCGAGACCCGGCTCGAGGACGTCGCCGTGCGCAACACCATCACCGGGGGCGCATTGTCGGAGATCTCGATCGTCGACAACAGCTTCGTCAACGAGGGCGGCGGCTTCGTGGTGCACCGGTTCATCTCGGTGTTCGGAGCGCTGCCCACCGACACCGATGTCACGGACACCGCGTTGACAGGCATCGACATCAGCGGCAACACCATGATGAGCGCCGAGGGCGTGACCTCCACCTGCATCGCCGTTCACGGCGGCGCCCTGATGCTGAGCTCCAGCGCTGGCGTCACCGGGGCGACGGTCGACGACCTCACCGTGGCCGACAACGACCTCAGCGGGTGTGCCGTCGGCATCGAGGTGAACGGAGCTGCCAGCCTCCAACAAGCCGGCACGGTCGAGGGCGGCGCGGTGACCAACGTGGCCATCAGCGGCTCCACCGTCGTGGGGGCGGGTACCGCGGTGGTCGTTCGCGGCGGAGCGAGCACGCTGGTCGCCGACTTCGAGGTCGGGCCGGAAGCGGTGGCGATCCTCAACAGCCGGGTGGTCGACGTGGCGATCACCGACCTCAGCATCGAGCGCGCCGAAGTGGGCATCGACCTGGTCGGTGGCCTGTCCGACTTCGAAGGTGACGCCATCAGCGGCAACAGCCTCGGCCCGGTGATCATCGAGTCGGTGACCTTCGTCGACGTGGTGTCGCCCTGCATCGTGCGGCTCGACGCCGGGCCCGGTGCGAGCGAGAACAGCGTCGATGCCACCTGCGACGGGGTGGCGGCCTCGCCCGACGGCTGACCCACAGCCCGCAGCAGCGCCGGCCGGTAGGTTGCGGGCATGACCAGCCATCCTCAGCCATTCTTCGTGCCACCCCCCGGCGCGTGTCAGATCGTCCTGGTCCGCCACGGCCAGTCCATTCCCTACGTCGAGGGCCAGCCCTTCCCGCTGGTCGACGGCCACGGCGATCCACCCTTGTCACCGCGCGGCGAATGGCAGGCCGAGCGGGTCGGACAGCGGCTGGCCGACGAGCCGATCGACGCCATCTACATGTCGACGCTGACGCGGACCCACCAGACTGCGGCACCCCTGGCCGGACGGCTGTCCATCGACCCGGTGGTCGACGCCGACCTCCGCGAAGTGTTCCTCGGCGAGTTCGAGGGCGGCCTGTTCCGGCAGATGGCCGCCGAGGACCATCCAGCCGTCGTCGAGATGCGGGCCACGCTGGACTGGGGCGCCATCCCCGGCGCCGAGTCCAACGAGGACCTCCGCGGCCGCACGGTCGGCGCGATCGAGCGCATCGCAGCAACGCACCCGGACGAACTCGTCGTCACGGTCTGCCACGGTGGCGTGATCGCCGCCCTGGTCGGTCATGCGATGGAGCAACATCCGTGGCGCTACACGGGCGTGCGCAACGCATCGCTCACCCACATCGTCGTCGACGGCGACGACTGGACCCTGCGGTCGTTCAACGACGCCGCCCACACCGGCACCCTGACCGCCGACCACGACCCGCACTGAGTCTTCAGCGCCCGGGGCCGTCCGTCGCTCGATCCCTCGCTCCTCTCCGAGCTCAGCATCACCACGGTGGCGGCAATGCGGCCGCGACTCGTCAGCGGGTCGAGCGCAGGACGACGAACTTGGAGTCGGAGGCGACGGTCTCGACGTTGCCGAAGAGCCGTTTCAGCTTCGCGTGGTAGCCGAGGTGCCGGTTGCCCACGATGCGGAGCTCGCCTCCGGGGCGTAGGACACGCCGGGCGCCCATGAAGAACGACCATGCCACCTCGTCACCGACGGCGTGGTCGTCATGGAACGGCGGGTTGGAGACGACGTGATCGACCGATGCATCTCCGAGGTCGGCGACCCCGTCGCCGACCCCGATGTCCGCAGCGACCTCGGCGGATCGCAACGTGGCCCTGGCCGAGGCCACCGCATGGAAGGAGTCGTCGCGCAGGACGAGCTCGACGGAGGGATCCAGCCGCGCCATGGCCAGCGCCAGGATCCCGCTCCCACAGCCGAGGTCGACCGCCCGGCCACCTGCATCCGGGAGATGCCCGAGAAGCAGCCGCGTGCCGATGTCCAGCCGGTCGCGACTGAAGACGTTCGCGTGGTTGATCACCTGACCGCCGCCGGGCACTTCGAACGTGCTCGGGTACGGCGACGGGCCCGGGTCGAGATCGGGGTCGACCTCGGCGTGGATCATTCGAGCCTTCTTGCGAGCCAGCGACGTGGTGGTCGGTCCGATGACCCGCTCGAAGACCTCGAGGGTCGAACGGTGGATGTGGCGGACCATGCCGGCCCCGGTCACGACCGCGTCGGCGCGCAGGCGGGGCCGGAGGCGTCGGAGTTGGTCCTCGAGCAGGGCCAGGGTCTTGGGGATCTTGACGATCGCGACTCCGATGCGCTCGTCACCCTCCTCGAGCGCTGGACGCTGGTCACCGGCGTCGATGGGAGCTCCGTTGTGCTCGCCGTTGCGACGGGCGGCGGCGAACGCGGTCCAGGAGTCACCGGTCGACAGCGGCTCGTGCGCCCGCAGGGCCACCGCCAGCGCTCCGAACGCGTCGTTGACGACCAGCCAACGTCCGTCGGTGACGGTGGTGTCGGCGTGGTGGTGCAGGACGTACTCGTCCGCAGCGTCCCAGGCGCGCAACGGCGATCGGGCCGACGAGCGCCACCGCTCCAGCCCGAACCGCCCCTGCGGCACCTCCAGCGTCTCCACGCCGACCAGCATGGCCGCTCGGTCGGCGAGAACCCGAGACGACCGCTCGTCGGGTGGATGCGAACGGAGACGGCGACCGTGTTCGAACCGCCCGGCGTCGGGTGATTCGGTACTGTCGGCCGGCATGGCACGACTGTCGAAGCTCGATCGATCCATCGCCGGCCGGGTGGCCATCGTGACCGGTGCCGGCAGCGGCATGGGCCGCGCCACGGCCCGACTGTTCGCAGACGAGGGGGCACTCGTCGCATTGTGTGACATCGATGCCGCCGCAGTGGAGGCAGTGGCGGCCGAGATCGTCGAAGCGGACGGCGACGCGCTGGCACGGCGGGTCGACCTGGCCGACCCCGCGGCCATCACCGGGTTCGTCGACGAGGTGCGGTCCGAACTGGGGCCCGTCGACATCGTCGTCAACAACGCGGGCGTGAGCATCGGCGTGCCGATCGACACCCCGGATTTCGAGGACGCGTGGAGCGCCACCTTCGACGTGAACCTCCACGCCCAGATGCGGCTCATCCGTGCCTGCGTGGACGATCTGTGCCGCAACGGCGACGGGCGGATCGTGAACATCTCCAGCACCGAGGGACTGGGCGGCTCGGCCAACATCTCCCCGTACACCGCCAGCAAACACGGGGTCATCGGACTCACCAAGGCGCTCGCCGTCGAGCTCGGCAAGCGAGGCGTGACCGTCAACGCCATCTGCCCCGGCCCGATCAACACGGGCATGACCGAGCTCATCCCCGACGATGACAAGGCCACCTTCGCTCGCCGCAAGACCGCGATCCGCCGCTACGGCGACCCCGAGGAGGTGGCGCAGATGACGCTGTCGCTGGTGCTGCCCGCAGCCTCGTACATCACCGGCGTGGCCATCCCCGTCGACGGCGGCATGCGGGCCCGCAACAACTGAGGAGCACCATGAGCGCACCACCCAACGGCGAGACCGTCGAGCTCCTCCAGACGCTGATCCGCAACGCCTGCGTGAACGAGGGCACCGTCGAGTCCGGTCAGGAGGTCCGGAACGCCGACGTGCTCGAGTCGTACCTCGAGGGTGCGGGGATCGACATCGAGACCTTCGACGCCGCGCCGGGTCGGCGGACGATCGTGGCCAAGATCGAGGGCAGCGACGCCGATGCGCCGAGCCTGATGCTCAACGGGCACACCGACGTCGTCCCGGTCAATCGCGACGGCTGGACCCAGGACCCGTTCGGCGGTGAGCTGATCGACGGTGAGGTCTGGGGTCGCGGTGCCATCGACATGCTCAACCTCGTGTCGTCCTTCGCGGTGGCGTTTCGTCACCTGGTGACGACGGGGTTCCGCCCCAAGGGCGACCTGCTCTTCATGGGCGTGGCCGACGAGGAGGCGGGCTCCACCCACGGCGCGCGATGGATGGCCGAGCACCAGACCGAGCTGATGACCGTCGACTATGTCCTGACCGAGAGTGGTGGCCTGCAGTCCGGCTCTCCGGAGGCGCCGGCCATCACCATGCGCACCGGTGAGAAGGGTGTGGCCTGGCGGCGGCTCACCCTGCGCGGTACGCCCGGCCACGGCTCGGCGCCGTTCAAGTCCGACAACGCCCTCGTGAAGGCGGCGGCCGTCGTCCAACGCCTCGCCGAGTACCGGCCGACGCCGCAGATCCACGAGCTGTGGCGCGACGAGGTCGACCGGATGTCGCTGGACGACGAGCACAAGCGGATGCTGCTCGATCCGGCCACCATCGACGAGCTCCTCGACACCATCCCGCGCTCGGCCGGAGCCGGCTATCTCCACGCCTGTACCCACACCACGTTCTCCAACAACGTGATGACCAGCCAGACCAAGACCAACGTCATCCCCGACACCGTCAACCTCGAGGTCGACATCCGGACCATGCCCGGCGAAGGGCCGGAGGAGGTCGCGGCACACCTGCGCGAGGCCTTGGGAGATCTCGCCGACGAGGTCGAGGTCGAGCCCCTGATGAACGACCGGGCCAGCATCAGTCAGACGGACACGCCGTTGTGGGACAGCCTCCAGAAGGCGGTCAACAACCCGTTCCCGACGGCACACATCCGACCTGCGCTGTCCGTGGGCTTCACCGATGCGCGCGTGCACCGCGAGCTCGGAGCGATCGCCTACGGGGCTGGCCTCATGTCGCCGTCGCTCACCGCGGCCGAGTTCTCGAGCCGGTTCCACGGCCACGACGAGCGCATCGACCTCGAGTCGCTGGAGCTCACCACCAACCTCTGGCTCGACACCATCACCGACCTCCTGGGCTGAGCCCTTCGGACCAGGTTCCGCAGCATCGCAGAACCGGGCGGGGGCGTCGGTTCGACAGGTGAGCCATGAACTCACCCACCCCCCGTACCCCCATTCGCCTCCTGCTCGTGCCCCTGCTGGTCGTCGCTCTGCTGCTCAGCGCCTGCTCGTCCTCCGACGACAGCGACCAGGGCGCCCCATCCGCCTCGACTCCGACGGCCGACACCGCCGACGAGGCGACCCCCAGCCCAGAACCCGAGCCTGCGACCGAAGCTGCGGTCGAGGCGACCGTTCCTCTCCACCAGCTCCTCACGCCAGGTCCCGACACCCACGTCGGCGCCACCTGGTTCAGCCCTGCCGAGCCCGGGGCCGAAGACGTCGTCTTCGAGCGTTGGGGCGACGTCACCGACGCGTCGAGCGTCGGACGAGCCATGTTCGACTGGATCGACGTCGAACCCCAGGCCGGCGACTACCGCCTCGACGAGGTGGACGAGGCGCTGGCTGCCATCGTCGAAGCCGGTCAGCAGCCGATGTTGTCCATCGTTGCCCGAGACACGTCCGGCACCGACTGGCCGGAGTGGCTGGGCGGCTTCGACCCCGAACAGGCGGCCGCGGCGTACCTGGCCATGGCCGAACAGTTCGTCCCCATGATGGAACGCCATGACGTGTGGCTCTTCGCCATCGCCAACGAACCCCCGTTGGCCGACGACGACGAGATGGATCGCGGCGACTTCGCCACGTTCGTCGAGCTCGTGGTCGACGGGATGCAGGAACTGGCTCCCGACCTGGCCACGACCTTCACGTTCGCCGGTGGCGACCCGCTGATCGACGACCCCGACATCGATCGCCTGGTCGAGGCGGTGGACGTGTTCAGCGTCAACCACTACTGCCTGATGGCAGACCTCCGGGTGATCGACATGGACGACGCCATCGCCAACATCGACGTGATGGTCGAGCGCGCCGGCGATCTTCCGGTCGTCTTCCAGGAGTTCGGCTGTCCGGCAGGCGAGCTCATGGGCTCGTCGGAGGAGTTCCAGCTCGAGTGGTTCGAGATCGCGTTCGCCCACATCGCCGAGGTCGACCAGGTCCGGGCCGCCTTCGTCTTCGAGTTCCTCGACTGGTCCCCCAGCACCTTGGACCTGGCCTACGGCGCCGACATGGACATCCTGGCGGCAGCCGTCGGGCAGGGCTTCGCCGATCGCCTGGGCGACTGGTTGCTGACGTCGGGCCTCGTCCGCAACGACGGCTCGACCCGGCCCGCCTTCGATCTCTACCTCGAGATGGCGCCGACCCTCGCAGCGGGGTGAGCCAACACCGGCCCCCGAGCGATCGCCCCGGCACTCGCGTGATCGGCGTGCCAGCTTCTACGCTGGCCGCCGATCACGAGGGGGACGAATGCAACTGGCAACGGTCTGGGAAACCATCGCCGACCATCGGGGCGACGCCCTCGCGCTGCACTGCGGCGGGGTGTCCCGATCCTGGTCGGCGTTCGAGGATCGGGCAGCCCGGCTGGCCGGCGCGCTGTCCACAGCCGGCATCGGCCCGGGCGACAACGTGGCGCTCGCGCTCTACAACGGCAACGAGTACCTGGAAGCCGAGTTCGCCGCCTTCAAGGCGCGGTCGGGCCCCTGCAACGTCAACTACCGCTACGTCGAGACCGAGCTCGCGTACCTGGTGGACAACAGCGATGCGAAGGCGGTGTGGTTCGACGAGGCGCTGACCGACCGGTTCGCCGCGATCCGCGAGGAGCTCCCGGACGTGCGCCTGTGGATCCACGTGGGCGACGCCGACCCGCCCGAGTGGGCCGTCAGTCACGAGTCGCTCATCCAGACCCACGATCCTGCTCCGCGGGTCGAGCGGGACGGCGGAGAAGACCTCTGGATCCTCTACACCGGCGGCACCACGGGCAACCCGAAGGGCGTCATGTGGCCGCATGAGAACCTGCTGATCCTCACCCGCCGCAACTTCGACGCGTGGGGCATCCCCGCTCCGGACTCCTACGCCGAGATCCCGGCGGCCATCGACGCGGTGGCGGCGGCCGGCCAGACCCCTCGCCAGCTCGCGGCCTCACCGCTGATGCACGGCACCGCCGGGATCGGCGCGCTGATGAGCCTCAGCTGCGGTGGCGCCGTCGTGACCCTGACCGCACGCAGTCTCGACACCGAGGACCTGTGGCGGGTCGTGGAGGAGCAGCAGTGCACGATCGTCTCCATCGTCGGCGACGTCTTCTGTGCCCCGATGGTGGACGCACTCGATCGGGCCACCGACGCCGGACGGCCGATCGATCTCTCGTCGGTGGCCACGGTCACCTCGTCGGGTGTCATGTGGAGCCAGCCCGTGAAGGACCGTCTCCTCGCCCACGCGCGTGCGGTGGGCTCCGACCTCATCTGCAATGACTCGCTCGGGTCCAGCGAAGGCGTCGGGTTCGCGGGCAAGCAGTCGGCCAACCGCGGCGTCGACACCCAGACCGCCACGTTCACCCTGGGTCCCAACGCCGCGGTGTTCACCGAGGACGGGCGCCGGGTCGAGCCGGGCTCGGAGGAGCGTGGCCTCCTCGCGGTGGGCGGCCCCATCCCGCTCGGGTACTACGGCGACCCGGTGAAGTCGGCCGAGACGTTCCGGGAGATCGAGGGTCGACGGTGGTCGATACCCGGCGACTGGGCCACGGTGAACGCCGACGGCACCATCACGTTGCTCGGCCGGGGCTCGGTGTCCATCAACACCGGTGGCGAGAAGGTCTACCCCGAAGAGGTCGAGGAGGCGCTCAAGCTCCACGACGTGGTGGTGGACGCCAACGTGGTGGGTGTCCCGGACCCCAAGTGGGGGTCGGCGGTCACCGCGGTGGTCGAGCTCGCCGATGGCGCCGAGATCGCCGACGACGAACTGGTCGACGCGCTGCGGTCGTCGTTGTCGGGCTACAAGCTCCCGAAGCACATCGTCCGGGTGGACAGACTCTTCCGCAGCCCCAACGGCAAGTCCGACTACAAGTGGGCGGGGCAGACGGCCCGGGACGCGCTGGGGATCGAGGTCTGAGCTCGGCGGTTGCCCGCGCAGCAGCCGTCGCCACGTGAGGTGACGTCGTCGTTCACCTACGATCGCAGGCATGGCCTACATCGAGGGACGCCTGGTTCACGACGCCGACGCGCACATCATGGAGACCGCCACCTGGCTCCGTGACCATGCCGACCCCGAGTTGCGAGACTTGATCGAAGCGCCCGGCTACACCAACGAGCTGCGCCAGTTGGGCGACAACGACGCGATGACGTCCGACGTCCGCGCCGCGCTCGACCACGCGGTCGAGCTCCACCGCAGTGACGAGTACCGGGCCGAGGACGAGGCGCAGATCATGATGCGCAAGAACTTCGCGGCCACGGGTTCGTTCCTGAAGGAGGACCGACCGCGCGCCGTCGACCTGATCGGTGTGGCGTCGCAGCTGATGTTCAACACCTTCCACAACTCGCGTCTGCACGAATGGGAGCACTCGGGCAACCTCGACCTGGCGTACGGCGCCGCCCGGGCGCACAACCGGGGAATGGTCGACTTCTGCGACGTCGACGAGCGCCTCCTGCCCACCTGCTACGTGCCGCTGGCCGACTTCGAGCGCACCCGGGCGATGACCGCCGAGGTGCTCGACATGGGTGCGGCAGCCATCCTCGTGGCCTCGGGCTGCCCCGCCGGCCACTCCCCCAGCCACCTCGGCCTCGACCCGGTGTGGGCACAGGCACAGGAGGCCGGCGTACCGGTCGTGTTCCACGTGGGCGGCACGGGCGAACTGATCGACGCCAGCTACTTCAACAACGGCCTCCCGATCCCGCCCGACTTCCACGGCGGTGAGGAGAACTTCCGCTCGGTGGACTACATGGGCATCCCGCACCCGCCCATGCAGACCCTGGCCACGATGATCTTCGACGGGGTGCTCGAGCGCTTCCCCGGCCTCAAGATCGGCGTGGTCGAGCAGGGCGCGATCTGGCTGCCGAGTTGGATGAAGCAGATGGAGTCGGCCTTCGACGCCTTCCACCGGCACGAGGACCGGTTGCAGGCCCTGTCGATGCGGCCCAGCGACTACGTGCAGCGCCAGATCCGGGCCACGCCCTACCCCACCGAGGATGTCGGGTGGATCACCGAACTGATCGGTCCCGACATCTGCCTGTTCTCCACCGACTACCCCCACGTGGAGGGTGGGCGGCGTCCGATGGAGCGGTTCGAGCGCAGCCTCGGCGACGCGTCCGAGGAGGTGCGGCACAAGTTCTACGCCGCGAACTTCGAGGACCTGATGGGGCGCGGGTTGCCGGCACAGCTCGCCGCCGCATAGGGGCGCACTGCGTCATACGCTCACCGTATGAGTGAGCAGGCAACCGACGACACCGTCATCGAGACCTTCCCCCTCGGCGCGCAGTGGCCGACGATCGATCCGTTCCTCTTCTGCGCACACCATGACGACGCGTACCCCGAAGGCAACGGCGCCAACGCGCCGGCGGCGTCGCTCGAGGGTCGCGACATCGGTCAGGACTTCTCGGCCAAGGACGGCTGGAGCATGTATCACGGGGACTCGGTACCCGGGTTCCCGCAGCACCCCCACCGGGGCTTCGAGACGGTCACGTTCGTGCGCCGCGGCCTGGTGGACCACTCGGACTCGATGGGCGCGGCGTCCCGTTTCGGTCGTGGCGACGTGCAGTGGATGACCGCCGGCAGGGGCGTGGTGCACTGCGAGATGTTCCCCCTCGTGCACGACGACCGGCCCAACCCGCTCCAGCTCTTCCAGATCTGGCTGAACCTGCCGGCCGCCGACAAGATGGTCGACCCCTACTTCACCATGCAGTGGGACGCTGAGATTCCCCGAGTCGATCAGGTCGACAGCGCGGGACGCACGGCGACCGCCACGGTGATCGCCGGCGCGTTGGGCGACGCCAGCCCGCTGCCGGCCCCGCCCAACTCGTGGGCCGCGCGAGACGAGGCCGACGTGGCCATCTGGCATCTCCGCTTCGATGCCGGTGCCGCCTTCGAGCTGCCACCTGCGGCCGAGGGCAGCGTCCGTGTCCTCTACGTCTTCGAGGGTCCTCAGCTCAGTGTCGACGGCACGGTGCTCGGCGCCTCGACCGGCGCCGCCGTGCGCAGCGACCGACCGGTGACCCTGGTCGCCGGCGACGGCGAGGTCGAGGTGATGGTCCTGCAGGGTCGACCCATCGGCGAGCCCGTCGCGCAGTACGGGCCCTTCGTCATGAACACCCAGGACGAGATCATGCAGGCGATGCGCGACTATCAGGCCACCGAGTTCGGGGGTTGGCCGTGGCCGTCGCCCGGCCCGGTGCACGAACCCGTCACCGAACGTTTCGCCCGCCACGCAGACGGCACGGTGGAAGAGGTCGTGCCCACCGGCGCGTGACCCACGGGCGGCCGATCGGCCGGGAGCGTACGGTGTGGCCATGAAGCCCTTCGAAGGAGTCCGCGTCGTCGAGGCGGCGCAGATGATCTCGGCCCCGATGGCGGGCATGATCCTGGCCGAGCAGGGTGCCGATGTCGTCAAGGTCGAGATGGCCGACGGCGTCGGCGACCGGATGCGAATGCTCGGCACCCGGCGCGGCGACGTGAGCACCGTGTTCCACGGGATCAACCGCGGCAAGCGCTCGATCGCACTGGACAGCAAGGACCCGCGCGGGTTGGAGGTCCTGCAGAAGCTGATCGCGGACGCTGACGTGTTCATCCAGAACTTCCGTCCCGGCGCGACCGAACGCATGGGCATCGGTCACGAGGCCATGCTCGCAGCCAACCCGGACCTGATCTACGTGTCGGTGTCGGGCTTCGGCGACTCGGGGCCCCGCAGCGGCGAGAAGGTCTACGACTACGTGATCCAGGCGATGACCGGCATCGCCGCCCTCCAGACCGACCACGAGGGCGCACCCACGCTGACGCGACAGTTCGTGGTCGACAAGGTCACGGCGCTCACGGTGAGCCAGGCCGTGTCGGCCGCGTTGTTCCAGCGCGAGCGAGGCCACGGCGGCCAGCACCTCCAGCTCGCCATGCTCGACGTCGGACTGTGGTTCTTCTGGCCGGACGGGATGATGGACCGGGCGCTGTTGCACGACGACGAGGTGACCGCGGCGCCACACTTCTCGAGCACCTACGAGATCCGCCCGACCCGAGACGGCCACGTGGCCATGGTCGCCAGTGGCAACCGGAGCTGGCCCGGGCTGTGCCGGGCGTTCAATCCGGCCTGGGCCGATGACCCGCGGTTCGCCACGCTGGAACTGCGCGAGCAGAACGGCGAGGAGCTGGCCAAGGAGTTCTCGGTCGTGCTCGCCGGCATGACCACCGCCGAGTGCCTGGCCGCCATGGAGGCCAACGACCTGCCCGGTGCCGCCGTCGCCGCACTCGACGAGGTTCCGCATCAGGCACAGGTGATCCACAACGGCACCCTGGTCGAGCACGACAACGGACCGCTCGGCGCCATTCGGGAAGCGTTGCCGCCGGTGGGGTGGCAGGGGCAGGACCGCACCATCGCCGGGCCGCCGCCGCACTTCGGCGAGCACACCGCTGACGTGCTTCGCGAGGCCGGCTACGACGACAGTTCGATCGCGACGCTCGCTGCAGCGGGTGTCGTCCACGAGGGAGGTACCACATGAAGTGGGGGCTCGCATTCGCCAGCAGCGCAGGGACCGAGGCCGACACGGCCCTCGAAATCTGCCGGGTCGCCGAGGAGGTGGGCTTCGAATCGGTCTGGGGCGGTGAGCACGTCATCTTCCCGTCGACCATCGAGTCGTCGTACCCGTACACCGCCGACGGCAAGGTGCCGGCCACGCCGGAGACGCCGATTCCCGACCCGCTGATCTGGCTGGCGTACGTGGCCGCGACGGCGCCGACGCTGCGACTCGGAACGTGCATCCTGATCCTGCCGCAGCGCAATCCCCTGGTGTTGGCCAAGGAGCTGGCGACGCTGGACCACCTGAGCAACGGACGGGTCGAGCTCGGCATCGGTGTGGGCTGGATGAAAGAGGAGTTCGACGCCTTGGGCATCCCGTGGGAGCGGCGTGGCGCCCGCACCGACGAGTACGTCGCCGCGCTGCGCACGGTCTGGTCCGGCACCCATGTGGAGTTCCACGGCGAGTTCGTCGACTTCGACCCCCTCACCTGCACACCGCTGCCCGCGCAGGGGTCAGACATCCCGATCCTGGTCGGCGGCGACACCCCGGCCGCGATTCGTCGAGCCGCCAAGCTGGCCGACGGCTACTTCCCCGGCGAGGGCGATCCGGAGCGACTGGGCCAGCTGATCGCCAAGGTCCGCGCCGAGTGTGAAGCCCAGGGCCGCGACCCGATGAGCATCGAGATCAACGCGATGTTCGGCATCCAGATGGCCGACCCGGCCGCGGGCGCCGAGCAGATGCGTGAGCTCGGTGTCGGCCGGGCCATGGTGCCGGCGTTCTTCTTCGCCGGCGACGGCGGCCTCGACCGCCTCCGCGAATTCGCGGCCACCGCCATCGGCTGACCAACCTGTCCGCGCATCTGCGCAGAGCAAGACGCGGACAGGTTCAGCGATTTCTGCGGCGGGCGGCCTTCTGGGACTTGCGGTTCTTCTTGGCGCCCGGCCGCGCCGCACCGACTGGTCGCTGCGCGCGCGCCTTCGCGTTCACGCCCTTCTTCGACCCTGGTCGTTCGTAGGGTCGCTCCCGGAACCACAGGTTGCACGCCCACTTCTCGCCGTAGAGCACCGGCAGCCCGCCGTGGAGCGACTTCTTGTGGACGTCGTGGACCATGCCGGTGGTGTTGTGGAAGACCACCATGCGGCCGGGGATCGGATCGACCTCGAGGTTGAGCTTCGGGAAACCGGTGCCGCCACCGGCGTCGACCTCGTTCAGATACATGAGCGCGGTCACGAGCCGTTGGCCACCGTTGGCGGTGCGGTTGGCGTGGCGCTCGGTGCCGTGCTTCCACGCATCGTGGTGCGCCCGGTACTCCTGGCTCTCCGCATAGTGGACGATCTGGAGTGACTCGGCGTGGTGGGTGGGGATCCCGACGAGATCGCTGACTCGCGTCACCAGCTTCTTGATCACCGGCGTGGAATCGTGTCCGAGCCAGGCGGTACTGCCGGTGCGGCCCTCGCTGTAGGCGACCTCGGTGTCGAGGGTCACCCGGGCCCGCTTCATCTTCGAGCGGGCCTGGTTGATGATGTGCTTGCACTCGCCATCGGTGACGAAGTCGTCGATCACCTGGACCAACGGGTCGTCCGCCACCTGGATGCCGATGTCGTAGCCGTCGTGCAACTCCACGGTCATCCGACCAGGGTTGCGCGAGCCGGAACGCCTCGCAAGCCACCCCACCGTCGGTGGGCACCAGTGATCTACGTTGAGTCGATGGACGACCCCCTGCTCCCACCACCGAACGAGGTGCTCATCATCTCGGCCGAGACGTGCCGCTCGGTGCTCGATGTCGGCGAACTGCGAGCTGCGCTCGCCGCCGCGCTGCAGGCTCACAGCGACGGGAGGAGCAACGTGCCACCACGCATCGCGGCCCGCGTCGGCGGCTCGTTCCTCGGCGCGATGCCGGGCAATGTCGACGGCATGGGCCTCGGGGCCAAGTTGGTCTCGGTGTTCCCGGCCAACCATGGCGGCCCGGTCCCGAGCCACCAGGGTCTCATCACCCTCTTCGACCAGACGAACGGCTCACCGCTCGCCATCATGGACGGCGCCTACATCACCGCGATCCGGACCGCCGCCACCGCGGCGGTCGGCGCCGACCTCGCCGCGCGCCCCGATGCGTCGATCCTGGCGATCATCGGGGCCGGCGTGCAGGGCCACGCACACCAGCGAGCGTTCGCAGACATCCGGGCCTGGTCCGAGGTGCGCGTGGCCTCGCGGACCTCGGCCAACGCCGTCGCGCTCGCGGACGCAACAGGCGCCTTGTTCTGCGACTCGTTCGAGGATGCGGTGCGCGGGGCCGATGTGGTGGCGCTGTGCACCGACGCGGCACAACCGGTCATCGATGCGGGCTGGCTCGCAGCCGGGACGCACGTGTCCTCGGTGGGTGTCGGCCGCGAGATCGACGACGCCACGATGGCACGCGCCGATCGGATCGTCGTCGAATGGCGGGGCGCCGCCGAGAATGCGCCGCCCGCCGGCTCCCACGAGCTCCAAGGCATGGATCCGGCGTCGCTCGTCGAGGTTGGTGAGATCGTGGCGGGCCGGGCCATCGGGAGGGCCGACCCCGACGAGATCACGGTCTACAAGTCGACCGGCCACGCCGTCGAGGACATCGCCGCCGCCGCGCTGGTCTTCGAACGGGCCAAGGCGTCCGGTGCCGGCACCGTCGTCACCCTCTGACACCGCACCGGTCGCCACCCACGTGCCGCCCGTGGCGGTCTCGGAAACGGGAGCGCGACGGCTCCGAGTGCGGAACCGCCGGCGGGCTGCGGTAGAACGGATGCCGTGCTGATCGTCGTGTCCCCCGCCAAGTCGCTCGACTACGAGTCGCCGCTGCCCACCCGCAAGCACAGCGAGCCTCGCATGCTCGACCAGGCCTCGGAGCTCGTCGACATCATGGCCCACAAGACGCCGGCCGAGATCGCCGAGATGATGTCGATCTCCGAGGGGCTCGCGGAACTCAACTTCGAGCGTTTCCAGGACTGGGAGGCGCCGTTCACCCCCGAGAACGCTCGGCCGGCCCTGCTGGCGTTCAATGGCGACGTGTACCTCGGCATGGACGCCGCGAACACCTTCTCCGAGCGCGACTACACCCACGCGCAGAAGGTGCTGCGCATCCTGTCGGGGCTCTACGGCGTGCTCCGCCCGCTGGACCTGATGCAGCCCTACCGGTTGGAGATGGGCTCGTCGCTCACCAACCCCAGGGGCAAGGACCTCTACTCGTTCTGGGGTCCCGACATCACCGACCGCATCAACGCGGACCTGGCCGAGAGCCCTGGTGCGAAGGTCCTCGTGAACCTGGCCTCCAACGAGTACTTCGGTTCCGTCCAGCCCGATCGGCTCGACGGCAAGCTGATCACGCCGAACTTCCTGGACTCCAAGAACGGTGGGCCCTACAAGGTGGTGAGCTTCTTCGCGAAGCGAGCCCGAGGCGCCATGGCCGGCTGGATCATCCGCGAGCGCATCAAGAGCGCAAAGGGCCTGCTCGACTTCTCGGACATGGACTACCGGTACGACGCGGAACGGTCCACTCCCGAAGCACCCGTCTTCATTCGCGAAGACGGCGGTATGGGCTGAACCCACCCGGCGTCCGGTGTCACCTCAGACGCAGAGCCCGTCTTCGGAGACCCCCCGGCTGCACAACAGCGTGGCCTCGATGGTCCGGAGCTGGAATCCAGCGTCCGCGATCTCGGCCGGCTCGCCGAAGATGTGAAGCCGGTAGCCGCGGAGGGCGTCGTCGCCCAGGCCGATGACGTCGACCGTGATCTCGCCCAGGTCACCGCTGGCGTCGGGTGCCACCACCACGACGATGCGTGACGGCGGCTCGTCGCTGGCCACCACCTCGGCCACGGCGAGACCCAGATCGAGCATGGTCTCGGCGCCGAGGCCACTGTTGCCGTTGAGGGTGATGAAGTCGCTCGTGAAGTCGATCGTGGCACCGAGCCGCGCCATGAACCCCGAGCCGACCCACCCCTCGATGCCATTCCACTGAACCAGCCACCAGATCGAGTTGGTCAACTCCCGGCCCTGACCGGTGCCGAACACATCGTCGGCCAGGTTCGGGAGCTCACCGACCAGCGGCGTCGACTCGCCGGGCTGCTCGTGCATCTCCAGGATGTCGTCGAAGGCCACCCCGACCACGCCGACCATCTCACCGGGGACCGGCACCAGGAAGTCGAACGGCTCACCCGGGAGGTCGGGCAGCGGGGTCGGTTCAGCGGTGGCCGTCGGTTCGGGTTCGGGTTCCGGCGCCGCGGTCGGCTCCGGTGTTGCCGTGGGCTCGGAGGGCGCTTCGGTGGGGGACGGCTCGGCCGGAGGTGCCGTCGCGGTCGGATCGGGGTCGGTGCCCGGCGTCGGCGTCACCACCTCGACGGCAACCGTGGTGTCGGCGGCGCACGCTGCGGCGAGCACCGCGACCAGCAGGAACGGAACGATGTGGAGACGTGCGGACATCGACCCAGTGTGACAGCAGCGCGTGGGACGCCCGGGTCAGGCGGGCCCGAGCGAGTTGACGATGTCGATCAACTCGAAGTCGCGCAGTGGACCGGTCACGGTCACGACGAACTCGTCGCTGCGGAGCCACACGTGCGGGACGGTCTCGGGCGCGGTGGACAGCTCGGCCACCTGCCCGGCGAACGACCCACCGGTCACCTCGACCTCGAATCGCTCGTAGAACTGTCCCTCCCCGGAGAACGGATCGATCCAGAAGTCGGGCTGGTCACCGACCCGTCGCGTGGCCACCGTGACCGTCCGCCAGCCGTTGCGATAGCGGGCGTGCACGATGTCGATGCTCGGCGGGTTCGAGCCCTCGGCGCCGGTGAAGATGTCGGACTGGCCTGGCACGACGGCCACCGCATCCAGCGTGTAGCCGTCCGGTACGACGGCGGGCAGGAGCGGGGTGTAACCCACGAGGCCGGTGATCTGATCGATCGTCGGACGCTGGAAGCCCTGGTCGTAGCTGAATGTCGGCGCGGGCAGGTCGGGCAGCGTGAAGACGTCCAGTCGGTCCGTGAACACCTCGAACGAGGTGGCCACGAGCGAGGACTGTTCCTGGCCTTCGAAGGAGGCCCGGTAGTCGAGGATGGCACCGGTCTCGGCGTCGACCGCCACCGTGATCCGGTCCGGCCCACCGCCGATGCCGTTGGGCACGACCGAGGCCTCGTACAACACGGCGTCGCGGCCCAACACCTCGCCCTGACCGGCGAACGCCGTGCCCGCGAGGGCGAGGACGTGGTCGACGCGCTCGAACCCGGGCAGGAACGGCTTCCAGTAGGCGTCGGGACCGCCGAGCCCGAGGCCCGAGTCCACGATCACCGACAGGTCGTCGCCGCCCAGGAAATAGGAGGTCCGGGTCGAGGTGGCCGCGTCGAGCACCTCGATGGATCCGTCCTCGTAGTCGAGTCGGAACGAGCCGTCCCGGGCCAGTGTGGCCAGGACCGTCTGTTCGAACCCGAAGCTGTCGGAGTCGTAGGCGACCACGACGCTCTCGATCGGGCCGGCAGCGGCCGGTGGGGGCGTTGGCGTCTGGTCGAGGGTGGGCTCGGGCAGCGGCGTCGGTGTGGTGGCCGGTCCCGGGTCGCCGTCGCCGTCCCCGGCTCCGTCCTGATCGCCCTGATCGAGCGGCGTCGGCGCCGGCGTCGCGGTGGCCTGGTCCTCGACCTCGGCGGGCTCGGGTGTCTCGACTGGATCCGGCGTGGCGGTCGGGTCGGCCGTGGCCGAGCCCTCGCCACCACCGCCACAAGCCGCGGCCAGGATCGTCACGAGCAGGGCAATCGAAAGCCAACGATGCAACATTCCCGCGAGGGTAGGCGGCGCCGCTGCCGCGCCGGGCCGACCGGTCAGTCGCCGTCGATGTCGCTCGGGGGCTCGGGGACCATGTCGGCGAGCTGACGCAGGACTGCGTTGTCGGTTCGTAGCTGGTCGAGCTCGGCTCGGGCCTCCCGCAACTCGTCGCTGAGCTCCTCGGCCCGTTGGTTCCACTCGCGACCCGGGTCCTGCTGGCCGTTGGCCAGCGCCCACAGCCGCTCGATCGTGGTCACGATGCGCTGGTCCACCGTGCGCAGCTCATCGGCCACGCGGCGGATGTCGGCCTCGCCCTGCTCGAGCCAGGTCTTGGCGCCGACCCAACGCCACGCAGCACCGAAGGTGTCGACTCGCCGCGCCCACTCGTCGGCGCGTGCGGGGTCGGCGATGTCGTCGATGATCGACCCGAGTGCGGGACGGAGGCGGCGTTCCACGCCCTCACACCAGGCCAGGTTCTCGCGGAGCCCGTTGAGGTAGACGATGCGATCACGGACCTGCTGGAAGGCCAGCACGTCACGGGTACGAACCGCCCGCGAGAATGCGTCGGCCCAGTCGGGCGGCTGCTCCAGCTCCAGGAACGGCAGCACCCGCCGCTCGCCTCGGAGGACGAGCTCGGTGGCCGCGGCCGCTCGGTGGTGGGCGGCCACCCGGTCGAGCTCCTCGAGGAACAGCGCCACCGAGGACGGGTCGTCGAAGGAGACCCCGTCGACGCCGTGCGCCTGGAGCTGGCCGTCGAGGGTGGTGAGCTTGTCGCGAACCATCAGCAGGCGATCGAGCTCGGCGAGTGCGGCCCGATGCCGGTCGAGACGCAGCCGCACACTCTGACCGGCGTCGACACCCACCGAGGTCGGCCAGACCTGGTCGAGCTGGTCGACCAGGGCACCTGCCCGGGCGGTCGCCAGGAAGGCCCCGAGGTCGGTCGTGCTCGACGGCGCCGATCCGTTGACCCGCACCCGCTCGAGCATCTCGGTGGCCTCGGCGACGACCTTCGGCACACGCAGCCGGTTCTTGGGCCGTCCCTCGTCGCTGACCTTGACCGCGTTGCCGGCAGCCAGCCAGTCGCGCAGCGCCACGGCCTGCGCGACGTAGTCGGCCATCGGACCGTTGCAGCGAACGCTGGTGTTGGGGTCGACCGCCGCCAGCTGTTCTTCGGCTTGGGTCACCAGCGCGGTCACGGCCGCGCGACGGTTGAGCCAGGTCTCGGGTCGGCCCGCCCGCATGTCGGCCAGGGCTTCGGAGGCCCATCGATGCGAGGTGATGTCGACCGAGCCCAGCACCGAGGAGATGTCGACCACCAACGCCCGCAGGCCCGTGGCCGCCGACTCGGACAAACCGCCGACCGCCTCGGCCATCGCCGTGGTGGAGGTCCCGTAGCTCTCGGCCTTCTGGTGCGCCCGCTCCTCTTCGTCGATCACCGACTGGAAGGCGTGCACCGTGGGGACGCGGTGGACGGCGAGCAGTTCGCCGGAAGCGAGGTCGTGATCCTCGAGGATGCGCGGGTCGGTCCGCAGCGACGCCCAGTGGCGCAGATGACTGTCGGACACGGGAGCAGGAGTGCCGGGCACGACCCGTGCCGCCACGATCCAGGCATGGTCCGGGGCCTCGGCGGCCAGGCGCTCGGCGATCCGGGCCCGGGACCCTGCGTACGGGAGCAGGTTGGCCGGGGCCTCGACGCCCCGGGTGGCGGCCAGCTCCTGGCGGATCAGCGTCCGCTCACGGCGCAGACCCTCGAGCGTCTGCAGCAACGCCTCCTGGGCGGCCTCCGCTTCGCGTTCGTCGGGGCGGGTGGTGCCACGCATGTGGGATGCGTCGTCGCGGGTGTCGCGCGCGGACGCTCGCATCTGCTCGACGACGAGTTCTCGCGCGGGGTCCGGCTCGGGTTCGACGGCGACCCACGGCAGCTCGACGGGCGGAAAGGTGGGTGTGGGTGCGGCCTCGGGTTCGGGCGCGACCTCGGCGGCAACCGCTGGACGGGAATCGGCGGCCTCGACCTCAGCTCGGTCCGGTCCGGGATGAGGTTCCTGCTCGGCCCCAGGCGGCGGCGCGGGAGCGGCCGGCTCGTCGGCCAGTTCCTCGATCTCCTCCGTGGCGGCGTCGTCGAAGTAGCCGACCACCGGTCCGACCTCGAGCACCAACTCGAGATCGGGTTGGCCGGCGTCGGGGACCTCGGCCGACTCGACCTCCGTGGGCTGCTGGTCGAAGAGTTGCGGGGCGGCGGGTGCGGTGGGCTCGCGCAGATCGATGACCTCGTTGCGGCGGCGCAGGACCAGGGCCGGGGCCCAGCTGACCTCGGGGTGCGTGCGGGGGTCGGGGCGGACGTCGGTGGGGTGGTAGACCGCCTGCTCGTCCAGTGCGATCGCGAGACGTCGCACCATGTGCTCGACCTCCTCGCGGTTGGTGAGCGCGCCCTGGAATTCCTTGGCCCAGCCGGTGATCTCGTCCACCTCTGCCTGATCGGCAATGGCGGTGGCGTCGACCATGTCGAGCTCGAGGCTGAGGTTGTCGCTGGACGTGACCACTCGGATCTCACCCGAGACCACGTCCTGTTCGGTCGTGACCCGGGTGGTCAGCAGATGGCGCCGGATGACCGGCCCCTGATCGGGCGCCCAGGACAGCAGCCCCACACCCAGGACGATCTCGGCGTCCGGGTCGCCGGCCGCCAACGTGTCGTGCGCTTCCCGCAGCCGATCGTGCAGATCGCGGGCCGGCTGATCGTGACGCTCGGCCAGCGCCCACAGGTGCCAGAACGGCATCCACAGGTCGATCTCGTCACGGGCGTCGGGGCTGGCCTCGAGGAGCATGGGCGGCGGGGGACGATCCGCCGAGGCGTCGGTCACCGGGCCGGCGATCGCTTCCAGCGGCACCGGTGTGACCGTGGGGTCCGAGAGGTCGCTGGGCAGCCACGCAGCCACCGATGGCGGCGGCTGCGGCGGCTGTTGCGCCGGCACCGGCCGGACGGCAACCACCACGTCGCTGTCGGGCACGACGCTGCCGTCGGCCACTGCGCCGTGGTCCGGGACGTCGCCGAACCACAGGATCACGCCCTCGGGCGCGGGCAGGTCGTCGAGCGAAGTCGGGTATTCGGAGGTCCGTTCGGGCTCGGCCTCACTGGGTTCTGATTTGGTCGCGCCGCTGTAGGAGCCCGGCATGCAACCCATCTTTCCACAGGGATTTTCGCTTTCCTCCGCTGTCTCACCGTCGGTGACCGCCGCTGCACAACGTGCATTCGATTCTCGGTGCCGTCGACCCAACGACACCGAGAATTCATCTTGGGGCCGCGCTCGTGTTGTGTTCGCGGCGGCCCAGACGGCGCTCGAAGGTCCCCACGGTGGCCGACCATGCGGCGCTCGTCGCCGAGCTTCGAGCCCTGCCGCAAGGCCTTCATCGCGGGCGAGTTGTTCGCCGGCGACACCCGTTGCGCCCGAGCGGACGGCGTCTTCATTCGACCCGCCGAATGAGCGCCGCGCGACTCCGGCGATCTCCGTCAGACCCGGGCGGGCGGGTCCCACCACCGCCCACCCGGGACCTGCCGCATCGACGCAGTGGCCATCCGCCCATGGCCTGCCTCTTCGGGTTCCGCCGCCGATGACATGTCATGCGACATCACGTCGCAACCTGGCTGCAGCGTACTTGAGACGACAGATCCGGTACAGGGAGTTGATCAGTCGCAGATGAGGTAGTTGCCGACGTTGACGGTGTTGATGGGGTCGAAGAACGAGTCGGCGGTGGCGAAGGCGCCGAGCTCGACCAGCGGGAACGGACGAGTGATCCATCCCAACCCGAAGTTGCCCCGCACGAGGTTCGTGTCGTACTGCACGGCGGCGTCCCAGAGCCGGTCTCCGACGTGCACGCCTTCGGGCAGGACGATGGCCGACGGCGGCGGTCCACCGGGGTTGAACGGCTCGAGCGTTTCGCTGTTCACCGCATAGGACCAGTCGTTGAAGACCCGGTTGCCGGGCGTGCCGTAGAAGTACGCCCGCAGCCCGCCCCAGCTGATGACGCGTTCGTTGACCTCGGGGCCGTCGAACGGACATCCGACGTTCCAGCCCGAATCCTGACGCGGCGGCCCCAACAGCGCGGTCAGCTTGCGAATCGCGACCGCGGCGCCCGTGTCGAGATCGACCCCGAGCAGCGAGAGGTCCTCGACCACGGGAATCGGACGCTCGCATCGCTCGAGGGTGTCGCTGCCCCCACCGCCGTTGCAGTTGTCCCAGGCACCGTTGCCACGGAGGACGTCGTTGCCGCGTTGACCGACGATGGTGTCGACACCCTTGCCGCCGCTCAACGTGTCGCTGCCGGCGCCGCCTCGAATGTGATCGGCGCCCGGCCCGCCGCTGGCGGTGTCGTTTCCTCGACCGAGGCTGATGAAGTCGGCGCCGCCGCCACCCGCGACATCGTCCGCGCCGCCACCGGCACAGATCACGTCCGCGCCACCTCGGCCCCGGATGACATCCGGGCCGCCACGGCCCACGATCACGTCCGGGCCGGGCGTCCCGATCAGGCGATCGGCTCCTGGCGTGCCCACGATCGTGGCCACCAGGCCGTTGCACGTGAACACCGTCTGCGCGTCGGCCGGCATCGGCACCAACACCGTGCACACCAGGACGACCGTTGCCATCGCTCGTTTCATCTCGACTCCTCTCGCCAGGACATCGGCGCCGCGATGCCCGCCCGCGCTGCGACCGTGCCAGTTGCGTCCCGGTGTCGCAAGTTTCCTGGTGGCTGTGGGTCGCTTCCGCCAATCGACCTGGAAGGATGGGACCGATGTCAGGCGGGCGACGATCTTCCGAGGAACTGCGCGCCCTGGTGGTCGAGGCGGGTCGAACCGTCCTCTACCGTCGGGGTCTGCGAGCGACCGCGAGCCACGTCCCGATGACCGAGGCGCTCGACGAGCTGGAGCGCACCCACGGCATCACCGTCAGCATGGGTTCGATCTTCGGCCGTGGCCGTCTGTGGGCCAACGTCAAGGAGTTTCAGCTCAACGTGCTGGAGGCCGTGATCGCCGACCAGGTCTCGGGCGGCCCCAACGACACGTCGCTGGCGTTGATCCACGAGCTGCCGGAGATGACCGACCGGCCCTACCCCGAACGGCGGGACATGCTGATCGAGCTGTGCCGCATCGCCGGCCAGATCAACGGCTACGTCCGCGAGCCCGAGAAGGACCGCACCTGGACCCTGTGGGTGGCCACGTGGACGATCGCCGTCACCGACCAGGAGAACGGTGGTCGCCTCGTCCCCCTGCTGCGCGACGGCGAGGACACGATGCGGTCGCAGTTCTCCGAGCTGTACACGGTGATGATGGACAAGCTCGGCCTGCGGATCCGCGAGCCCTACGTGCTCGACGACCTCACCCTCCTGGCCGCCGCGGTCACCGACGGCATCGCCCTGCGGG
>CBDHFJ010000121.1:0-9875 GCA_965262315.1 Acidimicrobiales bacterium
GAGGCGGTCTCGGCATCGATCGACACCGCCGAGACTGGCCTCCTCCCCCGACTCGGCCACCTCGACGACCCGGAACTCACGGTCACGCTCGAGTACGTGGTCGCCAAGGCGCTGTTCCTCGACCAGGACCCCGAGGCCGTCGGCCAGGCGTTCTTCGGTGGTCGGATCCGCATCGACGGCGACATGTCCAGGATCTTCCTGCTTCAGACCCTCGAACCCGACGAGGAACAGCAGGCACTGGCCCGCGAGGTCTCGAACCGCCTGGTGGCCCTGACCGCCTGACCGGTCAGGCGGGTCTGCGACCCGGCGGTCAGTTGTCGAGCGCGGTGCTGGTCACGATGCGCACGCAGGACCCGAACAGCACCGTCGTCCCCGAGGGCGGATCGGTGCCGATCACCGGCGTGTTCGCCGGCCCGTCGGTCTCACCGATGCAGAGACCGGCGTTCTCCAACCGCTCGGAGGCGGTGAGGATGTCGAGGCCGGTGACGTCGGGAATCACCACCGGGGGCGGACCCAACGACACGGTGACGGTCACCTCGGTGTCGCGCTCGAGTTCCGTGCCGGCCGCCGGGTCGACGCTGAGCACCAGGCCCTCGGCCATCTCGCTGTCGAACTCCTCGGCCTCGATGGCCACCAGCCGCAAGACCGCCAGCTGCGACTGCGCCTCCTCGAAGGTCAACCCGATCAGGTCGTCGGGGGACCGTCCGCAGCGCAGGCCCGTCGGAGACGACGAGGTCCACAGGCTCGCCGCCGGGGAGCCGCACGGCTGTGGTCAGCACCTCGACCACCACGCCGGCCGCCGCCTCCTCGTCGAAGCGTCGCGTCACCTCGCCGACGGTCAGCTCGGCCCCGGAGAGCCACACCGTGGCGTCCTCGAGGGTCATCCCGACCAGGTTCGTGGGCACGTTCTTGAGCTCGTTGCCCTGGGAGACCCAGTAGGTGACCAGCCCGTCCTCGGCCAGCTCGCTGCCCGCAGGCGGATCGGTGCGCAGGATCGTTCCGATCTCGGTCCCGTCCTCCCGATCGGCGGCCTCGTCCAACGCCCAGAATCCCTCGACCTGGGTCTCGAACTCGGCGACCGTCAGGCCACGGGCCTCCGGCACCAGCCGCACCGGCGCATCCGAGCCCGTCTGCGCGGCCCACACGCCAACCCCGGCACCCGCGATCAGCAACGCCATCAGCATCATCCAGGGCCACCGGCGCCGCTGCTTGCGTTCGCCCTGGCCGGCGGGCTGGACCGCCGCGGCCTTGGCGGCCCGGCGGCGGCCTCGGCGCCCACGGCGACCCTCGTCGGCGGCGATGTCGGGCCCGGGCGACGGTGTGATGCCGATCTCGGTGCGATCGCGTTCGGCCACTTGCAGCGGGTCGAAGGAGATCGCACCCGCCAGGGGTAGCGGCTCCGGCCGGGGAAGATCCTCGGCCGCGGCCATCAGCGCCACATGGAGCGATCCAGCATCAGGGCGGTCATCCGGGTCGATGCGGGTGGCGCGTTCCACCGGTCCTCGGAGGGACGCGAAGCGGTCGTCGACCTCCACCGGATTCTCGACCCTGGCCATCAGCGTCCCGATGGTGGTGTCGACGTCGTCATAGGGCAGCGCACCCGAGATGGCCTCGACCATGACCAGGCCCAGCGAGTAGATGTCGCTCGCTGCGGTCAGTCGCTGGCCCTGCGCCTGTTCGGGCGAGGCGTACCGGACGGTCCCCAGCACCGTGCCCCCCGGCTCGGTGGCCGAGGCCTCGGCCAGCGCCTTCGCCAACCCGAAGTCGGCGATGCGAACGTGGCCCTCGCTGTCGAACAACAGGTTGCCCGTTTGATGTCGCGCTGGACGACGCCTCGCTTGTGGGCGTACTCGAGGCCGCGGGTGGCCTCCAGCGCGATGAGGAGCGTCTGCGACGGTGTCAGCGGGCCGTTCTGGTCGAGCATGGCCCGCAGGCTGCCGCCGCCCAGGTACTCGGTCACCAGGAACGGGACCTCGTCCTCGCCCCAGTCGTGCACGGCCACCACGTTCGGGTGGTTCAGGCCGGCCGCCATCCGGGCCTCGGAACGGAACCGCTCGAGGAACACCTCGTCACCGGCGAGCACCCGGTGGAGCACCTTGACCGCGACCTGTCGGCGGAGCTGGGTGTCATCGGCGAGGTAGACCTCGCCGCTGGCACCCACGCCGATCAGCGCTATCAGTCGATACCGACCACCGAGGACCCGACCGACATGGTCGCCACGAGACTCGGACACCTGCCGAGACTACTGCCGGCCACCGCAGGATCGGTGCCACCCCGGCCGCTGGCCGGCCCGGGCGCCACCTGACTGACCATACGCCCCACGGGGCGGGCACAATGGGTTCGTGACCGCACATGCACGCCACGCAGAGATCAGCCGTCTGGAACGGTGGGGCCGCAAGCTCATCGTGCCGCTGGGGATCGGTGCCGGTGCGGTGATCTTCATCCTCGGCTTCGTGGTCGCCAACACCGGTTCCGACGACGACGTCATCTTCAGCGACCCCGCCATCGAGGCGTTGTTCCCGGCACGGGGCGACGAGGTCCTCCGCCAGTCCCAGGTGGGGATCGACCTGGTTGCGGGGTACGAGGCCGAGTTGGTCATCAACGGTGTCGCCATCCCGCCTGACCAGGTCAACGTGCTGCGCAACGCCGAGAACCCCGACGAGAGCGCGGCCGAGGCCGGCACGTTCTCCACCACCATCAACCGGTTCCTGTACCAGCCGCTCGAAGGACGGGCCGTGCCCGAGCTGAAGGGCGACGAGAACTGCGTGGTGGCCACGTTCTGGCCGATCGCCGACCCGGACGACATCCGCACCACCAGCTGGTGCTTCACGGTTGCCTAGCTGCGCAGTGCGCTAGGGCAGCTCGCCGGTGGCGAGCAGGTGCTCGAACCCGGCTTCGTCCAGGATCGGGACGCCGGCCTCTTCGGCCTTGGTGAGCTTCGACGCGCCGGGCGACTCCCCCACCACCACGGCCGTGGTCTTCTTGGACACCGAGCCGGGGTTCTTGCCGCCGCGGGACTTGATGGCGGCGGCCGCGTCGTCTCGGGAGTAGTTGGCCAAGGTGCCGGTGACCACGACGGTCATGCCCTCGAGGGTCTGAGCCACGTCGGCCACCTCGGGGCCGTCGAAGTTCACGCCACCGGAACGCAGTTTCTCCACCACCTGCCGATTGCGGTCCTGGGCGAAGAAGTCGTGGACCGCCTGGGCGATGATCGGCCCCAGACCGTCGACCGCCTGCAACTCGTCGAGCGATGCGTTCATCACCGCGTCCATCGAACCGAAGGCGGTGGCCAACACCTCGCCGTTGGTGCTGCCCACGTGCGGGATCGACAGGCGAAGATCATGTTGCCCAGCGGCCGGGCTCGTGAGGCGTCGATGGCGGCCTGGAGGTTGGTCACCGAGGTCTCGCCGAAGCCCTCGAACTCGCGGATGCGGTCGTAGTCGAGGTGGTAGATGTCGCCCACGTCGGTGAGCAGGCCGTCGCTGACGAAGAGATCGACCCGCTGCTCGCCCAGGTGCTCGATGTCCATGGCGCTGCGTTGGGCGAAGTGTTCGATGCGGCCGCGGACCTGGCGGGGACAGTCGTAGTTCTGGCAGCGATGCCGGGCCTCTCCCTCGGGCCGGATCAGCGGCACGCCACAGACCGGGCAGTCGGTGGGGAAGGTCCAGGGCGGCAGGTCGGCCGGGCGCTCGGCGAGCACGGGGCCCACGACCTCGGGGATGACCTCGCCGGCGCGGCGCACGATCACCTTGTCGCCGGGCCGAACGTCCTTCTCGGCCACCTGGTCCTGGTTGTGGAGTGTGGCCGTGGTGACGGTGACGCCACCGACGAACACCGGCTCGAGCCGGGCGAACGGGGTGGCCGAGCCAGCGGCGCCGATCGACACCTCGATGTCGAGGAGCGTGGTCACCTGCTGTTCGGGCGGCAGCTTGTAGGCGATCGCCCAGCGCGGCGCCTTGGCGGTGCTGCCGAGCTCGCGCTGGCGGCCGAGCGAGTCGAGCTTTACCACGATGCCGTCGAACTCGTAGTCGAGGTCGTGGCGCCGCTTCTCGAACTCCTCGACGTAGGCGATCACGCCATCGACCCCGTCGGTGATCTGGCGGGCGTGCTCGTTGACAGGAAGCCCCAGGCTCTTCAGGTACTGCAGCGTCTCGTAGTGCGATTCGAACGTGGGGCCGTCCTCGACCTGGCCCAGCTGGTACGACCACATCGACAGGTTGCGGGTGGCGGTGATGGCCGGGTCCTTCTGGCGCAGCGAGCCGGCCGCGGCGTTGCGCGGGTTCACGTACGGCTTCTGCCCGGCGGCCACGTTGCGGGCGTTGAGGTCGGCGAAGTCAGAGAGGCGCAGGTACACCTCGCCGCGGACCTCGAGCACCGGCGGCGCACCCTCGATGGTCTTGGGGACCCCGGCGATGGTGGCCACGTTGTGGGTGACGTCCTCACCGGTCCGGCCGTCGCCACGGGTGGCGGCCTGCACGAGCGTGCCGTTCTCGTAGCGGATGGAGATGGCGAGGCCGTCGAACTTGAGTTCGCACACCCAGTCGCCGGGGTCGACGTCCTCCCCCAGCCGCCGCTGGAGGCGCTCGGCCCAGCCGGCCAGCTCGTCGGTGTCGAACGCGTTGTCGAGCGACATCATCGGCACCGCGTGCTGCACGGGCGCGAACTGGGTGCTCGGCGCGCCGCCCACCAGCTGGGTGGGCGAGTCGGGCGTGACGAGGTCGGGGTGCTGCTCCTCGAGCTCCCGCAGCTCACGCATCAGTGCGTCCCACTCGGCGTCGGGGACGGTTGGCGCGTCCTGCTCGTAGTACGCCTCGTTGTGCTGGCGGATGATCGTCCGCAGTTCCTCGATGCGCTCTTCCACAGCCACGGAAGGAATCTACTCAGCCGCTGTGACGTTTCCCGGACCATGACGACTGGCTCCGTCGCCCGACCCTCGGCGAGGATGCATGGCATGACCACCGGGTCCCCGGTCGGCGTCGACCGCCTGCTTCCCTGGGTGCTGCGAGCGCTCTGGCTGGCGCTGCCGTTCACGCTGGGCGCCCAGATCGGCGACGCGCTGGAAGGAACGTCCCGGCCGGTCCAAGTCACCGGCACCGTCGGCGCCTGGATCGTCTGGGGCATCGGCCTGCTGTTGACGCTGATCCCCCACACCACCACCCTCGGCCCCCTCCGGATCCTGGCGCCGGCCACGCTGGGCGTGTCGGTCTGGGCCGCGTTGGCCGACGGCGTGTCGGGCTGGACGCTCGCCGCCCTGGCGGTCACCGCAGCCCTGAGTGCCGTGTCCCTCTCCCCCGCCATCGGGGGCGAGTGGATCAACGGGTCCTCCTACGGCGACGAACGACGCATCCCGCTGCGGCCCCCGGCAGCGATGCTGGCCGGCCCCATCCCCCTGGCCTGGGCCGCGCTCGTGACCGCTGCGATCGCGGGGGCCCTGCTCCTGGCCGCCAAGCAGTGGATCCTCGGCGTCGTGGTGTCGCTGCTGGCGCTCGGACTTGCGTTCGTGGTCGGCCGTGCGATGTACCAACTGACGCAGCGCTGGCTGGTGTTCGTGCCCGCCGGCCTGGTGGTCCACGACCACCTCAGCGTCGGCGACCCGGTGCTGTTCAAGCGCACGGCCATCACCGCGTTCGGCCCCGCGCTCGCCGACACCACCGCCGCCGACCTCACCGTCGGCGCCACGGGGCTCGCACTGGAGATCCTCGTGCGAGAGCCGGTCGAGATCGCCTACCGGGCCGACGCGGGCGGCACGGTCGAGGTCCGAGCGATCACCGGCGTCGCCTTCACCCCGTCACGCCCCGGCCTGGTCCTCGACGAGGCAAAACGCCGCAACATCACCGTCGCGTGAGCGGAGCGCGCAGCCCCACGACGCACCCGACCACGACGGACCGGATCACTCGCAGAGGTCACCCCAGAAAGCCTCCGAAGACTTGCGGTGACGTGCGGTTAACGGGACACCGGCGGGGACAGTGATCGGCGATGTCGTCGTCGCCGAGGACTCGCCCTTCCTGCCCCTGTCCGAGGCCGTCGACGCTGTACTCAAGGCGAGCCTGTCACTGCGTCGGGCGAGGACTGTGCTCGCGTCTCGGAACGAACGAGGTGTTTCTCGACCACTTCGGCTAGCACCGCGCGTAGCCGGGGTCACGCGGGAGATCCATGGTGCAACAGACGACTCGGCTGAACCTGACTCGAACGAGCTCGGTGGGCGGGATTGCCCTGGGCCGGTGTCCTCGCCTCCGCCTACTGTGCTCGCTCATGGGACTGTGGCGGCGGAGAGCACTGACTGTCTCCTGTGTGTTGGGACTCGTGGCGGGGATCTTGTCCCCTGCGGCGCAGGCCCAGGAGACGCCCAGTACGACGGGGACGCAATACCCCTACGCCGAGGTTCCGGGCGCGCCGCGGCACCCGGGGAGCCCGTTCCCCGCACCAGCACCGTCGGACACGGCACCAGCGCTGTCGCCAGCGACCGGCGAGCCACCCGCGCCGCCGACCCCGGCCCCTCCGCCCGCCGAGCCGACCACTATCGGGAGCATCCCGCTCCCGCCGCTTCCCTTCGTCGGGCTCCCGGACATCGATCCTCGGAGTGGGCTCATCTACTTGAACCAAGGTGAGGAGACGGTCGTCGTCGACCATTCCGGCAACCTGGTGACCACGATCCCGCATGCGGCCCTGGACGAGCCCAACTACACCGACGACGTTGTCCTGTTCCTCGAGGAGCTCGAGACGACGACCGTCATTCACCGCTACGACGCAGCCACTGCGACCCTGCTGACATCGCACGAAGTACCGGCGCGTCTGGAGTCGGCAGTCGAAGCCGGCGACGACGTGTGGTTCCTCTCCAGGCTCGGGGTGCTCGGGTCGCTCGATGTCACCACTGGCGATGTGACGCTCGACGTCGGCGTGAACCCGTTCAGCGGCGACGTGATCTCCAGTGATCTCGCAGGCCATCTCGTCTTCACCGTCAGCGGCGACCTCGTCTTCCGCAGCATCGAACCGCCCTTCGAGGTGGTCACCGTGCTCGAGGATCTGCAGACCATCGCCGTGACGTCTGGCGGGTCAGCCGTGTGGACCGGAGGCTTGTCGGGCCTACAGATTCGAGATCCGTCCGCTCTCGATCAGGTGCTCACGGAGGTGACGCCATACGGCTCGGCGCGACTCCTCCGGTACGCACCGGAAGCCGACATCGTCTATCTCCACGCGTTCGGTAACGAGACACACTTCTACGACGCGCAGACGACCGTGTACATGGGATCCGCCGAGGAATCCCACCGAGCGGCGTTCTCCAACACCGGCGAGATCCTGCGCGCTGCTGGAACAGCGGGCGCGCATCGGCTCGACCGGCAACGGCTGACGCATGAGATCTCCGCGATCTCACAGCCCGTCTACCGGCCAGAGATCGCTCCCACCGTGCGTCTGATGGGGACGGCCTTTGGCGCTGCAACCGAGGTCACAGTCAATGGGGTACCAACGGCATTCTCCGTTGAGAGCCACGACACCCTGTCGTTCGTGGGGCCCGAGATCGAGTCACCGGCTGCAGAGTTCGTCGTTTCCACCCGCGTGGGCAGGTCGCTGCCCGCATCGATCCCCGTGGCCAACCCGGCCGGTACCAAGCTGCTATCGGTGACGACGTTCCCAAACGGCACCGTTCCCACGGACTACAGCTTCGACTATCAGGTCGACTGTGTACGGCCCGGACTCCCCGACGTCAGGGCGTTGGTGGAGGAGCTTGCCCCCGAGGAGACCCAGATCCTGGTGGTCCCGACCTGGGCGCTGTGCGATGTGGCTCAGGTCCGGGACCCGGTCAGCGAGGTCCTGCCGTTCTTCAGCGTCAGCAGCGGCCTCTGGGACCGGTCGACGCGAGACTTCGACGCCGACACCGGTGGTGTGGCGACGACCACGCGCATGAGAGCGGATCGCCACTTCGCGTTTCGATCCGACTTCACTCGACAAGCACGAACCTGGGTGTACGTCGCACCAGTCGGTGGCGGCCAGGCCGGGACGACCCATCGAGTCACCGTCACATGTCCGAATGGCACGTTCCGAGCTGACATTGAAGCCGGTTTCGGACAGCGGTTCACCGTTCCTGGAAACCGTCGGTGCACCTATGAGATCACAGGCACGTCAGGCGCAGAGGTCACTTCCGCCGGGAACAACTCGGAGGAGACTCGCAAGAGCCGCTTTCGCAGCTACGGCTCGGAGCACGACTACATCGTCTTCTTCTTGGACTACGGAGGTGTCGAACGAAACCTGCCGGTGGTCGTCGGCGCCCCGGGCGAGACGGTCAAGGGCAGGGCCAACGCCGGTGTGGTGCATGTCTTCCCGGTCGATGGCGCTGGCGAGATCGTGCCCGGCGCCGAACTAACGGTCCGCCAGGGCAGGAAGGCCGGTGACCGCCCGGAGCAAGGCGACAGGTTCGGTGCCTCGGTGGTCACGGGAGACTTCAACGCTGACGGGTACACCGACCTGGCCATCGGTGCTCCAGGGGAGGACATCGGTCGACACAGGAACGCGGGCCGCGTGCACGTGCTCTACGGCGGACCCCGGGGGTACAAGAGGGCGTCGCGTCAGGTCTTCGATCAGTCAGACGCCGGTGTCCCGGGCACCAACGGCCGTGGGGACGAGTTCGGAGCCACGCTCGCCGTCTACGACAGCAACGGGGATGGCATTGATGACCTGGCGATCGGGGTGCCCGGTGAACGAGTTGGCAACGCCAAGCGCGCTGGCCGCGTGGTCGTGCTGGCCGGCGGCGCCACGGGGCTCACGACGGCCGCCGCGCTCTCGCTGACCCAGGGCGATGGCCTCGTACCCGGCAAGCCCGAACGGGGCGACCGCTTCGGCGCCGCACTCGCCGGCGATGGCCCGACGCTTGTCGCCGGGGCCCCATACGAAGATATCGGCCGCAGGAAGAACGCCGGAGTCGTCACGGTCATCGACAACCTGCTGGAGCGCGCCGAAGTCATCAGTACGAGCCCGAGCCAGGGTGCACGAGCCGGCACAGCGGTCGACGTCAGTGATTTCGCCATAGCGTGGGGCGCCCCCGGCACATCCGACCGGTTCAAGACCCCCAACGCCGGGGCGATCCACGCCTACTTCGCGCCCTTCAGCGACAACCCGGCCCGAGCGGCGGACGACGCACGCGTGCAAGGCGTTCTGACGGACCTCCGCGGTGTGCGGCTCGGCTCATCGATCGAGGTGCTCCACTCACTCGAGGAGGGCGGCGTGGTCATCTTCGCCGGAGCGCCAGGCGAGAACCGGGGGGCCGGAGCGGTGATTCGCGCTCGATGGGACCCTGGGTCTGTGTTCACCGAAAAGGGCGTGATCCGCCAGGGCAACAATGACGTCGTCCCCGACACCCCCGAGGCAGGCGACCGATTCGGCGAGACCGTGATAGTGACCCGAAACGGTGCCTTGATGATCGGCGCCCCGGGCGAGTCGATCCCTGGCGCATCCAGCGCCGGGGCAGTGGTGTGGCTGCGCGGCACCCAACGGCTGATCCACCAGAACACCCGCGGTGTGGGCACCACAAGCCGGAACGGCGACGAGTTCGGCGCCAGCAGCGCCGGTTAGCGACACAAACTGCCCGGCCCGAGTGCCGTCACCGAGGAGTTCAGCCAGCGGGACGTCGGTCAGGCGCTGGTAGCGCTGCCGATGACGCGGTTGCCGTCGTAGAACACGATCGACTGGCCTGGTGCGACGCGGCGGTGGGGGTCGGCCCAGTGGACCTCGTCGTCGACCACCGTCGCAGGAGCGACCCTGCCGTGGGCGCTGACCTGGACGTGGACGGTCTCGGCGACGGGGCCGGCGACCCAGTCGAGGTCGGTGATGGGTGACGAGTCCGTCAGCAGGTCTCGCCGGGGGCCGATGGTGACGGTGGCGGT
>CBDHFJ010000122.1:0-11004 GCA_965262315.1 Acidimicrobiales bacterium
ACAGCGACGGCGAGGAGATGTCGGGGACCTTCGACGACGAGCTGGTGAAGCGCGAGTGGAGCGCGCGCCTGCGCACGGCGCTCTCGGTGGACGGGCAGTGGCTGTCGACCGTGATGGACCACGCCCACGGCCGGCTGACCGAGATCCGACAGGAGCATCCCGACGCCGGCGGTCTGGTGATCGCGACCGACCAGGACCACGCACGCGCCATCGCCACCCTGTTCGAGAAACGGTGGGGTATCACGCCGCGGATCGCTCTGTCCGACGACCCGAAGGCGTCCCAGGTCATCCAGGGCTTCGCCGATGGCATCGACCCGTGGGTCATCGCGGTGCGCATGATCTCCGAAGGCGTCGACATCCCTCGCCTGCGGGTGGGGGTGTTCGCCACCACGACCACCACGGCGATGTTCTTCCGCCAAGCGGTCGGCCGCATCGCGCGCTGGACGCCGGGCCTGCGCAGCCAGCGGGCGTACATGTACCTGCCCGACGACCCGCGCCTCCGCCATCACGCGGCGTCCATCGCCATCCAGCGCCGGCACAGCATCGAGGCCCGACGCACTCGCGAGGCCGAAGGCGCGATGGTCGACGACCTCAGTCGCCCCGTGCGCGACGAGGAACAGATGTCGCTGTTCGCCGCGCTGTCGTCCACCGTGATCACGTCGTCGCCTCCGGTCGACGGCATCGACCCCGCCGAGGACGTCGTGAGCGGCGGTGCTGACCTCGCCGGGCACGTGGTCGACCTCCCACCGCCACCTCCCCTGGCCGGCGCCCGGGAACCGGGCACCCCCGACGGTCTCGGCGCCATCCGCACGCGGAAGCAGGAGAAGGAGTCCCTCCGCACCCGCAACGCCGACCGGGTCCGCGCGCTCGTCAACCTGACGGGCCAGCCCCACGCCGCCATCAACGGCGAGCTCAACCGCCTCGCCGGCATCGGCCGCATCACCGACGCCACCGTCCCCCAACTCGAGAAGCGGCTGAGGGAAGCCGATCAGTGGCTGACCAAGATCAGCTGAGCTACCCAGGCACCACCGGGGAGACGAATTCGAGGCGGGTCCAGGCACCGACGTGGATGTCGGCGCCATCGCTGATGGTGACGGCGACGTCGGGTTCGAGCGCCACGGTGCTGTCGCCCAGGTACGTGCCGTTGGTGGAGCCCACGTCGGTCAAGGTCCAGGTGCCGTCCTCGCGTCGAGTGAGCACAGCGTGTCGGCTGGACACCGCCGGGTCGGACGACAGGTCGATGTCGGGGAACAGGCCACGAGACGGCCGCGACCGTCCGATCAACACCACGTCGGCGGTCAACGGCACGTCGCGAGCGGCCGGCGGCGGGTCCGGGAAGTCCAGGACGTCGTCGGCGTCCATCCGCTCGTGATAGGCCGCGTCGGCCGTGATGCGGACCATGGCGTCAGGCGCCGCGTGAGCCGGGGAGTTGGACGTGAGCGCCGGCTCGGGGGTGGGCAGCGACCCGGTGAGGAAGTCGAACCCACAGTTCTCGCAGAACACGTCGTCGGGTCCGTGTGGCGCGTCGCAGTTCGGGCAGGTGAGGCCGGTGTCGGTCACGCCCCCGCCTTCCGCACCCGGACCGTCCTGGTGGAGCGGACGTCCAGCGCCATCTCGTCGGCGGTGGCCACCTCCCGCTTGAGGCGGACCGTGCCCGTGACCGGGTCCTCGACGTCGACGACCCCCTGCAACAGCTTGACCGTGTCGTCGTTGCCGGCCTCGTGGGCGAGCTGCACCGCCCGGCCCAGACGCACGGTGGCCGTCTTCTCGTCGCCGGACTCGCGGGCCGCGAGGCCCTCGTGGATCGCCTCGGCCAGCTCGGCTTGGCCGGTGTAGTGCGCCACCTCGGCGTTGATGCGGGTGGACAGGCCCTCGTCGTCGGTCCACACGGCTCGGACCAGCGCAGGTGGTTGTTCATCGCCGTCGATGTCGAGCATGATCCGCGCCGCCAGGCGCTCGTCGCCGACGTTGCCGGTGGGGATGCGGATGCGCACGTGATAGTCCCGGGTCTCGTCGCCACTCCACGCGCCGAGCGGGTAGTCGGCGGTCAGGGCGTTGACCGACTCGGCCATGCCCGTCAGGTCTTCGAGCGTGGGCGACACCTGGCGCACGAACTCGATCGTGGAGCCCTTGGGCGTCCACATCCGCAGCGCCACTCGCGACTCGCGTCCCATCGCCGTGCGGGTCAGCTCCTCGAACTCCGCCTCCAGGTCGTCGGGGTCCGGGACGATGTCGACGGTGCCGAGCAGGGCCGAGGAGACCCGGCGCAGCTCACTGACCTCCCAGTCGGTCCCGAGCCCGCGGGCATCACACTGGAAGCGACCGACGCAGTAGTCGATGGCCTGCTGCAGATTCTCGTCGGACTCGGACTCGTTCTTGCCGTCGGTCAGCAGGATGGCGTGGGCCAGCGCATCGGGCGCGTCCTCGAGGAGACGGGCGACGGCCAGCAACCAACTGCCGATGGCCGTCCCGCCCTTGGCCTGGACCCCGCGCACCGCGTCCTTGGCGTCGGCTCTGGTCTGGGCGTCGGCGCGCGCCAGACCCACCTGGTCGGGGTAGACGATCCGGGCCTGCTGGGTGCCCGAGACCACGGCGAACAGGACCCCGTCGTCGATGGTGTCGATGGCCGCCTGGGTGGCGTTGCGGGCCGCCACGATCTTGCGGCCCCGGTCGCCGGCCATGGATCCGGAGGTGTCGATGACGATCACCTCGACGGCATCACCCTTGCGGGGGCCAGCGCTGGCTCCGCCCGCCGCAGTCACGGTGACAACCGCGTCGACCACGTCGGCGTTCGCCGCCAGGAACTCGTTCTGGAACACCTCTGCGGTGAAGTCAGCCATCGGTTCTCCTGTCGCTCACGCACCGGTGGGTCGTCGGTGCCGATCCCATCATGTCGCCGGGGCGCTGTCCACGTGGGGAGACGCGATCACCACGGTGATGTTGTCGTGACCGCCCGACTCATTGGCGAAGGCTACGAGCCGGCGAGCCGACTCGAGGTCGTCGGTACCGGATGCGGCCAGCCGGATCGACAGGTCGTCGGCCAGCGGCGCGTAGTTCCAGAGGCCGTCGCTGCACACCAGGACGCGGCCCTGGTCGACCTGGCCGGTCACGATCCCAGGGGTCACGTCGACGGCGTCGGCGCCGAGCCAGCGGGTGATGGTGTGCGCCCGCGGATCGGCCATCGCCTCCTCGTGGGTCAACTCGCCGGCGGCCACGACGTCGTTGGCCCACGAATGGTCGATGGTGAGGAGGCGGCCGCCGTCGGCCGCCAACCAGTACGCCCTCGAGTCGCCGAGCCAGCAGACGTCGAGCGTGGCGGGTGCGCCGTCGTGGATGACCGCGGCGACCAGCGTGCACGAGGGGTTGCCGACGGTTCCCGGCCGCTCCACGGCCAGGACGGCGTCCTGGGCCGCCACCGTGGCCTCCACGAGCGTCCGATCTCGTTCGTAGGTCCCAGCCTGGACCGCCGCGGCGACGACGCCCAGGAACGTGTCGGCCGCAGCCTGGCTGGCCGCGTCGGGGTTGTCGGTGGTGGAGACGCCGTCGCAGACCACCCCGACCAGCACGTGCCCGAGGTCGGCGATGGCCATGGCGTCCTCGTTGCGGTGGTGCCGTCGCCCGACGTCGGTGACCCCGGCGATCCGACCGGCCTGGGCCTCCATGTGATCACGTGGCCCCGGCTGCCGGTGGCCGCACTGGAGGCAGTAGTCGCCCTCGACGGCGTGGGCACCGCAGGCCACGCATGCGGCAGCGGAGGCGGTCTGGAGCTCGCTCAGATCGGCCCCGCACGCCTCGCAGAACCGGGCGCCTGCCATGGTCATCTCACCGCAGGACGGGCACGGCACCTGGCTGGTCACACCAGACTCCGTGGCCGGACGGCGTTGGCGCGGTCGACCAGCCGCACCTTGTCGTCAGGGTCGGACGCCAGCCGAGCCTGTTCCCGGTAGACGGACTCGAGGCCACGACGCAGGCCGACCTCGTCGAGCGGATGCCCGAACAACTGCACCGACGCCGACCCCGCCGAGCCGCTGGCGAGGGCCCGTTCGAGGATCTCGGCCGACACCGACGCCCGCTCGGCCGCGTCGAGTTGGAGGCGCTCGATCACCGACGCCGCCTCGGCCAGATGCCCGACCTCCACGTCGGCGCCATCGATCAAGGCTCGGGCCGAGGCCATCTGTGCGTCCTGGTAGGTGGCCGAACTGACGGGGACCCGACGGTACGCGTCCACGGCACCGGGCCGATCGCCCGACGCAGCTCGGCAGCGCGCCAGGCCGAACGCCGCCGACACCCAGGCGGAGTCGACGGAGATGACCCGTTCGTACAGCTCGGCGGCCCGGTCGTACTCGCCCGCGGCCTCGGCAGCCAGGGCGGCACCGACACGGGGCGCCAGCTCACCGGGGATCTCGGTCCAGACCCGACTGAACCCCTCGGCCGCCGCCGCGGCCTGCCCCGTCACCAGGTGATGGAGCGAGCGGTACCACTCGACCCGCCACTCCCAGGGGTCGGCGGCGGTGACGGGATCGAGCACCGGCCCGGGGTCGCGCCCCAGCTCGACCAACGCCGCTGCCCGAGCGAGCGAGAGCTCGGTGGTCTCGGTCACCTGCCCGTCGGCGAGCGCCCGTTCGATCAGGTCGAGGCGCTGGGCCGGATCGACCTCGGCAACGTCCTCGACGAACGCGGCGGCCGGGTCCGCGGGGTCCACCTTCAACGGCGGAAGGACCCGCCAGTCGGCCTCCTCGACCGACAGCGCCTGGTCGGCCACCAGCAGCGCCGTCAGCCGATCGCCGCCGAACCAGCGCGACGGGCTGGGCCGGGGGGTGCCGTCGGTGACGGTCGTGATCTCGCGCAGCACGCCGGTGAGCTGCTCCGCCATGAAGCCCGCGTCCTGGAACCGGTCGTCGGGGTGATCGGCGGTGGCCTTCAGCAGGAAGCGGTGCAGCGACTCCCACTGCCGGAGCTCGCCGAACGCACGAGGCGGCGGGATGGCGTACTGGTACTCGCCGGTGTGGAACACGAACTCGAGCATCAGCACCGCCAGGGTGCGCCCGACCGTGTACAGGTCACTGCTGACCGACGGGCCCATGGTGGCCATCTCGGGCGCCTGGAACCCCTGCGTGCCGAAGATGGCGGCCTGGTCGTCGGTGATGCGCATGACCGCGCCGACGTCGATCAGCTTCACGTCGCCGCCGACGGCCATGACGTTGGCCGGCTTCAGGTCGTTGTAGACCAGCCCCAGCCCGTGCAGGTACCCGAAGGCCGGCAGGACGCCGATGATGTAGGCGATGGCCTGGTCGACCGGCAGTGGATCGGGCCGCCCGCCGTTGGCCTTGCGTCGGTCCTTGAGCTTGCCGTTCAGCGAGTCGCCGCCCACGAACTCCATCACGATGTAGCCGCGCCCCAGGTGGGTGACGAAGTTGTAGATGTTGACGATGTTGGGGTGCTCGATCTGGGCCAGGTACTGCCGCTCGGCCACGGCGGCTGCGGCGGCGTCGGGGTCCGACTCGTTGAGGAGGCCCTTGAGCACGACCCAGCGATCGGACACCGCCTTGTCCCGACCCAGGTAGATCCAGCCATGCCGCCGTGGGCGATGGGGCCGAGGATCTCGTACTGCCCGGCCACCAGCTCGCCGGCCTGGAGGGTGGGGGCATTGGTCTGGAAGTCGAACGGCGTGCCGCAGTGGCTGCAGAAGCCCTGGATCCGACCGGGTCGACCATCGACCGACCGCCCGACCTCGCGGCCGCAGTTGGTGCAGTGCCGCTCGTCCTCGGGCACCTCGCCGATGACGCCGCGATCTTCTCGGCCGACATGACCGCCGCAGCCGGGTCGCCGACCTCGGTGGGTGCGATGTCGACCAGCCCGGCGCCGAGGCGGGTGCGGGTGGACCCGGTGCGAGCGGACGCGGTACGCCGGGATTCGCCCACCCGACGGGAGGTGCTGGGCGGCGCCGGCGCCGCGATCGAGGGTGGCCCGCCGCCGCTACCAGTCCCGGCCGCCCCCACACTGGGCACTGACGCCGCCATGCCGCTGCCCCCGCCGCCAGTCCCTGCGGCCCCCACACTGGCGGCTGACGCCGCCATGCCGCTGCCACTCCCTGCGGCCATGCCGCAGGTGTCGCAGTAGCCGTCGGCGGCGATCGTCCCGTCGCAGCCCGCCTCCGTGCACGCGGCGCCTGCCACGGGTGCTGATGCGGCCGCGCCGCCACTCCCTGCGGTCCCCACACTGGCGGCTGACGCCGCCATGCCGCTGCCACTCCCTGCGGCCATGCCGCAGGTGTCGCAGTAGCCGTCGGCCGCAATGGTCCCGTCGCAGCCCTGCTCCGTACACGCCGTCATCGCCCATCCCCCGCGCGGTTGATCTCCTCCGCCACCGCGTCCACCAAGCTTGCCGCACGATCGAGGTCCGTGGGCGATGTGTACAGCTCGTTGTGGGCCTCGTCGGCCAGGTCGCCGATGGCCGGGACCTCGATCAGCCCCACGGCGGCCGCCTTCGCCCGGTAGGCGCCCAACAGTCCTCGAAGCTGATCCCGATGCTCGATCGGGTGCCGATTTCGCCGCTCGGCGTCGGTGAGTTGCGCCACCAGGCGCTCGGCCAGGCGGAGGAACGCATCGAGCTTGGCCCGCACGTGTTGCCAGGACTCCCCGGTGGCACGCAGCTCGTGACCACGCCGGGCGAGCTCGTCCACGGCCGCTTCGGCGGGCACCTGCGCCAGGCCCTTCGGGGCTGCGATCTTGGCGCGGGCCTCGGCCAGGGCCACCGCAGCCCGCGACCGCAGCGAACGGGCCTCGGCCACCAGGACCTCGGTGCGGGCCAGGTCCGCATCGAGCTCGTCGTGCGATCGGCGCAGCTCGCCCACGTGGCGAGCGGCATCGGCGGCCAGGCGATCGAGCTCGGTCCCGATCTCCGGGTCGAGGCCCAGCGGATCGTCCATGACCCGCTTCCGCACATCGACCACGAGCCGCTGGAGACGGTCGACACTCGGCTCGGCCGTCCCCAGCTCGGAGAGCTCGCCGGCGAGCTCGCCGCCGGTGACGTCGGCGGCGTCCAGGCGAGGCAGGACGTCCCGCCAGACGGCGTCGATGGCCGCCACCCCGTCCCTGAGCGGCTCGTAGAGGTCACGCAGGCGAGCCAACAGGTCCTCGATGCTGACCCGGGTCTCGGTGTGCTCGGGGTCGAGCAGATCCCGCTCGGCCAGCGGGGTGGTGCCCACGTCGACCAGGACCGACGGTCCCGTGAGCAGCTCGGCCAGTCGCTCCCGGCGTTCGTTGTTCATCCGCCCCTCGGCCCGGATCGCTCGGGCTTCCCGAAGGGTCGCGCCGAGCGCGTCGAGATCGGTCCAGAGGCGTGGTGCGTCGTCGGCGAACTCCCCCAGCCGCCGCGCCGTCGTGCCCGTCAGCGCCCCCGACGTGAGGAGGTCGTACGTGGGGTGATCGTGGAGCTCGAGCAGGTTCGCGGCGATGCGGCCCTCGGCGGCCCCGTAACGCTCGAGCAGGCGGTCGATCTCGTCGGTCTCCACGCAGGCGGAATGCTACCGGCCCGACCAGCAGCCGCTCAGGCGATCACCGCCAGGGGTTCACCACCTCGACTCCGTCGAAGCGGTCGAAGTCCTTCAGGTCGCGGGTCACGACCGTCATGTCGTTGCACCAGCGCCGTGGCCCCGATCAGCGCGTCTCGAAACGGGGCAGGATTCGGCACGTGCAACGCAGCAGCTCTGCGCGCCGTTCGCTCGTCCACGGCGAGCACGCGGCTCTCGAAGGCCGCAGCCACGCTCTGGTCGAGCCACTGCCGGAGCAGCGCGCCCTGCGCGGCATCGGATCGCTCCATCAGGAGCACACCGTGTTCGAGCTCGTGGATCGTGATTGCCGAGATGAACAGCTGCGCCGAGGGCACCTCTGCTGCCCACTCGGCGACGCCGGCATCTGCACGTCCCGAACGGACCTTGCGGAGCTCGCTCACGACGTTGGTGTCGAGCAGGAACATCAGTCGAAGCTCGCGGGCCGGGCCGGCTCGTCGCTCTTCGGCGCGACGAACTCGACTCTCTCGACCCCCCGAGGCTCGGCAAGGAGGTCCAGCGCCCGATTCGTCCCGACCAGCCGTTCGTAGGCGTCGAACGTCAGCAGAACGTGTGCCGGTCGGCCCCGGTCGGTGATGTAGACCGGACCGCGCTCGGCCGCCTTCTTTGCACCGCTGGTGTCCTGGTTGAACTCTCTGCTGCTCATCCGCGTCGCCACGATCGGTCTCCTTGTAGATACATCTCTACATTAGCTGAGTGGCCTGCGACTCCAACAGTCGCCTGGAGCGCTGCCGAGGTAGGCGCGGTTGCCTGTGCCACCCTTGACGGATGGGTCGACGGCGGGACTTGTTCATCATCATCGCTGCCCTGTTGATCGGCGCGTGCTCGGGAGCAGCCGTGTCCGAGGATGCGGCGCCTGCGCCGACGTCTACGGCAGCCCCCGAACCGACGGCGAGCCCGCCACCAACGCCCACCTCGGAACCGACGGTGGCCTCGGCACCGACCCCCAGCCCGACCCGACTCGACTTCGGGATGCTCGCCGAGGTGGGGATGACCTTCACGGGCGAACTGCCCGATGGCTATGCGTTCTCGGCGTGGGAGGGCAACGAGTCGGCCGATGCAGCCGTCTACGAAGCGCCCGACGGGTCATCGATCGCATTCGTGCGCAGGCTGGCCCAGCTCCCCGATGGCGGCGAGTCCCGGCTGATCGACCTCGACGGCCGGCAGGTGCAGGTCATCGTCTATCCGGGACGCGCCGACCAGAACCCGCTGGGCGAGATCCGGGTGAGCGAAGAGGTCGGCTACGGGCTCCTGCTCGAGGTGGTGGGCAAGGGCGAGCCGACCGAGCAGCAAGTGATCGACATCATGCGCAGCGTTTCGTACGACCCGAGGATCGACGAGCAGTTCGACGGCTTCATCGGCGGGCCGGCGGTCGCGGTGACGTTCGAGGAGGTCCAGGCGGGCGTCGAGATCCCCATCCGGGATCCCCTCGGCCTGATCGAATCCGCCACGCTCTTCTTCGTCGACGACGCCAGCCGGCTGGGCAGCGCAACCGACGAGTTCCTGTCCACCGACCTGGCGGTGGTGAGCGACACCTTCGGCTACGACCGTGCCATCGTCGCCTCCGACCTCTTCTGCGGCCTCGCACCCGTCGTCAGCGTGTCGGAGTTCCCCAGGCGAGAGCTGCTGTCGGTCAACGTCGTGCAGTACCCCATCGGAGAATGCGAGGCCGCCGAGGTCTTCGTCGGCATCGGCCTCGATCTCACACCCGACGTCGAGGCCTACACGGTCGAGGCTGCCTACAACCCCCACCGCACCTACGGCCCGTAGGTCGCCGACCCCGGTTGCCCGCTGGCCTGGGCCGGAGCCGCCTTGCGACTCGCGGCATCTTCGATCCCGCGACCGGGGTGGGTGCAACGAACTTGCAGCGGGGTGCTGATGCAGTGAGGGGTCGCGAGACATGGGTCTGCAAGACTTCGTCCATGGCGGCTGCATCCTCAGGCGGGGACTGGTCCCGATTCCTCTGGGAGAACCTCCGACTGGTTCTGTTTGCGCTGACGCTGCTCTTGGCGGGAGCGCTGGGGCTGCCGAGGAGCGAAACGCGAGCGCCAGCCGTTGTGGCCTTCGCTGCGGGAGCGGCCCTGGTTGGCGTGTTGGTCTTCTTGTTTCGCCGACGGTCTGCGTCCGGACCGGCGGGCTCACCATCCTGGCTGTCGGTGACCCTCCCGCTCGTCGTTCTCGGAGGAGCGGGGTGATTGCCTTCGTGGTGGTGTGGGCGTCAGCGAGGAGCCCCGTGCGAGTTGTTGTCACGAACGCATGCGACACTCCGGTCGTTGTTGACACCCCGGACCTCGGCCTGCCCCTCGGGCCAGGAGAGGCGGCCGAGTTCGAGGCAGGCGATGGGCGCAGCTTCATCCGACTCGAGGTCTATGCCCATCCGAGGGGTGACATCGATCCCATCGAGTTGGACGTGACCAGCGCCGTCGTTCTGATGGGAGACCTGTGTCCCTCGATCTGATTCTTCGACTGGATCGAGCAGCGCGATGCCACGGGGCTCAGCGGATTCAGCCGAGGTGGCGTTCGTAGTCGTCGATCCACCTGCGCTCACACCACGCGGGTGACTGCTGCCCGTGGAGCCGCCTGAGTACCTGCTCGGGGCTGACCGATACCAGAAGGCGTGGCATCGCCTCGATCAGGGCGTTGGCAATCTCACGAAGCTGTTCTGCCACAGTCCCATCGACCATGGTGTCCTGCGGGTACGTGCCCAGGTTCCACGGGGTGTAGCGCCATCTGGCGGTCCCGAGCTGAGTCGCCTGGCTCGGTTGCCACTTCACAGGCCATTCCGACACGTTGCGTGACCGGGGCGCAGGCAAGCGCTCCTCGAAGTCCCGCAAACAGTCGTGTCCAACGACGAGGGTGAGTTGGAACGGCCATACGTAGCGCCGATCCGTTCGGAGAAGCGCAGCACGGAGCCCGTCAGCGGTGAACCACAGCGACTTGCCCCAGGGCTCGAACCCGACCTCGACCAATGGCTCGACCACGAGCGGGCCGAACAGAGCGCCGAACTCCTCAGATCGCATCCCCTCAAGTGTCGCGCCAACGGCCCAGGTTGACAGACCTGGCAGGGACCGCCTCCATCCCGCGCATCCAGGGCGCGTCGAAGCGGCCCTGTTGGGCCTGCTTCGAGCAGGTGGGCGCGGTGAGGGGGTCAGGGGTCGATGGGGGTGCCGTCGGGTCTGGTGGTGACCCAGGTGCCGTCGGGGGCTCGCCAGATCGAATACCCCTTCTCTTTCCATCGGTTGTGGCGTTTGCAGGCGGGTGCGCCGGATTCGGCGTTGGTTCTTCCGCCGTCGGCGTGGCGCTGCAGGTGGTCGGTCTCACAACGGGTGACCGGGACGTGGCAGCCGGGCCAGACGCAGGTGGTGCCGGACTGGATCCGGACCACCGACTTGAGGACGCCTTCGAAGAGGCGTTTGCGGCCGGCGTCGATGGTG
>CBDHFJ010000123.1:0-10584 GCA_965262315.1 Acidimicrobiales bacterium
CTCGGCCTGAGCCGCAAGCACGCATCGGCGTTCGGTCGGCTCGAGCGCCAGTACGAGAGCCCGGGGAGTCACGAGATCGTCAACGTGACCCGCGGGCTGATCGCCCCCACCGTGGAGGCGTTCGGCACCGACGAGCAGAAGGAGCGCTTCATCGCTGACCTGCTCGCGTGCAACATCCTGTGCTCACAGCTGTTCAGCGAGCCCGGCGCGGGCTCCGACCTCGCGTCGCTGGCCTGCCGGGCAGACCAGGACGGAGACGAGTGGGTGCTGAATGGCCAGAAGGTCTGGAGTTCCGGCGCCCAGTTCAGCGAATGGGGCCTGTTGATCGCCCGATCCGACCCCGACGCGGTGAAGCACAAGGGCATGACCGCGTTCATGGTGCCGCTGGACCACGAGGGCGTCGAGGTGCGACCCATCGCCCAGATGAGCGGCGGTGCCTCGTTCAACGAGGTCTTCTTCAATGACGCTCGCATCTCCGACTCGCTTCGCCTCGGCCCGGTCGGCGAGGGCTGGAAGGTGGCGCTGACCACGCTCAGCTTCGAACGCGATCACTCCGACGACTCCGGCGGCGGCGGACGCGTCGGGGGTTCGTGGGATCTGGTGCTCGCCACGGCGCGCGCCATGGGCAAGACCGCCGATCCGGTGATGCGTCAGAAGCTCGCGGATCTCTACATCCATCATCGGGTCGAGGGCTTCGTCAACCGCCGCGCCGCCGATCTGGCTCGCGGTGGCAACCCGGGTCCCGAGGGTTCGCTCACCAAGCTGGTGTGGACCGAGCAGATGACCCGTATGAGCGACGTGGTGTCCGACCTCCTGGGTCCGGCACTCGTGGCCGACAACGGCGAGTGGGGCACGTACGGATGGGGCGAGCACGTGCTCGGCGCGGTGGGCTACCGCATTGCCGGCGGGTCCGACGAGGTCCAGCGCAACATCATCGGCGAGCGGGTCCTGGGGCTCCCGGGCGAACCCCGCGTCGACAAGGGCGTCCCGTGGAAGGACGTCCCCCGCAGCTGACGCCGCCGGCCACTCGTCCCGCGTGACCTCCGGCCTCGGGTCAACCGCAGTACGGCTGTGCGTTGTTCAGGTCGTGGTACTCGATGCCGGCCTTGATGACCGTCAACCGTGACTGGTCCTGGAGCACGGTGACGTCGGCAGTCGGGTCGCCGTCGACGATCACCAGGTCGGCCCACGTTCCCTCCTCGAGGGTCCCGGCCATGCCCCCCGGGTCGAATGCCCAACCGCCGTCGCGGGTGGCGCAGAGCAACGCTTCGGTGGGGGTCATGTCGAACAGGTCGACGAAGTACTCCAGCTCTTTGGCCTGTGTGCCGTGTGGCGTGATGTTGAGGCCGTAGTCGCCTCCCACCGTCACGCGAACGCCCACCTCGCGGAGTCGCTTCACCGCATCGATGGTGGCGTCGACCTCGGCCTGGTAGCCGCGGGCGACCATGAGCTCGCGCGGCAGACCGATCTCGTGGCCCCGATCGAGCAGGGAGATCTCCCACGCGATGCCCGGGCCCACCGACAGGCGGTTGCGGGCGGCACGCAGCATGTCGACCGCCTCGTCGTCGAGGTAGTTGGCGTGGCCGATGAAGTCGATCTCATGGCGCACCGCCTGCTTGACGGCCGCGGCCGATCGGGCATGGCACGCCACCCGCATGCGCCGGGTGTGGGCCTCTTCCACCGCGGCGGCGACCTCCTCGTCGGTGTAGCTGAGCACGCCTGGGGGCGCATGTCCCGAGATCGCCTCGCCGTCGAGGAAGATCTTGACGACGTCGACACCCTTCTTCGCCAGGTCCCGGACGCCGGCACGGACAGCCCATGGACCGTCGGCGATGATCTTGCGGCCCTCGCTGCCCGGGGCCTTGGAGTCGGCGTTGCTGCCGGTGGAGCCGAGGTCGCGGTCCGACGCCTCCAGGCGGGGACCGGGCACTCGTCCGCCCTTGATGGCCGCCTTGAGGGGCAGGTCGATGCCCTGGGCCGACCCGAAGCTGATCGCCGAGGTGAAGCCCGCTGCGAGCACCCGCCTGGCGTTGTCGACGGCGTCGAGCATTGCCGTGGGAACCGGCTGGGTGTCGAGCTGCTGGGGGTGCGCGTTGGCGTACGACAGGTGGATGTGGGACTCGGTCATGCCGGGCATCACGAATCGGCCGTCGAGCTGGCTCCGCGGCACGTCGGCGTCGACGGTCGGAGCGTCCGCGGCGGGTCCGGCCCAGGCGATCACGCCGCCGTCGATCAGCACCACGCCGTCGGGGATCACCTCGCCGTCGACGCCGGTGAACAGGCGGAGATCGGTCAGTAGTCTGCGGCTCATCTGGTCCTCCCGGGGGCTCACCCCATCGTCCCCGACAGGTCACGGCCGAGCAATCGCTCCGCATTGTCGGTGAGTGATGCGTCGAAGTCGTCGGCGACCGCGGGGGTGTCCCAGCCGCCGAAGTTGGTGCCGTACACCAGCCGGTCCGTTCCCACGATGTCGATCAGCATCCGTCGACTGGGCCCGTCCTCCATGTGCGCGTCGAACCACAGGCGGCGCAGCCCCTCGGCGAAGGCCGCGGGTTGCCGCCGGAATCGACTCATGGCGTCGAAGCGGTCGACCAGGAACGCGGTGGCCCCGCCGCCATGGGAGATGCAGACGTCCAACTCGGGGTGGCGATCGAGCACTCCGCCCAGGACCAACGAGGCTGTGGTCAGCGTCTCCTCGTACGTGTAGCCGACCACCAGGTCGAAGCCGAATCGGTGGAGCCGACGGTCGGGCGCTGCGGTCAGGCCGTCGTTGGTGGCGGGGTGGATGAACAGCGGGAGCTCGAGGTCGACGAGCGTCCGGTACAGCGGATCGAGGTCGGAGCTGTCCCACGCCACGCCGTAGTCGGTGCCGACGTAGGCGGCGACGAGGCCGAGCTCCACGGCGCGCTCGGCCTCGCGGCATGCGCCGGCCACGTCCTGGATCGGGAGTTGGGCCGCACCGAGGAGCCGCGGCCGATCAGACACCAGCGCGGCCATGGCGTCGTTGGTGGCCCGGGCCAGCGAGATCGCATCCTCGACCTCGATGCCGCCGCAGAAGGAAAGCGGGTTGGGGGACAGCATCTGGACGTCGATGCCTGCCGCGTCCATCCGCTCCAACCGCAGGTTCAGGTCCATGAACACCGACCCTCGATAGGGCGATGGTTTCATCACGTAGTCGCCGACCCGGAACGCGGGCACACCGTTCTCGTCGGTGAGATCGGGCCCGATCGGTCCGCCCGCGCCGAAGGCGCCCTCCAGCACCACGTGGGCGTGGAGGTCCACGACCCGTCGACGGGTCACCGGAGTGCGTCGATCCGCGGGGTACCGGTCTCGTCGTAGACGGTCCCACGGTCGTCGGCGACATATTGCCGGTTGATCGACTCCTTGAAGCCCGCCGCACCGCGCAGGACCTGGACCATCGCGGCGTAGTTGGGGTGGGCGAAGTGGGCGTCGAGGGAGTCGGGATCGGTCCAGAGCTCGTAGACCTGGATCTCGGTGGGAACGGCCGGGTCGGGGCCGAAGCAGTACATGAGGCACCCCGGCTCCTCGTCGCGGGTGGCCGCCTGGACGTCGACGGTGGCGGCGACGGCCGCGTCTCGGTTGGCTTCGCTGTCGAACACCAACCTGGCGGTGACGATGATCACGTGATCCCCCTCGGTCGCGCCGGGCATCCGCCGACGCATTCGGGACGAGACGTTACTCGGCCCTCCGGACGTCCATCCTCGTGACGGCCGTCACCGGCCGGACGGCGTGCTGTGACCACTGCCACGGCTGATTCCGCCGATGAAACATGCCGTTCACGGTGAGCTGACGCACCGGCAACATCGCGTTCCTACCTTCTCCTCCATGACGACGCAGACGGTTCTCCACGATCACCACGGAGAGCTCCTGGATGTGCCCGACCGCATCGTCGTTGCTCCCCGTACAGGCGTGTTCATTCCCCTCGAGCCAACGGCTGGTCCGGGTCCTGGCATGACGGTGCGGTCGGGTCAGCTCATCGGTCACCTCGACTGTGGCGGTGAGCTGCATCAGGTCACCAGTCCCTTCGCCGGAGTGGCGAGGAACATGCTGGCACTCCCGAACGAACGGGTCCGCCAGTACCAGCCACTCCTGTGGATGGCGGCCGGGACGAACTGATGGAAACCAAGACGGTCGGTGCAGAAGGAGCCGGAACCGTCTCACCGGTGTTCGACGGGGTCGACGGAACCCGGATCGGTCGCTGGTACGGGTCGACGCGGAGGATCTCCTGGCCTCTGCGTCGCCTCTGGCTGGACGTCCAGCTCGAAGACGCGGCCAACGTGCCGGACGACGGTGGTGTGGTGCTGGCAGCGAACCACCTGTCGTTTCTCGATTCGGTGTTGTTGATGTACAGCCTGCCGCGTCGGGTCAGCTTCCTGGGCAAGGCCGAGTATCTCTCGGCCTGGCCGACCCGGAAGCTGTTCCCGGCGGCCGGCATGATCCCGGTGGATCGGTCAGGACGTGGAGTGGCCCGCTCGCTGGACGAGGCCGGGCGCCGGCTGCGTGCGGGCGAGGCGGTCGGCATCTTTCCCGAGGGCACGAGGTCACGCGACGGCCTCCTGCATCGCGGACACCCCGGCGTCGCGCACCTGGCGCTCAAGTCGGGCGCACCGATCGTTCCCGTCGGGATCATCGGCTCGGACGAGGCCCAGCCGCCGGGCGCCAGGGTTCCCCGCTACGGAGCGGAGATCACGATCCGGTTCGGCGCGCCGATCGGTCTCGGTGAGTATCGGGGGCAGCGGCCGACCGGTCAGATCAAGCGCGAGATCACCGATCAGGTGATGACCGAGATCGCCCACCTGTCCGGCCAGGAGTACGTCGACCGCCACGCGCCGATCCCAGGCATCGACGCCTGATCGTCAGTCCGCGGCGGCCCAGTGGGCCACCAGCGCGTCGGCGGCGGTGTCAGCGCCGGAGAACATCCACCAGTGCCCCTCGCCGTCGAGGCGCAGGGACGACGCACCGAGTGCGTCGGTCATGTGGCGGATCATCTCCGCATCGCCGGCGTAGTGGTCCTCGGTGGCGTGGATGACCATGCCGGGTGGGAGGTCCGAGGCCACGAGTCGGCGACCGAGGTCGGCCATCGCCGGTTGCGCGGCATCTCGATAGAGATCGAGGATGGCCTGCCCCATCTCTTCGTTCTGCCAGGGCACGATCTCGGCAGCGATGTCGGCGGGGATCCCCAGGCCCGCCATTCGTTCGATGCGCTCGGCTTCGGTGCCTCCGGTGATCGCCGCGACGACCTCCTCGCCGACTTCGGGGGTCTGCCACAGCTGCGCGGCCTCGTGCCAGACGTAGTCAGGGTGGGTCAGTCCGACACAGTCGGCAGCCCAGGTGCGCACCAGGTCGGGCCGCTCCGCGAGCACGCCGAAGACGTGGCCGGCTCCCCAGTCGTGCCCGACCAGATCGACCGCTCCGCCGAGGGCTTCCAGCTCGCCGCTCAGCCATTGCCGGTACTCGTGGGCGGTGGCGCCGAAGCCGTCGGGGCGAGGGGCACCGAATCCGGGAGGGGACACGGTCACGACGTCAGTGCGGCCGCGCTCGCCGAGGGCCTCGACGAGCGTGCGCCACAACGCGGCGGTCTCGGGATTTCCGTGGACGAGGACGACGGGCATCGGAGCTCCTGACGGTCGGGTCGAGTCATCGTCGCACAACCACGCACGGACACGATTGCCCTGGCACAATCCGAAGGGATCCTCCGACCCGATGGGAGACGACGTGCTCGACTTCAGGCTCAACGACGAGCTCGAGGCGCTGCGGAAGCGGGCAGCCGAGGTGGCCGCGCGTGGTGTGCGCGACTTCGGCCGTCACAACGACAGCTGGATCAACGGCTACTCCAAGGACTTCGCCAAGGTGATGGCGGACGAGGGCTTCATCGGCATGGGCTGGCCCGAGGAGTACGGCGGCCACGCCCGGCCGCCGATCGAGCGGCTCGTGGTGGCCGAGGAGATGATCGCCGCGGGCGCCCCGATCGCCGCCATGTGGTTCGCCGACCGCCAGATGGGCCCCACCCTCATCGCCTACGGCACCGATGACCAGAAGGCCGAGTTCCTGCCCCAGATGCTCACCGGTGAGTCCACGTGGTGCATCGGCATGAGCGAGCCCGACGCCGGTTCCGATCTGGCGGCGCTGAAGACGTCGGCGGTTCGTGACGGGAACGAGTTCGTCATCAACGGGCAGAAGATCTGGACGAGTTTCGGCGACGTCGCCGACTACTGCTACCTGATCTGTCGGACTGACTCCAGCGGGCCGCCCCACAAGGGCATCAGCGAGGTCATCGTCCCCATGGACACGCCCGGCATCGAGGTGCGTCCCATCACCGACATGACCACCAACCGGCACTTCTGCGAGGTGTACTACACCGACGTCCGGGTGCCGGTCGAGAACCTCGTGGGCGTCGAGGGTGATGCGTTCAAGCAGACGATGGTCCAGCTCGCCCACGAGCGTGGCGGCATCGATCGCCTGGTCTCGAACCGCGCGATGTTCCATCACGCGGTCTCCCTCGCCGACACGACCGACCCCTTGGTGCGGCAGGAGATCGCGCAGCTCGAGATCGAGTACCGACTCGGCCGACTGCTCGTGTACCGCGAGGTGCTCAAGCAGGCGCCCGAGGGATTCAGCGCGGCAACCAAGGCCTTCTGCACCGAACACGAATGGCGGGTCGCCGAGTTCGCGTCTCGGGTGTTGGGGCCCGAGACCATGCTGTTCCACGAGTGGACCCACGGCATGCTCTACGCCCCCGGCTACACGATCATGGGCGGCACCTCGAACGTGATGCGGAACATCCTGGGCGAGCGGGTCCTGGGCCTGCCTCGCGAGCCGCGGGCCTAGGACGCCAGGGCCCGGGGAGACCGTGTCGGCGGAAGACGGGGAAGCGGGGGCGCCGGCGGCGGTGCTCGCCGCGTTCGCGCTCGACGGGGGGCGCCTCGATCCGGTCGAGCCGGGCAACGTCCACGACACCCACTTCGTGACCGTCGACGACGGTCGGTTCGTCCTCCAACGGATCAACACCGAGGTGTTCGTCGACCCGCACGCGCTGATGGAGAACGCCCTCCTCACGGCCGAGTGCATGCGAACGGTTGCTGCTCGGCCGCTCGAGTATCGGGCCACCGTGTCCGGATCGCTGCTGGCCGAGGTCGATGGTGGTGCCTGGCGCTCGTACCGGTACGTCGAGGGTCGGGTCGTCGGACGGCCCTCGACCGTGGACGAGGCTGCCCGGATCGGTGAGGCGTTCGGCCGATTCGATGCGGCGATGGCCATCCACCCGCCCGAGCGGTGGCACACCGTCGTCGCCGACTACCACGACCAATCGTCTCGGGTGGCGGCGCTGGACGAGGCCATCGCTGCCGACGCCGTGGGTCGACTCGGGGACTCCCAGGGCACGGTCCGACGGCTGCGCGAGGTGCTCGGCTGGATCGACGACCACCCGGGCAGCCGGGCGTGGGCCGAGCTCCCGACACGGGTGGCCCACCACGACGCGAAGGGGGTGAACCTCGTGTTCGCCGATGACGGTTCGATGGCCGTCCTCGACCTGGACACGGTGATGGCCGGCACCATCCTCTCCGACGTGGGTGAGCTCGTCCGTACCTGCGCGCGTCCCGGTGAGCCGGGTGCACCGTTCGACGTGGACATCGCGGTGGCGGCGGTGCACGCGTTCATCGACGGCTGGGGTCTGGGCTTCGGGCCCGCCGAGGTGGCGGCGCTCCCGGTCGCCGGCGTCCGGATGACGGCGCAGAACGCCGTGCGTTTCCTGACCGATCATCTCCAGGGCGACACCTACTACCGCACCGTCGAGCCGGGCGAGAACCTGCGCCGAGCCGAGGTCATGATCGCCCACGCCGAGGCCCAGATCGCCGTCCACGCGGCCTACACCGACGCGGTGCTCCGATAGGCGGCGGCCCGGTCGGTCCGTGCGCGTGGGGTCGCGGCATGGCCGACCCCGAGGGCAACGAGTTCTGTGTCGCGGGCGGCTCCTGAGGTCGAGCGACAGCGTCTGCACCGACGACTACGGTTGCCCCGACCGACAACCGAGGGGGACCCATGGCCGACGACGCCATCACCGACTACGAAGACCTGACCGGCATGCAGCTCAGCGAGCAGGAGCTCGACGATCTCGTCAGCCCGGGCGGCGAGTGTGTCTTCAACTGGACCAACAGCCAGGGGTACCCGGTCGGCGTCGTGGTGGCCTATGTCTGGCGGCACGGCAAGTTCTGGACCACCTGCGCCGCCCGCCGGGCCCGGGTGCCGGCCCTCCGGAAGCGCCCCCAGTCGGGGATCATCATCAACCGGGGCGGCAAGACCGCGTCCTACAAGGGCGACTCCATCGTCCACGCCAACGGCGATCCCGGCCATGACGAGCTCAAGGCCTGGTTCTACCCGGCGCTGTCGGGCACCGAGAGCCTGCCCGACATGGAACGCGAGAGCGTGCGCGGCAAGTACCAGCAGAACTTCCAGAAGTTCCTGGACTCGCCCCACCGCGTCATCATCGAGACCGAGGCCAACCTGGTCGTCGGCTTCGACACCGCGAAGTTCCAGCAGTTCACCGCCGAGGCCATCGCCGCCGGACACGGCATCGAGGAGTGACGTGGCCCCCGCCGTCGAGCCGCTCGATGCGACGCTCGGCGCTGTCGTCACCGGGGTCGAGCTCGCAGGGCTGACCGACGACCACTGGGCGGTCATCCACGACGCCTTCCTCGAGCACGCGCTGCTGGTCTTTCCGGCGCAGCACCTCGACGACGACCAGCAGCGCGACTTCGGGCTTCGCTTCGGTGGGCTCGATGTCCTCGTTCGTGACCGGGGTGGCACCGTGGCCATCACCAACCAGCGAGCCGACGGGTCCGTGGTGCCCGACGATCATCAGGCGCTGGCGGTGATGCGTGGCAACGAGGGGTGGCACACCGACAGCTCGTACATGCCGATCGCCGCGAAGGCCTCGGTCCTGTCGGCGCGGGTCGTGCCGGCGTCGGGTGGTGAGACGGAGTGGGCCGACATGCGTGCCGCCTACGCCGCGCTGGACGACGAGACCCGAGACGGCATCGCCGACCTCGCGGCGTATCACTCGCTGGTGTACTCACAGGCTCGGGCGGGTGCAGACCAACGGGGCGGGTATGGCATCGACCAGGACGAGATGCCGTTGCGGCCGCTGGTCAAGATCCACCCCGAGACCGGCCGCCCCGCCCTGTTCATCGGCCGCCACGCCCACGACATCCCCGGCCTCGCCAGTGCGGAGTCCGAAGCGTTGCTCGACGGGCTCATGGACGCCGCGTGTCGCCCGCCGAGGCTGTACCGGCACCGCTGGCAGGTGGGCGACGTCGTGGTCTGGGACAACCGGGCGGTGCTGCACCGGGCGCACCCGTTCGACTACCGCGAACCGCGGGTGATGGTGCACACCCGGATCGCCGGCGACCCCACCACCGAAGCCGGCATCGGCTCACGCCCGACGGCCGGCGCTCACTGATAGGACACGTAGACGGGCGGCGGGTCGACGGTCATGACCTCGGCGGGGTCCATCACCCGGGAATCCTCGTCGAAGAACACCTTGAAGCCGTTGAAGAACGGCGGATCCACCGACAGTTCGTCGTAGGTGGCGAGCTTCGCGCCGACCGGACCCTGCCCGTCGATGTGGAACATCACGGCCACGCCCTCGGGGTCGACCACCAGCTCGCGGTCGTCGACCATGCCGTCGAGGAACTGGTGCACGATCAGCGTCTTCTGCGGGAGTCCGTGGCGGATGACGAGGGCTTGGAGCCAGGCGGCGACCTCGTTGACCGTGGCGCCGTCGGTGTCGCCGAAGACCTGCCCGGGCACCTGTCCGGGGTCCATGGACCACTCGGGGTCCAACGCCAGGTGCACATCGGGTTCCATCAGGAGCTCGACGAACTGCTCGGCCTGGTCGAGGAAGCGGGCCTGACCGGGTTGGAGGTCGAGCACCACGACCCCGCCGACGGTGCGCACCCCGTCGAGATAGGGACGGACGTCGTCGGCGGGTCGAGCCAGGGTGTACAACCCGTCGGCGCCCGGTGAACCCTGCGCCACGGTGACGATGAACTCGAAGGCGGGGACGACCGGGAGGTCGAACTCCTCGTAGGCGGCCGCCTGTTCGACCAGACGCTCGAGTGCCATCTCGGGCGAACCCTCGCCCAACACGCCGAGGACCGGGGTGATCGCCGTGCCGTAGTGCGCGATGACGCGGTGACCGGGGAACAGGGTCGGGGGCGGGTCGACCGTTCCCGTTGCCGTGGTGCAGAAGCGAGGCTCCGGCGGCGCCGGGGTCGGCGTGGGAACCGGCGTGGAGGTGGGCGGCGGCGTGGCCGTGGGCAACGGTGTCGGGGTTGCGTCAGACCCTGGGGTGTCCGCGTCCGACGTCTCCGAGTCCGTCGGGGTCGCCGACGGCTCGGGCAGCGGTGTGGGTTCGGTCCCGGCGTCCCAGAAGACCGGGCGCGTCGACGCTGCGACCTCGCCCACGCACACCTCGCTGGCCGTCGCCGGGACCCACACGCGCGCGGCGAGCTCGGGGTCCTCGGAGGAGGCGGGATGGATGGCTCGGAGCACGCCGTCGATGGTGAC
>CBDHFJ010000124.1:0-22923 GCA_965262315.1 Acidimicrobiales bacterium
GGCGTCCTGGAAGACGTAGCCGATGCGCTCGCGGTCGACCGCCACCGTCCCGCCCGTCTGCTCGAGGAGGCCCGATGCGATCTTCAAGAGGGTGGACTTCCCGCAGCCCGACGGACCGACGATGGTCACGAACTCACCTCGGTCGACCGAGAACGAGACGTCTCGGAGCGCCTCGGTGCCGTCGGGGAAGATCATCCCGATGTTCTCGAACGACAGGGTCGCTCCCGTGCTGGACATGATCGGCTCGACCCCTCCTCGAGACTGCTACGTCGGACCGTTGGCGCGCACCCTACTTGGCGCTCCCTCCGTACGGCCCTTTGGAAACATACTGTTCACATCCGGGGCCTGTCGCATCCCTGTCGTTCCGGTGACCTGTTCCCCCTCCGTCCTCTCCTACGGTTCGGGGCATGGTCATCGAGCTGTTGACGTTCAGCGTCGCCGAACACGAGCAGGAGGAGTGGCTTCGCGTCGAGGAGCAGGTGTGGAGCCGATTCCTCGAACGCCAAGACGGCTTCGTCCGCAAGGAGATGTGGGTCGAGGAAGACGATGCCGACACGATCCACGCAGTGATCTGGTGGGAGTCCATGGAGCAGTGGAAGGCCATCGGACCCGACGCGGTGGCCGAGGTCGACACACGAATGGGTGCGTGGCTCCGCGACCCGACGTGCCGAGCATTCCACGTCGTCCGCGACTGCTGATCGCTCCCCTGTTCGACTGGTGGCCGCTTCAGGCCACGTCTCGCAGCACGGTCGCCGCGCGCGCCACGAGGTGCACCGCATCGGGGTCGTCGCCGGAGGCCAGGTCGACGAGGTTGATGCCCACCGAGGCCGGCCGCCACCGCTCGCACATCGACGCCAGGTCGTTGCCGACCGCCTCCCACGGGCTCACCGAGTCGCGGGGGTCGCCGTCGGCTGCCGAGTGGTAGAGCGCGAGCTCGACGGCCGCTCGGGTCCCACGGACGACGGGGACGATGCGCTCCAGCTCAGCCGGGCTGCAGCCGGACAGGAAGATGCCGTCGGCTTCTCGAGCGGCGAGGGCCACCAACTGCGGCCCCCGCGCGCCGACCCACAGCGGAACGTCCCGCGGGCCCATGGCGTGCGGTGGCGGTTCGTACGACATCGAGCCCTCGACCGCCCGTCCTCCCAGCACGCCACGGGCAACCCTGATCGCATCGGCCACCACCCCGACGGGCCGGGACGTGGCGATGCCGAACGGGTCGAGCGACAGGCCCCCTCCCACGCCGAGACCGAGAACGGCGCGGCCGTCGCTGAGCTCGTCGAGGGTCGCCATCGTCGCCGCGATCGCGCCGGGATGGCGCAGCAGCGGCGACGTGATGCCGACGCCCAGGCGGATGCGTTCGGTCCGCTGCGCTGCTGCCGCGAGGATCGGGACCGGCTCGCGGGCCACCCCTTCGTCGGCGATCCAGACCTCGTCGAGACCGGCGTCCTCCGCGGCGACCACGGCATCGGCCAGCGCGCTCGCCGCGACGCCTGGAAACAGCCATACGCCGCGCCGGGTCATCGTCGGTCACCTCGTGGTCTCGGTCTCACCTTGCCGACTCCTGTCACGGTCCGGTCTCTCGCGGTTCGGACCATCGTCGTACAGTGACGCCATGCGCACAGGAATCTTCCTCTTCGGTGGTGTCGAAATGGACGACGCGGGCGGTGGCCCGCCGGCGCCGACCGATCGTCGCTACGGCGCCAAGGAGGTGTGGGACGCCACCGAGCGGATCCTGGACATGGGCGTCCTGTCCGACAAGCTGGGGTTCGACTCGTTCTGGCTGACCGAGCACCACTTCCAGTACGAGGGGTACGAGGTCATCCCGAACGGCATCCAGATCGGCACGATCCTGGCCGAGCGCACCGAGCAGATCCGGATCGGCACGATGTTCAACATCGTCGGCATGTGGCACCCCACTGCGCCTCGCCGAGGACTTCTCGACCCTCCACAACATCTCGGGCGGCCGCGGCATCCTCGGCATCGGTCGGGGCACGGTCCCGCGCGAACAGGAGAACTTCGGCTCCAAGATCGGCTCGTTCGACAACCCCGACAAGGCCGACGCGGACGAGTTCAACCGCAAGCAGTTCGACGAGGCCGTCGAAGTCATCCACCTGGCCTTGGACAACGAGTCGTTCAGCTTCAAGGGCGACATCTACGAATTCCCGGCGCCCGGCATCCCCGACCGCGGCGGCTTCGTCGAGGAGCTGTCGCTGATCCCCCCGCCCACTGCACCCCTACGAGACCTGGCAGGCGATCACCTCGCCGCCGACGCTCGAGGCCGTCCCCCGCAAGGGCTGGGGCGGCGTGATGTGGCTCAAGCACCACGCGTTCATGAAGCAGTTCTGGGACCGCTACGCCGAGATCTACGCGGAAACGCACGGGGCCGAGCTCGCGCCGGGCGAGAAGCGGACGCTGGTGGTCAACACCTGTGTGGCCGACTCCCGCGAGGAGGCCATCGAGGCGGTGCGCAAGGGTCACGACGAGTACTGGAAATTCCTCGGCCCGTACGGCTGGTCGAAGGGGTACATGGGTGCCGACGGAGGCCCCGCCGAAGCCGGCCTCATCCCGTCGCTCGACGAGTCGCTCGACAACAAGGTGTGGCTCGTGGGAACGGCGGACGAGGTGGCCGAGCAGATCAAGTGGTACGACACCTACCTCGGCGGCGTCGAGGACCTGATCCTGTTCCCGGCTATGCCCGGCGACCCGTACGGCAAGGTGGAGGAGCAACTCCACCGCTTGTCCGAGGGTGTCCTCCCCCACCTCGGCTGACGACGTGACCCGGTGACCGCGGCGGTCGTCCTCGCCGTTCTGGCGGGGGCCGCATGGGCGGTCAACATCGTCATCGTCCGGTGGGGGCTCGAACGCACCGGCGTGCCGGCGGTGGTCGGCGCGAGCGTCGGCGTGACCATCGCGGCCGCGACGGCGCTCGTGGTCGCCGTCGCCGCCGGTCACGAGCTGCCGGCGTGGGACGACCTGTGGCGGTTCGCGCTGGTCGGCGCCATCGCACCGGGCAGCTCGCAAGGACTCTTCGTGGCCGCGATCGGGCGCATCGGCGCCAGTCGCACCTCGGTGCTGGTGGGCACGTCACCGGCGTGGTCGGTCGTTCTCGCGATCGTGTTCCTCGACGAGTCGTGGCAGGCGGCGATCATCGTGGGGACGGCCGTGACCATCGTGGGCAGCGCGGTGATCGGCTGGGAGCCCGGCCTCCGCGGCCGGCGCATCGGTGTGGTCCTGGCGCTGGCCACCGCGTTGAGCTTCGGGCTCCGCGACGTGGTGGCCCGAGAGGTCGGATCGTCGTCATCGGTCTCGTCGTGGTGGGCGGGCGCCATCGTGCTCGCGGCAGCCGCAGTCGTGTTGCTGGCGCAGGCGGCCGCGGCCGAGCGAGCGCGCCTCGCCGACGCGTGCCGACGAGCCCTGCCCGCGTTCGGTGCGTCGGGGCTCGTGATCGGCTTCGCGCTGCCGCTGCTCCTCGAGGCACTCGACCGTGGCCGCGTGGGGATCGTCGCACCACTGTCGCTGGCCTCCCAGAACCTGACGGTGGTCCTGGTGGGCGCGGTCGTGTTCGGCGTTCACGAACGCACGGGGCGCGTCGTGCTCGCCGTGGCCCTCATCCTCGCCGGCGCGATGCTGGTGGGGTCGGCGGCCTGAGTCAGGCGGGCTCGATCCCGGCGTCGAGCATCGCTTGGCGCATCAGAGCTTGGGCGGCCCACGAGAGGACGCCGCGCGTGTCGTCGGGGTCGACGCGACACACGTCGACCAGCGACACGTAGGCCTCGGCGCCGAGCACGGTGCCGAGCGCGTGCCGGAGCTTGAACGCGGTCTCGTCGTCGAGGTGGTCGACGATGGGTGCCATGGCGCTGTCGATGTAGCGAAGGCGACGAGCAGGACGGTCGGTGTCCTCGGCCCGACCCTCGAGGACGCGGGCGACGGTGATCGCCACGGCACGGCGAAGGTTGTCGGGCTCATTGAACAGGTAGTCGTGCACCGCCCCTTCGGCTGCCACGATCCGGTCGACGGGCGAGGGTCCAGCTGCGTCGACCACGTCCTCGGCGTCGACGGTCATGCGGTCCGTGATGGCGTGCCAAGCGATGTCGTCCGCACTCTCGAAGTAGCGGTAGACGGTGGCGCGGCTGACGCCCGACTCCTCCACCACTGCCTCGATGGTGACCTCGGTGTGCGCGTCGAGCAGCTCGCCGGCGGCGTCGAGGATCGCCTGGCGGGTCCGTGCTCGTTGCCGTTCCCTTGTCGCCATCGGCGGCGCCTCCTTCCCGTGGACTGATTGCCTCTTGACACTAACGTCTCATCGTGAGACTGTCATCTCACAACGGGGTGGAGCGATGGCGGACCGTCGATCGGCCCTGAGCAACAACCAAAAAGCGATCGAAGAGCGATCGAAGAGAAAGGCGATGACGATGGCGGAACGAGGTACCAAGGACATCTGGTTCGAAGGTGTGTTCATGCGGACGACGGTGAGTGGCGACGACACGGGCGGCGCGATCTCGATCATGGAGCAGTGGCTGCCTCCCCACTTCTCGCCGCCGATGCACGTGCATCACCGGGAAGACCAGGCGATCCACGTCATCGAGGGCGAGATCACGGCGCGGCTCGGCGACATGGACGCGCCGACCACGGTGGTGCGCGCGGGCGAGTCGATCTTCCTCCCCCGCAACGTGCCCCACTGCTTCATCGCCGGCGACGGTGGCGCCAAGATGCTCGAGATCAACACTCCGGGCGGCTTCGAGCAGTTCCACGTCGACGCCGGTGTCGAAGCACCCGAGGCGCGGATCCCCGATCCGACCGAGCCCGACATTCCGAAGCTGGTCGAAGCCATCGGCCCGTACGAGGCGGAGTTCGTCGGCCCCCCGATGTCCTGACCCGGACGCGTCACGGAGGGGTCAGGCCGATGGGCCTGGCCCCTCGCCTCACATAAGGTGAGGCGATGCCAATGCTCGTCGTGCAAGCCCACCCTGTGCCCGACAGCCTGAACGCAGCGCTGCTGGAGCGAGTCGTCGCTGGGCTCACGACGGCCGGGCGCGAGCACCTCGTCCGCCGGCTCTGCCAGGGCGAGCGCCCCGACTCGTCCGACCTCGCCGGCGTCGACGAGCTCGTGCTCGTCTACCCCACGTGGTGGGGCGGCCAGCCGGCCTCCCTGCTCGAATGGTTGCAGGACATGCTCGCCGAGAACGCACTCGTTGGCGTGGAGCGCCTGGTGGCGGTCACCTCGTTGGGATCGAGCCAGCTGCTGAACACCGTGCAGGGCGAGTGGGGCCGAGCCCATCTGGCGAACCTGGTCCTGGCGCGGTGCGGGGCGAGCGCCACCTTCGAGTGGCTCCCGCTCTACAAGGTCGACCGGCAACCACCCGACGCGATCCACGCCCACCTCGCCTCCGTCGAGGACCGCTTCGCCGGGCGACGGCCCGCTCGTGCGAACCGCCAGGTGTGGCAGCGGCTGCCCTACGGCCGTCGCCCACCCGCCGCCGTCTGAGCGGCGCTCACCAACGACGGAACGCCCGGCCGACGGCAACCGGAGCGTCGGTGTCGGCTGTGACGGCCAGGTAGGTCGTCCGGCAGAGCGGGTGCGCGCTCATGCGCACGCCCCGGACCACCGACCGGGTGGAGCTGAGCCGGGTGTGCCGCCTCGGATCCTCGTCGGGCGAGCGCACGACCATCCCGATGCGTCGGATGTTCTTCAGGGCCCCGGTGACCCGCCCGCTGGGGGCGAACGTGAACGAGACCTCGGGCACGAACACCCGCTCGAACCAACTCTTGACGGCCGGTTCGATCGACCCCGACCGCAGCGCCGTGGTGACCACGAGCGCGTCGGCGGCGCGGAGCAGCTCCGCTGACCGCTGCTGCTCGGGCGTCACCAGGTTGTCGGGCTCGTGGTATTGCCGGCGTTCGGTCTCGCTCATGAAGCGCTGGAAGCCCTCGTCGACGAGGCGGAGGCGGTCGAGCCGGTGGCCTCGCGCCATGAGGGCGTCGGCCACCACCCCGGGGATCTCCGCATCGTCTCGGAAGCCGTCGACCAGCAGCACTCGCATCGGCGAGACCATAACGCGACCGATCCGTCCGCCCGTCCCGAGACGACAGGCAACGATCAGGGCAGCGACCTGGTGACGTGACGGAAGTACGATCGCCGCTCATGACGCAACGCATGGCGCTCTATCTGCAGGACAAGCACGACATCCGCTACGAGCTGGAGATCGCCAAGTACGCCGAGGAGAAGGGCTTCTCCGAGATCTGGCAGGCCGACACCAGGCTCGCCCGGGACTGCGTGGTGCTGATGAGCGCCTTGCTCACCGAGACCAGTCGTCTCCGCATCGGCAGCGGCGTGCTGCCGATCTACACGCGCAATTCGGCCGTGATCGCCGCCACCTGGAGCACCATGTGGGAGCTGGGCGGGCTCACCCCCGAAGGCGAGAGCCGGGTCATGCTGGGCCTCGGCGCCTGGTGGGAGCCGATCGCGTCGCGCGTCGGCGCCGGCCGCCGCAAGCCGCTGACGGCCATGCGCGAGAACATCGAGGCGATCCGCGAGCTGTTCACCATGGAAGAGGTGACCTACGAGGGCGAGTTCGTGACCCTCGACCGGGTCCGACTCGACGTGGCCTATGGCGACACCAGTCCCCGAGACATCCCGATCTACATCGGCGCCACCGGCCCGAAGATGCTCGAGCTGTCGGGTGAGATCTGCGATGGCCCCGTCCTCAACTACGTGGTGAGCACCGACTACATACGCGACGCGGTGGAACGGGTGCGGGTCGGCGCCGAGCGCGCCGGCAAGACGCTCGATGACGTCGACCGGCCCGAGCTGTTGGCGTGTTCGTTGTCCGACGACGACCCCGACGAGGCGGTCATGGTCGGCAAGTCGCTGGTGGCCTACTACCTCGGGACCGAGCCCCACATCATGGAGGCCTCGGGGGCAGACCCAGAGCTGGTCGAACGGGTCCAGGAGATCGTCGGCTGGCCGGCCACCGAGGAGGACTATCGCAAGGCGGCCCACCTCATCCCCGACGACCTCTGTCGCAGCCTGATGGCGGTCGGCACCGCGGCCGAGTGCCGAGACAAGGTCGCCGAGTACATCGACGCCGGTGTGACGTGCCCGATCCTCTACCCGCTCATGCCCGACATCGGCCCGGTGGTCGACGCCTTCGCCGACTTCCGTCCGTGACGTCGCTGCTGATCTCCGGCGGGGCCGTCGTCACGGTCGACGACGCGTTCACGGTTCACGATCCGGGCTGGGTGCTGATCGAGGATGACCGCATCGCCCAGGTGGGACCGGGCGAGCCGCCGTCCGCGATGATCGAGGCCGCCGACCGCGTGATCGACGCCACCGGATCCGCCGTGATGCCGGGGATGACGAACGCCCACACCCACCTCTTCCAGACGTTCTTCCGGGGCCTGGCGGACGACAAGCCGTTGCTCGACTGGCTGCGCGACTGCATCTGGCCCGGCGCCGTGCATCTGGATCGCGAATCGGCTGGGCTCGCGGCCACCGTCGGGTTGATCGAGAACCTGCGGGGCGGGGCCACGTCGGTGATCGACCACCAGTACATCCACATCGACGAGGCCATCGACGACGCCGTCTGCCAGGCGGCCGCGGACCTCGGCATCCGGTTCCTGCTGGCCCGGGGCTGGGCCGACCGCAACTACGAGCCATCGCTCTCCGAGGACGCCGGCACCATCATCGACCGCACGACGGCGCTGCGCGAGCGCTGGCACGGGCACGACGACGACCGCATCCGGATCGAGACCGCCCCGCTCATCCCGTGGGGCTGTTCGGACGAGGCCATGCAGGCCACCATCGCCGATGCGCGGTCCTGGGGTGCGGGCTGTCACATTCACTGTGCCGAGACCGCCGTCGAGGTGGAGATGAGCCTCGACGAACGCGGGCTGCGGCACGTCACCTGGCTCGAGTCGTTGGGACTGCTCGGCCCCGACGTCCAGCTGGCGCACTCGGTCTGGCTCGACGACGACGAGCTCGACCTGATCGCGGCACGCGACGCCATCGTGGTCCACTGCCCCGTCTCCAACATGTACCTGGCGTCGGGGGTTCCCAGGATCCTCGAGATGCGCGAGCGCGGCATTCGCATCGCGCTGGCCTCTGACGGCCCGGGTTCGAACAATCGCCAGGACATGTTCGAGGTCCTGAAGGCCACGGCGCTGCTCCAGAAGGTCCATCACCTCGATGCCATGGCACTGCAGCCCGAGGACGTGATCACGATGGCCTGCCGGGGTGGCGCTGCCGCGCTCGGGCGCGCTGACGTCGGTGTCCTGGCCCGCGGCATGCTGGCCGACTGTCTGGTGGTCTCGCTGGATTCGGTGTTCGTCGCTCCGGTGCACCGGGTCCCGAGCGCGCTCGTGTACTGCGCGGCTCCCGCGGACATCACCCACGTGGTCGTCGGCGGGCGGATCCTCATCGACGGCGGCGATGTCGTGGGCGTCGACGAGGCGGCACTGGTCGAGGCGGCCACGGCCTCGGCTGCCGAAGTCTTCCGTCGCGCCGGAGTCGCCAGCAGGCTGACCCGCGCCCGGTGAGCAACGTCGCCGGCAGAACCGGACGGCGCATCGGAGTTGTTAGCGTGCGTCGGTGACCGTCGACGAAGACCAGACCGGCGCCGCCGGCGGCGAAAGCATCTGGCGGGCGCCGTACGTCACGGTCACCGTCGCCAACCTGACCGTCGTGGCGTTGGTCGCCTTCGACGGGCTCGCCATCGTCGCCGCGCTCCCCAGCATCACCGACGACCTCGGCGACGTGGCCCTGGTGCCGTGGGTGATCACCGGGTTCCTGGCCACCTCGGCCATCGCCGGCCTGGCGGCCGGACCCGTCATCGATGCCGTCGGCGTCCGACGCACGTTCCGGGTCACCGGTCTGTGGTTCCTCCTCACCAGTGTGCTCGTGGCGGTGGCGCCCAACATGGAGACGCTCATCGCGGCCCGAGTCCTCCAGGGCTTCGGTGGCGGTCTGGTGATCGCCGTGGCGCTGGCGGCCGTGGGGCTGGCCTACCCCGTGTCGCTGCGACCACGGGCATTCGCGGCCAACTCGATGGTGTGGGGCACGCTCGGCTTCGGCGGCCCCGTCATCGTGGCCGGCCTGCTCGCCATCGGGTCCTGGCGGTTGGTGTTCCTCGCGCAGATACCACTGACGGTCGTCGCCCTGGCCATGGGGTGGCGATCACTGCCCAGCACCCGGGACAAGCCGATCCGGATCCAGATCGACTGGTACGGCGTCGGCCTGATCACCGGGCTCGTCATGGCGTCGCTGGTCGGGGTGGCCAGCATCGGCTCGACCTGGACCGGGGCCGCCGTCGGCGTCGTGATCGCCGCGGCCTGCGGGGCGCTGTTGTGGCACCACTCCGGCCGCCACGCCGACCCGGTGCTGGCGCGCGTGCACCTCACGAGGTTCCCGCTCCGACGCATCCACGTCACCTCGGGCATGGTCCTCATCGCCGGTCTCGCTGCCGACAACTACCTCCCGCTGTACACGCGGACGGTGAAGGGCTGGTCGGAGTCGGCGGCGGCGTTCTCGGTCATGTTCCTCACCATCGGGTGGACAGCGGCCGCGTTCGTGGTGAGTCGGGCGCTCGGACGGCGTACCGAGGCCGAGCTGATCCTCTTCGGCTCACTCTTCTCCGTGCCGTCGCTGGTCATCGCCGCCATCGCGGTACTGGCCGAGTGGCCCACCGCCGTCGTGTTGGCGGCGTACTTCGCCGTCGGCCTGTCGATCGGGTTCGTGTCGACGTCGGGTCTCAACCTGCTGCAGTCCTCGAGCGCCCCCGCCGAGATGGGCCGCACCAACAGCGCCCACCAGTTCATCCGGACGTTGTGCATCACCTACGGCGTGGCGATCGGTGGCGCCGTCCTGTTGTTCGTCGTGGACCGTCAGGCGGGCGATGTCGAAGTGGTTCGCGACCTGCTCGGTGGCGACGATGCTGCGGTGGATCCGTCGACCATCGACGGCATCCGAGACGGGTTCGCCGCCATCCACATCTTCTCGGTGGCGGCGGCGGTGGCGTGCGTCGTCGCCGCGGTCGTGTTGTGGCGGCAGTCCCGCGATCGGACGGCGGAGGCCGCCGTGGTCACGCCGCAGCGATGACGGCGATCTCCATGAGCCACTCGGGGCGAGCCAACTCGGGCACGACAACCAGGGTCGACGCTGCGAGGTTCCCGTCGAGCGCTCGATCACGGACGGCCATCACGTCGGCGAGGTCGTGGCCGGGCGTCACGTAGGTCGTCACCGACACCACGTCACCGGGTCCCATACCGGCGTCGCGCAACATGGCGGCGATGTTGGTCCAGATGACCTCGGCCTGATCGACCAACGCCGCCGGCACCGACCCATCGGGGGCGATCGGCACCACACCCGAGGTGTGCAGCCATCGCCCCGCGCCCTCGGTCAGCCGCGCATGGGCATAGTTCGCTGCCGGCGCCGCGATGTCGTCGGGGACGATCGGCTGATGCATGGCCGGACTGTAGCGACGACGCGAACAGGGCGGCTGTGAACGGTGTGTGAACCGGGGACTGGCGGCTTCCCCACGCCGACGGTGGCAGCACTAGGATCTCCGATCCAGAACCGAATATCCCGAGCATTGACTCGACCGGCGGCGCATCCCCGGGAGGGCCGATCGGAGACGGAGGATCCTGTGCCGTCGATCGCCGCGTATCACCGGCCCGACAGCCTCGACGAGGCCTTGTCCCTGTTGGCTGCACCCAATCGAAGAGCCCTCGGCGGCGGCACCGTTGTGGTGCCCCAGAGTCGCGTCGCTCGCCCCGAAGCCGTCGAACTGGTCGACCTCCAGGCCCTGGGCCTGGCGTCGATCACGGCCGCCGGCGAGGGGCTGAGCCTGGGCGCCATGGTCCGGCTGGGCGAGCTCACCGAGGCCGAGGCCGCACCGACACTGCTACGGGACCTCGCTCGCCGCGAGCTGCCGTCGGCGTTGCGCAACCAGGCCACCGTGGGCGGCACCGTCGCTCTCGGTGACCCCGACAGCGTGCTGCTCGCCGGCCTGCTGGTGCACGGCGCGCAGGTGGCGCTGCACGGGCAGGACCCGATCGCGCTGAGCGAGTCGCTGGCCGAGTGCGTGGGCCAGCGCATCGTCACCGCCGTCACCGTCGAGACCGGCGGCACCGGCGCCATCGCCGCTACCGGCCGGACCCCCGCCGACACGCCGATCGTGGCCGCCGTCGCCCGGGCGACCGACGCCGGCGTGCGTCTGGCCCTGACCGGCGTCGGGGTCTACCCGGTGCTCGCCGACCCCACCGACCCCACCGCCGGCCTCGAACCACCCGCGGACTTCCGGGGATCGTCCGACTATCGACTCCACCTCGTCGACACCCTCAGTGCCCGTGCCGTCCAGGAGGTCTCCTCGTGAGCATCACCATCGCCCTCAACGGCACCGAGACCACGATCGACTGCGACCCGTTCGAGACCCTGATGGCCGTCCTGCGGCGCCACGGTCTGATCAGCGTGCGCTACGGCTCCGACACCGGCGAGACCGGCGCCTCCGCCGTCCTGGTCGACGGCCGTCTGGTCAACACCGACTGCATGCTCGCGGCCCAGGCCGACGGCCACGAGGTCATGACGGTCGAGGCCCTCAACCAACCGGAGCTGCACCCGATCCAGGCCGCGTTCGTGGCCACCGGCGCGATGCAGTCCGGCTACTCGACCCCGGCGATGATCCTCGGGACCTGGGCCCTGCTCCAGCAGACTCCCGATCCCACCGAGGACGAGGTCCGGGACATGTTGTCGGGCATCCTCGACCGCGAGACCGCGTACACCAAGCCGGTCGAGGCCGTCCTGCGGGCCGCCGCGCTCATGCGGGGCGAGGAGACCCAGCCGTTCGGTCCGCTGATCCTTCCGCCGATGACCGACGGCACCAACGCGGTCGAGGTCGACCCGGCCGACCCCCGGCCCGAGGCCTCCAGCGCCGTGCCCCGGCTGGTGCCGTCCAAGGACGTGCCGGAGATGGCCGTGGTGGGCAAGCCCGAGGTCAAGGTCGACGCCGTCCGCCTTGTGAAGGGCAACCCCGCCTTCACCGACGACTTCGAGGAGCGAGGCCAGCTGGTCGGCAAGGTGCTGCGCAGCCCCCACGCCCACGCGCACATCGTCGACATCGACGACTCCAAGGCGGTCGCGCTCCCGGGTGTCCACGCCGTCCTGCACTACAAGAACACGCCCAGGATCAAGTACGCGTCTGGTGGCCAGAGCTGGCCGAACCCCCACCCGTACGACCAGGTGAGCTTCGACACCAAGGTGCGCCACGTCGGCGACCGGGTGGCCGCCGTTGCCGCCGAGACGGCCGAGATCGCCGACGAGGCCCTGCGCCTCATCGAGGTCACCTACGACGTCCTGCCCGCCGTGTTCGACGAGCTGGAGGCCATGCAGCCGGGCGCCCCCGTCATCCACGACGAGGAGGACACCGAACACATCCACGACCGCGAGCGGAACATCGTCCACCACATCGAGGCGCAGCGAGGCGACGTCGAGGCCGGCTTCGCCGAGGCCGACCAGGTCTTCGAGATGACCTACCGCGTGCACCAGGTCCAGCAGGTCCCGATCGAGAACCACATCTCGGTGGCGTGGCTCGACCCGGACGAGCGCATGGTGGTCCGCACCGCAACCCAGGTGCCGTTCCACACCCGCCGCATGCTGGCCCCGCTGATCGGCCGCGAGATCAAGGACGTGCGAGTGATCAAGCCCCGCATCGGCGGCGGCTTCGGTGCCAAGCAGGAAATGCTGATCGAGGACATCGCGGCGCACCTCGCGCAGGCCACCCGGCGGCCGGTGAAGGTGGAGCTGAACCGGGAGGAGGAGTTCATCTCCTCCCGTACGCGCCATCCCCAGACGATCACCTACAAGACCGGCGTGAACAACGACGGCACGCTGGTGTCGCAGTCGATGCGCCTGATCGGCAACACCGGCCCCTACGGCACCCACGCGTACACGGTGCAGACCGTCAGCGGGTTGCGCGGCCTGACGTCGTACAACTGCCCGAACAAGAAGTTCGACTGCGACGTCGTCTACACCAACATCCCGGTCCCCGGCGCCTACCGGGGCTACGGCGCACCGCAGGCCGAGTTCGCGCTCGAGGCCCACATGGAGGACATCGCCCACGCGTTGGACATGGACCCCATCGAGTTCAAGCGCAAGAACTGGGTGAAGGTGGGCTCCGAGCTGGACATCGCCCCACACCTGGGTGAGCGCTCGGTCGCCGAGGGCGACCTCGACGAGTACCCCAAGGTCCTGTCGTCGGGCATCGAGGAGTGCATGGCGCAGGGCCAGCGGGCCATGGCGTGGCATCGAGCCGCCGATCCGGAGTGGAGGATCGACCCCGAGCGGCCGCACATCCGTCGCGGCCTGGGGTTCGCGTTCTGCATGCACGGCACCGCCATCCCGTTCCTCGACATGGGCGGCTGCAGCATCAAGATCAACGACGACGGCTCGTTCAACATGTTGATCGGCGCCACCGACCTCGGGACCGGCGCCGACACCGTGATCGGCCAGATCGCCGCCGAGGTGCTGGGCGTCGACCTCGACGACATCAAGGTCTATTCCTCCGACACCGACGTGACCCCGTTCGACACCGGCGCCTACGCGTCGTCGACCACCTACATCTCGGGCACGGCGGCGAAGATGGCGGCCGAGAAGGTGCGCGAACGCATCAAGGAGCGGGCCGCGAAGCTGTTGAACGTCGACGAGCCGTGCACCATCGAGCTGCGCGACAAGCGGGCGTGGGCACCGGACGGGTCGTCGTGCTCGCTCGAGGACATCGCCCTCGACTCGCTGCACTGGGAGGACCAGGAGCAGATCATGGGGACGGCGTCGTACGTGTCGCCCGAGTGCCCCCCGCCGTTCGCGGGCCAGTTCGCCGAGATCGAGGTCGACATCGAGACGGGCCAGGTCACGGTGATCAAGCTGTTGATGGCCGTCGACTGTGGCGTGGCCATCAACCCGGTCACCGCGTCGGGCCAGGTCGAAGGGGGCATGATCCAGGCGCTGGGGTACGCCCACTGTGAGGAGTACGCCTTCGACGACGAGGGCCGCATGGTCAACGCCGAACTGGGGCCCTACAAGATCTATCGCGCCGACGAGATGCCCGACACCGAGGTGTACCTGATCCAGACCATGGAGGACTCGGGCCCCTTCGGCGCCAAGGCCGTGGCCGAAATCCCCAAGGACGGCGTGGCCCCCGCCATCCGCAACGCCATCCTCCACGCCACCGGCGCCCGCATCGACGACCTCCCCTTCACACCCGAGCGTGTCCACGCCGCGTTGCAGGCCCAGGGGGTCGTGTGAACGAGATCGTTCTGCCAGCGTCCCGTCAGGTCATGACCTGTCCTCACGCTGGCAGAACGAGGGGTGACCGCCGATGACCCTGGTCCTCGCGGACTGGCTGCTGGCTGCCGCCGATCAGCCGCCGCTGCGTCAGCACGGCGTCCGGGTGGTCGACGGCCTGGTCGATCGGGTGGCCCCGATCGACGACCTGGTGGCCGACCACCCCGACGACGACGTCGTCCGGGGCGACCACCACGTCCTGCTCCCGGGCTTCGTGAACGCACACGTCCATCTCTACGGGGTGCTCGCGCACGGGATCCCGGTGGACGAGGCGCCCGACGGGTTCTGGAGCTTCCTGGACGACTACTGGTGGCCCAAGGTCGAGGACGCCCTCGACCACGACATGATCACCGCGGCCACCGACTGGGTCTGTGCCGAGATGCTGCGGTCGGGCATCACCACCTTCTACGACATCCTCGAGGCGCCCCATGCCCTGCCGGACGCGCTGCTGGCACAGAAGGAGGTCGTCGAGCGACGAGGCCTGCGGGGTCTGCTGAGCTTCGAGGCCACCGAGCGCGCCGGGCCCGAGATCGCCCAGCTCGGGTTGGACGAGAACGTCGCGCTCATCGAGGCCTGTCGGACCGACGAGTCGAGCCTGGTCTCCGGTCTGATGTGTTGGCACACCGTGTTCACGTGCTCACCCGACTACATCCGCCGCGCCTTCGAGCTGGCCACCGAGCTCGGGGTGTTGGCCCACGCGCACTGCAACGAGGGCGTGCACGAGGGCCGGTGGGCCGAGGAGCACCTCGGAAAGCGGACCGTCGAGCACTACGTGGACATCGGCGTCGCGGGCCCCGGCTTCCTGGCCAGCCAGTGTGTGCAGCTCTCGGACCGCGAACGCGAGCTCATCGCCGAGACCGGCATGAAGGTCTCGCACATGCCACTGGCCAACTGCGAGGTGGGAGGCGGCATCGCTCCCATCCCCGAGCTCGCCGACGCCGGCGTGACCGTGGGGCTCGGGTCCGACGGGTACGTCAACGACTTCTTCGAGGTCATGCGAGGCGCGTTCCTGCTGCACAAGGCCCGCCTCCAGGATCCGGGCGCGATGCCCGCGTCGACCGTCCTGCACATGGCCACCGAAGGCGGTGCCCGGGCGCTCGACCTCGGGCGGGTCGGTCGCCTCGAGCCGGGATGGTCGGCGGACCTCCAGCTCGTCGATGCCCGGTTCCCCACCCCCGTCAGCGCGCACAACCTCGCCGAGCAGCTCGTCCTGTGGCGGAACCACACCCACGTCCGCGACGTCATGGTCGCCGGTCAGTGGCGGGTGCGCGACGGCGAGGTCATGTTCGCCGACCTCGACCGGATGCGGGCTCGCACGCACGAGCAGGCTCGCCGGCTCTGGGGCCGTTCGTGAGTCTGCTCCGCGAGCTGTTGGAGGCAGTGGAGGACCGGCGTCCGGTGGTGCTGGCCACCGTGGTCGACTCCAGCCGTTCGGTCCCTCGACGCCCGGGCTCGAAGATGCTCGTGTTCGCCGACGGCTCCACCTCGGGGTCGATCGGCGGCGGCGAGATGGAGGCCCGCGTCATCGCCGAGGCGCTCGACGTCCTGGTCGAGCGGCGGCCCCGTCGCCTGTCCTACTCCCTCCTCGACCCCCGCACCGGCGACCCAGGCGTCTGCGGCGGTGAGGTCGAGCTGTACCTGGAGCCACACATGCCCCAGACCACCGTGTACGTGATCGGCATCGGCCACGTGGGCCGCGCCGTCGTCGAGCTGGCCGACTGGCTGGGCTACCGGGTGATCGCGTGGGACGACCGCGCCGAGCTCACGGACGATCTGGACGGCGCCGACGAGGTCCTGACCGGGACCATCGCCGAGGCCCTCGCCACTGCGCCCCCGGACGCGCACAGCCGCGTCGTGATGGTCACCCGCAACGTCGATCTGGACGTGGAGATCCTGCCTGCGCTGCTGGCCACTCCCGTGCCCACCATCGGGCTCATGGGCAGCAACCGCCGCTGGTCGACCACCCGGCAGCGACTGCTCGACGCCGGCGTCGACGAGGGCGAGCTCGCCCGGGTCCGCTCCCCCATCGGCATCGAGATCGCCGCCGAGACCCCGGCCGAGATCGCGGTCTCGATCCTGGCGCAGGTGATCGGCCAGGAACGCGGTGGCTGACGAGCTCTGTGTGATCCGCGGGGGCGGCGATCTGGCCACCGGCGTCGCCTGGCGGCTGACCCGAGCCGGGCTTGCCGTCGTGGTGACCGAGCTGGCCGACCCGCTGACCGTCCGCCGGACCGTGGCCTTGTCGTCCGCGGTGGCCGAGGGCCGGGTGGACGTGGAGGGCATGGTGGGTCGTCTCGCCCGACGGCCCGACGAGGCGGTGCACATCGCGTTCGGCGGCGACGTCGGCGTGGTGGTCAGCCCGGAGCTTCCAGACATCGGAGCCGACGTGGTGGTCGACGCCCGGCTCGCGAAGCGCAACCTCGACACGTCGATCGACGATGCTCGGCTGGTGGTGGCGCTCGGACCGGGGTTCGAGGCCGGCGTGGACTGCCACGCCGTGATCGAGACCATGCGCGGCCCGAGGCTGGGGCGCTGCCTCTGGAGCGGCAGCGCGGCTCCGGACACCGGCACCCCGGGCACCGTTGGCGGCCGTTCAGCCGAACGCGTCCTGCGAGCGCCCGCCGACGGCCTGGTGACGTGGACCGTCGCCATCGGCGACATGGTGGCCGATGGCGATCCGCTGGGGAACGCCGGGGATGCGGTCGTGCGAGCCCCGTTCGCCGGTGTCGTCCGGGGCCTGATCCGGAGCGGCACCGAGGTCCGGGCCGGACTGAAGATCGGTGACGTCGATCCTCGGATGGACACCGACGTGAACGAGATCTCCGACAAGGCGCTCAGCGTGGGCGGCGGTGTGCTGGAGGCGGTGATGACGTGGTCGACCTCCGCCCGCTGAGCTCACTGGCTGACGATCTCGGCCTCGGCGCGCACGAACACGTCGCCATCGTCGGTGGTGGCGGCAAGACCACGGTGATGCACACCCTCGGCCGCCAGCTCCCGGGGGCCCGTGTCCTGACGTGTACCACCAAGATGGGGCACGACCAGACCGGCGGGCTCCCGACGCTCCTCGGTCCGAGCGACGGCGAGCTGGTCGACGCGGCCACCACCGGCCCCGTCGTGGCCTGGAAGGCGATCGACGGCCAGAAGGCGATCGGGGTGGACCCCGAGACCTGCGATCGGTGGTTCGACCTGGTCGACCACGTGATCATCGAGGCCGACGGGTCGCGCCGCCGGCCCTTCAAGGCCCCGGCCGACTACGAGCCGGTCGTCCCCTCGACCACGACGATGATGGTGTCGGTGATCGGGGCCGATGCCCTCGGCCGCGTCATCGCCGATCAGTGTCACCGGCCCATGCGCGTCGCAGCCCTCGCCGACTGCACGCCCTACGAACGGCTCAGCCCCGAGGCGGCAGCGACCGTGATCCTCCACGAGCGGGGAGCCCGCAAGGAACGACCGCCCGGCGCCCGCTTCGCGGTCGTCATCTCGAAGGTCGACCACAAGAGCGCCGGGTTCGTCGACCAGCTCCACCAAGCGCTGCTCGACGCCGAGCCCGATCTCACCGTGGTGGCGACCCCCCTCGTCCCCGATCCGCCGAGGCTGACCGCTTAGCTCCCGGGATGCTGAGTCTGCCCACGCGGTCGGTGGTCGGTGCCCTGGCCGGAGGTGATGAAGAGCGCCGTCGCCGATGCATCGACATCAGCGGTGTGCCACGTTCCAGGCGGATTGACGGCGTACTCGCCGGGACCGATGGTCACCGAGTCCGTCGATCCGTCGGCGTGTTCCTGGTGGAGCGTGATCTCACCTGCGGTGCACAGCACGACCTCGGTCCCACTGGGGTGGACCTCCCACGTGTCCCAGGACTGCTCGAACGTGGCCATGCTGACCAATCGCCCCTCGTTGCCGTCGCCGGCGTGTGCTGCGCCGTAGGCCATGTACCAGTCCGGCGTGCCGTCGAAGTCCGGCAGGACCTCCGACGTGGCGCCGAGGCCCAGGTGGATCGGGTTCTTCGAGATGTTCTGCGGCTTCCCCATGCCATCCAGGCTTGCACATCAAGGCAACCCGTCGACCCGATTCCCGACACCGTCCGCGAAGAAGCTCCGGGTCGCCGCGTCGAGCGGCAGGTAGCTCTCGATCTGCAGCTCTTCGAGCGTCACGTTGCTCGGCGCGTGGAAGACCGTGATCGTGGTGAGGAGCTGGAGCTGGACCTCGCCGACCTCGATCCGCATCGAGACCGCCGGGGTACTGGGAGCGCTCAGGTCGGGCACCTGCCAGTCGTCGGGCAACCCGGGGGTCGCGAGGAGATCAGCGAGCATGTCGATCAGCTCCTGGTCTCCTGCGTCGCGAAGCGCGATGCGTTGGACGCGACGCAGCAGATGACCTGCGACCTCGCGCCAATTGGCGATCGCGTCCCGGAGCTCGGCGCTCAGCAGGAGGCCCAGCAGGTTGGGGTGCGGATCGGCGTCGAGGTCGACCCCGGCCATCCCGAGAAGAAAGCGCCCGCCCCGATTCGTCCGGACGAGTCGGTGGAGCCGATCCATCACCATGACGGGATACGGGTCGCCGTGGTCGAGGATGGCGGCCACCGTTCCGCCCAGCTGACCGTCGAGGAGTTCGTCCACGGTTGGTTCGGGATAGGCGGGCTGGTATCCGGCCGCTCGCAGCAGCTCGTTCTGGCTGCGCAGGGGGACGTCGAGCGCCTCACCGAGCAACAGCACCATCTCCACACTCGGCTGGGACCGACCGGTCTCGAGGAAGCTGATGTGACGGGATGACACCTCGGTCGCCAAGCCGAGATCGAGCTGGCTCATGCCTCGCTGGGTGCGCCAGAAGCGCAGGAGGGCGCGAAACGTGGCGTCCCGCTGACGGTCGCTCATGCGGTCACCCTACGGCGACGGGACGGGACCGATCACTTACGCCTGCAGGTAATCGAGGTGCCATGCCGCCCCTGTTTCGATCGAGGCATGAACAGCGCCAACTCAGCAACGACGCACCTCGACGTCGGACCCAGCCGCTTGGGATACCGGGTCTCGGGGGACGGCCCGGACCTGCTCTTCGTGCACGGCTGGCCACTCAACCGCGAGACCTGGCGACACGTGGCCGCCGAGCTGAGCGACTTCCGGTGCCACCTGATCGACATGCCCGGATGCGGGGAGAGCATCACGCCGCGGCACGTGCCGGTGTCCCTCGACGGCCACATCGAGGCGGTGACCGAAGCCATCGACCGCCTGGGGTTGGAATCGGTGACCGTGGTCGGCCAGGACTCGGGCGGGCTGATCGCCCGTGAGGTTGCCGTCAGGCGACCCGGAGTGGTGAACGGTCTGGTCCTCGCTGGCACTGAGATCCCAGGCCGCCACCCGGCGTTCATCACCCGACTCCAGAAGATGATGCGGGTCCCGGGAGTGCCAGCGATCACCCGGCGGGTGCTCCGAAGCGAGCGGGCGGCGAAGTCCCCGCAGCTCTTCGGCGGCCTGTTCTGGGATCGCGGGCTGATCGAAGGCGACTTCAGGCGGCTGGTGCTCGACCCGTTCATCGCTGACCGGGGCTCGTTCGATCGCCAGACCGAGATCCTCTACAGCTACCAGGCTTCGGTCGTCGATCGCCTGGGGGGCGTCCATCCCCGAATCACGTGTCCGACCCTGCTGGTGTGGGGCGAGCGTGATCCGTTCTTCCCCGTGGAGTCCGCCCGCTCCATGTGCGATCAGTTCGGCGGACCGGTCCGGTTCGAGGTGATCCCCGACGCTCGACTTCTGGTCTACGAGGAGCACCCGCAACGCTTCGCAGCCCTCACCCGAGCGTTTCTCAACCCGGAGCCCTCTCCTGCCTAGGGTGAACCCGTGCGGCTGAGTCTGAACGTCATCCCCGAGTGCCCGATCCGCGAGATCGTCGATCTCGCCGTCCACGCTGAGGAGCTGGGGTTCGACCGGGTCTGGGTGTACGACGAAGGGCTCGTGACCCGCGACGTGTTCGTCGTGATGTCGGCGATCGCCGCGGCGACGACGCAGATCGAGATCGGCCCCGGCATCACCAACCCCTACACCCGCCACCCGGGACAGACCGCGGCGGCCATCGCCAGCCTGGACGAGCTGAGTGGCGGGCGAGCGTTCCTCGGCATCGGTGCCGGCGGCTCGCTGACCCTGGACCCGCTGGGCCTCGAACGACGTCGACCGCTGACGGCGGTTCGCGAGACGATCGACGCCGCTCGAGCACTGAGCGATGCCAATCGACGCTTCGACAACCCGCTATGGCGCGACGGCTATGTGATGACGGGTGAGACGCTTCTCAAAATCGGCATCGGCCTCCCTGCCCTCTATGCCCAGACCGGCCTTGCGATCGCAATCGACGCAACCGAGCGATAAGGCTGTCTGGTGCCGATCTTCAGCATCGTGAACCGGATCGTGGGGGGCTCCTCTGCCAGGAGCGACCCCGTCTAGAGACCAGTGACGAGGACGGTGCTCGACAGCAGCGGCATCGTCCTCTTCACGAAAATCGTTCCCTTTACTCTTCCCGTCTGCCGACTTCGTTCAACTCCGTGTCGAGCTCGATGTCGAACTGCTTGCCGCCCTTGCAGATGACGTCGTCAAGTTCGTAACCTTCATCCTCGACCTCGATGTCGTCGGTATCCATCTGACATTCCATCGCAGCGAGTTTTGCCTCAATGGCGGCGATGGTTTCCTCATCAAGACTGTGGCCTCCGGCCCAGGCCGCACTCGATACCAAGACCGACGCCGCCAGAACTGCCAACTTCCTCATGATAGCCTCCCTTAGTTGAACTTTTATTGAATGCTCAGCGTGATTTGCTGTGACTTGCCGGTCGAGCCGGGGATGCGCAGCACATGGCTGCCCGGCTTGATGGCGATGAACGAAAGCTCCGCCGTTCCGGCCGCATCGAACTCGATCGAATCGATTGCCATCGGCCTGACCTCGATCTTGTTGATGACGATTTCATTCATCCAGATCGACCGAAAGAAGTCAGACCCCTCGACCGCGAGTTCCGCCGAGCCGTCGGCGGTGATCTGAAGCTTGTAGTAAGCCCCGGACTGGAGAACCACGTCCTCGCCAAGCGGCTGCCCGGAAGCGAGCGTCAGCTCGATGGTCTCGCCGCGATTGCATTTGGCAAGAAGCCCGGCAAAGCCAAGATCGTCACAAAGCGGCGCTGCGCCTGCCACGGCCGAACAGCCGAAAAACACCAACGCTGCCGCAAGAAATCGTCTCATCACGTCGTTCCCTCTGTCCCGTTAATCGATGACCGCCACGCCCCAGGGCTGCTGCCCCACCTGCACGGACTTGATGGCTTCTTCCTTGGCGACATCAATGATGGTGATGTCGTTCGAGTTGCCGTTGGTGGTCAGCAGGTATTTCTCGTCTGGGGTAAACGAAAGCTGCCAGACACGCTGCCCGACGAGGATATAGTCGAGCACCTCAAGGCTCTGCGCGTCGACCACCGCGACCCGGTTTGCCGGGCCAAGGGCGACGAACAGACGCTTGCCATCGGAGGTCACCTTAGCGCCCACCGGCTGCAGCCACTCCGGTAGCACACCCGCGACCTCGAAACTGATCTTGCCGACCACCGTCGGCGCGCCGTCTTCGGCGATGTCCATCGCCGTGACCGTGCCGCCGATCTCGGAGGTCACGAAGAGGCGTGTCCCATCCGCCGTGTACTGCGCATAACGAGGGCGCTGATCAACCAGCACATTGTGCTTGATCTGATAGTCTTCGGTGGAGATGAAATGGGCCATGTTCGTCGTCTCGGACGTGTTGACGACGAAAGCCGCATCGGCGCTGATACCCATTCCCTCCGGTTCGACGCCGACCGGCACCTCGGCGAGAATGGTCCGCGTCTCGGTATCCGTGACCGTGACCAGATTGTCGTCTTCATTGGCAATATAGAGCGGGTTGCCGGAAGGATGGAGCACGAAGAGTTCGGGATCGGGACCGGACGGCAGCGTGAACACTTCCTTATAGGTCTCGGTGTCGAAGACTCGAACGATGTTGTCATCCGAGGCGCAGACATAGAGCAGCTTTCCATCGGGGCTGACGGTGATCCCCCGCGGACGGTTACCGCCAGGAAATTCCTCGAGCACCTCCCAGCTTTCGGTATCGACGACCGTGATCGTATTGCCCCGTTCGTTGGAGATGAAGGCCTTGCCGGCAAAGGCCGGGCCGGCGATCAGGCTGGCGAGGGTTACAGCAGTGGCGATTGTTCTCATCTGGCTTTCCCTCAGTTGAAGGCCGTGCATTGGGATTCCGGTTTATCGAGACCGAGCGTGTCGAGCGGCGAATGCTGATGCAAAAAGCCGTCCTGCGGGCTGACACTCACCGTGATCGACCCGTCATAGAGCAGGATCGGCTGGCGCAACTGACCGTTCCATGCGCGGAAGGTCACCTTCTGCCCCTTGAACGCCGCGAGTTCGAACGCTTCCGACAGCGCATAGTCGCGTATGCCTTCAGGCGTCGCGGTGTTGGCCCGCGTCACCGCCTCGCCAACGACACGCAGCGCCAGCCAGACATTGTAATCCTCCGGCCTGACATAACGTCCGGCCAGCGCGTCGAAACGGGTTTGATATTGCGTGGCCCCCCAGGCCTCATGCGCTCCA
>CBDHFJ010000125.1:0-62065 GCA_965262315.1 Acidimicrobiales bacterium
GGTGGCTGTCGGCGGCACCATGGTTTACTGCACTTGTTCAGTGGAGCCGGCCGAATGTGAAGAACGTGTTGATGCGTTTCTGACCGAATCAGGTGGCGTCGCGCGGAAGTTTGCACGCCGCCCCATTGCAGCCAGTGAAATTGGCGACCATGCGGAGTGGCTGACCATCAAAGGTGATCTGCGCACGTTACCGTACCAGCTACCCAACAACGACGCCGCTCTCGCTGGCATCGACGGCTTTTACGCAGCGCGCCTCGTTCGCTTGGCCTGATGCAAAGGCTGCTTCTCGGCCCCCCTTATTCCGAGGTTGCCCAAATGATGCCATGGCGCTGCGCTGACTTCATGCTATTCGATAACACAGTCATTGAGTCGGGCGCATTGCTTGGCCTATCGAGTGGATGAACAGATGGCACCGTCTCTCACGCTTGCGGAACGATCGCGGTTGGCCCGCATCGCCGTCGATCGTGCGCGACGGTCATTGGTTGCACAAGCACTTCGGTCACCACTTCTGAGTTGGCGCTACGGCTCACCAACCGCCGAGGAACTACTGATCGTGCCGCAAGAATTGCGCACGGCTGACCCAAGCTTCGCGGAAGAATTGGCCCACGGACAACTCGGTCTCGGCGGCGCTGTTGCGTCAGTCGGCAGCGGCTCAATCTTTGATGTTGAAGCTCCGAGCGATGTATGGGCACGCGCACTCCATGGTTTTGGGTGGCTGCGAAATCTGAGTGCCGCTGGCGAGGATGCGGATAGAGCATTGGCTCGGGATGCTGTTCTCACCTGGATCAACAGGTTCCCTCCTAGTCAGGCTGGCGAAGCGTGGCAGCCGGACGTCGTCGGGCGACGTGTCCAGTCTTGGCTTTCAAATGTGCCATTCATTTTTGAAGGCATCGATGGCCCGACCTATGACAAGATTTCGGACAGCCTCGGGCTGCATCTCGTACAGCTGGCAACCCGGTGGCGCGATGCACCTGACGGCTACCCGCGTCTTGAAGCGCTGATTGGATTGATTTGCGGGTCGCTGTGCATTGCCGGGCGAGATGGCAATCTGGGCGAGTTTGAAAACGCTCTCCGCCAGGAGATCCAGACGCAAGTCCTGCCCGATGGAGGGCACATCAGCCGTAACACAACCATCGTCATTGAACTCCTGTTGGATCTGCTGCCACTGCAGACCTGTTTTGCGGCTCGCGATCACAAGTTTCCGCCCGAGCTGACCGCAGCAGTGGAGCGGATGTTACGGTACCTGCGGTTCATGCGGCTTGGCGATGGTTCGCTCGCGCGCTTCAACGGTGTCGGCGCCACGCCTTATGACAGTCTCGCAACGCTGCTGGCCTATGATCCCGCTCCCGAGGCCAATCTTGCCGGCGCATCAAGCTCAGGCTATGCACGCCTACAATCCAAAAGCATGGTTCTGATTGCCGATGTTGGCCCACCGCCACCACTGCAATATGCGGGCCTTGCTTGCGCCGGAGCGCTGTCGTTTGAGTTGAGCATCAGCGGTCAAGCTTTGTTTGTAAATGCAGGCGCGCCGGGCCCGGCTGACCAGGAGTGGCTCGCAACATCACGCTCCACAGCGAGCCACAACACCTTATGTCTGAACACATCGTCCTCATCCAAGCTGCTACGCAACAAGCTGCTCAATCGGTTGGTGCGAGCATCGCCGATCCGATATCCCACCAACGTGACAAGCGAACTCGCCAAGGAACGCGATGGACCACGCCTGAAGACCATGCATGATGGTTATATGCGGAAGTACGGCTTGGTCCACAAGCGAGAGTTGTTTATGGCCAACGACGGTTCACGTCTTGAGGGCGAAGACGTTATCGGCGCTGCAAAAGGCAGCGTGCGCTTTGCCCGCGATCTGCCTTATGCCGTGCATTTCCACCTTGGCAGCGGTGTGCTGTGCCATCACGATGATGACCCAGCGATCGCAATTCTCGAACTACCAACAGGCGAAACCTGCCGGTTGTCCGTCCAAGGCGCGACGGTATCGATCGAAGACAGCATCAACTTTGCCGACGAAGCCGGACCAACACGGTCAAGCCAGATCATTCTGCGCGGCGCTTCGTTTGGAGAGACCCGCGTGAACTGGACGCTAGAACTGCTTTAATGGTTTGAGGCATAGCAACGGCTCAACGGCTGGCCAACGGATGATGCTCGTTGACAAGCTTCTTCAAACGTTCCTCAAGCACGTGCGTATAGATCTCCGTGGTGGAGATATCGGCGTGGCCGAGCAACTGCTGCACTGCCCGCAAGTCAGCGCCGCGATCCAGAAGATGACTGGCGAAGGCGTGCCTCAAAACATGCGGGCTGACACGTTCCGGTGAAATATCCGCAGCCTCGGCAGCCTCTTTCAAATCCTGCGCAAAGCGTTGCCGCGTGAGGTGACCAGCAGCCCCGGATGATGGGAACAGCCATTTGCTGGCGGTGGCGCGCACGGCTTCCCTGTCAGGCTCGCCGTCCGCCGTGAGGCCAAGATAGCGATTGAGTGCGCGTCGAGCCGGCGCACTCAGCGGCACCTGGCGCTCGCGGCCACCCTTGCCTTTGATCGTGAGCATGCGCCCGTCACCTCGCAGGACAGCGCGCGGCAGTGAAACCAGTTCACTCACTCGCATGCCGGTGGCGTATAGAAGTTCGAGCAGACAATGAAAGCGAATGGCGCGGGCGCGGTCCTTGCCAGACGTGGCCTCGATCATCGCTTCAGCCGTTTCGATAAGCTTGTCCACTTCGGCAACGCTCAGGGTCTTGGGAAGCGGCCGCTTCTTTTTCGGCGCTGCAACCGAGAAGGCGGGGTTCTCGTCGAGTATACCCTCCGCAACGAGAAACTTCATGAATTGGCGAATGGCCGATAGCCGCCGTGCCCTAGATGTCGGCGCGAGGCCGGCGGCAGCTTGCTCGCCGAGATAGGTTGTGATGTGAGCCTGCGTCGTCTGGATCACGTCAACGCCTTCGCGCCGCAAAAAGCCGAAGAAGTCTTCGAGATCGCGTGTGTAGCTCTCGACCGTGTTCGCCGCCACGCCGCGCTCAGCGGTGATCGTTTCGATGAACGACGCCAATAGGTCACTCGATGTCGGCATGGTTATTAGTTCCGCGAATCAGCAACGTTTGAGGCAAAGTATCCGATTTACGTCGATCGTGCGCACAAGCACACGCTCAGCGGCAAGACGGGATATGCTGGAATTGGCGCAATAATATTCCAACTCCGATCTTAGCCTGGTTGCAACATTCCAAGGCCTCTACGATGATCCCTGTTGACTGACTTCCCATCCCATATGGAGAACATCGTGAAGCGCTATGGCCTTGGCATCGATATCGGCGGCACGTTTACCGACATCGTCGTCTACGACACCAGAACCGGGCAGCAGTTCAACCGCAAGGAACTCACCACGCACGATGATCCATCCGTCGGGGTAATGACTGGTATCGACGGCTTGCTGGCCGATGGGTCTGTGACCGCTTCGGAAGTCGGCCGGGTAGTTCATGCCACGACGCTGTTCACGAACGCTCTGATCGAGCGCAAGGGTGCCGTTACCGGTCTGCTCACGACCCGTGGATTTCGCGACACTCTCGAGATCGGGCGCGAGCGCAAATACGAGCTCTATGACATTTCGATCCAGAAGCCCGCGCCTCTGGTGCCGCGCCACCTGCGCCTCGAGATCGACGAGCGACTCAACCCGGACGGCAGCGTATTTCGGCCACTGGATGAGGCAAGTGTACTCACTGCAACGCGCCAGTTGGTAGACCAGGGCGTTCGATCGGTCGCGATTACCTATCTGCATTCTTATGCCAACCCGGCGCACGAGCACCGCACGCTGGAACTTCTAGCTGCTGAGTTCCCTGACCTTTCGCTAAGCGCCTCGGTCGACGTGGCACCGGAAATCCGCGAATACGAACGCACGTCAACCACGGCCTGCAACGCTTACATCAAACCGCTCGCTGTAAACTACCTCTCCACACTTGCCGAGCGGATTGCCTCGCGCGGCATAGATGCCACTCTGCTGCTGATGCTCTCCAACGGCGGCCTGACAAACCTCGATGAAGCCAAACGCATGCCGGTCCAGTTACTCGAATCCGGCCCTGCGGCTGGCGCGTTGGTGGCAGCGCATTTCGGCAGCGCCGACGGTGGCAATCACGTTCTGGCGTTTGATATGGGTGGCACGACGGCAAAGCTGAGCGTTATCGACAACGGCCGCCCGACTGTGGCTTACAATTTCGAGGCGGCGCGCCAGAAGCGGTTCATTGAAGGCAGCGGTTTGCCGATCCGGATTTCGACGCTGGAGCTGATCGAGATCGGTGCCGGTGGCGGGTCGATCGCACATACCGATGCAATCGGCTTGTTGAAGGTGGGTCCGCGGAGTGCAGGTTCGGAGCCTGGGCCAGCCGCCTATGGCCGTGGCGGCACATCGCCGACCGTGACCGATGCGGATTTCCTGCTCGGCTATCTCGATCCCAAATTCTTTGCCGGCGGCACGATGGCGATCGACATGGATGCCGTTGAACGTGCGTTCGTACCACTCAGTACCGTAACCGGAATGACGCCGGCGACGCTCGCCTGGGGGATCCATGATGTGGTGAACGAGAACATGGCCAATGCGGCGCGGGTTCATATCGCGGAGCACGGCAAAGATCCGCGGATCTACAACCTGCTCTCAACCGGTGGGGCGGGTCCAGTGCACGCCTACTATGTCGCCAAGAAACTAGGGCTGCAGGCACTGATTGTGCCGCCGGCTGCTGGCGTCGCGTCAGCACTTGGGCTACTGATCGCACCGGCACGCATCGACCGCGTCGCCACAATCGCGCGCGAGTTTGATGCGCTTGACTGGTCCGAGCTAGAGGCAACGTTCACCGCGCTTGAGCAAGATGCAAGGCGCGTCCTTAATGAAACCAATTTGCCGGGCGACAAGGCGGAGATCCAACGGCTCGCCGATATCCGATACGTTGGACAGGCATCCGAATTGGTCGTGGCGCTGCCCGGCGGGCCTTATAACGCCGCGTCGGAACAAGCGTTAGTTGAGGCCTTCGAGGCAAGCTACATAGCGTCCTTCACGCGGACACCGCCGACGACTCCGATCGAGATCATCAACATCCGCGTGACGGCCACATTGGCCGTTCCTGGCAGCGCATTGCAGCACAACGCCGATATGGCGGACGGCTCCGGCAAGACGGCTCGCAAGGGTGAGCGTGACGCCTACTTCCCAGAGGCCGGCAAGCGGATCGCAACATCCGTTTATGACCGCTATGCCCTCAAACCGGGCGACAGCTTTGATGGTCCGGCCATCATCGAAGAGCGCGAGTCGACCATGATCATTGGCCCGGAAGGCCATTGCGCCGTTGCCGACAGCGGCAACCTCATTATCACCATTCAGAAGGACAAGGCTTGATGAGCGCATCGTCCGACACCCGCTTCGACCCAGTCACGCTTGAGATCCTTTGGACGCGCATGATCTCGGCCGTCGATGAAGCCGCCAAGGCCTTGCGCCGAACGTCATTCTCGACGCTGGTCAACGAGTCGAACGATTTCTCGTGCGTGCTGACGGATGCAACCGGTCAGTCTCTGGCGCAGAACACTGAGAGCATTCCGTCGTTCATCGGAACGCTGCCGGTCACGGTGAAGCACTTCATTGCGGAGATCGGCGTAGAGAACATGGCCCCCGGCGATGTGCTCGTGACCAACACGCCATGGATCGCGACCGGGCATCTCAACGACATCACCGTCGCGCGACCAATCTTTCGCCACGGTAAGATCGTCGCCTTCGCAGCGTCGACAGCGCATGCACCGGACATTGGCGGCAAGGTTCGCTCCGTCGAGGCCCGCGAGGTCTTCGAGGAAGGCTTTCACATCCCGGTGATGAAGCTCATCAACACCGGAGAGCCGGATGCGACCTTGTTCAAGTTGCTGCGGGCTGCCGTCAGGACACCGGATCAGACCGAGGGCGATCTCTGGGCGCAGCTCACCGGGCTGGAATTGATGGAGCGCCGGCTCTCAGAGCTGATGGAAGAATACTGCCTCGACGATCTCGAGGGTTTTGCCGCCGAAGTTCTTGGGCGTTGTGAACAAGCCATGCGGGCCGCAATCCATGAACTGCCGGACGGCGATTACCCTTATGAGTTCCAAACGGACGGCATCGACGAACCGTTTACGTTCAAGGCGCTCGTGACGGTCGCCGGCGACACCGTCACCGTCGACTTCACTGGAACGTCGGCACAAGTCAGCCGCGCGATCAACTGCACGATGACATACACATTCGCGATGGCCGCCTATGCGCTCAAATGTGCCTTGCTACCTGACTTGCCCAATAACGAAGGCATTTTTCGGTGCCTGAACGTAACGGCACCAGAAGGGACAATCGTCAATCCGACCTATCCGGTTGCCGTCGGCGGCCGCATGGCGACAGGCCACTACGTGCCGATCGCGATCTTCGGTGCGTTGGCCCCTGTGCTGGGGGATCGCACCATGGCGGCGTCGGGCTCACCCTTGTGGAGTATCATTCAGACAGGTGTCCGGCCCAACGGGAAAACCTACGCCAACGTGCTCTTCTTCAACGGCGGCATGGGCGCGACCAATTCCGGCGATGGCCAAAGCACCTATTCATGGCCGAGCAATATCTCCAATGTCCCGATTGAACTGATCGAGCGCAACAGCGCGCTGTTTGTCCACCATAAGGAGCTGCGTGAAGGCAGTGGCGGAAACGGCCGTCATCGCGGCGGCCTCGGGCAGGAGATACATTTCGAAGTGCGCTCGGAGACGCCGATCGGCATGATCTTCATGGCGGAGCGCTGCAAGTTCGCAGCACCAGGATTTGGCGGCGGCGAAGCAGGGGCGACCGGCGAAGTGCGCATTGACGGCGAAGCGATCGACTATCGCCAGAACGTCGTTCTGAAAAACGGCCAGACGATCACGCTTCGCACGCCGGGTGGTGGCGGCTACGGCCCTGCCGGCGAGCGCGAGCCGGACGCCGTCAAGGCAGACGCAGAAGCGGGCTACGCAGGAGAGGCATCATGAACTCGTCAATCCGGATAGACCTGATCAGCGATACTGGCACACGTCCGACACAAGGCATGCGCGATGCGATGGCGAGCGCCGAGGTTGGCGACGAGCAACTCGGCGAAGACCCAAGCGTCAACGCGCTTTGCGAACGTGTTGCGGCCCTGCTTGGCAAGGAAGCCGCGATCTATCTGCCGTCCGGCATCATGAGCAATCTGATTGCCATTCTCGTTCACTGCCGCCCCGGTGACGAGATCATTGCTGCGGGGAATGCGCACATTATCAGCTCGGAAGGCGCCGGACCGTCCGCCATCGCTGGCGCCATGATTACGACGATCGACACGCCTGATGGTCGCTTCAGCGTTGATGATTTCGCAGCGCGCATCCGCCCCAGGCGCGCGCGGGTCCCGCGAACACGCATGCTCACCGTTGAGCAGACCTCGAACCGCGGCGGTGGAACGATCTGGCCGGTAACGACACTGGAAGCGCTGGCGGCGAAAGCGGCGGAAAATGACATCGCCGTCCACATGGACGGTGCCCGCCTGCTCAATGCCGCTGTCGCCACCAATTCGAAACCAGCGGATTTCACGGCCCATTGCGACAGCACGTGGCTCGATCTTTCCAAGGGCCTCGGCTGTCCGGTCGGCAGCGTCCTGACCGGCTCCCGCGCGTTCATTGATGAGGCGTGGGTCTGGAAGCATCGCCTCGGCGGTGCCATGCGCCAGGCCGGCGTGATCGCAGCGGCCGGGCTGTACGCGCTCGATCACCATGTCGACCGGCTGGCAGAGGACCATGCAAACGCGCGGCGATTGGCCGATGGCATCCGCGATCTGCCGGGCGTTGCCATCTTAGGCGACCGCGTCGAAACGAACCTCGTCTTTATTGATGTCTCGGCAACAGGGCGCCCCGCGCCGGACATCGCCAAGCAACTGCTCGCTGAGCACGGCGTCCGCATGGGCGCGCCGTCCGCCACCACCTTGCGCGCGGTAACGCATCTCGATGTAACCGAGCCCGAAATTGATGAAGCAATCGCCGCCTTCCGGTCCGTCTGCCAAGGTCAAGCCGCCTAGAACAGCCGCCTGCAATCCAATTCCCTTATCGCCAAACGAGCGAGGTCCACCCCGTGTCCCAAGTTACCCCTGCAGCCCGCGTTACGCGGGTGTCGACATCGCCAAGCGCCATGGCTTCACAGCGCGCGCGTGAGCTGAAGGCCGAAGGCCACGACGTGATCGCCCTCAGTTCCGGCGAGCCCGATTTCCAGCCGCCGGCACACGTCATCGAAGCAGCGCACGCCGCCATGCTCGCCGGCCAGACCAAGTACACGACCATGACCGGCACCGCCGAGCTCAAGGCCGCCATCTCAGAAAAGTTCCGCCGCGAGAACGGGCTCGACTACGGACCGTCCGAGATCATGGCAGCGACCCTCGCGCCGACGCCGAGACCTCGATGAACATCGGGCTCGCTCCCCAGCAGGAGTCCGTGTTCGAGACCCTCACCGCTCGCGAGTTCGTCGAACTCTCCGGTCGCCTCCAGGGCCTTCCCGATCCCCGAGCCGCCGCCGAACAGGCGCTCGCGGTGGTCGAGCTGGACGCCTCCGATCGCCGCAAGCTGCCCACGTACTCGAAGGGCATGCGCCAGCGGGTCAAGCTGGCGCAGGCCATCGTCCACGACCCGGCGGTGATCATGCTGGACGAGCCATTGACCGGCCTCGACCCGCGCCAACGCCTCCACATGGTCGACCTGTTCCATCGCCTGGGCGATCAGGGGCGGTGCGTGATCGTGTCGAGCCACGTGCTCGAGGAGGTCGAGCGGTTCGGGTCCAACGTGCTCGTGATCGCGAAGGGTCGCCTGGCCGCACAGGGCGACTTCCGCGCCATCCGCGAGCTGCTGGACGACCGTCCCCGGCGAGTTCGCGTCCGCACCGACAAGCCCCAGCTGCTCGCCGGCGCCCTGGTGGCGTCAGGCACGGTCTCGGGCGTGCGCATGGAGCCCGACCACGTCGAGATCGACACCCACGACGCCCGAAGCCTGGCCGCAGCGATCGCGCCGCTGGCCCGGCGAGAAGATGCTCGCCTCCTCGAGGTGCGCCCCCTCGACGAAGACCTCGAAAGCGTCTTCCGCTACCTCGTGGAGCGCCGATGACCACCACCGGGACCCGCCACGAAGACCTCGAAAGCGTCTTCCGCTACCTCGTGGAGCGCCGATGACCACCACTGCCGCCCACCACTCCGCCGCCCGGCGTCGGCCGTCGAGCCTCGACGCCTTCGTCGCCACCTACCGCCTCTTCCTGCGGGGCCAGCTGACCCGCTTGCGCGCCCTCGGGCTCCTCGCGCTCGGAGCGATCAGCATCATCCTCACTGCGGTCGCCCGCACCGCAGATGACGTCCCCGACGCCGCGACCACAGTGTTGGCGGAGTACGGCCTGGCCGTCGTCGCACCCGTGTGCACCTTGTGGGTGGCGACCTCGTTGCTCGGCGATCTCGCCGAGGATCGACTCCTGGCGTATCTGTGGCTGAAGCCGGTCGCCCGATGGGTGATGCCCGCCGCCGCGGTCGCCGCCGTCCTCACGATCATGGTGCCGGTGGTCGTCGTGCCGCTCACGGTCGCCGCCCTGGTCTCGGGGGTCTCCGAGCTGGTGGCTGCCACCGCGGGTGCCGCACTCCTGGCCGTGGCCGCCTACGCGGGGCTCTTCGTGGCCGCCGGGGCCCGCTTCACCCGGGCCCTGTGGTGGGGGCTGCTCTACATCCTGGTCTGGGAGAACGCGGTCGCCAGGATCGCCGACGGGACCGCTCAGCTCGCCGTGCGGAGCTACGTCGTCTCCATCCTCTCTCGCGCCACCGACGTCGACCTGGCACTGGCCGACCGATCCGCACCCGCCAGCGTCATCGTGCCCCTGCTCATCACCATCGGCGGGGTCGCCGCGGCCACCCTGGTCCTGCGCCGCCGCGACGTCGACTGAGCACCTCCGACCGCTGCCACCGCGACGTCGACTGAGCACCTCCGACCGCTGCCACCGCGACGCCGACCGAACACCTCCGACCGCTGCCACCCGCCACTGAGCGACCGCCGCCGCGACGCCGACCGAACACCTCCGACCGCTGCCACCGCGACGCCGACCGAACACCTCCGACTGCTGCCACCGCGACGTCGACTGAGCGCCTCCGACCGCCGCCGCGACGCCGACCGAACACCTCCGACCGCCGCCGCCGGCCTGCGCGAGGAGCGGGTCGGAGCCAACCGAGCGAATCCTGTCGGACGATTTCTTCGGTGAAATCCGAACGTTTTCGGCCGTGTTACGTGTCTGTGACATGGGTCAGGAGGGGCGGGGGTGCGTTGCAATGGCCTCCTTATGCTCATAACGTCGCGGAATCCGGCTACCACTCGGTAGGAGCGACATTTTGCTTCTCGAAGCGCCGGAGCAAACCCACAAGGAGGGGTCCTTACCATGCGTTCAAGTTGGATGAGGCTGTTGGCTGCCCTGTTGGCCTTCAGTTTGATTGCCGCCGCCTGCGGCGGTGACGACGACGACGATCCCGTCACCAGCGGTGACGGAACGGCCGAGCCGTCGGACGACGGCGGCGAAGAGCCCGCCGACGACGGTGGCGAAGAGCCCGCCGACGACGGCGACACCGAAGCCTCCGACGACGACGGTGCCGAAGAGCCCGCCGACGACGGCGACACCGAGGCCTCCGACGACGACGGCGGCGAAGAGCCCATGGCCACCACCGTGTCCTACGGCAACGCCCAGGAGTTCTCGAACTACAACAACGGCCTGGCCGCGTCGAACTCGGTGAAGAACACCATCATCGTCAATGAGATCCTCCCGAGCCCGCACGACTTCGCCGGCCCCACTGGTGACCTCACCCTGAACGGTGAACTCATGGACGCGGTCAACGTGCTCAGCACCGACCCCCAGGTCATCGAGTGGGTCATCAACGCCGATGCCGTCTGGTCCGACGGTGAGCCCATCGACTGTGACGACTGGTACCTCGCCTGGCAGGCCTTCGGTGGCACCTGGCTGACCCTCGACGAGAACGGCGACCCCGTGATCGACGAGGAGTCCGAAGCCGAGATTCCGCTGTTCGCCGTGACCGGCTCCACCGGCTACGACGTCATCGACTCCGTCGAGTGCTCCGACGACGGCAAGACCATCACCACGAGCTACGGCACGATCTTCGCCGACTGGCGCTCCTCGTTCACCCAGCTGATGCCGGCACACGTCGTCGCCCGCGAGGCCGGTGTGGATGACCTGATCGCTGCCTTCGACGGTGGCGACCAGGCCGCCGTCGAGGCCATGGCCGAGTTCTACAACACCGCCTGGGCCATGAACCCGGGTGAGCTGCTCGACGAGGCCCTCATCCCCTCCGGTGGCAAGTTCAAGCTCGGTTCCTGGGAAGCAGGCGCCAGCCTGACCCTGGTCCCCAACGAGAACTACTGGGGCACCCCGGCCAACGGCGAGGTCGTCGTCCGCTACATCGCGGAAGAGGCGCAGGCCCAGGCGCTCGCCAACGGCGAGATCAACGCCATGGACCCCCAGCCGACGCCTGACCTCCTGGCGCAGCTCGAGGGCACCGACGGTGTCGTCGTCGAGACCGGCTCGCAGTTCATCTGGGAGCACTTCGACTTCAACTTCAACACCGTCTTCGGCGACATCCGGGTGCGTGAGGCCTTCGCTCACTGCCTGCCCCGCCAGCAGATGGTGTCGAACCTGATCCAGCCGCTCGATCCGACGGCCGAGATCCTGAACAACCGCTACAACCAGCCCTTCGAGTCCGGCTACGTGGACAACTCCGGTGGCCGCTTCGCCGAGGTCAACATCGAAGAGGCCCAGCGCCTGCTCGACGAGTCGGGGATCTCCCAGCCCGTCGACGTGCGCATCGGCTGGTTCGACAACGGTGGCAACGCCCGCCGCACCGACCAGGTGGCCCTGACCGTCGAGAGCTGCAACCAGGTCGAGGGCTTCAACATCATCGACGCCGGTTCGGAGACCTTCTTCGACGTCGAGCTCGCCGCAGGTGACTGGGACATCGCCATGTTCGCCTGGGCCGGCTCGCCCCTGAAGACCGGTTCCTCCGAGATCTACCGCACCGCCGGTGGCATCAACTTCGGTGGCTACGGCAACCCCGACGTCGACGCCCTGCTGGACGCGATCAACCAGGAGCTGGACGCCCAGACCCAGGTCGATCTGTCCAACCAGGTCGACGTCATCCTCTGGGAAGACCTCGTGACCATCCCGGTCTTCAGCTTCCCGGGTGTCGTCGCCTACAGCGACAACGCCGAGAACGTCATCTACAACCCGTCGCAGAACGGTCTGACGTTCAACGCCAGCGCCTGGCAGCTCAGCTGATCCTGGCCATCCGACGCCGCCTTGCCGCCCACGAGCCCGTGGGCGGCAGGGCAGCAATCTTGTCGTCTGCGGCCTGTCGTTGCCGCTGTGACAAGCTGATGTGACGAACGGTGCTGGGCCGGTCCACCGGCCCAGCACCGCCACATCACCCTGGTACGTGTTCTGTGGGGGCGGTCCATGTTCTTCTTCATTCTTCGCAGGTTCCTGGTCTCGGTCCCGATCCTGCTCGCGTCGAGCTTCGTGATGTTCGGGCTGGTCACCATCTCGGGCGACCCCCTCGCCGAGTTCCGACAGTCGACCGACCCCAACGCTCCGCAGACCATGGCGACGATGCGCCGGCTGCTGGAGCTCGACAAACCCTTCGCCGAACGCTATTTCGACTGGCTCGGCGGCCTCTTCACCGGCGACTTCGGCCTCAACCGTGACGGCCAGGAAGTCTCGGCCCTGCTCACCCAGGCCATGGGCACGACATTCCGCCTGGTGATCATCGCCACCATCGCCTCCATCGTGATCGGCCTGTTCGTCGGGATCATCACCGCGGTCCGCCAGTACAGCGCCATCGACTACGGCAGCACCTTCGCCGCCTTCCTCTTCTTCTCCCTCCCCGTCTTCTGGGTGGCCGTGCTCCTCAAGGAGTTCGGCGCCATCCGATTCAACGACTACCTCGAGCGCCCGGGCCTGTCGGTGCTCGGGATCGCCATCGTGACCGCATTGTCGGCCGCCATCGTCGGTGGCCTGGCCGGCGGTGACTGGCGTCGCCGCGGCATCGCCGCTGGCGGAGCCGCGGCCGTGACCCTGATCGCGCTGGTCATCATCGACGCCACCGACTGGCTGATGAATCCCGGCCTGTCGCTGCCGGCGATCATCGTCCTCGCCCTGCTCGGCGGCGCGTTCGCCGCGCTGATCTACGCCCCGCTCGAGAACCGGCCCGTGCTGTTGTCCGGGGTGATCGCCGGTGTGGTCGGTGTGATCGGATCGCTCGTCCTCGACAGCTGGGTGCAGGACATGTCCTGGACCCGCATGTTCCTCCTCCTGGTCATCTCCCTCGCCACCGGCGCCGCCATCGGCGCCGTCCTGGGCGGCGAGATCGACCGTCGGGCCGCAGTGCAGGCCGGCATGACCTCCACGTTCATCGTCGGCATCGTCGTGGTGATCGACCAGTTCATCAGCGCCTGGGAGCCCGGGCGCACGATCGCCACCATCGGCCCCCGCACCCCCAACCTCGACGCCCCGTTCTGGCCCACGATGGTCGACTACGCCGGCCACCAGGTGCTCCCGTCGCTGGCGCTGGCCCTGATCGGGTTCGCCACCTACATGCGGTTCACCCGGGCCTCGATGCTCGAGACCCTCGAGTCCGACTACGTCCGCACCGCCAAGGCCAAAGGGCTGCCGGCCACCCAGGTCATCATGCGCCACGCCTTCCGCACCGCCCTCATCCCGGTCATGACGGTGATCGCCATCAGCTTCGCCACGATCATCGAGGGTGCGGTCATCACCGAGCGTGTGTTCGCATGGCAGGGCATGGGCTCGCTGTTCATCGAGGGCCTCCAGGAAGTCGACCCGTACCCGGTGATGGGCTTCCTGGTCGTGGTCTCGATCTCGATTGTGTTGCTCAACGCAGTCGCAGACATCATGTACGCCTATCTCGACCCGAGGATTCGCCGATGACTGGTCTGGGTGACATCAACGCACAGGTCGCCTCCACCACCGCGGGAGTGATGGGCCCCGACGCCGACGTCGGCGGCATGAACCACGGCCCCGAGCGCGAGTTCACCGTCAAGAGCCGCACCCAGTGGCAGATGGTGGTCGGGCGGTTCTTCCGACACCGCCTCGCGATGGTGAGCCTCGTCATCCTCACGTCCGTCGTCCTGCTGGCGTTCGTCGGCCTGGCCGTGTGGAAGCACCCGTTCGACAAGTCCGGCATCATCGAGAACGGCGGCCGACCCACGCTCGACGCGATCCCCTGGCTCGACGGCGACGGCCTGATGCTGGGCGAGCACCCCTTCGGGCAGGACAACATCGGCCGCGACTACTTCGCGGTCACGCTGCGGGGCGCCCAGCAGAGCATCCTCATCGCGTTGGTGGCCGGCGCCCTGGCCACGTTCATCGGGACCATCGTCGGCGGGCTGTCGGGCTACTACCGAGGCTGGGTCGACACCGTACTCATGCGCTTCGTCGACGTGATGTTCACCATTCCCCTCCTGCTGGTGGCCGCCGTGCTCGGACGCACCTTCCAGTCCGACAGCATCTTCGTGGTGGCGCTGATCATCGCCCTCGCCTCCTGGTTGACGACCTCACGAGTGATCCGCGCGGAGTTCATGTCGCTGCGTGAGAAGGAGTTCGTGGAGGCCGCTCGAGCGCTGGGCGCCAGCAACGCGCGGATCATGTGGAAGCACATCCTTCCCAACGTGATCGGCTCCGTCGTGGTGACCGCAACCCTGCTCATCTCCGCCGCGATCCTGGTCGAGACCGCCCTGTCGTTCCTCGGCCTCGGCGTCGGCGGCTCCGACTGGTCGCTGGGCAAGCAGGTCTCCCAGTACCAGACTGCGTTCAACACCCGACCGTGGCTGTTCTGGTGGCCGGGGCTGTTCATCGTGACCATCGCCCTGTGCATCAACTTCATCGGCGACGGTCTCCGTGATGCCTTCGATCCCCGCCAGAATCGGGTCCGTCAGTGACCGCGACGGAGGCGGCCACCCGCAACACCGAGCCGGCCGACAACGTCCTCCTCGACGTTCGAGACCTCCGGGTCACGTTCCCCAGCGAAGACGGCGACGTCCTCGCCGTCCGCGGCGTCTCCTACGAGGTGCACCGCAACGAGGTCTTCGGCATCGTGGGCGAATCGGGCTCCGGCAAGTCCGTGTCCACCATGGCGCTGATGGGCCTGCTGCCCCGGACCGCACGGATTCAGGGATCGGCCCGGTACCTCGGTCACGAGCTGGTGGGGGTCCCCGATCGAGAGGTGCGCAAGCACCGGGGCAACAACATCGCGATGATCTTCCAGGATCCGATGACCTCGCTGAACCCGGTGTACACCGTCGGTCGACAGCTGGCCGAGATCGTGCGAGCCCATCACCGCATCTCGCCCAAGGAGGCTCGGACCCGAGCCATCGACGCGCTCCAGTTGGTCGGTATCCCGCAGCCCAACCTGCGGGTGGACGCCTACCCGCACGAGTTCTCCGGCGGTATGCGGCAGCGGGTCATGATCGCCATGGCGATGATGAACCAGCCCGACATCATCATCGCCGACGAGCCCACCACCGCGCTGGACGTGACGGTCCAGGCGCAGGTGCTCGAGACCCTGATGTCCATCAAGGACGAGCTCCGCGCCGCCATCATCCTGATCACCCACGATCTCGGCGTGGTCGCCGGCGCGGCCGACCGGGTGGCCGTCATGTACGGCGGCCGGTTCGTCGAGCGTGGATCGGTCGACGAGATCTTCACCAGTCCCCGCATGCCGTACACCCTGGGCCTGCTCGGTGCCATCCCCTCGCTCGACAGCGAGGGGGAGCTCACCCCGATCCCCGGCACCCCGCCGAGCCTGGTCAATCAGCCCGAGGGCTGCCCCTTCTCTCCCCGTTGCAGCTACACGATCGACGTCTGCGATGTCTCCGAGCCCGACCTGGTGGACACCGACGCGCCAGGCCACCTGGCAGCGTGTCACCGCTGGGCCGACCTCATGGACAGCGACGTCACCATCGGGCGGTCGTCCGCATGAGCGACGCACTCGTGCAGGTCAAGAACCTGGTGAAGGAGTTCCCGGTCACCAGCAACGGCCTCATCCGCCGCCAGGTCGGCAAGGTCCACGCGGTGTCGGACATCTCCTTCGACATCGACGCCGGCGAGACCCTCGGGCTGGTCGGCGAGTCCGGCTCGGGCAAGACCACGGCCGGGCGGGCGATCCTCCAGCTCCACGAGCCCACCTCGGGGTCGGTCACCTACGACGGGCAGGAGCTCGTCGGACTCCCCAAGCGTGAGCTCCGGGCCCTCCGACGCAACGTCCAGATGGTGTTCCAGGACCCGTATGCGTCGCTGAACCCCAAGATGCCGATCAACGACGTGGTGGCCGAGCCGTTCACCATCCACGAGAACCTCGGGCGCACCGAGCGGCTCGATCGCGTCGCCGATCTCCTCCAGGCCGTCGGTCTCCGACCCGAACACGGCAACCGCTACCCCCACGAGTTCTCCGGCGGCCAGCGACAGCGCATCGGCATCGCCCGTGCGCTCGCCCTCGACCCCGGCTTCATCGTGTTGGACGAGCCGGTCTCGGCGCTCGACGTGTCGGTCCAGGCCGGTGTCATCAACCTGCTGCAACAGCTCCAGACCGAGCGCAACATCGCCTACCTGTTCATCGCCCACGACCTGTCGGTGGTCCGGCACGTGTCCACTCGAGTGGCGGTCATGTACCTGGGCAAGATCGTCGAGATCGCAGATCGCACCACGCTCTACGCAGCACCGTCGCACCCCTACACCAAGGCGCTGCTGTCGGCCGTGCCGGTCCCGTCGCCCGCCACCGAGCGGCTGCGGCAGCGCATCGTCCTCGAAGGTGACGTGCCATCGCCGGTGCGTCCTCCCAGCGGTTGTCGGTTCCGGACGCGCTGCTGGCGGGCCACCGAGGTCTGCGCCGAGGAGGAGCCGGCCATGGTCGAGCGTGCTCCGGGCCAGTTCTCCGCCTGCCATCACCCGATCGAGCCCGGCGAGGTCGTGGAGATCCGCAGCACGGCCGCAAAGGTCGACGCAGCGGAGTGAACACCCGAGGGCACGACGCCCAGGAGCGCGTGGTCCTGCACTCGAGTTGGACAGGCATCGGCCTGGCCGTCCTGGGCGCCATCCTCCTCGTGGTGGTGTCCGTGATCGCGTGGGCCACGGCCGGCGCGTCGGTCCTGACCGTCCTGGTCACCATCCTCGCCACGGCCTCCGTTCTCGCCGTTGCGTTCGACCTGCCGATCGCATCTTCGTTCGGTGCCACCGACGTCATCCGGCACACGCCGCTACGACGTCACCACCTGGACTGGCACGACATCACCAGGCTCAAGCGGGTCCGGGTCGGCATCCATCGCACGCGCCACGGCCGCCAAGGCGGACTCATCGCCAACCGCGGTCACCGCAACTACACGTTGGTGGATCGGCTGGAGAGTCGGCTCGAATTCGACGACCTCCGCAAGCTCCTCGGCGCCGAAGGCGAACGCCTCGGTCTGAACGACGACCTCCGGCCACCCGAGGGCAGACCGCCCACGTGGCTGCACCGTCGGGCCCACTGGCGTCCGCCCGACGCGACCTGATACCGCCGCCGCTTCAGTCCACGTCGGCGACGGTCCGCTGCCAGCTCCGGTGGAGGCGCTGGTAGACGCCGCCGCCGTCGACCAGCTCGCGGTGGGTGCCACGCTCGACCAGTTGGCCACCGTCGAAGACCAGAACCAGGTCGGCCTGTTCGGCGGTGCTGAGGCGATGGGCGATGGAGACGACGGTGCGGCCGGCGGCAACGCGACGCAGCGCCTCGGCGAGCGCCTGTTCGGTCTCCGGGTCCACGGAGCTCGTGGCCTCGTCGAGGATCAACAGTCCAGGGTCCGCGACCTGCGCCCTCGCGAGAGCCACCAGCTGTCGCTCGCCGACAGACAGGTGCTCGCCTCGGGGACCGACGGGTGTGTCCACACCACCGGTCAGGCGATCGGCCCACTCGGAGAGGCCGAGGGCAGCCAGCGCCGCCCGAGCCTCGGAGACGGATGCGTCGGGGCGGCCGTAGGTGATGTTCTCGAGCACCGTGGTGTCGAACAGGAAGCCGTCCTGGGGGACCAGGCGAACCGCGTCGCGACGCCCCTCGTCGGACAGCTCACGGATCTCCACGCCGCCGAGGCGGACGGTCCCCGCCATGGGATCGAGAAGCCGACACAGCAGCCGGGCGAACGTCGTCTTGCCGGAGCCGGTCTCGCCGACGACCGCCACCCGGGTCCCCGCGGGGATGGAGACCGTGATGTCGTGCAGGACGGCGACACCGTCGTATCCCGCCCGGAGCCCATCGACGTCGACCGCGAGCGGTCCGGCGGCGACCCGGCGGCCATCAGCAGGGCTGTCGATCTCCGGCTCCTCGTCGAGCAGGCGCAACACCTTGTCCCACCCCGCCACGGCCGTCTGGGTCTGCTCGAGCACCTCGGTGATCTCACCGATCGGTGACTGCACCAGCGACACCAGGAAGAAGAAGGAGATGACCTCGCCCGCGCCCAATCCCCAACCCGGCCCCCACTCGACAGCCGCCAACGCGACGGTGACCATCGTGACCGCGCTGATGAAGTCGCCCACCGTGAACAACACGGCCGAGTAGCGAGCGGTGCGCATGTCGGCTCGATAGCGGGCTCGGATCGCGTCGCCGATCCGTCGCCGGGCAGTCGCCTGGTAGCCGTAGGAGCGGACCGCGTCGCTCCCTGTGAGGACCTCGTTGAAGACGGTGAGCAGGTCGCCCACCGCCGTTCGGGCGCGTCGGAAGGCCCGGAGCTGGCGCCCGTGGACGAGACGCACGATCGGGACGACCGTTGCCATGGTTGCGAGGGCCACCAATGTGAGCTGCCACGAGTAGACGGCCATCACCACGAAGGCACCGACGATCACCGACACGTTCATCGCCCAGGTCATGGCCCCCCACTCCACGAAGCGAGAGATGGTCTCCACATCGCTGGTCACGCGGGCGAGCAGCGCGCCGCGCTGGTGACGCCCGTGGTCGGTCAGGCTCAGACGGTGGATGTGGGCGAAGGCCTGGCGTCGCAGCTCGTAGAGGCTCTGCTGCGCGCCGCGGATCATCGCGATCTCGGCCATGGGCGTCAGGACCGCCACGGTGACCACGACAACGAGGGCGGCCAGTCCCAACCCGAAGACCACCCGGCCCTGATACCCGTCGTCGCCCAGCAGCCCACGATCGATCACCTGCTGGACCAGGACGGGCACGGCGAGACGACCGACGGCCACCACGAGCGAGATCACCGCGCTGAAACCGATCGTCCTCCGCACCGCCGGCGTCCGGTCGATGCCTCGCCGCACCACGGCCACCGCCGATCGCGACGAACCGGCGTCCTCGGCTTCCTCCAGGAACAACACGTCGACGTCACTCACGACGCCGTCTCCTGGTCGTAGGCCTCGAGCAGGGCGACGTACGCCGCGTTGCCGGACAACTCGTCGTGGGTGCCGACGGCCACGATGTGTCCGTCGGCCATCATCGCCACCCGGTCGGCGAGCGCGATGGTGGAGCGTCGATGCGCCACGATGAGCATGGTCGACCCCATGTCGCGTATCGACGCCAGGATTCCCTCTTCGATCACCGGGTCGACGGCCGAGGTGGCATCGTCGAGCAACAGCAACCCGGGCCGCCGTGCGAACGCCCGAGCGAGCGCCAGTCGCTGCCGCTGGCCACCGGAGAGGCGCACCCCGCGCTCCCCCACCGGTGTCGCATAGCCCTCGGCGAGAGCGGCGACGACGCCGTCCAGACGGGCGGCGCGAGCGGCCGCGGCCACGTCGGCCTCGGTGAGATGGGTGGCACCGAACACGATGTTCTCGCGGACGCTGGCACCCAGCAGGAACGGCTCCTGCCACGCCACCGCCACGCGGCCCGTCAGCGATGCTGCGGCCACGTCGCCGAGCGGGATGCCCCCGACGGTGATCGAGCCCTCCTCGACCTCCACCATGTCGGCCACCGCGGTCAACAACGTGCTCTTTCCCGAGCCGGTGCGGCCCACCAGGGCAATCACCTCGCCGGCGGCGACCCGTAGCGACGCATCGCGGACGACCGCGGCCTCACCCCGCCGGATCGTGACGCGGTCGACACACACCGACAGTGGGCCGTCGTCGAGCACACCCGAGCCCCGAGCACGCTCCGTTGGCAGAGCCAGCACTCCGCTGACGCGATCGTGCGCGACGACCGACGGTGGCATGTCCCCGAAGAAGTAGCCGATGACACGGAGGGGGAAGACGAGGACCGAGAAGAGGGCCACGGCCTGGACGAGTTGTCCGGTGGTGATGACACCATCGCCCACGCGCCAGGCGCCGACGACCACCAACACCACCACGCCGATGTCGGGCAGCAGGTCGAGGGCTGCGGCGAAGATCGCCCGATACCGGCCCAGCCGCACCGAGTTGTCGCGCAGGCCGGCGGCCGCCACCGAGAAGCGGTCGAGCTCCGCGCGTTCACGGCCGAGCGTCTTGACCACCAGCGCCCCGTCGAAGCTCTCCGACGCCACCCCGGACACCGCGGCGACGCTCTCCCGAGCATCGACGGCTGGGCCCTTGGTCATGGCGGTGTTCGCATGGTTCAGCACCGCGACCAGCGGCACCAGGGCGAGTGCCACCAGGGTCAGGGTCCAGTCCACCAGTGCGAGCGAGACGATGGACACTCCGATCAGGGTGAGCACGCCGATGGTGAAAGGCAACGGGCTCAACATGTCCGTGGCCACGTCCACGTCGCTGTCGACATGGGCCAGGTAGCGCCCCTTCGGTGCGACCCGGAGCTGTTCGGCCGGCAACGCCAGGTACTGATCGCCGAGCGCCTCCTGCAGGTCGTCCTTGGAACGGAAGACCGTCATCCCGGCGAAGTAGCGACGGACCACGACCCCGATCGATCGGGCCGCGGCCACACCCACCACGGCCCCGATCACCACGGCGCGACTCCGCCCCGCCTCGGCCCCTTCGAACTCCGGCAGCACCACGTCGTCGGTGAGCCAGCCCAGGGCCACGGCACCGAACACCGTCCCGACCGCCATGACCACCGATCCAAGACACGCGATCGCGAACGACCACGGGTGTGCGCGCGCGAAACCGACGGCGAGGCGGAGCCCCCGCCGAATCAGGCGTCGTTGGTCGGCCCGCTCCTCATCGCGCACAACGACACGACGCTAGTTGGCCGGCCTCGAGCCAGAGGCGGAATTCGGGCCTCAGGCGCCTTCCGGGGTGGGGGTCGGCGCTTCCTCGGGTTCAGGATCGACCTCGGGCGTGGGCTCGGGGTCGGCCTCGGCGGACTCGATGAGCCCCAACGCCTCGTCGAGGAAGCCCTCACCCTGCTCGATGAGCTCCTGATAGGTCCCGAGGTCACCTTCGGCCAGGGCGGCCTGGGCCTCGTCGAAGGCGTCCTGCGCGGCCTCGAGCAACGCCTGGACGTCAGCCGGGGGCGGCTCGACCGGGACGGGGATGGGGGTCGGCGTGGGATCGGGCGCCGGCGTGGGCGTGACGTCAGGCGTCGGTGTGGGCTCGGCGTCGGGGGTGTCGAGGTCCTCGGGTGGATCGCCCACCGGGTCCTCGACCTCCACGATGTCGCCGGTGAACGGCGACACCACGCCGTTGCAGTCATCGTCGAGCTGGTTCTCGTCGACGAAGAGGGCACCCAGCGCGAGCTCGAGGGTGGGGCACATCCGCACCTCGTCGTCGTAGGCCACGATGACGAACCGCAGCAACGGCAGGTCACCACGAGCGTCGACGTACAGCGGACGCACGTACAGAATCCGGTCTTCACCGTTGACGGTGTCGAGCGGCAGCAGGACCATGTTGCCCAGGCGGACCGACGAACCCGTCTGGCCGAGCAGGGTGGTTCGCTCGGCAATCGCCGGGTCGTTCAGCATGGCCGCGTTGGCCAGGACCGGACCGTCGATGGCGGTACCGGGCACGGTGTAGGACGCCAGCGTCTGGTTGCCCTGCTCGTCGATCCGCCCCGCCATGAACGCGGTCAGCTCCTGGCGGAGGCCCTCACCGGAGCGGCTGGAGGGCACGAACGGCCGCAGCAGCACGAACTCCTGCTCCTGCTCACCAGGCAGGCGCATCTGCAGGTAGTAGGGCGGGATCACGTCGCCGGTGGTGATGATCGGCAGGCCCGTGGCCGAGGTGGTCTGGCTGGCGCCGGTGGCGTCGAGCTCGCTGCCGGGGTCCAGGGCCACACTCCAGGCGGCGGTGTCATCGAAGAAGCTGGCCGCCTCGTCGAGCTGGTACGTCGCCCACATGTTGGTCTGGATGCGGAACAGGTCCTCGGGGTAGCGGAGGTGCTGGACCAGGTCCGAGGTGAAGCCATCGTCGTCCCGGGTCTTGAACAGATCCGGGAAGGCCTTCTGGTAGGCCTGGATGATGGGGTCGGTCTCGTCGACGATGAAGAAGTCGACGTCGCCGTTGTAGGCGTCCACCACGACCTTCACCGAGTTGCGCACATAGTTGAAGCTCGACCGGAGGCCGCTGCCGTTCGGGAGCGAGCTGCGATCGGCGGACTGGGCGTACGGATAGTTGTTGGTGGTGGTGTAGCCGTCGAGGATCCAGACGATGCGACCGTCGACGATGGCCGGGTACGAATCGGCGTCGAACTCCAGGAACGGTGCCAGCTCCCGGACCCGGGTCTGGACGTCACGGTTGTAGATGAACCGGGAGTCGTCGTCGATCAGGCCCGAGAAGACGGGGTTGAGGTCCTGGAAGCGCAGGGCGAAGGCGATCCGGCGGAAGAAGCCGCCGGCGCGCACGCCGTCATCGCCGTCGTACTTGAACTCCTGGTTGCTGCCCGAGGTGGTGCACTCGTCGGCGGCTTCGACGTCTTCGGCCGCGACATCGGGGCTCTCCTCGATGGGCACGGTGGAGCCGCCCTGGAGGGGGAAATCGACCTCGCAGCGGCTGGTGCCGACGATGGCATACCCGCCGAGGCCCTCACCGATGTAGATGCGGGGCTGGAACGCGTCGTTCTCGCCCAGCCCGATGTCGACCCGGTCACTGATGGTGGTGGGCAGACCGCCGACCACGAAGTCCGGTTCGCCCTGATCGCTGACCGCGTTGGCGGGAGCGATGGCCAGGCCGTAGCCGTGCGTGAACGAGACGTGCTGGTTCTCCCAGCCGGAACGGACACCGCTCAGGTTGAGCTCGCGGGCGGCGACGACGACCGTGCGCTCCACGCCGTCGACGATGTAGCGGTCGACGTCGAGATCCTCGTCGAACTGGAACTGGTCACGCTCGACCTCGAGGCGGCTGAACGTCGGCGAGACCACGGCCGGGTCCAGCAACCGCACGTTCTCCAGGGTGTCCTGGTTCTCGCGGAGGATGTCGATGGTGAGATCGGACGATTCCGGGTCGAAGTCGAACTCGACGTTGGCCAGATCCTGCGACTGCCCGGTGTCCCCATCGACCACGGAGAACCCGTAGGCGACACGAGTGGCCTCGATGTTGCGATCGATGAACTCGGACTCACGCGAGAGCTCGTTGGGCTCGACGACGAGCCGCTGGTACACGGCCGGGAAGATGTTGCCCATCACGATGGCGACGAACGCCCACAGGCCGACGGCGACGACGGGGAGCACCCAGCCACGGCGGCGGATGTTGACGATCAGCAGGAGCGCGGCCGCGAGCGAGATCAGGATCAGCAGCTTGATGGCCGGGAGCTGGGCGTTGACGTCGGTGAAGCTCGCGCCGTCGACGACGCCTCTGCTGGAGAAGTTCAGCGAGTAGCGCTGGTACCAGTAGTCGGCGGCCTTGACGAGCGCGAGCATCGCCAGCAGGACCGACAGGTGGGCCTTGACCTGCGGTGTGACCCGCTGCACCGGCGCGTTCACCCGGATGCCGCCGTTCAGGTAGTGGGCGGCCGCGGTGATGATCAGGACGACCACCAGGGCGGTGAAGAGCCAGTTGATGACGAAGGTGATGAAGGGCAGTTCGAAGACGTAGAAGCCGACGTCGACCCCGAACTGCGGATCCTCGAGACCGAACTCGACGTTGTTGCGCCACAGGATGTAGTCCTGCCAGCGGCTTCCGGCGCCGGCACCCCAGAACAGGGCGAACAGTCCGGCGACGCCGATCCGGACGAGTCCCGCCCTGGTCCCGATGGTGTCGTGGTAACGACGGACGAACTCCTCTTCGGGACCCGGTGGCCGGAACGACGGCGCCATCCGGTCGGCGAGGTAGAGGTTCACCCACAGCAGGAGGAACATGGCGGCGATGAAGATCAGCGCGAGCACGATCTGGGCGACGAGGACGCCACGCCAGACCGAGGTGTACCCCAGCGAGTCGAACCACAAGTAGTCCGTGTAGAACCCGGCGATCCCGCGCAACGACAACAGCAGGACCATCAGCGCGGCCACCGCGACGGCAATGATCACGCGGAATCGGCGTGACACCCTCCTACGCCCCCGAGGGGGCGGCATGTCGCTGGCTGGACGCATCGGCGCAAATCCTACCGGTGTCGGTTGTCGTGACGGTCGTCAGGCAGTGTGTTTCCGTTCGAGCCGGTCATGAGCGCGCGAGCTGCGCCTCGACCTCGGCACAACTCTCGAAGCCGTCGTCGGGGTCGATCGGGTTGGGCGAGGCCTCCGGAGTCGGAGCGCCGAACGCCTCCACGACCTCGAGACCGTTGCCGCCGAACTCGGTCAGGACCAGCACGGCATCGGAGAGCGTCTGAATGCAACGCACCTCGAGATCGTCGCCTGCGGCAGCGGTCGCGTCGAGCAGCTCGGTGGGGGGCACGAGGAACACGTCGATGCCGGAGCGCTTGGCGGCCTCGATCTTCTGGGGCACGCCGCCGACCGGTCCGACCACACCGTTGAGATTGATGGTGCCGGTGGTGGCCACGTTCACCCCACCGGTCAGCTCACCCTCGGACAGGACGTCGATGATCGCCAGGGAGAACGCCAGACCCGCCGACGGGCCACGCACCCGCCCGACGTCGAACCCCACCTCGAAGGGGGCGTCGGCCCGGATCGGCGTCTCGATCTGGACCCCGAGGAACCCGGAACCCTCGATGTCGGGGTGCTCGGCCAGCACGATCGTGAGATCGACGGGGACGGCATCGTCGTCCGAGCCGTCCCGGCCGCCGTCCTCGTTGGCCCGGCGAAGGGAGATGTCGACCTCGTCGCCCGGCTCCAGCGAGCGAATGGCCTCACCAAGGTCCTCCGACGATCGGATCGGCTCGCCGTTCACGTCGGTGATCAGATCGCCCAGCTGCAGCGCGGACTCGGCCGGGCTGTCCGGGACCAGGCGCAACACGAAGGCCCCCTCGACCTCGGGGACGAGCTCGAACCCCAGGAAGTTCAGGGCGACCAGCGTGGCGGTGTCCTGGGACTGGTTCATCTGGAACTGGGTCACCTGCCGGGTCTCTTCCCGGCTCCGGTCGCCGTCGATCTGCTCGGCCGGGACCAGCTCGCTGCTGTCGTCGTAGCGCGTCCAGAACCACTGCCACAGCGAGATGCTGCGTCGGATCGTCACCGTGGTGAAGGCGATCTCCCCTTCCGGGTCGAAGGTCTCGGCTCCCGTCACGATCACCGAGTCGGCGGTGTCGGTGGCGCTGCCCGGGGCGAGGATGTACTCGTCGATCCCGACCTGATCGGCCCGGACCAGCAGCACGAACAGCGACGCAGCGGCGAGGATGGCCACCACCACGCCCAGCACGATCCACTTCGCGCTGACCCGACGACGGGCGACGGGAGGCGGCGGTGCCGGCGGCGGGTTCTCGGCAGCTACCGTGGTCGGTGCTGTGTCGTCGATGCTCACTCTCGTCCTCGCGGCGCTTGCCATCGTGCTGGCGCTCGGCTGGCGTGCGCCTTCCGGACCCCTGTCTCTTCACTTTGCCATGGTCCCGGGGCGTTTCCGCACCGCGCCCCGACCCGACCAGGCCCTGGGGGTCCGACTGGTCGGCATCGGCATGCATCTCGCCGAGCGCTTCGACGAACGACCACCCTCGCGTCCGATCCGGAACCCGTTCGCCAACAGCGATGCCCTGGCCAAGCACCGAGCAGTCACCGGCATCAACGCACACGTCAGGTGGTATCAGCGAGTCGGCAGCCTCGTCGGGATCGTGGTCCTGGTGGCGATCATGGGGGTGCTGGTGGCCGTGGCGATCGGGGTCGCGTTCTTCGCCGCTCGCATCGTCCTCGAACTCCTCGTGGGCTGATCGTGGCCGAGGCCTGGCCGGCGGCCCCTCGGCCCAGCGCGGATGAGGTCCGTGCCCGAAAGAAGATCGTGCGAGCCGCCCGAGCCGGCGATCTGGCGCCTGCCGAGGCGGGCCTCGACCACGCGTCGGATCGGGTACGGGTGTCGGCCACCAAAGCACTCGCCGCCGGGGACGCTCTGCCCACCGGCAGGGTGCGCCACCTCACCGGCGATGCCTCATCCCGAGTGCGGCGAGCCGTGGCAACGATCGGGGCGACCGACGAACGGGTCGATCTCGACGTGCTGCTGGCCGACCCCGACCCCACGGTGGTCGAGACCGCCTGCTGGGCGGCGGGCGAGCGCTCGGACCGGGCTCGGCACCTGACGGCTCGCCTGATGGAGCTGACCACCGGCCACCCCGACGCACTCTGCCGGGAGGCCGCGGTGGCGGCGCTGGGCGCCATCGGCGATCCGGCGACGGTCCCTGCCATCCTCGCGGCCACCGAGGATCGGGCCACGGTGCGCCGCCGAGCGGTGCTGGCGCTGGCGCCCTTCGAGGGGCCCGAGGTGGAAGCTGCGCTCCACCGTGCGCTCGAGGATCGCGACTGGCAGGTGCGCCAAGCCGCGGAAGACCTGCTGCTCTGACCGCCGCAGCGATCGGAGGTCAGCGGCCGCCCGGGCGAGCGCCCATGAACATCGCCTGGACGCTCTCGAAGGACTCGATGCAGCGTCCGGCACCGAGGACCACCGCCTGGAGCGGTGCGTCGACCAGATGCACCGGGACCTCCGCGGCCTCCGACACCCGGGAGTCGAGCCCGCGAAGGAGACCACCGCCACCCACCAGGTGGATGCCCTCGACGATCAGGTCCTGTGCCAGTTCCGGCGGCGCCTGGGACAGACACGCCAGCACCGACTCGACCATCGCCGAGACCGGCTCGTCGATGGCTTCTCGGACTTCGCCCGGCGACAGCACGACAGTCTCGGGTAGCCCGCTCATGAGGTGTCGACCGCGCACTTCGGCCCGCAGCTCACCCTCGGTCGGCGCTGCCGAACCGATGGTGATCTTGATCTCCTCGGCCGTCCGCTCACCCACGGCGATGCCGTGCTCACGTCGGATGTAGTTCTGGATGGCCGCATCGATGTCGAAGGAGCCGACGCGCACCGCTTCGAGCGCCACCACCCCGCCCATCGAGATGAGGGCGGTCTCGGAGGTACCACCGCCGATGTCCACCACCATGTTGCCGATGGGCTCGTTGATGGGCAGGCCGGCGCCGATCGCCGCGGCGAGCGGCTGCTCGATCAACTGCGCGTCCGCAGCTCCGGCGCGCCGAGCCGCCTCGGTGACCGCACGCCGTTCCACCGCGGTGATCGCCGACGGCACGCAGATGACCACCCGTGGTCGATTGAAGCGACTGACGCCCACGCGCTGCAACAGCAGCCGGATCATGCGCTGTGTGACGTCGAAGTCGGTGATGGCGCCTTTGCGGAGCGGCCGGACCGCCACGATGTAGCTCGGGGTGCGGCCGATCATCTGCCAGGCCTCGTGGCCCATCGCCAGCACTTCACCCGTCTGCTTGTTCAACGCGATCACCGAGGGTTCGTTCAACACGATGCCCTTGCCGCGCGCGTAGACGAGCGTGTTGGCGGTCCCGAGATCGATGGCCAGGTCTCGTGCCACGACCTACCTCCGTCGCCGGCGGCCGCCACGGCCGCGATCAGGCGAGAGCAGGTCCAGCTGAGACCGGAAGTCGTCGATGCTGGAGTCGTACTTGACCGTGCGCTCGCGGAAGCGAAGCCAGGACACGAAGGCGACGAGGAGGAACAACACGAGCGCGCCGCCCAGGAAGACGAGTGCGCTCACGACTCCACCTCACCGCGCGACAGCAACGAGCCCATGACCCGTGGCGCCCAGGACACGAGTGCGTTCACCACCTCACCGCGCGACAGCAACGAGCCCATGACCCGTGGCGCCCAGGACACGAGAGCGTTCACGAGTCGACCTCACCGACCTCGAGCACGTGCTGGGGTTCGAGTCCCCAGCTCTCGCCACCATCCCAGGCCTCGCGCTTCCAGATGGGAACCGTGGCTTTCAGGGTGTCGATGCAGAACCGGGCGGCGAGAAACGCGTGGTCGCGGTGGGGCGCCGACACGGCGACCACGACGGCGGACTCGGTGACATCGACCGGCCCCATCCGGTGAATCATGGCGATTCGGCCCAGATCCGGCCAGCGGATCCGCGCCTCGTCCGCAATGGCGAGAAGACGGGGAGCGACCTGCTCCTCGTAGGCCTCGTATTCGAGCGCGTGCACGGCCGGCCTGCCCTCGGAGTGATCACGGGCGACCCCGTTGAACGTGACCACGCCGCCACAGTTCGGCAGCACGACCCAGGCACTGGCGGTCTCGACCGGCACCGGATCAGCGGTGAGTCCGACCCACGTGTCTCCATCCTGCGGCGGCAACATCTGGCCAATGGTACGACGCCGCCCCCGCGATCACGAGTTCGGCCGCGGTATATCACCTCGCGATCGTCGGTACGCTCGCGCACGTGGGAGGGGCGCAGAACAACGACGACGACGCGGTCGAGGGCCCGGACGACGACGGCCCCGAGTTCAGCGTTCCGCTCCCAGCCGAGGATCGGCTGTGGCGCCACCCGTCCGAGCTCGCTGCCGAGTCGCGGGCCGCAGCCGTCGGCAGCCCCTCCGCCATCGTCCAGGTCACCACCGTCCGAACGCCGTGGCAGCGAGCCGTGGGGCTGGCGACGGTCGGCGCAATCGGAGGCGCCCTCGTCGTCGCCGGGCTCTTCCTGACCCTCGGGTCCACCTCGCCCGCCGCCCCGACCGCCAGCGCGCCGGTGTCGACCCTGGTCGCCTTCGATCCCGTGGTACCGGTCCCCCGGAGCATCGCAGCCGAGGACTGGGCTGCCGAAGTGGCCGAGCGCGGCAGCGACGCGATCGTCGAGATCCACCGCGATGGCAACCACGAAGGCGCCGGCATCTTCTTCCGCAACGACGGCTACATCCTCACCTCGAAGTCCGTCGTCCGCGACTCGATCGATGTCGTGGTGCGCATGCACGACGGGACGTTGCACAACGGCACGGTGATCGGTCGGGACGCCATCAGCGGTCTCGCTGCGGTCGCCATCGACCACCAGGACACCCCCACCGCGCCCCTCGGGATCTTCAAGGAGGCGCCGCAGATCGGGGACCACGCGGTCGCCGTGCCGGCCGTCGTCGACGACATGCCCACAGACCTGGTTCCCCGCACCCTGGCAGCCACGTCGATCAACGTCCCCGTCACCGAGAACCGTCACCTGCACGGGCTGATCCAGCTCGACGGTCCACCGGCTCCGCTCACCGACGGGGGCCCACTGGTCGACGACAGCGGCGCGGTCATCGGAATCGTGGTCGACATGGGCTCCGACCACGCCACCCACGCGGTCCCCATCGCGTACGCCAGGCGGGTGGCGGAGGACTTCATCGACTACGGAGTCGCCAAGCACTCGTGGCTGGGGATCAAGGGCGTCGATCTCGACTCGAACGCGGCCGCCGACCTGGGTGTCGAGGGCGGCGTCCGCGTCACCAGCATCATCGAGGAGTCTCCCGCGGACGCGGCGGGCCTGCGCAAGGGCGACGTCATCACCGACTTCGACGGACAACCCGTGCTCTCGATGACCGAGCTGATCCTCGAACTCCGACGCAATCCACCCGGCCACCAGGTCGAGGTCCGGTACCTGCGAGGCGAGCGAGCCAAGGCGATCCAGCTCACGGTCGCCACCCGCTACGTCGACGACACCACCTGAGACCGCGCTGCCGACCACGGTCGGCACGTGGTCAACGTCGTGCCTGGATCCGACGGACGAGCCAAGCGACACCCAGCAGGCCAGTGGTGACGAGCAGCCCGGCCACACCCAAGGCGAGCTGCTGGCGGCGCTTGGCGTTCATGGTGGCCCACGGGCGGGCCGGTGTGCCGTCGACGTAGGCCTGCTCGTTGGTGAACCGCGGCTCCCATCCGGCTGCCTTGAGCCGGTCGTTCGCGACCACCCAGGGGTACATCGTGTAGGGCGTGATGCCGGGCGGTGTCGGTGCCAAGCGATGCCGCCAACGGAACCGGCCGACCTCTTCCGCGGCCTCCTCGGGCAGCCGCACGCGGGGAACCCGTCCGACCAGTTCGCGGCACGTCTCCCCGTCGACCGAACCGTCCGGCGCCACGTTGTACGCCCCGTCGAGCCCACCGTGGGCGGCCAGGACGACCGCCTCGGCGAGGTCGTCGAGATGCAGGAACTGGAGTGGCGGGTCCTGACCCTCGACTTCGATCGTGGTGGCCGCCCGGAGGCTGCGCGCCACCCAGGTGATCTCACCGTCGGCCAGTGCCGTGGTGGGCCGGAGGAGCACGACCTCGGTCTCGGGGTGGGCGTCTCGCCAGTCCTGTGCGAGTTGCTCGGTCTGGGCCTTGACCACCGCGAACGAGAACTCGGGGTTGGGACGCACGCGGGCGTCCTCGGTGAGCGGGATCGGGTTGGCGGCCCAAGCGCCGTAGACCATCGCGCTCGACAGCAGCACCAGTCGCCGGACACCAGCGCTACCGGCCGCATCGAGGACACGTCGGGTGGCGTCGATGTCCGCGTGGGCGGTGTCCACACCGTCGTTGCGCGGCTCGAACGTGGACGCCAGATGGACGACGGTGGTGGCGTCTTCGAAGACCGGTTTCAGATCGTCCCGGCGGAGATCGACCCGGGCGCTGACCACGTCGGGAGCTCTGCCTCGTCGACCACGCACGTCGACCGCGACGACCTCGTCGACCAGATCGGATGCGGCGAGCCGGTCCGTGACGCGTCGGCCGACCGATCCGGATGCTCCGGTCACGACGATCTTGTTCTTCATGGGCTGGTGCTCACGGGGCGGCGACTCCGAACCTCGAGGTCTCGGAGAATCTCACGATACCGGGATGGCACGGGGCGTGGTCGCCGTTGCAATCGACACGAGGCTCGGGCCCGCACCTCTGCGAGGCCCCGCTTCCCCATACGATTGGTGACGACATGAGTGACGACGATTCCGACGACCAGCCCCCAATGCCCTTCGGCCTCCCCTTCCTGGGTGACCTGAGCGGCCTCCTCGGCGGGATGAGCGGGGATGGCGCCTGGCGTGCCGCCCGCCAACTCGCCTACACGATGGCGACCGAGGGGGCGTCCGAGCCGAATGTCGACCCCGAGATCCGCATCGAGATCGAACAGCTCGCGCGGGTTGCCGAGCTGCAGGTGACGCAGGCCACCGGGCTGACCCCGTCCAGCGGCGATGTACGGGTGACGGCGGTGACGAGGACCCAGTGGGCAGACAAGGCCATCGACGCCTACCGTCCGCTGTTCGAGCGGCTGACCGAGTCGCTCGGCCAACAGGTCGCCCTCCCCGAGGACGAGTTCGGCGCATCCGATCCGGCCACGGCGATGTTCGGTCAGATGATGCAGATGCTCGGCCCCATGATGTTGAGCATGACCGCGGGTTCGATGGTGGGGCATCTGGCTCGGCGATCGATCGGCCAGTACGACCTCCCCGTTGCCAGGTCCGGCGACGAGATCGTCATCGTGCCGGCCAACCTCGACGCCTTCGGCGACGACTGGAGCCTGGATCAGCGCGACCTCCGCCTGTGGGTGTGCCTCCACGAGATCGCCCATCACCTGGTGCTCGGTGTTCCGCACATCGGCGGCACCATCGACGCCCTGATGACCGAACACGCGGGTGCATTCCGTTCGGACCCGAGCGCGCTCGAGGAGCGGCTGGGCTCGCTCGACCTGTCGAACCCCGCAGCGCTGGGTGACCTCCAGTCGACGCTCAACGATCCCGAGGTGATCCTCGGCGCGATCCGGACACCGGAGCAGGAGGCCATCAAGGCCCGGCTGGCGGCTGTCACCGCCCTCGTCGTCGGGCTGGTCGACCACGTCATGGACACGGTGGGCGACGGTCTGCTGAGCTCCTACGGCCAGCTCACCGAGGCGCTCCGTCGCCGTCGTGTCGAGGCCGATCCGGCCGATCGCTTCGTCGAGCGCATGCTCGGCCTGGAGCTGACGCAGGACCAGTACGACCGCGGGGCTGCGTTCGTGGAGGGCGTGGTCGAACGCGCCGGCGTCGACGGCCTGCACCGACTGTGGGAAGACGAGCGCATGTTGCCCACGCCGAACGAGGTCGACGCACCCGGGCTCTGGTTGGCCCGCATCGAGCTTCCCCTGGAGTGACGGGACCCTGGCCGAGGCCGGTCAGAACAGGGTGCCCTCGGGCGGCTGCTCCTGGCTGAGCAGTGTCGGGTCGCCATCGGGACCGGCAGTCTCCATGACCGTGGTGGCGTCGGGGTCGACCGATGGCGCCTGCGCCACGTCGGTCGCGTCCAACGGCTCGAGCGGCTGGGGCACCGGTGGGCGCACCACCAGTGGCTTTCCGGCGTTGCGCGAGCCCACGTAGTACGAGAACGCAGCGAAACCCGCGGCACAGGCGAGCATGAAGAATCCCAACCGTGCGGGGATCTTGAAGAGCACCGGAACGATCGCTCCGACCACCCAGAAGAGCTGGAATCGGGTCTCGAAACGAGCGAACGTCCGGCCGTAGTTGGCGTCGGGGGCGTCGCGCTGAACGATCGAGTCGAAAGCGAGCTTCCCGGCGCTCACTCCGACACCGACGGCGAACGCCACGAGCATGGCACCGCCGAGGCCGCCACTCCACACGCCGAGGAACGAGGTGGCGGCGATGACGGCCAAGGCACCGAGGAGCAGACGTTCCTCGTGGACACGGTCCCGCAACCGCGGCGCCAGCACCGATCCAGCCAGCGTGCCGAGCACGGTGAACGCGACCACGGCACCGAGCTGGAGCGCCGACGTTCCCGTGGCGCCCAGGTCGACGTCGAGGAGCTCCTCGTGCACCGTGGCACCGATGGCGCTCCCGGTCCCGCTCAGGTCGATGTCGTCGGTGCCACCCCGATAGGCGAAGGCCACGAGGAACGTGAAGAAGCCGATGATGCCGCGCAGGGTGCCGGTGGCCGACGCGGCGAGCCGAATACCGCCGCCGCGAAGCTCGCGTTTCTCGGTCTCGCCCTCGGGCCCCGACGCGACCACGACCCTGGGCAACCGAGTGGAGGCCACGAACGCTGCGGCGAAGGTGATCGCGGCGAGCGCGACCGACCCTCCGGGGCCGGCCACGAGGCTGATGAGCGCGGCCGGCGCGGCGCCGAGGAAGCCGGCGACACCACTCAACAGGGCCAGGCGGGAGTTCTTGTCGAGCAGCTCCTCGTGGGTCCTCACCGTGGTCGGCACGATGGCCGCCTTCGCGATGGCGTAGCCCTTCTGGAGCACCAGGATCGCGAACGCCAACGGGAACAACAGGAGACTGTCGAGGTTGCCGATCATCAACACGGCCACCACGACGCGCATGGCGTTGATGGCGATGACCATGGCTCGACGGCCGCCCTTCGCCCGGTCCAGCGCGGGCCCGATCAGCGGGCTCACCAGGGCGAACGGCGCGATGGTCAGGCCCAGGTAGAGGCCGACGCGCCAACGTGCGGCCGACGGATCGATGGAGAAGAAGAGCGACCCCGCCAGCGCGACGGCGATCATCGCATCGCCGGCGGCCGAGAGCCCGTGCACCCGCGACAGGCGGACGAAGGGGGAGACCGCGAACGCACCGTGCTCGGTGCTCACCGGCTCGGACGAGCCGGTTCGGCGCGGACGGTTGGGCTTGGCCAGCGGCCGCCATCCACTCCCGTCTTCGGAACTGCTCACGGCGGCGATCCTAGTGGTGTGCCGTCGATGGCATGACCCGGCTCCGCGCCGCGATCGGCGGGCGACTTGTGTACAACAGTCGGGTGACCGAGCTTCGACTCCGCCCTGCCGTTCGCGGCCTCATGATCGATCCGCGTGACCGCGTGCTGTTGGCACGGCTGCGGTTCGACGACGGCTTCGATGGCTGGGTGCTGCCGGGTGGCGGTGTCGAGCAGGGCGAGGATCATCGCCAGGCGCTCGTGCGCGAGCTGACCGAGGAGACCGGCGCACCCGACATCTTCATGGGGCCGGCGGTCTGGCACCAGACCACCCTCCTCGCCGGGATGGGTGCGGGACGCTGGGACGGACAGCACAACACGACCTACCTGGTGCCCTGTCACGCGTTCGATCCCGACCCGGCGATGACGCCGGCCGAACTGGCAGCAGAGGGCATGGTGGACCTGGCCTGGTGGACGATGCCGGAGCTGGCCCACGCCGGCGCAGACACCCGGGTCATCCGACCCGATGGACTGGCCGGCCTGGTCGAGCGGGTACTCCAGTACGGCGCCCCGCCCGAACCTTGGGACCTCGGGGTGGTGGAGAGCGCCCGCCGGTGGACGCCCTGACCGACTACACCCGGGCGTACTTGTAGCCGAGGCCGCGGATGGTGACGATCCGTTCCGGACTGGAGGGATCGGTCTCGATCTTGGAGCGCAGCCGCTTGATGTGCACGTCGAGAGTCTTGGTGTCGCCGACGTAGTCGCTGCCCCACACCCGGTCGATGAGGACGTCGCGGGTCAGCACCCGGCCGGCGTTCTCGACCAGCAGCGTGAGCAGGTCGAACTCCTTCAGCGGCAGATCCACCGAGGACCCGCGAACGGTGACCTCGTGTCGATCGGTGTCCACGCGCACGTCGCCCACCTCGAGCAGCAGGCCTTCGTCGAGTGCTTCGGACTCGTCCGACCAGTTCGAGCGCCGCAGGAGCGAACGCATCCGGGCCACGAGCTCTCGGAGCCGGTACGGCTTGGTGACGTAGTCGTCCGCCCCGACCTCGAGACCGACCACGGTGTCGATCTCCTCACCCTTGGCGGTCACCATGATGATGGGGACCTTGGAGCGAGTGCGGATCTCCCGGCACACGTCGATGCCCGACACCTTCGGCAACATGACGTCGAGGAGGACGAGGTCGGGTTCGAATGCGTCGAACCGGTCCAGCGCCTCGCTGCCGTCGCGGGCGATGTCGATCAGGAATCCTTCGCGCTGGAGGCCGACCCGCAACGCTTCAACGAAGGAGTCCTCGTCCTCGACGATCAGAATCTTGGCTGTTGCGCCGCTCACGGCAACTCCACCTCCGGGTGGGGCGCGGTCACGCGCGGGGGGACCCTGTCGACAATCATGGTGTGCTCACCTCGTGGTCGCCGCTGCCATCGTCGGATGGCAACTCCGGTGTCTCACCTGGGTCGGTGTCCGCGCCCCGGGCGGGGCGCAACGCGGGAAGGTGGATCGTGAACGATGTCCCTTCCCCCTCGGTCGAGTCGACCGAGACCCGGCCGCCGTGGTTGGCCACGACATGCCGGACGATCGCGAGTCCGAGACCAGTCCCTCCACTGGCTCGACTCCTGCCGCGATCAACGCGGTAGAAGCGCTCGAAGACGCGATCGAGATCTTTTCTGGGGATGCCGATCCCCGAGTCCTGGACGACGACCTCGAGCTGATCGTCGAACGAGCGGGCCCGTACCGAGATCACCCCGCCATCGCCACCGATGTACTTCACCCCGTTGTCGAGGAGGTTGTAGACCGCCGACGTGAGCTGCAGGACGTCCCCTCGGACCTCCAGCGGGCGGTCGGGCACGTTGATGCCGATCTCGACGTTGCGCTGCTCGGCCGCGGCGCGGACTCGGTCGTGGGCGGCGGCGATGGCCGATTGGAGCTTGACGGGCTCGAAGTCCTCGTCGGAGCCGTGCTCGATCCGGCTGAGCTGGAGCAGGTCGTCCACGGTGTGCGCCAGACGCTGCGCCTCCGAGCTCAGACGGCCGGCGAGGCTGGCGATCACCGCCGGATCGGTCTCGTCGACCAGCGTCTCCGCCAGCAACGACACGGCACCGATCGGTGTTCGGAGCTCGTGGCTGATGTTGGCCACGAAGTCGCGGCGGATGGCGTCCAGACGCTCCTGCTCGGTGATGTCGTCGATCAACACCACCGCGCCGAGCTGCGAGTCGCCGCCGGAGATCGGCGACGCGGTCACGAAGAGCTTGCGACGGGGCGGTCCGTAGATCTGGACTTCTCGCTCCCCGGCGACCCCGACCAGGGCGGCGTCGATCAGATCGTCGATCGTCTGCCCCACCACGGCCTCCCCGTGGCGACCGTCCTGGAACGACGCGGCGAACGGGTTGTGGTACAGCAGGTTGGCGCGCTGATCGACCAGGATCACGCCGAGGGTCATCGCTGCGAGGGCGGCCCGGAACCGTTCGATGTCCTCGTCGTCGGACCGGTCCGAGCCCGTGTAGGCGAGCACCGCACGGCTCAGCCGGGCCAGAGCCTCGTCGGGGGTGCCCGAGGACAGGCTCGAGTGCCCCTGAAGGCTGGTGGTCACGGCGTCGATGCGCCGCGAGACGTTCATCCGGGTCCGCGCGACCCACAGGCCGGCGATCGCCGCAGCGGCCAGCACGACGGCCAGCAGAATCATGCCGGTCACCGGAGGTCAGACTCCATGACCCGAGATGGGTTGCCAGGCATACCCGATCACTCCGCGTCCAGCTCGCGGGCGCCGATGTCGGAGACCTTGCGGGCCGACGCCCGCACGGCGCCGGTGTGTTCGGGCATCCAGCCGTCGACCATGTAGACGACCCGCTCGCCCATGTTGACGGCATGGTCGCCGATGCGTTCGTAGTACCGACACACCAGCGCGAGCTGGACGGCCGGCTGGAGCTCGAGGCCGGTCTCGTGGTGGGTCTCGAAGATGGCCTGCACGGTCTCGGAGTTGAGGTTGTCGAGCCGATCGTCGATGTCGTCGAGCGCGGCGGCCAGGCCGGTGTCGCCCTCGACGTAGGAGTCCACGGCCAGCCGGAAGAGGCGGGCCGCCTCCTCCGACATCTGCACCAGCAACCCGCGAACCTTCGGGTCGATCGTGGTCCCGTAGATCCGGCGCGTGGCCTTGGCGATGTTGGTCATCAGGTCGCCCGAGCGCTCGATCTCGCTGTTCAGCCAGAGCGCGCTGGTGACCACCCGCAGGTCGCTGGCCATCGGCTGCTGGAGCGCCAGGACCTGGTAGCACCGTTCCTCGAGCTCGATCGACATGGCGTCGAGGATGTCGTCCTCCTCGATGATCCGCTGGGCCTCGCCCAGATCACCCGAGAGGAAGGCCTCGGTGCCCCGCGGGATCGCCTCGGACACGCGACCGGCCATCCGCACGATGCCGTGGCGGATGCTGTCGAGTTCGTCGTGGAAGCTCTTGCGCAGATCCTCGGACACGAACGGCTCAGGTGGTCGGGTGACGGTCAGCCGAAGCGGCCGGTGACGTAGTTCTCGGTCCGCTCGTCCGCGGGGTTCGAGAAGATCGTCTCGGTGCTGTCGAACTCGACCAGCACGCCAGTCCGGGTGTCCGAGTGCGGGTTCACCTCGACGGAGTAGAAGGCCGTCATGTCCGACACGCGGGCGGCCTGCTGCATGTTGTGGGTCACGATGACGATCGAGTACTCGCTCTTGAGCTCCTGCATCAGTTCCTCGATGCGGGTGGTGGCGATCGGGTCGAGCGCCGAGCAGGGCTCGTCCATGAGCAGCACGTCGGGGTTGGTGGCGACCGCACGAGCGATGCACAAGCGCTGCTGCTGGCCACCGGACATGCCGAGGGCGGAGCTCTTCAGGCGATCCTTGACCTCGTCCCAGAGCGCAGCCTTGCGCAACGAACCCTCGACGATGTCGTCGAGGTCGGCGCCCTTCTTCGCCATACCCGAGATCCGTGGACCGTAGGCGATGTTGTCGTAGATCGACTTGGGGAACGGATTGGGCTTCTGGAACACCATGCCGATCCGCCGCCGCACCTCGACCGGGTCGACGCGTCGGTCGTACAGGTCGACCCCGTGGTAGCGGAGGCCGCCGGTCACCCGGGCGGTCTCGATGAGGTCGTTCATGCGGTTGAAGCACCGCAGCACCGTGGTCTTGCCGCAACCCGAGGGGCCGATGAAGGCCGTGATCTCGTGTTCGCGAACCTTCATGGTCACGTCCTTCACGGCGAGGAAGTCGCCGTAGTAGACGTTCAGGTCGTCCACGTCGAAGACGACGTTGACGCCCACGCCCCCGGCGTTGTCCGCGGCCGTGTCATCGATGTCGACCTGGCTGCCACCGACCGACTGCTCGGCCACGTCGTTCACTGTGTCTTGCGATGTCGACATCATCACCCTCGCTTCTTCTCGAAATGGTTACGCAGCAGGATCGCCGCCATGTTCAGGGTCAACACGAGCACCAGCAGGACCACGATGGCTGCTGCCGCTGCGTTGAAGAACCCAGGATCGCGGCCCCGCTGCGAGACCCATGTCACGATCTGGATCGGTAGTGCCGTGAACCGCTCGTTCAGGTCGCCGAGGCTCCACAGGTTCGGGTTCCGCGTCAGACCACCACTGATGGCGCCGATCAGGATCAGCGGTGCCGCCTCACCGATCGCCCGAGACATCGACAGCAGGCTGCCGGTCAGGATGCCCGGCGCGGCGTAGGGCAGGATCTGGGTGCGGATCACCTCGGACTTCGTGGCTCCGACGCCGAACGCACCCTCCTTGAGACCCGAGGGCACGGACCGGATCGCCTCCTGCGAGGTGATGATCACGATGGGCAGCACCAGGATGGCCAGGATCAGGCCCGCCGAGATCACGGTGGAGCCACCGGTGATGTCGACCAGCCAGCCCAGCGGCAGGAAGCCGAGGATGGTGTTGCGTTCCACGAAGAGGAAGAGGCCGAGGAGGCCGTACACCACCGACGGGACACCGGCGAGGTTGCGGATCGCCAGCTCGATGAAGCTGTTCAGTCGGCTCTTGTGGGCGTACTCCTCGAGGTACAGGGCTGCCGCGACGCCGGTGGGGAAGGCGATCACGGCCACGAAGATGCCGATCCAGATCGAGCCGTAGAGGCCCTGCTGGACGCCGAGCTGGTCGTCGATCGAGCGGGAGCGGAGCGTGCCCGTGAGGAAGCCGCCCAAGCGGTTGGACAGGATGTCCCAGCCGTCGCTGAGCACGTCCCAGACGAGCACGCCGATCAGGACGATGGAGATGAAGAGCGAAGCGCCGACGAGGAGACGGAAGGCGATCCCCCCGACGTCGGTCTTGGATCCCTGCGTGAGTTCGGCCGAGCGTCGTGCGTTCTCGCCGATGGTGGTTGGCGCGACCATCAGTACTGCTCCCTCACTCGGGCGACGAATTTGTTCCCGATCAGGTTCAGGAGCAACGTGATGACGAAGAGGACCAGGCCGACGAAGAAGAGGCTCTGGAACGTGAGGCCCTCACCGACGACCGAGTCGGTGCCGCTCGCCAACGAGGCCATGGCCGCCGTCATGGTGAGGCTGCCGTCGTAGGGGGAGTAGGTCTTGATGGCAGCGTCGGCGGCACCGCCGGCCATGAAGACCACCATCGTCTCGCCGAGCGCTCGGGAGATCGCCACGATCATCGCGGCGACCAGCCCGGAGACGCTGGCGGGCACCACGACCCGCAGCACGGTGGTGACCTTGCGGGCACCCATTCCGGCAGAGGCCTCGCGGAGGGCGTTGGGGACGGCTTTCATGGCGTCTTCGGAGATCGAGGCCACGAGCGGGATGGTCAGGATGCCCACGCCGATGCCGGCGGCCATGATCGAACCGCGGCCGCCCTCGCCGCCGATGTTGGCGACGATGTTGGGGGCGATCCAGGAGAGGGCGAAGAAGCCCAGCACGACCGAAGGGATGCCGGCGAGGATCTCGAGGATCGGCTTCAGGATCCGTCGAGTCCCCGGCTTGGCGTACTCGGCCAGGTAGATGGCGGCACCGAGGCCGATGGGGGCGGCCACGACCATGGCGATGGCCGTGGTCCACAAGGAAGCCACCAGCAGCGTGGGCATGTCGTAGATGCCGCGGCGGGGGAACCAGCCGATCTCCCCCCACACGACGCCCCAGTCGACGTCGCGCATGAAGACCCACGCTTCGGAGAACAACGCGTAGATGATCAGGGCCGAGACGACCACCGAGAAGAGGGCGGCCCCGAACAACCCGTAGCGGATCACCTTCTCGCGCATGAGGCGAGAGGGATTGCCCGCGAGCTGGTCGATCGAGAGCCCTTCGGGTCGAAGCGACATGTCAGCCATGGCGTTGAAACTACTCCTTGGTGTGTCCGGCGTCGAAATGCAGCAGGAGCCGGGTCGAGGCTTCGACCCGGCTCCTGCTCACGTCAGTCTTCGGTTCTGAACGATCAGCCCAGACCGGCTTCGGCGGCGCTGCGGACGTCGGCCTTGGCGGCGTCGGTCAGCGGCACGTAGCCGACCTCTCCGACGGCCTGGTCGAGGCCGTCAGCGAGGTAGAAGTCAGTGAACGCCTGGAGCGCCGGGGACTCGGCGTACTTGGCGTTGTTGACGTAGATGAACAGCGGGCGAGCGATGGGGTACTCGGCCGTGGCGATGGTGTCGGGCGTGGCCGCGATGCAGCCGCTCTCGCCGTCGTCCACCTGGAGCAGCTTCACGTCGGCAGCGTTGGCGGCGAAGGCGAAGCCGACCCAACCGAAGCTGGTGTCGTTGCCCTGGATGCCCTGCAGGATGACGTTGTCGTCACCGGAAGGGTTGTAGTCCGGGCGGGTCGTCGCATCCTGGCCACGCTCGTCGGCGAAGTCCTCGAGCACGATCTCGATGAACGAGTCGAAGGTACCCGACTCTTCACCAGGACCGAAGATGGTCAGCTCAGCGTCGGGCATGTCGCCCGCGCCACCCAGCTCAACGCTCAGCGCATTGCCGTCAGCCCAGGTGCCGAAGCCGGTCGACTCGGGGCCGACCAGGCCGTAGATGTCGGCGAAGGTCACGCACTCGACCGGGTTGGCCGGGTTGGTCATGACGGCGATGCCGTCGATGCCGACCTGGACCTCGGTGAACTCGATGCCGTTCTCGGCACAGGTCGCAGCCTCTTCGTCCTTGATGGCACGCGAGGCGTCGGAGATGTCGGTGTCACCTGCACAGAACAGGGCGAAGCCGTCACCGGTACCGGGACCGTCGACCGCGATGTTCACGTCGGGGTAGGTCTCGTTGAACAGCTCCTGGACACGAACCGAGATCGGCTCCACGGTCGACGAGCCGGAGATGAAGATCTCACCGGAGAGGTCGGCGGGTGCAGCACCCTCGTCGGCGCCGTCGTCGCCACCCTCGTCCATCTCTTCTTCCATCATGTTCTCGCCGGCGTCCCAAGCGGCACGCACGGACGCCTTGGCGTCCTCGGTCAGGGCCACGTAGCCGACCTCGGCGGTGGCCTGGTCGAGGCCATCGGCCATGTAGAAGTCGACGAAGGTGCTCAGGGCCTCGGACTCGGCAGCCTTGTCGGTGTTCACGTAGATGAACAGCGGCCGCGAGATGGGGTACTCGTTCGAGGCGATGGTCTCGGGCGTGGCGTCCACGCAGCCGCTCTCGCCGTCGTCCACCTGGAGCAGCTTCACGTCGGCAGCGTTGGCGGCGAAGGCGAAGCCGACCCAACCGAAGCTGGTGTCGTTGCCCTGGATGCCCTGCAGGATGACGTTGTCGTCACCGGAAGGGTTGTAGTCCGGGCGGGTCGTCGCATCCTGGCCACGCTCGTCGGCGAAGTCCTCGAGCACGATCTCGATGAACGAGTCGAAGGTACCCGACTCTTCACCAGGACCGAAGATGGTCAGCTCAGCGTCGGGCATGTCGCCCGCGCCACCCAGCTCAACGCTCAGCGCATTGGCCTCGGCCCAGGTGCTCACACCGGTGGACTCAGGGCCGACCAGGCCGTAGATGTCGGCGAAGGTCACGCACTCGACCGGGTTGGCCGGGTTGGTCATGACGCCGATGCCGTCGATGCCGACCTGCAGCTCGACGTAGTTGATGCCGTTCTCGGCACAGGTCGCAGCCTCTTCGTCCTTGATGGCACGCGAGGCGTCGGAGATGTCGGTGTCACCTGCACAGAACAGGGCGAAGCCGTCACCGGTACCGGGACCGTCGACCGCGATGTTCACGTCGGGGTAGGTCTCGTTGAACAGCTCCTGGACACGAACCGACACCGGCTCCACGGTCGACGAGCCGGAGATGAAGATGTCACCAGAGAGGTCCATCATCTCTTCGCCACCGTCGTCGGCGGGCTCTTCGCCACCGTCGTCGGCAGGCTCTTCGGCGCCACCGTCGTCGGTCTGGGAGGCCGGCTCGTCGCCGCCCTCGTCGTCATCGTCACCGCCACATGCGGCCGCCACCATGGCGAACGACACCAGAATGGCCAACAACCAGGCCAATCGCTTCGAAACTCTCACGGGATGTTCCCTCCTCAGCAGGGGTTACGGGCGCGCCCACGGCGGTGCGGGCACACAACGTCGGGGGGCACGCTAAGGAGAGTCGTTTGCATCGCAACGCCCCGGGACTGAACCCTCCGTGAACAAAGATGAACCAGAGGTGAACGTGCTGGCCGTCCGGGACGGCGTCCCGAACTCGGGCCGCCTCAGGAAAGGGCGGCCCGCAGCACCTCGCCGTCGTGCGCGTAGGTCAACATCGCCGCGGCATCTGCAGCCGTGACCCACCGAACCTCGTCGACCTCGTCGTTGGGCCGGAAGGCCCCCTCCAGCACGGTCATGCGCCAGTAGCGGACCTCTTTGCTCCGACCCTTGCCGTCGACATAGCGCACCGTGGCGATCGGATCGCCCAGCTCGCACCGCAGCCCCGTCTCCTCCTCGACCTCGCGCAGGGCGCAGTCCTCGATGGACTCACCCTTGTCGACCTTGCCCTTGGGAAACGACCAGTCGTCGTAGCGCGGCCGGTGCACCAGGAGGATGCGCCCCGTGTCGTCGACCACGAGGCCGCCGCCGGCGCGCACGTGCGAGCTGCCGTCGCTCACGGTCCGCCGGCGCGAGCCGCGTTCGCGAGCTGCGTCTGGGAACTCACGAAGGCCTCGGGCGCGACTCGACGCCACTTGCCCGTGGCGTCGAGTTCCCAGGCGAGACGTTGATGGGCGAGCTCGACCTCGAGGATCTGATCGATCCGGCGCCGGAGGTCCTCGGCATCGATCGGCACCATGGCCTCGACCCGACGGTCGAGGTTGCGGGGCATCAGGTCGGCGGATCCGATCATCACGAACGGTCGACCGGGGCCTTCACCGTTCGCGAATCGCAGGATGCGGGAGTGCTCGAGGAACCGCCCGAGGATCGAGCGCACCGTGATGTTCTCGGACATGCCCGGCACCCCGGGGACGAGGCAGCAGATGCCGCGCACGATCAGGCGCACACGAACCCCGGCCTGCGAGGCCTGGTACAGGAGGTCGATCATGTCGGGGTCGACCAGGCTGTTCATCTTCATGACGATCTCGCCCTCGGCTCCTCGGGCGATCTCACCTCGGATCAGCTCGGCGACCTTCGGGCGCAGGTGCTGCGGTGCGATCACCAGCCGTTCGTACGTGAGGTCACGTCCGTAGCCGGTCAGCCCGTTGAAGAGCTGGACGAGGTCGTCGCCGATGCGCTTGTTCGAGGTGAACAGGCCGAGGTCGGTGTAGAGCCGCGACGTGGAGCTGTTGTAGTTCCCGGTGCCGACATGGCAGTACCGGCGCACACCGTCCGGCTCGGCGCGCACCACCAGCATGGTCTTGGTGTGCACCTTCAGGCCGACCAGCCCGTATGCGACGTGCACGCCGGCGTCCTCGAGGTGACGCGCCCAGTTGATGTTGGCGGCCTCGTCGAAACGGGCCTTGAGCTCCACCACGACCGCCACCTGCTTGCCGGCCTCGGCGGCACGTATCAGGTGCTCGACGACCGGGCTGTCACCCGAGGTCCGGTAGAGCGTCATCTTGATGGCCTGGACCGCGGGGTCCGACGCCGCCTGGGCCAGGAACTCCTCGACCGTGGTCACGAACGACTCGTACGGGTGATGGACGAGGAGGTCCCGCTCGCGCATCAGCGCGAACAGGTCGGGGGGCTGGTCGTCCTCACCACGGAACTCGGGCGGAGTGGCCGGGACGTGCTCGGGGTGGCGGAGCTCCGGCCGGTCGATGCCGACGAGCTCCATGACGTCGCCGAGGTCCAGCGGCACCTCGCTGACGTACACGTCCTCGCGGTGCAGCTCGAGTTCGTTCACCAACAGTTCGGCCGTGTCAGCCGACAGCTCCCGACTGAGCTCGAGTCGGACCGGCTGCTGGAACCGGCGACGCCGGAGCTCGAGCTCCACGGCCGACATCAGGTTGGAGGCCTCGTCCTCGTCGATCTCGAGGTCGGCGTTGCGCGTCACCCGGAACGCGATGGTCTCGTGCACCTCCATCCCCGGGAAGAGCTGATCGATGTGGGCGAGGATCAGGTCCTCGACCAGCACGAACCGGTCACCGTCGGGCAGCGGCACGAACCGGCCGATCACGTTCGGCACCTTGAGTCGGGCGAAGCGGCGGTTGTGATCCACCGGGTCCCGGAGGATGACGCCGAGACTCACCGACAGGTTCGAGATGTACGGGAAGGGATGGCCTGGGTCGACGGCCAGTGGGGTCAGGACGGGGAACAGCCGATCCTCGAACTCGCGGGTCAGGTACTTCTGCTCGCTGCGGGACAGCTCGTCCCAGCCGAGGACCTGAATGCCGAGCTTGTCGAGCTGGTCGAGGAGCCCTTCGTAGACCTTGGTGACCCGCTTGAGCTGGCGGTCGACCTCGTCCCGGATGGAGAGCAATGCCCCCGCTGGGGTCAGCCCATCCGGAGTGCGGGTGCTCCGCCCGCTGGAGATCAGGTCCTTGAGCCCGGCGACCCGGACCTGGAAGAACTCGTCGAGGTTGCGTCCCCAAATGCCCAGGAACAGCAGCCGCTCGAGCACGGGGAGACTCTCGTCCCGGGCCTGGGCGAGCACACGCTTGTTGAACGCGAGCCAGGACAGCTCGCGGTTCAGGTAGTGCGCCGGGTTGCGGAGGTCCGACTCAGCCATGGCTCCACCGTGGTTCCATCAGGTCCTCATCGGCAAGAGCCGGCTCGGGTTTGATGCCGAACCGCACCGGCGGTCACTCCTCGTCGTAGCCGAGGTCCCACTCGATGATGAAATGCTCGCGCTCGGCGTCACGGTTGACCCGCTCGCGGTTGCGCCGGAACTGCGGGTCGTGCGGCGGGAGCAGCACCAGCCGCGCGTTGACCCGGGTGCGGAAGCCGTCGATCAACTCACGGTCTCCGAAGTCGGACCGGATCTCCCAATGCGGCGCGACCGGTCCGAGGTACACCATCTTCACGTGGCCACGGGGTGGTTCTGTCTGTTCGGTGTCGTCGACCTGTGCGTCACTCATGAGCAAGTTCCTCCGGGTGAGTGAGTGTAGAGGCGACGAGCGTTGGCGCGGTCCGGCGGGGCGAGACGCGCTCAGTTGCGGACGTCGAGGGTGACCGTCACTCGCTCGAGGGCACCGGCGCGCTCGACCAGGACTTCGACCTCGTCGCCGGGCCGTAGCGATCGGACGATGCGAGCGACGTCCTGGGACGAGTCGACCGGCTGGCCATCGATGGCGGTGATGACGTCGCCGCGTCCGATACCGCCGTCCTCGGCCGGTGAGCCACCGATCACGTCCTGGACGAACGCACCCGTGTCCTGAAGCACGCCGAACTGGTCACGCAGCGCGTCGGACAGGTTGGAGACCGAGATGCTCGTCACCCCGAGGAAGGCGGTGTCGGGGTTGATCTCGGCATCGCCGGTCAGCGCCAGGTCGATGAGCGGTGCAACAGCATCGATGGAGATCGCGAACCCGATGCTCTGGGCGTTGTCGATGATGGCCGTGTTGATGCCGACCACCTGCCCGGCCGCGTTCACCAATGGGCCCCCGGAGTTCCCCGGGTTGATGGCGGCATCGGTCTGGATCAGGTCCGTCAACGTCAGCACGCCATCCGAGATCGTGCGGTCCTTGGCGGACACGATGCCCTTGGTGACGCTGGGCGACTCGCCGAGGTCGAGCGCGTTCCCGATGGCGACGACATCGTCGCCGACGCGGAGCGTCTCGGCGTTGCCGAGCTCGGCCGGAACCAGGCCGCTGATGTCGCGGGCTCGCACGATGGCGATGTCCTCGTCCGGGAAACTGCCCACCAGGTCGGCTTCCTTCACCGTGCCATCGAAGAAGGTGACCTCGATGGTGTCGGCCCCCTGGATCACGTGGGCGTTGGTCAGAACGAGGCCCGCCTCGCCGATCACCACACCCGACCCGGACCCCTCGAAGATGCCTCGGAACGACTCCGCGCCGGTGTCGATGGTGACCACCGACGGCTGCACCTTGGTGAGCACTGCCTGGATGTCGAGCGGCTCGCCCTCGAGCACGGTGGACGCGCCGGCGTCGGGGAGCTCGAACACGGTGGTGACCGTGCCGTCGTCGTTGGTTGCCCAGATCGCGCCCACGGCGACCGCTCCGGCGACCAGCGCGCCGACCAGGGCACCCAGGAGCGGGCCCCGGAACCGGGCCCAGCCGGTCAGTTGCGGCTCGAGTCCGGGCAACACGATCGGCTCGGGGTCATCATCGATCGGGCGCCATGGACCGTAGCCGTAGTGGGAGGGGTCGTAGATGGGAGGGCGATCGCCACGCCCAGACGCTGCCGGGGGTTCCGGGACCCGCGTCGCGGGAGCAGACCAGGGTGCCTCGGGCGGCCTCGCCGGCGGCGCGGCAGACCACGACGGCGGGTCCGGAACCCCGCCAGCATCGTGATCGCCCGGGGGAGGCGGAGGGGGATGGACCGGGCCCCTCGGCGGCGGGGGCGGCATCTGTTGCGCGACCGGTACGCCCGTGGGGGGCGGAGGCGGCGGTGGAGGGAGCGGGGCGGAATCCCCGGCGTCGGTCATCACCCTCCATGGTCGCCGATGGAGCGCCGCGAACCAAGGCAGGCGGGTCGAAGGTTCCAGGCTCGCGAAACCCCTGGTCAGGGTGAATATTCGAGTTTTACGGGAACTTTCAGGCCGGTCTGTGCGTATGTATGGCACGACAGGAGGTGCTTCAGATGGACACCAACTGGATGGCAGCCGGCCTCTGTGCCGACGAGCCGCCCGAACGTTTCTTTCCCAGCGATGGTGTAGGCGTGGAGGTTGCCCGCCGCATCTGTGCTGGTTGCCCGGTGAAGGAGCCGTGCCTCGAGCACGCCCTTCGCAATCGAATCGACCACGGTGTGTGGGGAGGATGCAGCGAGCGTGAACGCCGCCGCATCCTCAAGCGGCGCCGACAGGAGGCCGAGGCAGCCGCCTCACAGCCCGCCTAGGCACCCGAGACATTCTGCTGGGGCCAGACCTTCGGGTCTGGCCCCACTCCCGCGCCCGCGAACACCGCGGGCCCACCATCGCGGTTTCCGTGGACCCGCGGTCCTCGAGCTCGGCGATGCGGCCTCGAGAGCCCGGCGGTGCGGCCCCGAAACTGCACGTCCGACTCCGAAGGGGCAGGCGGACCCGAGGTTCCGCGCGCGGAATCAGAAGCGGTCGAAGATGTTGGTGGGTGCCGACCAGAGCTTGGACCACAACGACGGGTCGTCGTCCACCTCGGGCACCATCGATCCGGCCTTGGTGGCCATCTCGGCTTCCATGTCGCCGTCGGCGACGACGGTGACGACGTGATCGCCCCGTTCGACCACCACGACGGTCACGTCACCCATGGACGACTTCCACATCGGGCCGTCGTCCATCATGTCCACCTCGCCACTACCGGGCATGTCGTCCCAGTCGACCTTGCCGCGCTCGTGGAAGATCGAGACGGCGTGCTCACCGTCGGAGTAACGGGCCTGCACCATGTCGCCGGCCTGGAACACCTCCGTGAGGCCCATGCCATCACCGAGGTCGGGGACGATGGCGGGGTCCTCGTCCATCATCTTCTTCATGTCCATCTCGGCGAAGCCCATGGTGGTCTCGCCGGTGTCGGCGGCGGCGTGCTGAATGGCCAGCTGATCGACCTCGGGCACCACTGGGAGCGAGCCGAGCGACACGCCGACCGTCATCACCGCGAGCCAGATCGCCGCCACCGCGGCAACCGCCGTGGCCAGGCGTCCCGAGCGACGGCCGGGCGTGGGGACGGCGGTGGGCCGCTGGATGGGCCGGGTGGGCTCGACCGCCGGCAGGGAGCGGAGCAGGGACCGGGTGGCGTCCAGCTCCGCGAGCTCTCGGCGGAGTTCGGCCGACACGGCGAGCTCCCTCTCGAGCTCGGCCCGCTCGTCGGGCGACAACTCGTCGTCCAGGTAGGCGTTGAGGAGGTGGGCGCTCATCGCAGCACCTCGTCGTCCACTTCGAGGTGGGGCCGCAGCAGGTCCCTGAGCGCCGAGCGCCCCCGATGGATGCGGGACCGCACTGTTCCCACCGGCACGTCCAGCGCCTCGCTGATCTCGGGATACGACATGCCCACCACATCGCAGAGCACCAGGGCCGCCCGGAAGTCGTGGGGCAAGGTGCCGATGGCCTCCTGGATGTAGGCGGGCAGCTCCTGGGCGGCCAGGGCGGCCTCGGCGTCTGGGGCGCCCTGGAGCACCCGCTCGGGATCCTCGGGCAACGCCTGTACGGGACGGCGGGCCTTGCGTCGGGCTTCGTCGAGGAACACGTTGGTGGTGATTCGACTCAGCCAACCGCGCAGGTTCCCGGGCTGGTAGGTCTCCAATCCCCGTTCCACCCGCAACAGCGCTGCCTGCACGATGTCCTCAGCTTCCTCGCGACGGCCGCACAAGCGGTAGGCGACCGTGTACATGAAGCCGCTGTGATCCCGGGCGACTTCCTCCCACGTGGGGACGCGGCGCTCGGGACCGTCGGCGGCTTCGTGACCGACAAGGCGAAGACGCCGTCGTGTCATGACTCAGGCGACCTCGCAGTTCTTCGTTCGTGACATCACCTCAACGACACGAACACGCGAACGGTTCCCGACGATTCCCGCGACGCGCGGGATCGTCGGTGAGGGCATCGATTCGGGGCTCGCGGACGCGACGGAGCCGGGATCAGGCCTTGTCGTCGTCAGCGCCGTCTTCGGCGCCGTCGGCGATGCCGTCCTTGAACTCACGCTGTGCCTGGCCGAGCGACCGAGCGAGCTTCGGCAGACGAGCTCCCCCGAACAGCACCAGCAGGATCACGAGGATGATGATCAACTCGCTCGTTCCGAGACTTCCCATGACTCCGAGCGTAGCGCCCTGTGCCCGATGCGCTCACGCGCGTCATCGAGCGGGTTGGCCGGACGCCGTCAGGCGGTGGCGGTCTGGTCGGGCACGGCCTCCATGGCGGCCTGACGGGCCAGCGCACGCTGCCGGCGGATGCGGCGGCGTTCGCGCTCGGACATGCCACCCCAGATCCCGAACTTCTCGCTGTTGCGCAGCGCGTACTCGAGGCAGTCTTCGCGAACCACGCAGCCGCGGCACACCTCTTTGGCCTCACGGGTGGAGGCACCGCGCTCGGGGAAGAACAGGTCCGGGTCCACACCCAGACAGTTCGCGTACTCCTGCCATGATCGATCAAGCGACTCGTCGGCGATCCGCATGTTCGTTCCTCCGGTGCTCCCCTGGTGTCCGCCGGGCGGCGGTGCTGGAGGTTCGCCGCGTCCCGTCTGGGTGTCCCCGCCGGCGCGCCTCTCAGGCGTGAAATTACATCAATGGCATTCTCGCCCCGGTTTCGGCGTTTCCGCAAGTGGGAGACCAAGAAACCGCGAATTTTCGTGCATCGACGTCACATCAAGAACATCGAAACCGCCTGAAACAAGGTCACGTAGGCAGACGTTCCTGCGATTGGTGACAGGTTTCGCTTCCCGAAACCTGTCACGAATCCAGTGGGCGCGAGGCTGCTGAAGGATCTCAGCGCACGCTCAGCGGCTGCTCAGCAGCTTGCGACGGTGCTCGACGAAGTCGACCAACACGTAGTCGCCCAACGTCTCGGGGGTGGTGAAGAAGGCGCGGCCGCCGTTCATCTCGGTCAGACGCTCGATGAAGTGTGTGAGCGCCGAGGACGCATCGAGCATGAACGTGTTGATGCGGATCTGTTCGCGCGTGCAGGCCGCAACCTCGGCGAGCGTCTTGTCGACGGTCTCGCGGGTGGGCGGGTACGAGAAGAACGGATTGCCGCGACTGTCGATGTGCGCGGTGGGCTCGCCGTCGGTGATCATGATGATCTGCTTCTGGCCGGTCTGGCGGGCGAGCATCTGACGGCTCAGCATGAACGCGTGGTGCATGTTGGTGCCGTACACGAAGTCCCACGAGACCTCGGGCAGCTCATGCGGTTCGATGGCGCGGGCCACCTCGCTGAAGCCGACGATGCCCAGGTAGTCGCGCGGGAACTGCATCGACATCAGCGAGTGCAGCGCCATGGCGACCTTCTTGGCCGGCAGGAAGTTGTCGCGCATCGGCATCGACAGGGAGAGATCGAGCATCAGGACCGTGGACGAGCGGACCATGTGCTCGGTGCGCTCGACCTCGAAGTCCTCAGGTGAGAGCCGCACCGGGGTGCCGCCGCCCGTGCGCTTGATCGCGTTGCGCACCGTGCGCTCGATGTGGAGGTTGAAGGAGTCGCCGAACTCGTAGGGCTTGGTCGAGAACTCGCGCTCGTGACCCATGCCCGTCCGCTCGAGCTCGTGGCGCCCGGCCCGATCCTGGTCGAGCTTCTTGAACAGGTCCTGCAGCGCCTGCTGGCCGATCTTGCGGATGGCCCGCGGCGTGAGCTCGTAGCGACCCTCGCGGTTCTCGATGAGGCCGGCCTCCTCGAGCATGCGGGCCACCTCGGCCATGCGCTCGAGCGAGTTGGCCATGTCGTCGCCCATGAGTTCACGGGCACGGTCGATGTCGACCTCGGCGAGGGCGCCGGGGTTCGACGTGTTCTGCAGCATCTGCTCGAGCTGGTCGAGGTCGGCGAGGTCCTCGAACACCGACTGGGCCTCACCCATGCCCATGGGGTTCTGACCCTCGAACTGGTACGACTGGCCCCAGCCGAGATCGGGGAACTGCCCCTGCAGGTTCTGCGCGAGCTGCTGCGCCTGCCACTGGAGGTCCATGTCCTCCATCAGCTGATCGGACAGCGCCTGGAGCTGCTGGCGCTGCTCGGGCGTCATGGAGTTCAACATCGCCTGGGCCGCCGCCATCCGCTGCGCCATGATCTCGAGCAGTTCGTCGAGGCTCTGCGGATTCTCGGGGAAGAAGTCGCCGAAGCGCTCCATGAACCCGTCGAAGTCGGGCTCCTCCCCTTGCGCGCGCTGCTCGAGCATCTGGTTGAGCTCGGCCATCATGTCCTTCATGCGCTGCATGTCCTCGGGGGACATGTTCTGCACGCCATCGGTCATCTGATCGACGTACTGCTGCATCAGCTGCTCGCGCAGCTTGTCCATCAGCTCCTCGAACTTCTCGCGCGCCTCGGTGGAGGTGAACTCGTAGTTCTGGAGCCCCTGGACCTGGCCGGCGAGGTCGGGGGGCATGAGGTCGAGCTGGAGGTTGCGGTCGGTGACGACCTCGTTGGTGATCTCCTGGCGGCGCTGGTCGCCGGACGCTCGCGCTTCGTTGGCGAGGTCGTCGAGCGATTGGCGCTCCGTGTCGACGACGTCCTTCAGCTCCTGGGCGACCTCGTCATAGACACCACCGAGGTCGAAGTTGTCCAGCCGCTCCTGTCGCTGCTCGCGCAGCTGCTCCAGCATCTCGCGCAGGCCCTGGACGCGTTCGCCGTCGACGTCGAAGCCGGACTGCATCATCCGACGCAGGGCCGCGTTGATGTCGCCGTGGTAGAGCAGGTCGTCGTTGAGCTCGGCCATGATGTCGTGCGCGCTGAGCTCGAACCCGCTCTGGGTGCCGTCCCACGCCGAGTACGCGTACCGCTGGCCACGTTGCCGACGCCGACGCCATTTTCCGAGCACCATGTCCGCACCGTAGTGCGCGCGAGCGGCCCAGGGCGGTCGCAGGCTCCGAGTCTGCCCTGGCCGCTTCACGCATCACCGTCCTCCGGACAGGGCGTTCACACGCCACGCAGGCTTGCGTCGCGCGGGCGAGACCGCGGTCGCCGACCCGGGAGGTGCCTGATCAAGTGGTGATCAGCGCGAGCTGTCATCGTCCAGACGAAGCGGCCAGAATCTGGCGATGGTCAGCGAGAGCCTCTTCTGGGGCGTGACGATGTCGTCGTTGCAGGCGGAAGGCGTTGCTCCCGCCGCCGACTGGTCCCGTTGGGAACGCGACCGCCGGGTGCCCCGGTCGGGTGACGGCAATGGCCTCGCCACCAACCACCAGGACGACTTCGGGATCCTGGCGTCCATCGGGCTCACCCATGTCCGGCTGACGATCGAGTGGGCCCGCCTGGAGCCCGAGCCCGGCCGCCTCGACCAGGACGCCTTCGACCGCTACGACGACCTGTTGGCCTCGGCCAACCGGGCCGGTCTCCAGGTGATCGCGACCCTGCTTCACACCACCTCTCCGGGCTGGTTCGCCGATGACACCCCGGGCTTCCGCGACGAACGGCGTCGTGCGCTCGACTGGGCCCGTCACGTCGACCGGTGCGCCGAGCGGTACGACCACCAGGTGGCGACGTGGGTTCCCATCGACGACCCGGTCGGCTGGGCGCTGCGCGGCTTCGGCCTGGGCAACCGGCCGCCGGGGCGTCGCGACCCCGAGGCGCTGGCGCACGCGATCGAGGGTGCGCTCCTCGCGAACAACGTCGCATGGGAACTCCTGAAGTCCGGCTCCACCCCCGTCATGGGGGTGTTCGGAACGCCGACCATCTTCCGCCACGGACCGGACGCCGAGACCGAGCAGCGACGCTGGCACGACCTGATCTTCGGCACGTGGATCTCACTGATCCGCGACGGCGAGCTGCTGGTGCCCGGACTCACGCCACGTGAACGGCCCGAGCTCGCCGGCGCGTTCGACCTGATCGGCATCACCCACGACCACCCGATCGCGATCGACCGAACCGGCAGCGTCCACCCCTACCCCGCCGATGACCGCCGCAGCGACACCGGCTTCAGTCCCATCGTGAACGAGCTCGGCGAGCTCCTGTCGTACCTGTCGTCCGAGCTCCCGGACCGGGACCTCGTCGTCGCCGGGCACGGCGTCGCCACCACAGACGATGACTGGCGCCAGCAGATCCTCGAGGACGCGGTGGAGCTGCTCGTCGACGCTGCCGATCACGACATCCCCGTGCGGGGCTACCTCCACGACACCGGTATCGACGGCTACGAGGGGCCCTACGGCTTCGCGACCCAGCGAGGGATCGTCGGCCGCGACCGCGAGCTCAAAGAGAGCGGTCGCTGGCTCCAGACCCGCCTCGCCTGATCCTCCCTCGGCCCGGACGCGAGGAGCGCACACCCGGGAAGCAGAAAACAGCGAGCGGCGGCGACGTTGCGAGCGGTCGCAGCACACTCGGGAAGCGAAGCGCAGCGAGCGGCCGACGTTGCGAGCGGTCGCGAGCACACTCGGGAAGCGAAGCGCAGCGAGCGGCCGACGTTGCGAGCGGTCGCGAGCACACTCGGGAAGCGAAGCGCAGCGAGCGGCCGACGTTGCGAGCGGTCGCGAGCACACTCGGGAAGCGAAGCGCAGCGAGCGGCCGACGTTGCGAGCGGTCGCGAGCACACTCGGGAAGCGAAGCGCAGCGAGCGGCGCCGGCCCCTCCGCCGGGGGCTCGGCACCGCTCACGCAGGCCGTGGGTGGGACGGCCGGTTCTGGGGGGAGATCAGGTCAGGCGATCGAGGCCACCGCGGCGAGCGCCGCGGGATCGGAGGTGTCGAAGACGATCGTCTCGCACTCGTCGTGGCCCTCTCGCTCGTAGGCGATGCCGGCGGCCTCGAAGGCCTCGGCCAGACGATCGAGGTCGGCGGCGATCTCGGCCGCGAACTCGGCTGACTGCGCCATCCACAGCGCGTCGAGCGCCTCCATGGCCGCCGGATCCTCGTAGTCGTACTCGACCCAGCGCCAGCCGTTGTCGTCCTCTTCGACCGTGTAGGCAACGCCGGCCTCGTCGAGAGCGGCCGTCATCGCGGCCACCTCTTCGTTGGCCGCTGCGAGGTCTTCGTCGGATGGAATCCACTCCTCACCCTCGCCATAGCAGTCCTCGCCGAGCCACTCGTCGCCGTACAGCTCCGAGAAGTAGGCGTCCACGACTTCCTGCGCCGCAGGATCCTCGTAATCCCACTCGACCCACTCGTAGCCACCCTCCTCGGTGACCACCTCGAACGCGATCCCCGCAGCCTCCAACGCCGCGATCAGACCCGCATTCTCCTCACGAATCCGCTCCAACTCCTCCGCCGGCAGCGGCTCCATCGGATACAGCTCCGAGAAGTAGGCATCCACGACTTCCTGCGCCGCAGGATCCTCGTAATCCCACTCGACCCACTCGTAGCCACCCTCCTCGGTGACCACCTCGAACGCGATCCCCGCAGCCTCCAACGCCGCGATCAGACCCGCATTCTCCTCACGAATCCGCTCCAACTCCTCCGCCGGCAGCGGCTCCATCGGATACAGCTCCGAGAAGTAGGCGTCCACGACTTCCTGCGCCGCAGGATCCTCGTAATCCCACTCGACCCACTCGTAGCCACCCTCCTCGGTGACCACCTCGAACGCGATCCCCGCAGCCTCCAACGCCGCGATCAGACCCGCATTCTCCTCACGAATCCGCTCCAACTCCTCCGCCGGCAGCTCTTCGAAGGGGCCTTCGACCCACTCATCGGGATACAGGGCCCGGTAGTAGCTGTCGGCGACGGACTGGGCGATGCCGTCGGAGTAGTCGTACTCGACCCACATGAAGCCGTGGGTGTCGGTCTCGACGGTGTGGTCGATGCCGGCAGCGGTGAGCACGGCGGCCAGGCCCTCGGCGTCCGCTCGGCTGGCCTCGAGCTCCTCCGCGGAGGGCTCCCAGTCGTCGCCCACGCAGGCGACGGCCATGTCCGTCTCGAACAGCGCCGGTTCGGCGATCGCTTCACCGGCGGGCGCCGAAGCCTCCGCCGGCTCGTCGGCCGAGCGGTCTCCGGTCGGCTGCGCGGTCGGTGCGGGGTTCTCGGTCTGGGCCTCGGCGTCGCCGTCGATGTCGGCGTCGGCGTCGGCGTCGGTGACTGCCGCCGGCGAGACGGCGATCTGCTGTGGCTCGTCGTTGCTCACGATCACGGCCACGGCAGCCGCAACGCCGCCGATGATCAGCACCAGCGCGGCCACCAGGCCGATGCGTGCGGTGGGGGTGGGTTGGTCGTTCACTGTGTCTCCTCAGGACAGGTCCCGGTTCGGGACTGTTCCGCCGTACATCAGTGTCCGACGCCCGACCGCTCGGGCTGGTTCCAGATTTCTCAGCGCGTCACGAGACCGCAACCTCTGCGCGCAGGGCCGCCGGATTCACGCTCGGGCGCGGTACACCCCGGCGCCGCCGACGGCTTCCTTGTTGAGACGCTTGTTGAGGTGAAGGCCCTCGAGGACGAACTCCACCGCCGAGGCGACGACGGCGGGCCGGCCGCGGCCGGCCTCGTCGATGCCGAGGCCATCGAGGATCTCCGTCAGCGCGGGGATCTGATCGAGGAGGGCCACGTAGTCGGCGCTGGCGATGTCGTCGCCGGCGCTGACCACCGCGCCCTCGTCGAATGCGTCGAGCACCGCACGATGCGACGCGGGGTCGACCATGTCCTTGAAGACGGTCAACACCGCCGACCGGATCAGGTGCTCGATGATCTCGTTGTCCCGACCCTCTTCCAGGGTCTCGATCTCGATCTTCCCGGCGGTCGCGGCCATGAGGGCACCGAGGTCGCTGACCCGCGGGACGGCCTCGGTCTCGCCGGAGAGCAGAGCTCGCCGCAGGGCGCCGGCAACGAGCGCCTCGTAGTTCGCGACGGTCAGTCGGACCGAGACACCGGACCGCTGGTTGATGTGCGCGCTGTCGCGGGCGAGGTGCGACAGGGTGGCGACGATGGTGGTCATGAAGTCGGGGACCTCGATGCTGATGTCGCCGGTGTCGAAGACCGTGGCCTCCTGCACCGCGATGTCGCGTTCGAGCTCGACCTCGAGCGGATAGTGGGTGCGGATCTGGGAGCCGAAGCGGTCCTTCAACGGCGTGATGATGCGACCACGGTTGGTGTAGTCCTCGGGGTTCGCCGAGGCGACCAGGATCACGTCGATCGGCAGCTGGATCTTGTAGCCGCGGACCTGGACGTCGCGCTCTTCGAGGATGTTGAGGAGGCCGACCTGGATGCGCTCGGAGAGGTCGGGCAGCTCGTTGATCGCGAAGATCCCGCGGTTGGTTCGGGGCACGAGGCCGTAGTGCAGGGTCAGCTCGTCGGACAGGTAGCGGCCCTCGGCGACCTTGATGGGGTCGACCTCGCCGATGAGGTCGGCGATGGAGGTGTCGGGGGTGGCGAGCTTCTCGCCGAAGCGCTTGCTGCGATGCACCCACTCGATCGGGGTGTCGTCGCCGCGCGCTTCGATCAGATCGCGGGCGTGCTTCGAGGTGGGGTTGTACGGGTCGTCGTTGATCTCGGACCCGGCGACGATGGGCATCCACTCGTCGAGGAGCTCGACCATGCCCCGGATCATGCGGGTCTTGGCCTGGCCGCGCTCGCCGAGGAAGATCACGTCGTGGCCGGCGAGAAGGGCGTTCTCGACCGCCGGGACAACCGTGTCCTCGTAGCCCAGCACGCCGGGGAACAGTTCCCGCCCCTCGCCGATGGCGGCGATGGCGTTGCGCCGGATCTCCTCCTTGGTGGAGACGGACTCCCAGCCGGACTTCTTCAGCTCACCGAGGGTTTCAGGTTGCGACATGTCGGGGACCGTAGTCCAGCGTCTCCCGGTCGGCTCAGCGGTCTGACTCTTCCCTGATCGGTCGGGACAAAACGTGGCTCGCCCGCCGACCGAAGTCGACGGGCGAGCCTTGTTCTGGTCAGTCGGTCTCGCGGAAGCGGACCGGCGCCTCGGGCGCAGCCGCAGCGGGGAACCCTGGCGGGTTCCTCACCCGAGCGGAGCGAAGCTGCGATTGCGGGAAGACGCAGCCTCAGCTGCCGATGATGCCGCCGTCCTTGCGACGGATCACGAAGGTGGCGTCGCGCGGGACCTCGGGACCGCCCGCACCCGGGACGGGGAAGTTGGTCGCCGTGGTGTCGCCGTTGCCGGGATGCTGGGTGTTGATGAACATCGTGCGGCGGTCCGGCGTGATCGCGATACCCGTGATCTCGTCGCCGGCGACACCACAGAACAGGCGACGGATCTCGCCGGTGTGGGTGTCGGCGACGAGCATCTGGTTGTTGCCGCTCGGCTGGGTGCCGTCGGTCTGGATGAAGGCACGGCCGTCCGGGTCGATCCACAGCCCATCCGGGTCGGTGAACTCGAAGTCGGTGCCGCGGGTCTCGCTGGCCTGGACCAGGAAGTCCCACTCGAAGTCGGTCCCGGTGTGGTTCTTCGTGTCCTTCCAGCGGATCACGTAGCCGTCGGGGTTCGGAGCCTGCGGGCTGCCGGGACCGGTCTCGGTCCGGTTCGTGTTGTTGGTGAGCGTGCAGTACACCCGGCCGTCGGGAGCGACCGAGGTCCACTCGGGGCGATCCATCGGGGTGGCGCCGAGGATGTCCGCGGCGAGACGAGTGTTGATGAGCATCTCGGCCTCGTCGGCGAAGGCGGCGGCGATGGCGGGGTTGTCCATGGTGATGTGGAGCCACTCGCCGGTGCCGTCCTCCTTGAACTTCGCGACGTAGAGGTCACCCTCCGACAGCGGGCTGATGCCCTGGCGCCGCATCTTCCGCCAGTTGCCGGCGGAGACGAACTTGTAGATGTAGTCGAAGCGCTGATCGTCGCCCATGTAGCCGACGATCCGACCACCGCGACCGACGGTCAGGGCGATGCCCTCGTGCTTCACGCGGCCGAGGGCCGTGTGCTTGACCGGCTTCTTCCAGGGCTTGTGCGGGTCGATCTCGACGACCCAGCCGAACCGATTGTGCTCGTTGGCGTAGTCGGGGTTCGACAGATCCCAGCGGGCGTCGTACTCGTGCCAGCGGTAGCCGAAGCCACCCGACGAGAATCCGTAGCGGTCCTGCGCCTCGGTGTTGACGTAGTTCTCGTCGGTCGTGCCGAAGTAGCCGTTGAAGTTCTCCTCACACGTGAGGTAGGTGCCCCAGGGGGTGTAGCCGTTGGCGCAGTTGTTCACCGTGCCGGCGTAGACGTTCCCGGCGGCGTTCTTCAGCAGCGGGTGGTTCGCCGCAGGGCCGTCGAAGTCGACCGGAGTGTTCGGGGTGATGCGGCGGTTGACGCGGCTCTTGGCGACGTTCCACTTGCCCCAACGATCGCGCTTGAGCGCAACGACGGACACGCCGTGGACGGCCTGCGAGATCCGGGCCTGCTCGAGATTCTCGGCGCCACCATTGCCGAGGACGGTGTTGTTGCGACCGAACTCGTGGTTGATGCAGAGCACACCGCGGCGGCGGCCACGGGCGAAGAACCACATGCCGTCATGGCCGGCACCGAACTGCTCCAGCGCCTCGGCTTCGGACTGCGGGCGTCCACCGTCGATGTCGGGGCCACCGGGGTTGATCGGCGAACCCCACGGGATGATGACGTCGTACTCGTAGTCCTCGGAGATGACGGGGTTCGGGCCGCCGGGGTTGAGGGCCGGGGCGAACCCGATCAGCGCCTTCTTGCGGTCGTCGCGATCGTCGTCGTCATCGTCGTCGTCATCATCGTCGTCGTCCCAGGACCGACCCTCGTTCTCCGAAGCGGCGGCCGTGCCGGTGCTCGAGATGAACGCCACCAGACCGGTGGCCGCGGCTCCGGCGAGCGCGTCCCGGCGGCTGATGCGGGCCGCCAGGATCTCCTGGAAGGGCTGAGCGGAACTCGGGTTGGTGATTTCGTCGTCGACTGCCATGGTGCCTCTACTCCGTCTGTTCGGGCGTCGGCAGCGAAGCTAGGAAGCCACCGTTACCCGGACATGGCCCACGGGTGGCAGTTGTTCGCTGTCCTCTGGCGCCAGGGTGAACCGCCGACGACCGAGGCCGGGAGCAGGCCGGAGAACGGTCCGCCCGACACCTCCACGCCACGTGGACGCAACCGAGGAGCGCGAACACGACGAAAACGTGACCCGCCCGCCGACCGAGGTCGACGGGCGAGCCCTGTTCTTGTCAGTCGGCCTCGCGGCAGCGGGCCGGCTGTGCCGATGACCGAAACGGGCCACCGGCGATCCGCAGCGAGACGAGCTGTCCCGCCGCGGGAGGACGCAGCCTCAGCTGCCGACGGTGCCGCCGCCGGTCTTGCGGATGGCGATGGTGGCGTCGCGCGGGATCTCGGGCCCACCGGAGCCGGGCACCGGGAAGTTGGTCACAGCCGGGTCGCCGTTGCCCGGGTGCTGGAGGTTGATGAACATCCACTCCTGATCCGGGGTCACAGCCATGCCGGTGACCTCGCAGTCGGTCACGCCGGCGAACATCCGCTTGCCGCGCCCGAACGGGTTGAACACCAGCATCTGGTCGTTCATGCCGTCGGGCTGGCCACCGTCGGTCTGCACGAAGATGCGCCCGTCGTCGTCGGCCCAGAGACCGTCGGGCGAGCCGAAGGCCTCCTCGGTGCCGGCCAGATCGTCGGCGACCAGGAAGAAGTCCCAGATGAAGCTGCGGCCGACCTTCTGGTTCCGGTCCTGGATCTTGATGATGTGACCGTTGGGGTTGGGAACCAGCGGGTTGGGGGCGTTGGGCTCGGTGCGACGGCTGTTGTTCGTCAGGGTGACGTACATCTCGCCGTCGGGGTGCACCGTGGTCCACTCGGGGCGGTCCATCGGGGTCGCACCCACGATGTCGGCCGCCATACGGGTGTTGACCAGCATGCGAGCCTTCGTCCCGAAGGCCTCCTTGAGCGCCGGGACCCGCATGTCCAGCCGCAGCCACTCACCGGAGCCGTCTTCGTTGAACTTGGCGACGTAGAGGACACCACGGTCGAGCGGGCTCTCACCGCGATCGATCATGTCCTGCCAGTTGTCGGCGGAGACGAACTTGTAGATGTAGTCGAAGCGCTGATCGTCGCCCATGTAACCGACCACACGACCGTCCTTGCCGACGGTCAGGGCGATGCCCTCGTGCTTGAAGCGGCCGAGCGCGGTGCGCTTGACCGGCGGGGCGCTGGGGTCCTGCGGGTCGATCTCGACGATCCAACCGAAGCGGTTGACCTGACGCTTCTGGCCGGGAGCGGCCAGGTCGAAGCGGGGGTCGAACTTGTGCCACTCGTAGCCGAAGCCACCGGAGTTGATGCCGAGGCGCTCCTGGCCGGGGGTGGGGACCCACTCCTCGTCGTCGGTGCCGAAGTAGCCGTTGAAGTTCTCCTCACAGGTGAGGTACGTGCCCCACGGGGTGTAGCCGTTGGCGCAGTTGTTCACGGTGCCCCGCGGGGTCTGACCGCGGCCGGTGCGCAGGAACTTGGTGCCGGCGACCGGGCCGGAGAACTCGACCGGAGTACGGGCGTGGATGCGGCGGTTGCGGGGATCGGAGAGATCCACCTGCCACTCGCCGTCGACCAGTTCGAGCACGATGCAGGACACACCATGGGCGTGCTGCATGATGCGGACGTCGTCCTTGGACTCGGGAACGTCCTTGCCGAGCACGTGCGAGGTGCGGCCGAACTCGTGGTTGATGCAGAGGACACCCTTGTCGGTGCGACCCTCGTCGGCGAAGAACCACATGCCGTCGTGGCCGATGCCGACCTGGCGGCGCTGGTTGGCGGCCGAGGTCTGGTGGACCGCGCCCATGTCCGGGACGCCGTTCTTCAGCGGGGTGCCCCAGGGGATGATGACCTGCATCTCGTAGTCCGAGGAGAGGACCGGGTCCGGGCCATTGGCGTCGGCCACGGCGACCGGCGTGAAGTCGATCCGCGGCGCGCTGGCGGTGCCCAGCTGGCCACCCGCAGCTTCCGAGGCGCTCTCGGCCTCCTGAGCACCGGCGACGGACGTCGCGTTGGCGCCGATGAACCCGGCGGCGGCGGTGGCCATGCCACCCGCCATCGCTCCGCGCCGCGAGATCCGCGCGCGAAGGATGTCCTCGAAGGGACGGTTCGGGCTCGGATTCACGATCTCGTCATCCACCGTCATTGCTTGCCTCACAGTCGTTGAGCATTCGTTTGCGTCGACGCGGAAGCTACGGATCCACCGTGAGGCTGACCTGGACGACACATGACGAGAAGGTGACGAACAGTCGAAGACTGACCCTTGTGTGAACACGACGTGAACCACAACAGTGCAGGAGGTGGCGCGCGATCGAGGTCATGATGGCCGAGGAGTGGCTCGGAAACGCCGAATCGAGCGGCCGGCCCGGCGCCTCAGCCGCAGCCGCAGCGGAACACGCGTTCCACTCCGGAGCACACCGTCAGATCCAGCGGCGGATGAACTCGTTCGGTCGCAGGACGTGGCTGAGCAGGTAGCCCTGACCCTTCAAGCAGCCGATCTCGAGGAGTTCGTCGAGCTGGTCGACGTTGTCGATGCCCTCGGCCACCACGTCGAGATCGAGCGCCCGACCCAGGGCAACGATCGCCTCGACGATCGCCGAGTCCCGCGGGTCGAGGCCGAGGCCGATCACGAACGAGCGGTCGATCTTGAGCATGTCGACCGGAAGTCGCTTCAGCAGCGCCAGCGAGGACGCTGCGGTCCCGAAGTCGTCGACCGAGATCTTGACCCCGATCTCGCGCAGGCGTTCGAGCTGCTTGACGCTCTCGTGCATGTGGTCGGTCAGTGTGGACTCCGACAGCTCCAGACAGAGCACTGCCGGGTCGAGCTTGGTGTCCGCGAGGATCTCCTCGACCGCGGGCGCGAGCGTGGGCTGCGCCATCTGCTTGGCGGAGATGTTGACCCGCAGCGTGAAGTCGTCGAGGTCCCGAGTACGCATCCAACCGGAGACCAGCTCGCACGACCGGCGCATGACCTCGGTCCCCAGCCGGATCAACAGACCAGACTCCTCGGCCAGTCCGATGAACTCGGCAGCGGGGATGAGGCCTCGCTCGGGATGCTGCCAGCGCACCAGCGCCTCGGCGCCGACGACCAGCTCGGTCTGGAGGTCGAACTCGGGAAGGAAGTGGACTTCCATCTCCCCGTT
>CBDHFJ010000126.1:0-21099 GCA_965262315.1 Acidimicrobiales bacterium
TGGACGATGCGATCTCGGATGGCGCGGGTGATGGCCGTGCAGACGGTGTCGACGAAGGTGAAGTCCCGGCTCTGGGTCCCGTCGCCGTGCACCTCCAGGGGGCGGCCGTTCGCGGCGGCGTCGATGAAGCGTGGGATGACCGCGGCGTAGACGTGATCGGCCGGCTGGAGTGGGCCGTAGACGTTGAAGAACCGGAAGGCCAGCGCCGGGAGGCCCAGCGACTCCTGATAGGCGAGTGTGTAGGACTCCGCGGCGAGCTTGGAGGCGCCGTAGGGGCTCAGGGGGCGGGTGGCCAGCAGCTCGTGCTTCGGGAGCTCTTTGATCGAGCCGTAGACGCTGGACGACGACGCCAGCACCACGTGTGCCCCGTCCTGGCGCCGGGCCTCCTCGAGGACGGCCAGCGTGCCGGTGGCGTTCACCTGGTGGGTGGCCAGAGGATCGACGAGGGAGCGGGGGACCGACCCCAGCGCGGCGAGGTGGACGATGGCGTCCGCCCCGGCGGCGGCATCGGCCAGCGCGTCGGCGTCGAGGATGCTGCCCTCGACGAAGCGAACGTCGACGCCGTCGAGGTTGGTGCGGCGGCCGAGCGACAGGTCGTCCAAGACCGAGACGTCGCCGATCCCGGGATCCGCGGTGAGGTGGCGGCACAGGTTCGCGCCGATGAACCCGGCACCACCTGTCACGAGTACGTTCACGAGATCTGTCCCTTCACCGTGCGAATGGTAGCGATGTCCAATCGGCAGGCCGGGGAGGCCTTTTGACCCACGATCGGGGGTTTGTGGGTCCCTCGGTGGTCGGTGCGGCGGACATAGCCTGACGTCGTGACCCGGGTCCTGCATCTCATCAAGGGGCTGGGGCCGGGCGGTGCGGAGGCGCTCCTGGTCGCGCAGGCGGGCGTCGCGGTGGCCGACATCGAGACCGAGGTGGCCTACCTGGTTCCCTGGAAGGACCACCACGTGGCCGCGCTCGAGCAGCTCGGATGGCGGGTTCGGTGCCTCGACGGCGCCCGTGTCTGGGACCCCCGATGGGTGTTCCGATTGCGCCGGCTGCTGGCATCGGGCGAGGTCGACGTGGTCCACGGGCACTCGCCGTTGGTGGCGTCGGTCAGCCGTCTCACGTTGCGCACCGTGCGACGTCGCTCCCGACCGGCGTCGGTCTACACCGAGCACAACGAATGGGGCCGCCATCGGGGAGTCACCAGACGGCTCAACCGGGCCACGATCGGTCTGGAGGACCGGGTGCTGGCCGTCTCCGCCGCCGTGGCCCGCTCGATGGACGACCGCACCGACGCCGAGGTGGTGATCCACGGCATCGACATGGCCGCCGTGGCTGCGCTGCGCTCGGCTCGCGACGACGTCCGGGCGGAGCTCGGCGTGGCCGACGACCGCATCGTGGTCGGCATCGTCGCGAACCACCGCCGAGAGAAGGCCTACGACGTCTTGATCCGGGCGGTGGCGCTCGCGGTCCGCCGACGACCGGACCTGTCCTTCGTGGCCGTGGGCCAAGGGCCGCTCGAGGACGAGACCCGTGAGGCCGCACGGACGGCTGGCGTCGCCGACCACCTGCGGTTCCTCGGATACCGGGCCGATGCTCGCCGGGTCATGGCCGGCTTCGACGTGTTCACGTTGAGCTCCCGCCACGAGGGCCTGCCGGTCACGCTCATGGAGGCGGCGGCGCTCGGCCTTCCCGTGGTGGCGACTCGCGTCGGGGGTGTGCCCGACGCCGTCGACCCCGAGCGGTCCGTCCTCGTCGACCCCGACGACCCGGAGGCACTGGCCGACGCCTACGTGGCGATGGCGAGTCGACTCCCGACGCTGCCCCCGCCAGGCGTTCCCGACCGGTTCGAGGTCCGCCGCACCGTCGAGCATCTGGCCGAGATCCACCGCGGTGCCGGCCTGGCGTCTGCGGTCAGCTCGTCAGCGACCTGATCAGCTCGGCCCAGCGGTCGGCCACGACGTCCAGGGTGAATCGCTCCTCCACATGGCGCCGCGCCGCGTCCCCCATCTCGTCGGCGTGATCACGCACATGGGCGATCGCTGCGGCCAGCGCGGCCGGGGTCGGGTCGGGCACGACCACGCCCGAGACGCCGTGGTCGATGAGATCTCGCACACCGCCGACATCGGGGGCCACCGAGGGCGTTCCTGCGAGCGCGGCTTCGATGACGACTCCGGGCATGCCCTCCGACCGTGACGCGAGGACGGCCAGGCGCGCAGCGCGCTGGTACGGGCCGGGGTCGGCCACGGTTCCGGGCATCGTGAACCGGTCACCGAGCACGGCCGCTCCATGGCGGCGGAGGTCGTCGGCCAGGGGGCCGTCGCCGAGGCAGACCAGTCCGAGGTCGTCGACCTCGCCGATCGCGTCGATGATGTGGTGGACCTGCTTCTCCCAGGTGCACGACCCCACATAGAGGGCGAAGGGGCCGTCGGGCAGGTCCGGACGGCCGGTGGTGGGCACCGGTACCGCGGCGTTCGGGATCACGTGCAGCTTGCCGCGCCGCACCCGAGCCCGGGTGTGGAGCGCGTCCGCGGCCCCCGGCCACAGGGCGACCACGGCGCGCGCGGTGGTGAGGGCGGCGCCGGTGGCGAGCCGGCGTCGGGGGCGGTCGAGCCAGAAGGACGGATCGCCGATGCTTCGGTAGACGAATCGGCCGGGCGCGGCCAGTGCTGCGGCCCACAGCGTCGTGGATCCGTGGGCCACCACCAGGTCGGCGGCGCGGCACAGCGCTCTGCGCTCCCGCCAGCCGGATGGTGCCAGCTCCACGGCGAGTCGGGAGTCGTCACCGGGTTGGTCGGCCAGGGCGAGCACGGTGCCGTCGATCCCGCGGTCCGCGAGCGCATCGCAGAGCTGGACGGCGAAGACCTGGGCGCCTCGGCGCCGCCGGTCGCTGACGAGATGGAGCACGGAGGTCACCGCAGGGCATCCTACGGTCGGCGCCACGCACCAACCGCGCATCACCGCTGGTCACAGCCCCTGCCGGTACGCTCGGTCGGCGATGCCGGGACAGCTCAGGGCGCTACGAACTCATCGCGGCCCCGTGGCCCGAATCGTGGCGTTGGGCTTTCCCGCGGCTGTGGCCGAGGCCGCGGCGCTGCTGGTCGTGGCGGGCGTGGCCGTGAGTGCCGTCGACGATGGCGGCGACGCCATCGAACTCCCGCTGGGGATCAGCACCGGCGCATCCGCTGGCGTGCTCCTTGCCCTCGCTGCGGGCCTGGTGGTGGTCAGCGGCGTCCTCCGGCTGCTGGCCGTCGGCGTCCGCGCTCGGGCGGCGACAGGATTCGAGGTCGAGCTGCGGACCCGCCTGGCCGACGCGTACCTCGATGCCGGCCACGCTGCCCAGCAGCGCTATCGCACCGGCGAGCTGCTCGAGGTGTCCGGGACGAGCGTCAGCCGCGCCGGCAACGGGCTGAGCGCCACCTCCGAGGTGGCGCTGTCGGTGGTGAACCTGGCGGTGTTCATCGTGGGCGCGATCGTGGTCGCACCGGTGGTCGGGCTCGGGATCGTCGTCCTGGGCGGTGTGCTGCTGGCGGTCCTGCGGCCGATCTCACGGCGTATCACCGTGACCGCACGCCGCCACGGGGAAGCCGCGGTCGAGCAGTCGGCCGCCATGTCCGAGCTGGCCGGCTCGGGCCGTGACATCAGGATCTTCGGCGCCGGGGCGGCGGTCGGCAGGTCCGTTCGCGAACGGTTCGAGCGCTCGGCCGAGCACCGCCGTCGGTCGATCCTGCTCCAGGCGTCGGCTCCCGTCGTCTACCAGGTCGTCGGTCTACTCCTGGTGATCGGGGCCCTGGCGCTGGTCAGCACGGGAGACGGAGACGACATCGCGGCGTTCGGGGGTTCGGCGCTGCTGATGTTGCGCTCGCTGTCCTACGGCCAGCGGCTGCAGACCGCGCTCAACACCAGCGGTGAAGCCGAGGTCTACGCCCGCCAGGTCGGGGCCGGTGTGGACCTCCTTCGGTCGTCCAGCCCCAGCTATGGCGACCAGCTGTTCCCCGACCGGGTCTCGATCGACCTCCGCGCCGTCGCCTACACGTATCCCGACGGCCCCACTGCGCAACCGGCGTTGGTCGGCGTCGACCTGTCGATCGGTGCCACCGAGACGGTCGGTGTGGTCGGCCCGTCCGGCAGCGGCAAGTCGACCCTCGCCGACATCGTGCTCAGGCTCCGCGAACCCGACCACGGGAACGTCCTGGTGGGCGGGGTGGACGTCAACGCCATCGGCGAGCACGCATGGCGTCGGCAGGTCGCTCTCGTCCCCCAGCAGGTCACCGTGCTGTCGGGCACCGTCGCCGACAACGTCCGCTACCACCGAGACGCGGTGACCATGGAGGACGTGGTCCGCGCCGCGCGAATGGCCGGCCTCCACGACACCGTCGTGGCGCTGCCCGACGGGTACGACACCCGACTGGGCGAGGGTGAACGTGGGCTGTCCGGGGGCCAGATCCAGCGGCTGGGCATCGCTCGCGCGTTGGCGGGGGCGCCCGCGATCCTCGTGCTCGACGAGCCCACGAGCGCCCTCGATCCGGACAGTGAGCTGGTCGTCCGTGACACCATCGCCGCCATCGGCTCGGCCGCGCTCGTGCTGGTCATCGCCCATCGGCCGTCGACGCTGCGAGCGTGTGACCGGCTCGTGGTGGTCGATCAGGGGCGGATCGTCGACGACGGGCCCACGGCCGACGTCACGGCCCGCAACACGTACGTGGCCCGCCTGTTCGCCGACGACGACGCCTGAGCCGCCTCAGGGGGTCGGGGCGAGCCCGAGTTCGGTGATGACCTCTCGCGCGGCCCCGTGCTGCGCAGCCACGAGGTGGTCGATCGAGGCGCTGGTGCGGTCCGTGGACGCGTTCGTCCCCAGGGCGAGCTCGATTCGGTCGCTGAGCCAGTCGGGGTCACACGTCTCGATGCCGCAGCGGTCCTCGGCCGGCGCGTCGATCGAGTCGAGGAAGTCGTCACACTTGTCCTCGTAGGGCAGGCTGACGCACGGCACGTCGAGCGCGGCAGCGGCGACTCCGACGTGGAGCCGGACGGGTACGACCACGTCCAGGCCGCCCATGGCCGCCGCCACCTCGGTCGTGTCGGCGCCGCACAACGACCGGACAGCGGTCCGCACACCCGCGGTGGCGAGCGCCGCGGCCAGGCGGTCGTTGGCGTCGGCGTCGTAGTCGCTCGCCGCCAGGGCCGTGACTTCGAGCGGACGGTCGATGCGGGTGGCCACCCTGCCCAGTGCGGCGGCCAACACGTCGATCGCAGCCTCCATGCCGGCGACGTCGGCGCCGTTGACGCCGACGCGAGCGACATCGTCGCGGGCATCGGGGCGGCACCGACGCAGCGGCCGCATGAGTGCGAGGACCGGGTCGCCCACGACTCGTGCGTTCACCCCGCGCTCCGCGAGGTGCGCAGCGCTCCTGGGACCCCGGACTCGCACGACGGGGAAACGCCGGAGGAGCGGCGCCCAGGCGTCGAGCTCGGCGCTCGTGCTCTTGCCGGTGTGGTCCGGAGCCGACACGCCGGGTCCGAGCATCGCCGGGCGGACGTCGGCGCCGGACGCGTCGAGCGCGGCGGTCACGGCGTGACGGTAGGCGGGCCGGCCGATGAGCGTACCGCCGCCGAGCAGGAGCGGCAGCCGGCGAGACCGACGCAGCCGAAGGGAGAGCAGCCGGTTGCGGCCACCCATCGGGATGGTGCCGAGCGGCCGACGCAACAACTCGCGGTGGGCGACGAACAGCAGATCGTCGCCGACGTTCGACCGATTGGTCATCGCACCGACGTAGACCGGGGTGTCCGAGCGGGCGAGGGCGGCGCCCACCTCGCGGGCGTTCGGGATCACCCGCTGCGCTCCATCGCCGCGATCGTGGTGAACGCTTCGACGTAGCGCGGTCCGAGCTCGGCCCAGCCGCTCTCGCACGCGTGGTCCCACGCTCGTGGGTCCGGCCCAGCGTGCGCGGCGGCGATGGCCTGCAGGGCTCGGCTGATCGCTGCGGTGTCGTCGGTGTCGACGAAGTGCCCGATGCCGCCGGTGACGGTCCGCGACCGCTCGGTGTCGTGGAGGATGTTCGGGAGTCCCCAGGCCTGGGCCTCGAGGAAGACACGGCCGAAGCCTTCGGCGGGGCTGGCCGACACGTGCACGTCGGCGCACGCCAGGGTCCGTCCGACCGCGTCGGGATCGACCTCGGTGATCACGACCCGCCGGCCCAGCTGGGCCTGGATCCGAACGGGCAAGTCGGCGTCGTCGATCCCGGCTCGGCCGAGCAACAGGAGGTGCGCGTCGACCGCGGGGTCGAGCGATGCCACCGCATGGGCCACGAGGTCGGTCCGCTTCACCGCCCGGTCGATGGCGCCGATCGACGCGACGACGAAGGCATCGGCGGGGAGTCCCAGCGACGCTCGGGTGGCAGCACGTCCTGTGCCGCCGCGGGCAGCGACGACCTCGTCCCAGGCCGGCACGGGGACAGGGCACGGCAGGTGTAGGTGTGTCTGGTCCGGCTCGGTGGCGGCGGCGAGCCGGCAGAGGTCGGCGGCATGGTGGACGACCGCGTCGACCGACCGGAAGGGTGGACGGCGGGAGCCGCCGTTGGTCAGGACGAACCGGGGGCGTCGGCCGATGATCGCGCCCATGCGCTTCCACAAGCCGAACAGCACCGATTCGCTGGCGACCACCAGGTCGGGGGCCAGTCGTCGGATCGGTCGGGGCCGCGGCGACGGCGAACGTGTACTGCTCGATGCTGTGCGGCTGGACTCGCATGCCCCGAGCGAGCACGCGTGCGGCCGCGGTACGGCGCTCGGCGACCGGTACCCGTTCGGCACCCTCGACTTCGCCGCCGGCGAGGAGGGCGACGTCGATCCCGGCTGCTCGGAGATGATCGGTCAGCTGGATCGCGAAGACCTCGTACCCGCGTCGGGTCGTGCCCGCGCCCGGGCTGGCGACGACGACCTTCATGCGCCGCGCCTGGCGAGCGTCGGGGGCACCAGCATCGTGCGAGCGAGGCGCAGGGCCCGCCGCAGCGAGGGCCGGGTGCGCATGCTGCGCCAGGCGAACCGCGTGGCCTGCCCCCGCTGGCCCTCGCGGAAGTGATCGTGCGCGGCGACACCCAGCAGGTCCGCCAGCAGCGCGGGACGCTGCCGGAGCGCGCCCCGCGTGGCGTTCGAGAATCCGGCGTGTCGCCGTCATGCGATCACGCCGGTAATGGGTGGCGACGTCGCTCCGGTGGTGGTGGCGGACGCCGACATGGTCGAGGACGGCGTCGGGACGGTTCGTGGCGTCCGCGATGCGCAGGAACAGCTCGGTGTTCTCGGCGTAGTCGAGCTCTTCGTCGTAGCCGCCGATGGCAACGAAGGTCTCGGTCGCGACCGCGAAGCTGCCCGGAATGTAGGGGCCCTCGTCGATCGCTCCGGTTCGCGGCCGCACGACGTGTCCCGTGCCGCCGCCTTGGCGGTGGTCGACCGCGAGACGGACGAGTGGGGGAGCGGCGCCGGATGCGATCAGGTCGGCGAGAGCCGCGACGCCCTGGTCATGGAGGAGGTCGTCGTCATCCAGGAAGAGCAGGTACCGGCCGGCTGCGGCACCGGCGCCGGCGTTCCTGGCGTTGCACCGCCCGCCCTGCGGGCGGCGGATCACCAGTGCGCGCCCGGTCGCCTCGGCAACGGCGGCGGTGTCGTCGGTGGAGCCGTCGTCGACGACGATGACCTCGATGTCGGAGCGGGCCGGGACGCTGGCAATCGCCTCGCCGACGGTGGCTGCGCCGTTGTGTGACGGCACCACCACGCTCAGCAGCGGATCAACGCGGTCAGCCATGGGCGGGTTGCCCCGATCGGCGCTCCCACAGGGCGAGCCGTAGCGAGAAGACGGCGCGTTCGACCACGGAGATCCAGCCGCGTTCGAGCACTCCGGCCTCGATGCTGCGGAGCCAGCGGGTGGTCTTGGCATCGACGGAAGGGCCGAAGAAGCAGGCCTGTTCCACCGTCTGGCCACCGAGCTCGTGCAACAGCCCTCGGACGCGGGCGGCACGGTCTTCGTGGCCGGGGATCTTGTCGGCGTCGACGTGGACGAGCAGGGCTCGAATCCGCCGCTCCGGCGAGGCTTCGAGCAGCGAGCGCAGGCCGTCGAGGATCTCGAGCTCGGCGCCCTCGACGTTGATCTTGACGGTGAGCTCGGCTGTCGTCGGCAGCACCTGGTCGAGATGGGCGGCGGTGTCCACGGTGGGGATGGTCTCGGCACGGGCGGACGACGGCACGCCGGCCACCGGCTTGCCGTCGAAGAGCGACGCCCCGACCGCACCCGCTCCATGCAGCGTCATCGACCCGGCCTCGTTCCACAGCGCCACCTGGTGAATGGTGACTCGGGGATCGCCGTCGGCCGCGGCCGTGAGCATCGCGCCGCAGGCAGCCGCGGGTTCGAAGCAGTGGACCTGTTCGAAGGCCCAGCGGTCGCGGCGGGCAACGGCGAGCGTCTCGCCGGTGTGGGCCCCGATGTCGAGGAAGACCGAGGTGGGGGTCACGCCGGCACTCCTGTCCGGGTCCGGTACCAGTCGGCGGTGTCTCGCGCGACTGCGTCGACGGTGAACCGGTCGAGGAAGCGGCGTCGCCCCGCCGCTGGGTCGGGGTGGTCGCCGGCCAGCGCGGCATCGAGCTCGCCGGCGAACGCCACCGGATCGCCGGCCGGGACGAGTCGGGGCGCCGTTCCGAGGACCTCGGCGATCGAGGGCAGCGCGGTGGCGACGACCGGCAGTTCGAGGGCGAGCGCCTCGATCAGGGTCCCGGGCATGCCCTCGCGTCGGGACGGGAAGGCGAGCACGTCGGCGGCGGCCATGAGATCGGCGACGTCGTCGCGGCGGCCGAGGAAACGGACGAGCGTTCCGTGGGGCTCGGCTCGCCGTCGGAGGGCCGATGTCTCGGGTCCGTCGGGGCCGGCGATCAACAGCGCCAGATGGGGGCGGCGTGTCCGGAGCGCAGCTGCTGCGTCGATGGCCACGTCCAGCCCCTTGGCGTGGTCGTGGCGGGCGACCGCCAGCACGACCGGGGTGGCCGGCTCGATGCCGAGAATCCGCCGGGTGCGAGCCCCACGCTCGTCGGACCGTCGGCCGAGCGCCTCGGGGTCCCGGCCCCGAGGGATGACGGTGATCCGGTCGCTGGGGACCAGAAGACGACGACGCATGGTGGCGCGGACGTGCTCGGAGACCGCGTGGAACGCCGAGATCGACCGTGCGGCGGCGACCGCCGCGGCGTGAGCGGAAGCGACCCGATGACGCCGGAGTCCCGGCACCCGGTAGTGCTCGCTGCCGAACTCGGTACTGACCAGGCTGGCGACGACCGGCACGCCGGCTCTGCGGCCGGCGACGGCTCCGGCGAGCGTGGCTTCGAACAAGGTGGTGTGCACGAGGTCGGGTCGAACGCGATCGATGGTCGGCTGCCGCTGCCCGCACCGCCGCCCTGCGCCCGGTGCCCTCGCCGATGGTGACCTCGACGCCGGTGGCGCGCAGGTGGTCGGCGAGGTCGTCGCCCGTGCCGACGGTGGCCACGTGGAGGTCGATCCCCGCGCCCACGAGGTGTGGGGCGAGGGCGACCAGGCTCTGCTCGGCACCGCCGAGCGCGAGGCTGTCGATGAGGTTGAGCACGCGCACGTCGTCTGTCCCAGGCGTCGTTTCCGGGTTGGTCACGACGGACCAGCCCCGATGTGGCGAACGACCCGACGGTACCGGCTGGGCACTGCGGGGCCGGGTATTCCGATCGGCCGCCAAGCCCTCGTGTTGAGTGTTGTCGGCCGCGCTCTGCGATCATGTCGGCCGAATGTGGCGGGACGGCGAGAGCGCTCGAGACGACCACCAGGTCGACGCCCGGCCCACCTGGCCCCGGCGCCTCCTGGCCGTGAGCCTCGTGGGTCTCGTCGTCGTGGCCGTGCTCCTGTCCCGGCGCAGCGGGACCCCGAGCCTGTTCGGGATCGACGGTGAACGCCTCGAGCCGCCGGCTCATCTGGCGGTCGGCGCTGCGCTCGCCGCCGCGTTCGGCGCAACCGCTGCGGCACGAGGCAGTGCGCTGCGGCGGATCCTGCTGGCCTTCGGGTTCGCCGCGGTGGTCACCACGCTGATCGAGGTGGGACAGAGCACGGCATCGGGTCGAGCGGTCTCGGGCAGCGACATGGTCATGAACGTCGTCGGCTCGGCCGTCGGCAGTCTCGTCGGCGCACTCCCGGGCTGGCGCCACGGCCGGGGCGAGAAGGTCGCCGCGATCGCGGCGGTCCTCGCGCTCGTGGCCGGGATCGCGGCGCTGCGCGCGCCGATCACGCTCGGGCGCGGCTGCTCGGACGTCGTCGAGACCGCGGACCCGAGCGCGCCCGTCCCCGACACCGGGGCGATGGACGGCCTGTTCGCCTACGACTTCGAGGAGCCCGACCCGAGCTTCGGGACCCCGGGCCCCGTGTTGCAGTCCACCGAGGACATGCGCCTCGGCGAGGGCCGGGCACACATGGAGGGAGACCGGCAGAAGGCACTCATGGTCTCCCAGGAGGTGGGCGAGGCGGTGTCGGAGTCGGTGCGGTTCGGTCGGCGTTTCGTGGTGGACGTCGTCGCCGCGCCCCGCGAGCTCAGCTCCGAGCACGTGCCGATCGTCGGGATCTCGCGGGACAAGAGTCCGTCCGACATGAACTTCGCCGTGGGCGCCGACGGCGACCGTCTCAGCGTCCGCCTCCGCATGGCGTGCGGCCAGTTCAACTGGACGCGGATCGATGATGTCTTCCAGGTCGGTGTGGACCGGCGCATCACGGTCACGGTGGTCGACAGCACCCAGCGGATCTGGGTCGACGGGACCCTGGTCGACGAGCGGACCTTCGGCGGTTCACCCGAGCCCTGGAACGACACCCGCAACTGGGACCTGTCGATGGCCTTCGTCGTCGGCAACAGCCGGTACGGGGGTCACCAGTTCGAAGGATCGGTGGCATCGGTTCGCCTGGGCGCCCTGCCGGAGTGAGGGACCGGTCGGCGTAGCCGCCCGGCTCGGGTAGATCTTCCCGAGGTACTGGCCACTGCTGACGGTGCGGCCGTACCCTGGCGGTTCGAGTCGAGCGACTGGGCGGCAGGACGATGGAACAGAGCACACGCACCGGAGATGCGCCGGTCGCCGACGACGGCCTGGTGATCGACCTCCGGGACACCGAGGCGCCGTCGGTGGCCCCGCTGCCGTTCCACCGGCCCAGCGTCGGCGAGGACGAGATCGCGGAGGTGGTGGACACCCTGCGATCCGGCTGGCTCACCACCGGCCCCAAAACGGCGCTGTTCACCGACGAGTTCCGGGCATCGGTCGAGGCACCGGCAGCGCTGGCCGTCAGCTCCTGCACCGCGGGTCTGCATCTGGGCCTGATCGCCTCGGGGATCGGTCCGGGCGACGTCGTCTACACCACGCCCATCACGTTCGCGGCCACCGTGCAGGTGATTCTGCACACCGGTGCCCGCCCGGTGTTGGTCGACGTCGAGCCGGACACACTCAACATGGATCCGGCAGCGCTCGACGCCGCCGTCGCGGCCACCGAAGACGGGCGCCCGGCTGCCGTCATGCCCGTCCATTTCGCCGGCCATCCCTGTGCGATGGATCGGCTGCTCGAGGTCGCGGCCCGCCACGGTCTCGCGGTCGTCGAGGACGCCGCCCACTCCCTTCCTGCGACCTATCGGGGTCGTCCGATCGGTGCCATCGGTGGGACCGACACCCCGCACTCGGTCGCGTTCTCCTTCTATGCCACGAAGAACCTCGGCATCGGCGAGGGAGGCATGCTCACCGGTGACGAGGCACTGATCGAGACCGCTCGCCAGTTCAGCCTGCACGGCATGACCCGCGACGCGTGGAAGCGCTACCAGGGTGGGAGCTGGCGCTACGACATCGCCGTCGAGGGCTACAAGTACAACTTCACCGACATCCAGGCCGCGATCGGGCTCCACCAGCTGCGCCGCCAGGGTGTGCTCCAGGCCCGCCGTCGCCAGATCGTCGATCGCTACCAGGATGCCTTCGGTGCCCGGTCGTGCTTCGAGATCCCGGTCGAGCGCGACGAGGTCTCGTCGGCGTGGCATCTCTACGTACTGCGGCTGCGGCCCGAGCAGCTCCGGATCGATCGGGCTCGCTACATCGAGGAGCTCGACGCCCGCGGCATCCAGACCAGCGTCCACTTCATCCCGATCCATCACCACTCGCACTTCGAGTCGGTGCTCGGCATCGGGCCGGGTGCGATGCCGGTGGCCGACCAGGCGTTCGATCGCTACTTCTCCCTGCCGCTGTACCCGTCGATGTCCGACGCCGACGTCGATCGCGTCGTGACCGCGGTGCTCGACGTCGCCGACGAGTTCGCTGCCTGAGATGGCGCTCGACGCCGAACCGGACCGCATCGCGCCGGCACGGGACTCGGCCACCGTGACCGTGCTGATGCCGGTCCGCAACGAGGAGGCATTCATCGAACAGTCGCTCGGGTCGGTGCTCGCGCAGCCGATCGACGCGGCGCGGATCGAGGTGCTCGTCCTCGACGGCCAGAGCGAGGATCGGACGCGTGCATTGGTCGCCGCCACGGCAGAACGGCACGGGTACGCCATGGCCGAGCGGGTCCCGGGGGACGGGTTCCGCGGCGGCACCGTCGGGATCATCGACAACCCGGGCCGCATCGTGCCCACCGGCTTCAACCTCGGCCTGGCCGTGGCGTCCGGTGACGTCGTCGTCCGGGTCGACGGCCACTGCGAACTCCGCCCCGACTACCTCGAGCGGGTGCTTGCCGTGCTGGAGGAGACCGGCGCGGGGTGTGTCGGCGGGGTCTGGGACACCGTCGCGCTCACCCCCGAGGCCGAGGCGCTCGCCGTCGCCGTGTCGAGCCGCATCGGTGTCGGCAACGTCGCCCACAAGGTCGGCCAGACCGAGCCCGGCCCCGTCGACAGCCTGCCCTTCGGCGCATGGCCCCGGCACGTCTTCGCCGAGGTCGGTGGCTTCGACGAGGAGCTGGTGCGCAACCAGGACGACGAGCACACGTTCCGTCTCCTTCAGGCCGGCCATGTCGTCTGGTTCGACCCGTCGATCCGCAGCACCTACTTCAGCCGAACCACCATGCGGAAGCTGGCGCGCCAGTACTTCCAGTACGGCCAGTACAAGATCCGCGTCGCCCAGAAGCGCGGCGGGTTCACCTCGATTCGCCACGTGGTCCCGGCCAGCTTCGTCCTGGGGCTCGTCGGCGCAACGGTGCTGGGCGTGCTGCGTCGCGATGTTCGGCTGCCGCTGGTGGTGATCGGGCCCTACGTCGGCCTGGTCGGTGCGGAGAGCATCCGCCTCGGTCGCGAGCGGCACGTCGATCCCAAGGTCGTGGCGTCCGCGATCGCCGTCGTGCACACGAGCTACGGCTCCGGGTTCCTCTCGGGGGTGTGGCGGTTCCGGCGTCATCACCGCGACCTGGTCGCTGCTCGGCGACGTCAGGCGGGCTGATCGGCCGTCCGGACCGGGTGGATGTGCACCCGTGCCTTCGTGCGTTGGCGAGGCTCGGCGACGTCAGTGGGGCTGATCGGCCGTCCGGACCGGGTGGATGTGCACCTTCGTGCCTTCGTGCGTTGGACCGAGGCTCGGCGACGTCAGTGGGGCTGATCGGCCGTCCGGACCGGGTGGATGTGCACCTCGTGCCTTCGTGCGTTGGCGAGGCTCGGCGACGTCAGTGGGGCTGATCGGCCGTCCGGACCGGGTGGATGTGCACCCGTGCCTTCGTGCGTTGGTGAGGCTCGGCGACGTCAGTGGGGCTGATCGGCCGAGCGCACCGGGACCACGTAGGCCCGGGCGGCCTCGAGTTCGGGGGGATCGGCGAAGTCGGTCCGGCCGGCCGCGGTTCTGGCGATCACCAGGGCCGTGCGGACGATGATCCGCAGGTCGTAGGCCAGCGACGCTCGATCCACGTACACGCGTTCCAGGCCGAGCTTGGTCGGGAGCACGTCGCGCAGGTAGTCGCCCTCGGGGTCGTCGGTCCCCAGCAGGTGCTCGCCATGGGTGTAGTTCCAGACCGAGCCCGGACTGGCGAGGCCCGGCGCCACGTCGAGCGTCCGCAGATGCTCCGGGGCGTAGTGGTCACGAACGATCCCGATGGCCTCGGGTCGGGGACCGACCACGGACATGTCGCCGTTCAAGATGTTCCAGAGCTGGGGGAGCTCGTCGATCTTCAGGGTGCGCAGCAACGAACCGAAGGCGAAGATGCGCGGATCCGCACCTCCGGCCGTGATGGCGCTCTGCGCGTCGGCGTCCACCCGCATCGTGCGCAGCTTCAGGATCTCGAAGGGTTCGCCGTGCCGGCCGGCGCGTTGGGCCCGGTACAGCACCGGGCCTCGACTGGACAGCTTGATCCCGACCGCGGCGACGACCAGCAGCGGCCCGGCGACCAGGAGCGCGGCACCCGCCGCCAGGACGTCAAACGCCCGTTTCACCGTGCCTCACGGTTCGCCGAACCGTCATGAAGACCTCGGCTGCCTCCATGCACGCCTGCGTTCCCCAGGACTCGGCCTTCGCGCGGAGACCTCGCAGCGATCGCGGATGGGGCCACTCGCGCAGCTCACGCTCGTAGCAGGCCATGGCCTCGAGCTTGGTCTCGACGGTCGAGGCGATGTCGATCCAGGTGTCGGGCACGAACGTGCGCGGGTAGCCCCACTCGGTGCTCGATGCGGTGTCGAACGCCAGGACGGCCTCGATGTACTCCCGGTTCGGACGGGTGGCGACCAGGAGCGCCTCGAACAGGAGTTGGTGGTCCCGATTGATGTCGCCGCCGTGGTGGCAGTACACGACCTGCGGCTGCAGTTCGTCGATGACGTGTTCGAGCGGGGTGATGATCTCGACCAGGCTGAGCGTGTCGAGCCGCTGATCCGGCAAGCCCAACGCATCCACGCGTTCGACTCCCAACACACGCTGTGCGGCCTCGGTGTGGGCATCCTGATGCCCCCGTTCGTCGTCGTAGCGCATCGACTCGCCCTCGCACGCGATCAGCGACCACACCCGGTCGCCGGCGCGGGTGTGGCGTGCCACCGTGCCCCCGCAGCCGAGGATCTCGTCGTCGGGGTGAGCGGCCACCACCAGGACCCGTCTGGGTTCATTCACCGAATCGCCTCCCTCGCCACGGTCCGTCTGCGAGGTCCGGACCCTGCTTCGTCGTGTCGTCGACGGCCAACTCGGTGATGCCGAGTGCGCCCGACCCGCAGGCGACGACGATGCCGCACGCGTCGGGGTCAGGGGAGCGCAGCGCCCCGATGACCGTGCCGGGCTGGGCATCGGTCTGCCACCCGTCGAGCTCCACCGAGCGCCACACGGTCAGTTTCATGTCCGCCGAGGTGGTGAAGGCACCGGGGTAGGGGTGGGTGAGCGCCCGCACGAAGCGGTGGATCGACTCGGCGTCCTGGGCCCAGTCGATGAGCCCGTCCGCAGGGCGGCGCCGGGGGAGCAGCGGCTCGTCGGCGGTTCCCTGGGGGCGACGGGGCACGCTGCCCGTGGCTGCCGCCTCCACGACTGCCAGGATCATCTCCCGGTTGGTCTCCGCCACCTTGTCGTAGACGGTGGCGCAGGTGTCGTAGGCCGTGATGGGGAACGATCGCTGGTCGACCAGGTCGCCGTTGTCCACCTCCGGGTCGAGCCACATCAGACTGTTGCCCGACTCGGTCTCGCCCCGGATGATCGCCCAGTTCACCGGTGCGCTGCCGCGGAGCCGGGGGAGCAGCGACGCATGGGCCCCGAACGTGCCGATCCGAGCGCACGAGAGTGCTTCCTCGGACAGGATCTGGCTCCAGCCGATCACGAAGATCACGTCGGCGTCCCACGCCCGCATCGCGGCGATCGACTCGGGGTCGTTCACGTGGTCGACCTCGGCGACGGGCACCCCGGCGTCACGGCACAGGTCGGCCACGCCGGCGACTGCGGACCGCTTGGCCGCGGCCTCGGGCGCGAGCGTCAGCGCGCCGACCAGGCATTCGCGCTCGATCAGGGCTCGGAGCGCCGGAATCCCCTCCTGGTGGAAGCCGACCCAGCCGACCCTCGTCCCGCTCATGGGGCGATGGTACCGGCCCGCCCTCGTCCCGGCGGGGGAGGGCCGGCGGGTCCGCTGTTCCCGATGGCCGGCCCTCCGGTACCGTTGCCGTGGTGAGCACGCTCCACCCGGGTGAGTCCGAGCTCCTCCGGGCCGGCCGGCTCCGAGGACGACGTCTCGGCTCTCGGCGTCCCTCCCTGGATCTCGCGCTCCTGGGGTTCACTGCCGCCCACGCGCCCCTCGGCCAGCTGATGGACAGCTCGCCGTCGCTCGCGACACTGCACGGCATGGCGACCGTGGGGGGCGTGGCGTGTGCCGCCCTCTTCCTGCGCCGGATGTCCCTGGCGGTCTACGGACTGGCGTATGTGGCGACCTGCGACGTGCTGTGGCGCATGACCGGGGCTGGTGTGCCCTGGGAGGCGTCCAAGCACGGGCTCTGGGTCGTGAGCCTCATCATCATCGCCCGCTTCCATCGCCGGCTCCCGCGCCCGCTGGCGCTCATGTACTTCGTACTGCTGCTACCGGCTGCGCTGATCACCGTTGCCGAGGAGGGGGTGGCCGGCGGTCGGACCGACATCGTCTTCAACCTGTCGGGACCCCTTTCGCTCGCGGCTGCAGTCTCGCTGTTCAGTGTGTTGCGTCTGGACGAGCGCGATCTCCGGCGGATCACCTACCTGGCCATCGCGCCCGTGACCGCCATCTGGAGCATCGCGTTCCGTGCAGTGCTGAGCGTCGAGGAGTTCACCACCGACTCGAGCAAGGAGGCCGTCGGCGGTTTCGGCCCCAACCAGGTCTCGACCGTGCTCGGGTTCGGCGGCCTGCTGGCGATTCTGTGGGCGCTGCGTGATCGCAACGTGATCCACCGCGCGTTCCTCTTCGGTGCTGGGCTCGCGTTCCTCGTGCAGAGCATGTTGACCTTCAGTCGGGGCGGGCTGGTCAACACCATCGCCGCGCTCCTGGTGGTCGCCGTCGTCTATCTGCGGCGGCCGAGCCGGGTCCTGGGGGCACTGGCGGTGGCCGCAGTGCTGGTGTCGGTGGTGTCGGCGCTCTTCGGCCAGCTCGACGAGTTCACGGGCGGAAAACTGGGCGAACGGTTCGCCGATGCCGATGTCACGGGCCGCGACGAGATCGCCTCGGCCGACCTCGCGGTCTGGGCCAAGGAGCCGATCACGGGAGTCGGCCCCGGACGGGCCCGCGACGAGCGGCCCGAAGGCCAGCGGAGCAACGCCGCGGCCCACACCGAGTTCACCAGGTTGCTCGCCGAGCACGGCATCCCGGGCCTGATCGCCATCCTGATCCTGGGTGCCATCGCCCTCCAGAACCTCCGAGGACGACCGACGGTGTGGGAGCTCGCCTGGTCGGCGGCGCTGATGGTGTGGACTGCTGCGGCGCTGTCCAATGCCGCCATGCGCGTCGCCGCCATCTCGTTCGCCTTCGGCCTGGCGAGCGCTCGGATGAGCCGGCCCGGCCGGAGCGCGACCGCTAGCGCGACCCCTGCCGCGGGGGCCGACGCGTCGCCGCTGGTCTCCTCACGAGGCGACGAGCTCGGAAACCGCGTCGGACACCACCGCTGAGCGGGCTGCGACGTCGATCTCCGCCGTGAGGTCCGTGTCGGGCTCGGCGTCGTCGACGCGCAGGTCGACCAGTCGGGTGCCCGTCGCGTCGAGCAACTCGAGGAGTGCCTCGTCGATCTCGTAGGAGCGCACCGTCGGGAGCGCGATGAGCATCGGTGTGGCCCCCGAGCTGCCGATGTCGTCGAGCAACGACGCGAGGTCGTCGTAGCTCGATGTGATGTCGGGGTCCGGCGACTCTCGTCGGGGGACGGTGCGGTGGTTGGGGAGCGCGTTGGACCACAACGATGTCAGCCACGAGCGATGCCCGACCAGGGCGGAGACGCGGCTGGCGGCCAGGTCGAGCCGGGCGGGGAGATCGGGTGCCTCGGACCAGGCATCGGGAACGTCGCCCCACGACGTGTACTGGCGTCCGATGACCGCCCACTCGGTTTGGCGTTGGTCGGTGAGCTGGTCGTTGAGGAACGCGATGGCCACCACGTCCGGGACGCCGTTCCGGTCGACGAACGTGTGGTGGTAGGCGGCTCGCCACAGGCGCATCGATCCCTCGATCGACGCCGGTCGGATCAACGCGTCGGCGCCGAGCCCGATGGCGACGACCTCGGGGTCCAGCAGCCGCTGCGCAGTCGCGGTGCCGAACACGATCATGGTGCCGTCGGCAGCGTCGCGCGATGCGATCTGGGCAGCCGACCGTTCGAGCGCACGGCGTTCGTTCTCCCGGTCGTCACGATTGGCAGCGACGATCCCGACGGCGAGATCGGCGAGAAGGAGGGCGATGACGGCGATCGCCACGGTGCGCAGACGCGATCGTCGGGACACCGCGTGTCGGGGTTGCCCGCCATCGGGCAGGAGTTCGGTCGTCACCGCAACCCCAGGACCGAGGTGTGGATGTCGCCGGTGGAGAACACCAGCAGCGCCGCGATCATCGCGGCGAACGACAGACCACGAGCGAGGACGGGGAGGGGGCGGTCGGTGGAGGCCAGGGCCCGGTGGCCGAGGTCCGACACCACGAGCAGCACGGCGAACAGTGCGATGGTCGCCACGCTGCCGATGGCGAGGCTCGACGCGCCCGGTCGCAACAGGGCCCGATGCGCGTCGACGGCGTCGCCGAGGGTCGCCGCGTTGAACCAGATCCAGCCGTAGGTGACGAAGGCGGTGGTCGCGGCGGTGGCGATCAGCGTTCGGGGCAGCGACGGTTCACGTCGGCGACGCCCCGCGGAGCGGAGCTGCAGCAGCACAGCGCACCAGTGCAGGCCCGCCCACACCATCAGCGGGGCCGACGCCCCGAACCAGACGCCGGCGGCCAGGAAGGTCGTGCCGAGCGCCAGGACGGTACGACCCGCCGAGCCGGTGGTCCCGCGCAATGGGAGGAACACCCGGCGCAGGAACCAGTCGGTCACGGTCGGCAACAGCCGATCCCAGAACGCGATCGGGCCGGTGGCCAGCCAGGGCCGGTCGGTGCCGACCTCGAGGCGGATGCCGAAGAGGCGGGCGACACCGGTGAGGGCCAGGAGGTGACCCGACAGGTCGGCGAACAGCCCCAGACCGAAGGCCAGGGCGCCGGCGGCGACCTCCAGCGACGAGCTGGCACGCGAGGTGTCGAGCGCTCGGTCTGCGATCGGGAGGAGGTTGTCGGCGACCACCAGCTTGTGGAATGCCCCGACACACACCAGCAGCGCGGCAGCGTCGACGTCGGTGCGGGTCACCCGCCTCCGAGCCGTGAGCTGCGGCATGAGCTGGTGGGGCCGATGCACCGGCCCCAGGAAGGCCGTGGGGAAGAAGGACACGAAGAGGGCGTGGTCGAGGAAGCGGCGGGGGTTGTCGGGGCTGGCCGGTGCGTCCACGGCGTCGACGGCCTGGAGGGTGTAGAAGGCGACGCCGATCGGCACCCCGAGCGCCACGGTCCATCCCGCGGTGTCGAGGCCGACCTGGTCGCCCGCGGTCCGCACGCCCCCGAGCACGCCGTCGAGCAGGTGGTAGGTCAACAGGGGCACGAACGTGGCCACGCCGCTGACGATCCGGACGAAGCGCAGCATGGCGACGTCGTCGGTGTAGTGGCGGGCGCGGACTCCGACCCAGCTGATGCAGACGACCCAGGCGAGCGACACGACGAGCCAGCGGTCGAAGGCGGCGTACAGCAGCACGCTCGCGTTCAGCAGCAGCCATCGCTGGATCCGCACCCCGCTGCGCGCATGCACAGCGGCGAGCGCGAGCACCACGAGCCAGAAGCCGAAGGTGAACACGTACATCTGGGCCTACCGCGCCGTATCGCTTCCGTGCCGCCGGGGTGGGCCGGACTGTAGCGCCGGTCTCGCCAGGACTCACGTTGAGCGGTTGACGCACCACGCACGGAGATGAACTTCTGGTTACGGCTACCTTCCAATTGTTACGAAACGCGCTACGATGTGTCACAATCGACTCTTGGTGGTCGGGCGCTCGCACCCCGTGTCGAGCGGCCCGGGCCCATCGGCCCGACGGTGGATCCTTGCTCAAGGAGCGTTTGATCCATGCCGAACGGCCAAAGCGGGCATTCGGACGGAGAATCGAAGGGCGAACCCAGTGGACGAGCGACCGCACACCACCGACACCACGGCCTCCCGGGTCGACGCCAGGACCGGCTTCCTGGCGCTCTTCCTGGCATTCGCGATGCTGGCAGGCGTCGCCGTGGCCCAGACATCGTCGGGTGGCGAGCCCGACGGCACCGGCGTGCTGTTGTACCGCGACGCCGACGGCAACGTGGGCAGGCTGGACGGGGCCGTCCTGTCCGGACACGTGGACATCTACCTGGCCTCTTCGGTCCCCGCGCTCGAGGTCCGGTACTACTTCGGGCCGCGCCGAGGTGATCGGTTCTACCTGGGCCGGGATCGCCAAGCGCCGTTCCACCTCGTCGAGGACGAAGACGGCACGCCCGGCACGCTCGATCTCAGCCGCCACGACGCCGGCCCGCAGGTCATGTGGGCGACGGTCAACGTCGGCGGCCGGTGGATGCACGTGCGGCACGACTTCCAGATCAGCGATGCCCCGGCCGCCCCGACGCCGACCCCCACCGCGGCTCCGGCGGCCGACGCCCCACCGGTTCCCGGCGAGGTCGGCGCCGGTGTGCTGCTGATCGAGACGGCCGACGGGGGCTACACCGCGCTGGCCGGATCGACCGTCACCGGTCCTGCCCGCGTGATCCTGACGCCGGCCGTCGACGCGAGCGAGGCCCGGTTCTACGTCGGTGCTTCGCGGACCAATGACACGCTCGCGCACTGGGACCAGCGTGCGCCGTTCGCCCTGTCCGAAGACGACGCCGGGATCGCCACACCGTTCGACTTCGCCACGCTCGGCAGTGGTCCGGCGACCGTGTTCGTGACCTACGAAGAGCGTGGCCGTTGGCGTCACGTCCGCCACGACTTCGTCGTCGCTGCCGGTGCCCTGCCGCCAGTCGGCGGCACCGTGCCGGCGACCCCGACCCCGACCCCGACCCCGACGGCGACGACCGACACCGCCTCCCGCGCCACCGACCCCGACGACGCCACCGGCACCGAC
>CBDHFJ010000127.1:0-17237 GCA_965262315.1 Acidimicrobiales bacterium
CTCGGACGCCCTCGGCTGGTGTGTCCGCCTGGTGGCCGACCACGAGGGCGACTGGCTCGCCGAACTCCGCGACGCCATCGCCACCGTCGATCGAGTCCGCTCCCAGGGCCCCGCCTGATCGACCCGATGACGCGGCCCTCGATCTGACGCCGACCTGACGGCGCCGGGAGTAGGGTCCCGGCGTGACCGCCACCGCCGACGCCCAACTCGACTCCCGGCGAGGCTGGCTGGTCACGGCCGCAGCGGTCGCCTCGACCTTCGCCACCTTCGGCGTCGCCTACAGCTTCGGCGCCTTCTTCGACGCGATGAGCGAGGAGTTCGACGTCGGCTCCGGACAGACCGCGTTCTTCTTCTCGCTCACGATCAGCCTCTCGTTCATCCTCGGGCTGTTCACGGGCCGGTGGGCCGATCGCGTCGGCCCCCGGCCGGTCCTCATCGCTGCCGCCGCCTCGCTCGTGGGCGGCCTGCTCGCCACCGCAGCCGTCCAGAGCATCTGGCTCGGCTATCTCACGTACGGCCTCGGGGTCGGGTTCGCGGTCGCCTGTGGGTACGTGCCGATGGTCAGCGTCGTCGGGAGCTGGTTCGTGCGCCGCCGCGCGGCCGCGCTCGGGGTCGCGGTGGCCGGGATCGGGCTGGGCACGCTCGTCGGGTCGCCGGTGGCCGCGGCACTCATCGACTCGACGTCGTGGCGGACCACCTACGTCATCTTCGGCGTCGTCGGCGGTGTCCTGCTGCTGGCGGCGGCATCGGTGGCCGAGCGCGGCCCGGCGGCGCAGCCCACCGACAAGCCGCGCTCGCTCCGGGAACTGCTGCGGCGACGCGACTTCGCCATCCTCTATGTGGCCAGCCTGCTCGGCACCTTCGGACTGTTCGTCCCGTTCGTCTTCCTCGCCGACTACGCCGAGGGCGAGGGCATCAGCTCGGTGCCGGCAGCCACCCTGGTCGGCGTCATCGGAGGCGCCAGCGTCGTCGGCCGCCTTGGCCTGGGCAGCCTCGCCGACCGACTCGACCTCGATCGGCTCTACATCGGCTCGTTCGCGGTGATGGCGGGCAGTCACTTCGTGTGGCTCGGTGCCGGAGACCGGTACTGGCAACTCGTGCTGTACGCCACCGTGCTGGGTCTGGGTTATGGCGGCTTCATCGCCCTCTCCCCTGCCGTCGCCGCCGCCCGCTTCGGGCTGACCGGCCTCGGCGGTGTCCTGGGCACCCTGTACACGTCGGCGGCCGTCGGCAGCCTCGGCGGCCCGCCAGTGGCCGGCGTGCTGATCGACGGTCCCGGATACTCGACGGCGATCACCTTCGCGGGCCTCATGACCGTCGGGGCCACCATCGTGCTGGTCCCCCTCGCTCGCCTGGAACCCTCGAGCTAGGCGCGACCGCACCGGGCGGCCGATTCGCGAAGGTGCCGCCACCGCTGCCGACGAGGCGATCCACCCGACGACCTCAAGGACGGATCGCCGTGGCCGACCTGGGAACGCAACCCTTCGCGTTCCGCCACACCCCCGAGTCCGACGTTGCCCTCCATCCACGCCAACGGTGTCACCCTCGAATACGAGACCCACGGTGACGGTGAACCCCTCCTGCTGATCACCGGTCTCGCGGGACAGCTCATCGACTGGGAGCCCGGGTTCATCGAACTGCTGAACCAGCAGGGATTCCGGGTCATCCGGTTCGACAACCGCGACTCCGGGCTCAGCACCAAGTTCTCCGACACCACGGTTCGCAACCGGGACCTGTTGTCGAGCATGTTCCGACGCCCGACCCCGGCGCCCTACGTCATCGAGGACATGGCCGCTGACGCGCTCGCGCTCCTGGATGCGCTCGACGTCCCGTCCGCCCACGTCGTCGGCGCGTCGATGGGCGGCATGATCGCCCAGGCCATGGCCATCGCGGAACCGACCTGCGTGCGCAGCCTGACCTCGATCATGGCGCACACCGGCGACCGCCGGAACGGACGGGTCAGCGCCCGCCTGGCGCTCCGACTCCCCTTCCTCGGCCGGTCGACCGAGTCCAACGCCGTCGACAAGGGCGTCCAGCTCGCCCGTGCCCTCAGCGGCGATCGGTTCGACGCCCACGAGGCCCGCCGGCGGGTGATCGACGCCGTGGCGCGGAGCTGGGACCCCAAGGCGAACGATCGCCAGTCGCTCGCACTGTTCACGAGCCGGGACCGCACCCCACTGCTGCGCCGCCTCTCCCTTCCGTCGCTGGTCATCCACGGCCGGCGCGACCCGCTCGTCCTGCCATCGGGCGGTCGGGCGACCGCGCGGGCCATCCCCGACGCACGGCTCATCGAGTTCGCCGACATGGGTCACGAGCTGCCGCGGCATCGCTGGTCCGACATCACCACCGCCATCCGCACCAACGCCGAGCGGCGGCCTCGAGTGCTCGCCGCCACCTGAGGGCAGCACCGTCACCGTGACACGGAGCGGCGACAACTGGTTCACTCTCCTGCGTGACTGAACCGCTCAACCTCGCCGGCGTCCTTCGCGCCGGTTGGACCCACGCCCGCTCCGGGCCGGCGCTCACCACCCCCTCCGGCCGGACGATCTGGACCTACGCCGACCTCGAGGACCGGGCGGCGTCGTTCGCCGGAGCGTTGCGGGATGCCGGACTCGAGCGCGGCGACCGCCTCATCACCACGGCCGGCAAGTCGCCCGACGCCATTGCGCTCTACCTGGCGGCATTGGCCCAGGGCGTGATCCACATCCCACTCAACCCGGCCTTCACCGCCGACGAGCGGCGCTTCTTCGTCGACGATGCCGAACCGGGGCTGCTGGTCACCGACGCGGCCGACGACGGAGTCGGAGACGTACCCACCCTGACCCTCGACGGCCACGGTGGCGGGTCGCTGGCCGATGCAGCAGCTGCAGCCGACGCGATCCACGGCATCGTGGAGACCGACGAGACCGAGATCGCAGCGATGCTCTACACCTCGGGCACGACCGGGCGACCCAAGGGCGCGATGCTGACCCATCGCGGACTGGTCGACAACGGGCGGGCGCTCACTGCGATCTGGGGATTCGGACCCGACGACGTCCTGTTGCACGCACTCCCCGTCTTCCACGTCCACGGACTCTTCGTGGCCCTCCACACCGCGTTCCTGAGTGGCGCGCCCATCCGGTTCCTGTCCCGGTTCGGGGTCGACGACGTCCTCGAGGCCCTGCCCGGCTCGACGGTCATGATGGGGGTGCCCACCCACTACGGGCGGCTGCTGGACGACGACCGGTTCGATCGCGAACGCTGCGCCACCGTCCGCCTGTTCACGTCGGGGTCGGCGCCGATGACCGAGGCCATGCATCACCGGTTCACCGAGCGGACCGGCCACCACATCCTCGAGCGCTACGGCATGACCGAGACCGGGATCATCAGCTCGAACCCGCTCGACGGCGACCGGGTGCCCGGTACCGTCGGGTTCGCACTGCCGGGCATGGAAGTCCGCGTCGCCACCGATGACGGCGTCTGCGCCGCCGACCAGACCGGCGTCGTGGAGGTCAGGGGCCCGCACCTGTTCACCGGGTACTGGCGACTCCCCGACAAGACCGCAGCCGAGTTCCGCCCGGACGGATTCTTCATCACCGGTGACGTCGGGACGATGGACACCGAGGGGCGCGTGCGCCTCGAGGGCCGCGCCGGCGACATGATCATCTCAGGCGGCGAGAACGTGTACCCGAAGGAGATCGAGCTCGTGCTCGACTCGGTGCCAGGGGTGGTCGAGTCCGCGATCGTCGGCGCACCCGACCCCGACTTCGGCGAGATCGTCGTGGCCTGGCTCGTGTGCGACGCCGAGCCCGATCACGACGCCATCAGCGCCATGCTCGACGCGCGGCTGGCGCGGTTCAAGCACCCCAAGCGCTATCTGGTCGTGGACGAACTGCCTCGCAACACGATGGGCAAGGTCCAGAAGGCCGAGCTGCGATCCCGGACGGTCTCCGCCGACTGAACCGGTCAGCTGTGCCCGACGGCTGCTCGGTAGAACACGCCGCCGCCACGGGCCCGATAGCACCCGTCCGACGCCGGCACCCACAGCGGCTCCCCCGGCTCGGCAGCCAGTTCCTGACCCGCCTGGGTCACGAACTCGACGATGCCCTCGGTGACCACGAGGACCTCGGGCCCTCGCACACGGAGCCGGACGTCGTCGTCCACGACCACGCGGGTGAGTGAGAACTCGGGCACCGGCGTGTCGAAGGTGTGGATGCAGTCGTCGGCCACCTGGACTGGAGGTTCGGACGGTGAACAATCCACGATGGCGAGCAGTTCCTCCACGTCGATGCGCTTGGACGTGAGCCCACCACGGACGACGTTGTCGCTGCTCGCCATGAGCTCGATCCCGGCACCCCGAAGGTACGCGTGCAGATTGCCGGCACCGAGGAACAGGGCCTGACCGGGCTCGAGGACCACGTGGTTCAACAGCAGCGCCACCACCACCCCGACGTCGCCGGGATGGATCCGCGCGATCTCGCCGGTCCAGCGCAGCTCTCGGTCGAACGGACCACCGGGTGCCGCGGCGGCCGCGGCGTCGACCACGGCGGCGGCCAGTTCCGGACCGCCACCGGTGCGGCTTCGGAGGAGCCAGGCCAACACCTCGGCCAGAACGTCGGCGGGAGCGCCGTCGACTGCGAGTCGTTCGCGCAGCTCGCCCAGGCCGTCGCCGCCCAGATCATCGAACAGCGCTCGCGTGCGATCCAGCGGCCGAAAACCGCACTTCGCCTCGAACGAGGTCAACGCGCAGATGAGCTCCGGCTTGTGGGTCGAGTCTCGATAGATCCGGCTCGGACTGTCGATCGGGGTTCCCGCCCGGTTCTCTCGCTCCCACCCGGCGACCGCCTGGGCCTGCGACGGGTGTGCCTGGATGGAGAGCGGTTGTGCTGCCGCCAGCACCTTGGCCAGGAACGGAAGGGTGCCGAACCGTTCTGCGGTCTCGGCGCCCAGCAACCCCTGCGGATCGTCGGCGATCGCCGCAGGGAGGGGTCGGGAGCCGTCGGCCAGCAGTGACGGCGCCTTCGGATGGGCGCCGATCCACAGTTCGGCCTCTGGCCGGCCGGAGACGGCACGGCCCTGGAGCTCGGCGATGAACCGCTCGTCTCCCCAGTCGTAGTGCTGCATCGTCGCTGTCAGGCGTTCCACGGTTTCCAATCGGCGACGGCTGGTACGGCTTGAGCCGAACGGCCCACGGGGCGTCCGGATGGCACCATTCTGACACCGGTCCGCCGGTGAACCCGCGCCAAACGGCGACCGCCGCCACCTCGGCCCGCGATCTCGTCCATGATGGCGTGATGCGCAGCAGCTTCGGACTCGACGCCACGACCACCGCCTACCTCGCCGATCACTCGGAAGCGCCCGACGAGATCCAGCGATCACTGATCGAACGCACCGCGGCGCTCGGTCCGGCGTCGGCCATGCAGATCGGACCCGAACAGGGCGCCTTCATGGCCGTCCTGGTCGGGGCGCTCCAGCCGACGTTCGCGGTCGAGATCGGGACGTTCACCGGTTACTCGTCCCTCGCCATCGCCCGGAACCTCGGCCCCGGCGGACGGCTCCTGTGCTGCGACGTCAGCGAGGAGTGGACGGCGATCGCGCGAGAGCACTGGGAAGCCGCCGACGTCGCCGACCGCATCGACCTGGTGATCGCGCCCGCGGGCGAGACGCTCGCCGCGCTCGACCCGGACGTGGTGGTCGACTTCGCCTTCATCGACGCCGACAAGACCGGCTACCTCGACTACTACGAGGCGCTGGTCCCGCGCCTCGCGCCCAACGGGATCATCGCCGTCGACAACACCCTGTGGAACGGCCGGGTGCTCGACGACAGCGACAACAGCGACGACACGGTGGCGCTGCGGGCGTTCAACGCCCACGTGGCGAACGATGACCGCACCGTGACCGCGCTGACACCCATCGGCGACGGGGTCACGCTGATCCGAGGTCGCTGACGCAACCGAGCCGGAGCGCCAGCGTCAGGAAGCGGAGCGCCGGCGCCGGCGGCGCTGTCGACCCTCGCGCTCGGGACCGGCTTCGACGGCCGCGGTGGGCTCCTCGACCTCGACCTCGGGCACCGGCAGATCGCCGGCCAGCACCTTGGCGATGTACTCGATGTGCGCCGGCGTCGAGCCGCAACAGCCCCCGATGGCCTCGACCCCGGCGGCCCGCACCCGATGCGCGTGGTTGGCGAGCACCTCAGGGGTCCCGTTGTAGTGGAGCTCGGTGCCGTGCCACTCGGGGATGCCGGCGTTGGCCTTGGACACCACCGGCGTGTCGGGGAGCAGTCGCTTGATCTCGAGAACAGCGGCCTCGGTGTCGGGAATGTTGTTCCCGCAGTTGGCCCCGATGCCCGCCAGCTCGTACTGGCCGAGCCGTTCGACCGCAGCCGTACCGGTCACACCCATCATGGTGCGTCCGGCGGTGTCGTAACTCATGGTCACGACGACCGGCAGGTCGCTCACGCGACGGACGCCTCGGATGGCGGCTTCGACCTCGGCCAGGTCGCTCATGGTCTCGAGCCACAGGAGGTCGGCGCCACCGTCGGCCAGACCCTGCGCCTGTTCGGCGAAGGCGGCCTCGGCCTCGTCCGCGGTGAGCGAGCCGAGCGGCTCGATGAGCTCGCCCGTGGGGCCGATCGAACCCGCGACGAGGAGCGGACGGTCGAACTCGTCGGCTGCGGCGCGGGCGTTGCGCGCCGCGGCAGCGCTGAGTTCGGTCACCCGGTCCTGAAGGTCGTGCAGCTTGAGGCGGTACCGGGTCCCACCGAAGGAGTTGGTCAGCACGATGTCGCTGCCGGCCGCGTAGTACGCCCGATGCACCTCGGTGATGCGCTCCGCATGCTCGACATTCCAGCGCTCGGGCGCATCGCCGGAGGTCAGACCGGCGGCGAAGAGCTGCGTTCCCATGGCCCCGTCGAGGACGACGTGTCCTTTGGCCTGAATGAGATCTCCGAGGGCGTTCATCCCTCCTTTGTACCGCGCAGACGGTGCGACGTGACAGAGGCAAGGGAGGAATCACCCAACGCGACCCTCGATTCGGTCAGGGGACCGCGACCTCGGCCAATGCCCGGAGAAAGCGATCGTTCTCGGCGGCGGTGCCGATGGTGACCCGGATCCCGTCGCCGGGGAACGGCCGAGCCACCACACCGCGGCGTTCGAGCTCGAGGTTGATCTCGTCGGTCCGGTCGCCGACCGGCAGGAACACGAAGTTGGCCTCCGACCTGGGGAGGACCCAACCCGCGGCACCGAGTACGCCCGCCACCCGTTCGCGTTCCTCGACGATGACGCCCACTCGGGCACGGATCTCGCCGATGGCACCGACCGCAGCGATGGCCGCGGCCTGGGCCACGCCGTTCGCAGCGAACGGCACCAGGGTCTTGTCGATCGACGCGATCACCTCGGGATCGCCGATCGCGTACCCGAGCCGGATCGCCGCCATGCCGTGGGCCTTGGAGAAGGTGCGGAGCACGACCACGTTGCGGTGGCGGGGCAGGAGGTCGGTCACCGGGTCGCCGAGTGCCGGATCGACGAACTCGCGGTAGGCCTCGTCGATGACGACGATCGTCTCCTCCGGGATCTGTGCGATCGCGGCCGCCAGTGCCTCGGTGGACACCGCGGTGCCCGTGGGATTGTTCGGTGTCGCCAACAGCACCAGCTTGGTGGCGGGGCGCACGGCCTCGACCACCGCGTCGAGGTCGAAGGCGTGGTCGACCAACGGCGTGGTGACGGCCACACCGCCCGCCAGCTGGGTGTACACGGGGTAGACCTCGAAGGAGCGCCAGGGGTAGACGACCTCGTCGCCGGGATCGACGTAGGTCAGCACCAGCTGTTGGAGCAGGCCGACGGATCCGCAGCCGACGGTGACCTGGTCGACGCCGACACCCAGCCAGTAGGCCAGCGTCTCGCGGAGCTCGGTCGCCCGATGGTCGGCGTACCGGTTCGCCACCAGCGCCGAATCGCGGATCGCCCGCTGCACGGCCTCGACGGGCGCCAGCGGGTTCTCGTTGCTCGCGAGCTTGATGGCGTCGGAGATGTCGTGCTCCTCCTCGGCCTGCGCCGCTGCCTTGCCGGGACGGTACGCGGGCAGGGCTTCGACGGAAGAACGTGGGCGACCGATGGCCATGGCGCCGCTCCCTTCTGGTCGGTGGGCCGGGCGCGGCGAGTGTAGTTGGCCGCAGCCGGCCTACTCCCAGGTGGCACCACCGGGCGCGATCAACGCCACGAACGTCTGACCCGCGCCGAGGGCCACATGGTTGCCCTCGGCATCGGTGAACGTGGTGGGGTCGACGAGGCGAGGTCGGGTCCAGGTGGCCTCGACCACGGCACCGTCGGTGAACACGAGCGCGGGGCCGGTCCCGACCGACACCCCCTCGTAGAGGACCTCGCCCCACTTGTCGGTCAGCCCGGTGTCCAGGTACTCGACGAACTGCACGATCACGTTGCGCGGTGCCAGCTGCACCCCGTCGCTGTCGACATGCGCCGTGCCGTTCTGCCAGCGCAGCCAGCCCGCTGCGTCGTCGTCCCAACGGAACTCGACCGGGAACCCGGACCCGGCGAGGTAGCGCAGACGCAGCGTGGTCGCGGCCTCCCCTGTTGCGGGCGCCGTCGGCGCCGGGGCGTAGGTGAAGTGCGGCGGCGGCGGGCTGCCCCCGCCGGCTGCCGCTTGCTGGTCGGCGGCGCTGGTGTACATGTTGTGCGGCGCCACTCGCCCGCTGCTGCGCCAGTAGCCGCCGGCCACCTCCGCGCCCCGGTTGACGATGGGCTGCTTGGCGATCAGACGATCGAAGATCGAGTTGGCACCGGAGAACGCGAAGACCGGCGTGGCGAACGACGCCACGATGCCGATGTCGGTCGACCGACCGGACCGCACCGGTCCGACCACCGGAGGAACGACCGAGTGGAAGACCGCGGCAAACCGCGTCACACCCGACTCGACCAGCTCCTCGTACAGGATGTCCGCCTGGTTGATGCCGGTCTGGGGTCGGGCCACCGGCACGTTGTCGATCTTGATCACGACCGCGGGCCCGATCTCCGACGCGGGTGAGGCCTCGAGGCCGGTCAGCGGTGCCGTCCCCGGCGCCGCTTCCGGCGCACGGGCCGCTCGCTCGATCACCCGCTGGCGGGGTCCGAGCTTCCCGAGGACGGCCCCGTACTGCCAGCGGGTCGGGTTGGGGACGACCGGCCCGGTGACACCGCCAGCGGGCGCCTCGGCCGAGCGCAGCGCGGCGAGGTCCACCTCGAGTTCGCCGGTCCAGCCCTCGGGCAGCCGTTCGGCGAGGTCGGCCCGGATCGCGAACTCCGGCGCAGGGGTCGGGGTCGGAGGCAGCGTGGGCGTGGGCGTCGCCGTGGGGGCAGGGGTCGGCGTGGCGGTCGGCGTGGGCGTGGGTGCTCGGGTCGCCGTGGGGACCGCGGTCGGCGCGCCGAGCGAGTCGACCGTTGGGGCGGTCGTGCCGCAGCCGGCCAGCACCGCGGCACCGACGAGCGTCACGGCGAGACGGTGCACCCGGCGGCTCATCCCCGTGACCGTAGCGGCCTGGCATCGAGGCCCGGCAATGCCGAGGCCCGTCGGGCTCAGGCCTGCGCCGAACGTGCCGATTGAACCCCTGATCAGCCATGCGTCTCACCAATGACCGGGGACTCGCTCTCCTCCTCTTCGCTCTCGCCGTCGCGGCGTCTGTCGGTACCGCCACCGATCCCGACCTCTGGTGGCACCTTCGTACCGGCGAGGTGATCGTCGCGGACGGCATTCCCCGAACCGACATCTTCTCCTACACCGTCACCGGCAAGGACTGGATCACCCACGAGTGGGGCTCCCAGGTCCTGATGTGGCTCCTGTGGTCTGCGGGCGGCCCCAACGCCCTGATCGTGGTGTTCACGGCGGTCGTCGCCGTAGCGCTGGCCCTCGCGTACGGCACCAGTCGAGCCCGCCCGGTGGTCACCGCCTCGATGGTGTTCCTCGCGGCCCTGGTCGCCCGGATCGCAACGGCGCCCCGACCCCAGATGTTCAACCTGCTGTTCCTGGCGGCGCTGGTCTTCCTCCTGGAGCGAATCCGTCAAGGGCGGCTCGGCGCACGCTGGGTTTGGGCAGCGGTCCCCCTGATCGTCGTGTGGGCCAACCTGCACTCGGGCTACCTGATCGGCATCGTGACCGTCGCGGTCTACGCCGTCGGGGAGCGGGTCGAGGCCAGACGCCACGACGGCCGGTCCCTGCCCGCCGATGCGACGAGGCACCTCCCGGCCGTCGCCGGTGCCTCCTTCGTCGGCGCCGCGCTCAACCCGAGTGGCTTCGCGCTGTGGACCTACCCGCTCGAGACCCTCCGGTCGGAGGCGATGCGCGACTACATCCCCGAGTGGCACTCTCCCGACTTCCACTCCAGTTGGTTCTGGCCCTTCGCCGTCCTGCTGGTGCTCGCCGTGGTCGCCGTGGTCGCCAGTCCCCGTCGGCCTGGCGCGACGCAGATGCTCCTGCTCCTGGGCTCAGGGCTGGCAGGCCTCCAGTCGATGCGGCACATTCCGCTCTTCGCGGTCGTGGCCGTCCCCATCGTCGCCGAACAGATCGAGGTTGCGCTCGACGCCCACCGAGTCCGCAGTCCCAGCCGCCCGGCCCTGCGATCCGGCCTGGTGGCACCGCTGATGGCCATCCTCGCGGTCGTGATCGCGGCCGGCGGGGTGGGCGTCGCCATGTCGTCGAACGACCAGGCCGTCGCCGCCCTCTACCCGGTGGACGCCGTGGACGCGATCCTCGACAGCGAGCTCGCAGACACGCGGGGCTACAACGTGTACTGGTGGGGCGGCTACCTGATCTACCGCGACGTCGACGTGTTCATCGACGGGCGGGCCGACGTGTACGGCGACGAGTTCATGCGCCTGCACTTCCAGGCCGAGAAGCTCGAGGCCGACTGGCGCGAGCCGCTCGACGCCTTCGACGTCCAGTACGTCCTGCTGGAACCCGACGCGGAACTGCGGCTGGTGTTGGCCGAGGCCGTCGACTGGACGGAGGTGTACGAGGACGACATCGCCACGGTGTTCGCCCGCTGCACCGACGACTGCCCGGTGCTCGCCGCGCCGGCATCCTGACGCCGCGGCCTCACGAGCGCAGACAGGGTCCGGTGTCCACGGCCACGGTCCCGGCAGCGGCGACGAGGTCCTCGAGCTCGACGGCGGAAACCGCGTACGCGACGTCGAGCTGACGCCGCGAGGCCGAGAACACGATGCCGACCACGTCGCCACGGGCGTCGACCACCGCACCGCCGCTGTCCCCGGCGTCGATGTCGGCCTCCAGTTCGAGTCCGCGGCGACGATGCTCACCCTCGCCGTAGATGTCGGTGGACACGATGTTGATGGTCCGGCTGATCCGGATGTCGATCGCCTCGACCCGGTCGTCGGCCCGGACCAGGGCGGTCGCGTCGGTTCCGCCGAGCGGCGCGGCCACCTTCAGTTCCCGGACGGCGAGCTCGGGCACGACCAGCAGCGCCAGGTCGCGCACTGGGTCGAACGCCCCAACCGTCGCCGGGAACTCCTCACCGTCGGTGGTTGTCACACGAACCTCAGTGGCCCCAGCAACCACATGAGCGTTGGTCACCACGCCATCGCCGACGACCACGCCGCTCCCCGCGCTGTCCTGGGGGCAGCCGGAAGCATCGACGAGGACCGCAGACTGCCTGGCCACAGCCACGGGAACCGGGTCCGGCTGGGGGCGGGTGGCCACGGGGTCGCCCCGGTCTCGGTCGACGGCGACCACCGCCGCAACCGTGGCACCGACGAACAGCGCAGCCACGAGGAGTGAGGCCGCGAGTCCCTTGTCGACGCGCTCGCGGCCACGCATGCTACAAAGCTACCCGGGCGCGGCAAGACAACCTGGACACGACCGGCCTTGGGCCATCGGGTTCAACCCCCTTCAGGGGGGTCGGACATCGACCGATTGCCCGAGTGGACATTCTCACCAGTGGGCCGGAGAGAGAAGCCAGACAATGCCGTTGTCCCCAGCACAGGCCAGGCACTTCTGCCGTCGCGTCGGTTTTGCCGGCAAGGCGGGCGAAGTCAACCTGTTCACCACGATGGAGCGCGCCGAGGCGGTCGACTACGTCCTCGCACAGGCGCCGGATGCTCCCTCCGCGCCACCGGGCGTCAACAACCCCCAGTGGTGGGAGGCGCTCGGCGACTTCCAGCACTGGTGGATCCAGCGCATGATCGATGCGCAGTGGCACGACCGCACGTCGGGCACACCCTCGCCACTGGAAGAGAAGCTGACCCTGTTCTGGCACAGCCACTTCGCCACCGGGGTCGCCAAGGTCGGCGACATCAGCTCGCTGTGGGCCCAGCAGCGGGTGCTGCGGAACCGGGCGATGGGCAGCTTCCACTCCCTGCTCGAGGGCGTCTGCACCAACGGGGCGATCCTCACCTACCTGGACAACGACCAGAACACCCGGTGGGAGCCCCAGGAGAACTTCGCCCGTGAGCTGATGGAGCTCTACACGATCGGGCCCCACGAGTTCGCCGAGAACGACGTCATCGAGATGACCCGGGCCTGGACCGGCCACGGCGTGGTCGGCTGGATCGGCCACTGGGTGGCCGACTACGAGTTTCACCGAGACGACCACGACCGAGGCTCCAAGACGATCTTCGGCCAGACCGCCAACTGGAGCGGACCCGACACCCTGCCGCTGTTCACCTCGGGGGTGAAGCGCGACGCCACCGCCGTGTTCATCGCCCGCAAGCTCTGGCAGTTCTTCGTCAACGACGAGCCCACGGCCGGCGAACTCCAGACCGTCGTGAACGCGTTCCTGCCCGGGCTGGGGATCCGAGACGCCCTGCGGGCGATCCTGATGCACGACACCTTCTGGGCGAACGAGACCCGGTTCGCCCTGACCCGCTCGCCGATCGAGTTCGTGGTCGACATGTTGCGCCGCCTGCGCGTCGCTCCCGAGGACACCGGCATCCGCTGGAGCATGGGGAACCTGCGCCAGGAGCTCCTCGAGCCGCCCTCGGTGGCCGGATGGGGTACGGGCGGCTACTGGGTCTCGACCCAGGACAGTTGGGCCCGCGCCGGATTCCTCAGCTCGCTGCGCTGGGATGACCGGGTCCACCGCCAGTTCGACCACCTCGAGAACGAGAGAACGGCCGCTGACGCGGCAGAGGAGATCATCCGGATCCTGGGCATCCCGAGCGCCTCGGCCACCACCAGATCAGCCCTCGAGACCTTCTGCAATCGACACATGAACGAACGAGACCGCTGGGCGCTCAAGCACAACGCCGTGGTCGTCGGCGGCATGATGCCCGAGCTGCACGTGGCATGAGGAGCAGCGCGATGAACCAGACGCCCCAGACCACGTCCGCCCAGCCCGGCTTCCGCCGAATGGGCGAGAGCTCGGACCCCGAACTCGCCGAGGCCGCCCGCCTCCTCCACGCACCGCTGGACGAGGCCGGTGTCGAGCGCCGCCACTTCCTCCAGGGCATGCTCGCCGTCGGCGGCGTGGCCGCCCTCGGCATGCCCTTGCTGTCCAGCCGCCACGCCGAGGCGGGACCGCCACTCGGGCCCAACGAGCGCATCCTCGTCAGTCTGGTGCTCGACGGCGGCAACGACGGCCTCAACACGGTGTGCCCACTCGACGACGGCCGCTACTTCGACCTGCGGCCCTCATTGGCCATCAACCCCGCCGGAACCCATCCGGTCGGCGACAACCTGTACCTGCACCCCAACCTGAGTCGGCTGGCCGATCGCTACAACGCGGGCCAGGTCGCCATCATCCGCGGCGTTGGCGAGCCCAGCGACGACCACTCGCACTTCCAGAGCATGGCCCGCTGGATGGCCGGCACCGCCAATCCCGCCCCCTGGTTCTCCGGGTTCCTCGGCCGCTACGTCGACGGCATCAACGGCGACGAGCTGGCTGCGGTCACCATCGGCGGCAACGGCGTCCCCCTCCACATGCAGCGGGCCAACGGCCCCAGCTCGGCGATTCCCGGATGGGGCGGCCTGTTCGGGCTCGACTACGGCGAGAACAACTACAACCGGCCGATGTACGAGGCCCTGTTGAACATCAACTCCGGCAACCTCAGCTCGGACTGGCTCCGCGAGGTCGGCGCCACGAACGGCCGCTCCGTCGCCACCGCCGACCGGGTCGGCGACATCTTCAGTCCGGAGATCACCACCGACAACCAGGTCATCCGCGACGCCGAGCTCGTCGCCCGGCTGATCAACCTGGACATCGGGGCCCGGGTGATCAGCCTGAGCATGGGCGGCTACGACCACCATGCCGATCAGCGTCCTGACCACGACAACTTCATGGACAGCGTGGACCGGGCGATCAACCGCCTCTTCAACTCGATCGACCCCCGTTTCCGCAGCCGGGTCGTCCTCATGACCATGTCGGAGTTCGGCCGCCGGCCCGAGCAGAACGGCACGGGCACCGACCACGGCACCGCCAACACGATGTTCGTCATCGGCGACGGCGTGACCGGCGGCCTCTACGGGGCGCAACCGTCGCTGCGCCGCCTCGACGAGCGTCACAATCTGCGTCACGAGGTGGACTTCCGGTCCATGTACGCGACCTTGCTCGACGGGTGGCTGGGCGCCGACGCCACCGAGATCCTCGGCGCCAACTACGAGACCCTCCCGCTGTTCACCACCACGTGTGCCGGTGAGGAGGCCACGATCATCGGCACCGGCGACAGCGAGACCATCCACGGCACCGAGGGTCGGGACGTGATCTACGCCGGGGGCGGCGCCGACGTCATCCACGGTCACGGCGGCGACGACGTGATCTGCGGTGGCGCGGGGAACGACACCGTCTTCGCCGGCGACGGCAACGACAACGTCTACGGCGGCGGCGGCAGCGACGACCTCCGCGGTGGCCGCGGGAACGACTATCTGCGGGGCGAAGGCGGCCACGACCAGCTGCACGGCGACATGGGTGCCGACACCCTCCGCGGCGGCGAGGGCGCAGACCAGCTGTTCGGCAAACGGACCGAGGACACCTTCATCAGCGGGGTGGCCGACACGATCCTGCGGGGGCAGTGATGGCAGCACACGCGACTTCCCGGGACAGCGAACGGCTTGCCCGCACCACCCGGCGGCGCCGCCTCGTGGTGGCCATCGTCGGGGCCGGCGCCCTGATCGCCGGCGCCACCACGGTGACCGCCCTCACCACCAGGGGCGCCGAGGACCTCAGCCAGGGCCCGGGGATCCAGGGCTCGGTCGAGGTCGGCGACTTCTTCGGCGGCAGCCTCGCCATCGGCGACTTCAACGGCGACGGCCGAGGCGACCTCATCGCCGGGGCAGCCTTCGAGAACTTCAAGCGACGAGCAGACGTCGGCCAGATCCACGTGGTGTACGGGACCCGAAATGGGCTGTCGACCGACACCGACGGGGTCATTCACCAGCGCACCCGAGGGGTGCGCAGCAAGCCCGAAGCCGACGACCGCTGGGGCAGCGCCGTCGCGGTCGGCGACTTCAACGGCGACGGTTACGACGACGCCGTGGTCGGGGCGCCGGGCGAGGACACCAAACGGCACGTCGACGCCGGCGGGCTCACCGTGCTCTACGGCTCGGCGAACGGCCTGCGCGCCAGCGGTTCCAAGACCCTGACCGCCGCCTCCAAGGGTGTCGCCGGGCGTGCCGAGCCCCATGCCGAGCTCGGGCACAGCCTGGCAGTACTCGGCTTGAGAGAAGCCGAGGCCGCCGTACGCCTTAGGAATCTTGATCCCGAATGCGCCCATCTCCTTGAGCCGATTCATCACCTCGTCGGGGATCTCGCCGGTTCGGTCGATCTCGGCCGAGTCCACCTCGTGCACCAAGAAGTGCTCGAAGTCAGCATAGAATCGCCGAAACTCCTCACTCTCAGGGGTCTCCGGGTAGGGGTCGATCCAGTCCAGCCTCAACGACCCCAGGAACAGCTCCCGCATGAAGCTCCGTCCAGCCCAGGACTGGCGCGAATCCTCCGTGAGCTGCCGCGCCTCCTCCTCAGAAGCGTGCCGGGTCTTCATCGCGTCGGACATGCTGATCCCCCGTTGGCGTGCGAGGCGGCTGAGGCGCCACCTGCAGAATGAATGAGCACTCATTCACACTGTACCGCCGACGCATACCGGTGGCCACCGCAGTCCCGCAAGGTGCCCGGCGCTCCCGTGATTGAGAGGCTCCTAGTAGAACATCCCCAGCTCGAGCCGCCCTTCCTCGCTCATGCGGTCGGGGCTCCAGGGGGGATCAAACGTGAGCTCCACTCGGACGTCGTGCACGCCCGGAAGCGACCGCACCCGCATGTCTACGTCGTCGGCGAGGACCTGACCCATGCCGCACCCAGGCGCCGTCAGCGTCATCTCGATGGCGACGTCGACTCCCCCGCTGTCGAGTGGCTCCAAGGTGAGGCCATAGATCAACCCGAGCTCCACGATGTTGATGGGAATCTCGGGGTCGTAGCACTGGCGAAGCACGTCCCAGACTGCGTCCTCGGTGACCTCTGCGTCGGGATCGAAGTGCTCCGCCGCCGCGACTTCGGCCTCCTTGCCGATCGCGTCCGCATCCTGGCGGCCCACGCGCACCAGCCGCCCGGTTTCGAGCTGAACGGTGTAGTTGCCCCCAAGCACCTGGGTGATCCAGCCGCGGGTGCCCTCGGGCAAAGGCTGGGTGAACCCATCGGGAATGAGGATGACCTCGACTTCCCGACGGAACTCCACTTCTTCCATGGGGCGGCCCATCTCGACGCTCCGTGCCGTGTCGCCGACTCCGTAACGTTCGGAGCCCCCCACAGGTTCAGTAGAGGCAGCCCATGGGTTGCGGGGGGGTGTCCGCAAGCGAGGACGGGAGCACCGTCGACTCGGGGTTCACGAGCGCGAAGCCGTCGCGAACACTTCCCGCCAGGACAGCGCCCACGTACCCCTGGGGATGCATGTGGGCACGGACGTACACCCGGTCGGTCGCCGACACGGGCACGGGGCCACCACTGCGCGTGAAGGGCTGCTCATCCGCGTGAGAGTGGGCCAGGATCCGTCGATACACCAATTCACCGGCTTCGGAGACGATCTCCCACCAATCCGCGTACTGCTCGCAGGAGCGATCGGAGCTTTCGACGGTCACCGCAAACTGGTACGCGCCGTCATCGCCCGACACCGTCACCTCGCGCACGTGGGCGGCGGGAGTCCCCTCCTCAGCCGGAGGTTGAAGCGCCGGAGGCCCCACGCCCCCGCCCGCGCATCCGACTCCGATCAGCAGCCCCATCCATGGCATGCTCATTCCTCCTCAGCGGTTGCCGTGCACGGTATACCGGCGCG
>CBDHFJ010000128.1:0-5634 GCA_965262315.1 Acidimicrobiales bacterium
CTCCAGAAGGTCGCCCAGTTGGGTGCCTGCTCGATCGCGTCGTGCCATCCGCGAGACGCGATGCTCACCAGCACCACACGGGCTGGGTCGAGGCGAAGGTCAAGGCCGATCAGTTCTCTGCTGCCGTCGGTTCCTATGAACAGGCAGCCAGGATGTGTGTCGACGTGGGGAATCGAGGTGTTGGTCGCAACCAGCGTGTTGGGAGCGTCGAGCTGGATATATGCGTCGTCACCTCGCCAACCAGTGAAGCCTCCGGTCTCGATCAGCCACGTCCGGTAGTCCGTAGGGAGCCGAACGCCCAGCGAAGCCTCAGCGGCGTCAACTTGGCTCTCACGATCGGACACGGGCTGTGCTCCTGCTGGTGGCGCCACCACGGTACTGACCCAACGATCGCGAGGGTTCCGCATCCCTCGACGTGTCGTCCGGGGCGATTGCCGTGCGACGGGTGCTCGGCCATGCTGGTGACGTGGATGGCGGAACGGCTGTGGCGGACTTCCTTCGCGTTGCTGGTGTTCCTGCGGTCCGGCATGTGCCCGAGCCGGGGTTCCAGGACTTGGAACGACGGCTTGCACGCGCGTTCTCAAACCTCGCCGGGTTCGCGTTCCCATGCGCGTTTCGAGAGCTCTATCGGTTTGAGTTCGAACTGATCGACTGTGGTCTGGTGAGGTTCTTGCCGTCTTCGGCTCTGGCTCCATTGAAGGCGGTCGAGTCGCTCGTGTTCGATACTTGGGACCCGCCTCGGGTCGCTGGAGCCGGTCTCGTACCGATCGCCGACGAAGGCCACGACGGTGGCCCGCTGTGCCTCGACGCACGCGAGCCACACGAGCAGACGTCGTTCTCGGTTGTGCTCTGGGACCACGAGGCAGAACGAGTCACCCGACCCCTCTACGACGATGTCGAGGCGATGCTCCACTGCGCCGCTCACGTGTCCCTAAGGGGACCCGTCCGAGAGCTGGCGAGACTCGGCGGCTCGGGAGCGGCCGACTACTACGCATGGATGGACGACTAGCAGCCATCCCCGAAGTGCTCCGATCTCGAGCGGCCTGGGCGATGACAGGGCGAGAGCGATGTGCGTGCCCCGACCGGCGACTTGAGGGCGGGCCTATCGCCAGGAAGCGTCCAGGTCCTCGCTACCGACGATGACCGAACCACATTCGAAGTCCAGGTAGTGGACGATTCCTGGCTCGCTGGGTGCCACCTCGTCCGACATGAGCCCACCGAGTTGGACCGGCTTGCGGCTCAGTGCGTCTGAGCTGTGGTCCAGACGGAATTGCCGGACGTTGCGGTAGACGATGGTGAGGTCGAAGGCGCCGATGGCCTCTGGGTCGTAGCCCGGGAACATGAGGTGAAGCTCAAGGATGTCGGCCTCCCCGGACCACGTCAGTCGGTGTAGGAGCAAATCCTTCGGGCAGAGCGGGGTCCCGGGTTCCAGGTGCTCGTCGCCAACACGGAAGGCGCGGTAGTCGAAGTGGCTCGGATTTCTGACGAACGCCAACGCCCCGGGAGGCAACTCATCACCATGCAGCGCGAGCCACTCCATGTAGCCGGCAGGTTCAAGTGCTTCACCCGACTCCCACCTGAACCGCCGCACTTCATCCATGGATCGCAAGTCTCGTCGATCGCCGGGCCGGTGCGCGGATTGGCACCGCGTCGCCAATGCGCGACCCGCTCGGTAGCCGGGCTTGCCGGGTGCGCGGCTCGCCCGGGCAATGAGAAGCCCCAGTCGTCCGCGGACGACTCACGACCGCATCGGGTGAAGGTCCGCTCACGCAGCGGCGCAAGAGTCGTCCGCGGACGAGTGCACCCCCAACCGGACCGAGCGATCTCGTTGTCGAGGCGCTGCGGTGAGGCGACCGACAGCTCGTGGACCTCAATCAATGGTGCGAGCTCCTTTGACCAGGAGTCTTGAGCACCGCTGAAGGGCCGTTCGGTGACGCCGTCCGGCGGCCGTTCACAGACCTTCGAGCATGAGCAGGAGTAGTCCGAGGGGGAGTTGAAGGACGAAACAGATCTTCCTCGCCGTCGCAAGTTTGGCGGTCATCGAGTCACCCGGCCGAGGGCCGGCTGGACCGATCCGCGCTCGCCACACGACATAGACGGTGCCGAGGCCGTTGAACAGCACGTAGCCCCCGATGATCGCCCAGGCCCTCGCTGAACCGAACCACGCCGCCACCGCCGCTGCGACGCCCAGGCCCGCAGGAAGCCACCCGTACTGGCGGAGCGCCTCGATCACCGCCGCGACGGTACAACGTGCCTCGGCAGTCCGGTCCCAAACGAGGGAGGAGCGACCGAACACCGCCTCCGGCGCAGCCGCATCGGAACAAGCGTTCCGATGCGGGACGAAACTGTCAGTGCCGCTCCGTAGTGTGCGGGCGTACGCCCGCACCCCGAACGGAGCCTTCGCCGTGGCCCTCATCGAACCTGGGATCGCCCAACCGACGCTCGACGCCGCACTGCCCGACAGCACCATGTTCGACCCCCTGGTGCTCAACGGGGTCGAGGTGGTCACCGACCTCGTGCCCGGTGTGTCGTTCCATCCGGCGGTGGCCCGCTGGTTCGTCGAGCGGTTCCCGCAGGGGCCGACGCCGCCGCAGGTCGACGGCTGGCCGCACATCGCCGCCGAGCGGCACACGCTGATCGCGGCACCGACCGGTTCGGGCAAGACGCTGGCCGGTTTCCTGATGTGCATCAACCGGCTGTACCTCCAGCACGCCGCCGGCGAACCCACCGCTGGCACCCGGGTGGTCTACGTCTCGCCGCTGAAGGCGCTGGCGGTCGACATCGCCGAGAACCTCGAACGTCCGTTGACCGAGATCGCCCAGACCGCACGCCTCATGGGGCTGGGGGCACCCGACCTCACCATCGGGGTCCGCACCGGCGACACCCCGTCGTCGGAGCGCCAGTCGCAGCTCCGCAAGCCCCGCACCTTCATGGTGACCACCCCCGAGTCGCTGTACCTGCTGGTGACCGCGGCGAAGAGCCGGGAGATCCTGCGGTCGGTCGAGACCCTGATCGTCGACGAGATCCACGCCATGGCCCGCGACAAGCGGGGGTCGCATCTGTCGATCACCATGGAGCGCCTGCACCACGTGTGCCGCCGTCCACCGACCCGGGTCGGGCTGTCCGCCACCCAGCGGCCCGTCGAGACGGTGGCCCGGCTCCTGGTCGGGACCCGCACGGGCCCGACCAGCCGAGGCGACGACACCATCCTGTGCGAGATCGTCGACGGCGGCCACCAGCGGGCCCTCGATCTGGAGATCGAGCTGCCCGACATGGAGCTCGAGGCCGTCGCCAGCCACAGCCAGATGGACCAGGTGATCGACCGCATCGCCCAACTGGTCGGCGACCACAAGACCACCCTGGTCTTCGTCAACACCCGCCGCATGGCCGAGCGCCTGGCCCACCAACTCGGCGAGCGGCTGGGCGAGGACGTCGTCGCGGCGCACCACGGCTCGCTCAGCAAGGACCGCCGCCACCGGGTCGAGCGCCGGCTGCGGGCGGGCGAGCTCCAGGCGCTGGTGGCCACGGCATCGCTCGAGCTGGGCATCGACGTGGGCCCGGTGGAGCTGGTGTGCCAGATCGGCTCGCCGCGCAGCATCGCCACGTTCCTCCAGCGCGTCGGCCGCTCCAACCACACCCGACACGGCACCCCACGGGGCCGCCTGTACCCGCTGACCCGGGACGAGCTGGTCGAGTGCACGGCACTCATGGCCGCGGTGCGCGCCGGACGGCTCGACGCGCTCCTGCCACCGGTCGCCCCGCTGGACATCCTGGCCCAACAGATCGTGGCCGAGACCGGCGCCGAGGAATGGCGCAGCGACGACCTCTACGAGCTGATGCGCACCGCGTACCCGTACCGGGATCTCAGCCGTGAGGACTACGACGTCGTCCTCACCCAGGTGTGCGACGGCATCATGACCGGCCGGGGTCGGCGGGCCGCCTGGGTGCACCACGACTCGATCAACCAGGAGCTGCGGGGCCGCAAGGGGGCGCGCTACGTGGCGCTCACGTCGGGGGGCGCCATCCCCGAGATCTACGACATGCGGGTCGTGGCCGAACCCGAGGAGACCTTCATCGGCACCGTCACCGAGGACTGGGCCATGGAGTCCGCGGCGGGCGACGTGTTCCTGCTCGGGACCAACGCCTGGCGGATCCGGCGAGTCACCGGCGGCGAGGTCCGGGTCACCGACGCCGGCGAATCCACGCCGACCATCCCGGTGTGGACGGGCGAGGCGCCGGCTCGCACCGCTGAGCTGTCCGAGGAGGTGTCGCGCATCCGGGCCGAGATCGAGACGTACCTCGAGCGCGACGACCCGGCCGGGGCCACGGCATGGCTGATCGAAGACGCCGGCATCCCCCGGGACGCCGCGGCCCTGATCGTGACCTACCTGGCCACGGGTCGGGCGGTGCTGGGAGCGATGCCCACCTCGACCACGCTGGTCATGGAGCGCTTCTTCGACGACGCCGACGGCATGCAGCTGGTGATCCACTCCCCGCTCGGCGGCCGGATCAACCGGGCGATGGGCTACTCGCTGCGCAAGAAGTTCTGCGTCGGCTTCAACTTCGAGCTCCAGGCGGCCGCGTCCGACGACGCCGTGGTCATCTCGCTGGGCCCCCACCACTCGTTCCCACTCACCGATGTCCAGCGCTGGCTGACCCCGGCCAACATCCGCGAGACCCTCACCCAAGCGGTGCTCGATCAGCCGGCGTTCCAGTCGCGGTGGCGCTGGAACCTCAACCGGGCGCTGGTGGTGTTGCGCATGCGCAACGGCAAGCGCAACCCTCCACCCATCCAGCGCATGGAGAGCGACGACCTCATGGCTGCGCTGTTCCCCGACGCCGCCGCCTGCCAGGAGAACGTGACCGGGCCCGCCGAGATCCCGGACCACCCGCTCGTGCGCCAGACCATCCACGACACCCTCACCGAGGGCATGGACGTCGACGGCCTGATCGAGCTGTGGGAACGGCTCGGCGAGGGCCGGGTCCGGTTCCACCACGTCGACACCACCGAACCCTCGGCGCTCGCCCACGAGATCCTGACCGCCCGTCCGTACGCGTTCCTCGACGACGACGAGCTGCCCGACCGTCGTACCCACAACGTGCGGTTGCGCCGGGGCCTGCCGACCGACCCGTCCGAGCTCGGCACCCTGCGCCCGGAGGCGATCGCCCAGGTCCAGGCCGAGCTCACGCCCAATCCGTCGACCCCCGACGAGCTGCACGACCTGCTCCGCGACGTGGTCCTGCTGCGCGCTCGCGACGACTGGCGCCACCTGTTCGCCGAGCTGGCCGGGCGCAAACGAGCCGGGAGGATCGAAGCCGGCGCGGATGCACCCGAACGCTGGTATGCGGCCGAGTCCGAAGCCGACGTCGACGTGCTGGTGACCGGCGTCCCGTCCGAGGACACCTTCCCCGAACAGGTCGCCGCCACCGCGCTCCGCGGCCACCTGGAGCTCATGTCACCGGCCACAGCCGACCAGCTCCAGGCCGAGCTGGGCATCCCCGCCACCCAGATCACGGTCGGCCTCCTGACCCTGGAGTCGGAAGGGTCGGTGCTCCAGGGGCGCTTCACCGAAGCCGCCCAGCGGGGGTTGGCGGTCGGCGATCCGGTCGACAGTTCGTCGGGGACCGCGGCGA
>CBDHFJ010000129.1:0-13940 GCA_965262315.1 Acidimicrobiales bacterium
GGCCCCCACGATCGCAGCGGCGAGTCGTCGAGCGTGACGTTCGTCGCCCAACGTGCGCAGGATGCCGGCGATCTCGTCGGCTGGGAGCTCGTTGACCAGATCGGCCGCGGTGCGGCCGGCCGTCGGGTTCATCCGCATGTCGAGCGGTCCGTCGTGGCGGAAGCTGAAGCCGCGGTCGCCGGTGTCGAGCTGGTGGGACGAGACGCCGAGGTCGAAGAGCACGGCGGAGATCTCGGTGATGCCCAGGGCATCGAGTTCGGCGCCGAGCTCGTCGAAGCGGGCATGGCGGAGCTCCACGCGATCGTCGTGCTCTGCGAGCGCTTCCGCGGCGGCGACGAGCGCGGCGGGATCGCGGTCGAGCCCGACCAGGCGGAGCGAGTGGTGCGCACGAAGGATGGCCGCTGCGTGGCCGGCTCCACCGAGGGTGGCGTCCACCAGCACCCCGTCGTCCACGGGATCGAACACAGCGAGGATCTCTTCGAGCATCACGGGAACGTGAGCGAAGTCCGACATCGGGCTCAACGGCGGCCCAGCAAAAGCAGGACCGGCGGCTGACACAGGTACCAGCCGCCGGCCTTGGGAGGGACCCACGAACGGCTCAGGGTCGAGCCGTCGGGGCGGTGGCAGATCTCGCAGTCCGGCAGTCTCCCGGCCAACGGGCGCACGTCGGGATTTCTCCCCGATCGAGCTAGATGGCAAGCGGGCGGAGTAGGGGCCTTCCATCTTGTCGGCCGGAAGACTGCCCGACAGCGAGTGCTGCTGTATTCCCCATGTGTGGTCCTCATGTCGTCCCTCGTCAGTTCGTGATGGTCCTCCTTGGACGTGGCCGGTCAGCCACGTCCGTCTCGTGCGTCGTCCGGGCGGCGGTCACAGCCACATGCCCTCGTTGACGTCGTCATCGGTTGCACGTTCCACCTCCGCCCAGGCGTCCGCATCCCAGATCTCGGCTCGGTCGATGACGCCGATCAGCACCACCTCGCGATCGAGGCCGGCCAGTCGGCGGAGCTTCGGTGGAATGGCCAGACGTCCCTGTGCGTCGGTCTTGACCTCGGTGATGCTGGCTCCCCAGCGGCGCTGCTGGTCCACCGAGACCTCGCCCTCGAGCACGCGCTCCTTCAGGCGATCGGCGACTCGTTGGATCTCCTCCTCGGAGAACAGCAACAGACAGGGAGCCGAGTCCGAGCGAGCCAGAAACGCCGTCTCGACGAGCTGACGCCGAAACATCGGCGGGAGCGACAGGCGCCCCTTCTCGTCGAGCAGTCGCTCGTGCTCTCCCGTGAACAATGTCGAACCCTGTCTTCACCTGCGTCGGGATCGAGGGGGTGTGCCGGGCCACGCCGACATGCCTGTCGACGCACCCCTTTGCGTTCCCCTGGTCTCCCCTTGCCTCCACAGTGTCCCACCCTAACCCACTCGATTCCACCCCGTCAACGATCTCCGCGCAGAAAACTCTTCCGTCACTGCAGGTCAGAGCTGATTTCGCGCGGAACGCGCGAGTTCGACCGCGCCAGGGCCCCCGTTCCACCTGCTCCCACCTCGCCCCCGGAAGGGGGTCAGGAAAGGGTGTCGAGCAGGGACGCCACCACGCTGGGGGCGTCCAGATCGAGGCCGGCGCCGGCGTCGCGAACGCGCCGGCGGTCGCCGGGCGGCAATGGCGCGAGGACGTCGAGCAACAGGTCCGGGTCCCAGTGCAAGAGGGCCGCGCACTGGAATCGCGCCCACGAACGCGTCCGCCGCTGGGCCACCCCCACGACCTTGGCCCCGGACGCGATCACGACCTCGCCGGGCCCCCGACCCACGAAGCAGACCACGCGGGCCAGCGGGTCCGACGACATCGGTGGGGCCACCACGTCGCCGCGCACCCCGAGCGCGCCGAGGGCCTCGGCCCACCGCTCCCCCATCCAGACAGAGGCCCGACCGATGTCGTCGGTCCATGCCGCGTGGTCCCGCGGCACGATCACGTCGACCCACACCATCGATCCGGGCGTCACCAGCACGGCACCGCCCCCGCTGCGGCGGCGACACACCGACACGCCGGCCGACCCTGCCGCCGCGGCGTCGACGTCGGTGACCGGCTGGGTGCTCCCGAGCACCACGGACCGATCCGTGGGTTCCACCACCCACACCGACGGAGGCGGATCGTCGGGGACGGCGCGGGCGTGAACCTCCTCGGCGCCCCCGACGATGCGTTCGACGTGCCAGCCCGTCGGGCCGGTGGCCGGCACGGTCACGCGGTCAGCGTGTCCGGGAGGTAGGGCACCCAGGCGGCTGGGACCTCGGGGACGGCGTAGGCCACCCACGCGCCCGACGGCGGCTCGGTGGGGGCCCGCTCGAGCCGCATGCCCGTCTCGGTCAGGAGGCGATCCCGCTTGGACGAGTTGCACTTGCGGCACGCCGCCACCACGTTCTCCCACACGTGCTGACCACCGCGGCTGCGGGGATGCACGTGGTCGATGCTCTCGGCGCGGGCACCGCAGTACTGGCACCGGTGCCCATCACGGGCGAACACGCCGCGACGGCTGAGGGCCGAACGTCGCCCGAAGGGGACGCGCACGAAGTACCGCAGCCGGACCACACTGGGCACCTCGAAGGACAGGCGCTCGGACCGCAGCAGATCCTGGCTCTGTTCCACCGTGTCCGCCTTGCCCGACAGCACCAGCAGGCAGGCGCGTCGAGCCGAGACCACACTCAGCGGTTCGAAGGTCGCGTTCAACACCAGCGCCCGGGACATCGCGCCCACGGTAGTGCGGCCGCCCGAACCGGTTCCTGCGAAATCCGCAACGCGTTCGGCGATCGGCGACCTCATCGGGGTGTCCTCAGCCCGTGACCTGTGGCCAGGCCTTGCACCAGCGGAGGTACGTCACCAGATCGTGCTCGGCGGTCGACGCGGGCTCGGACCCGTAGGCCGTCGCCGTCCGAAACGCCAGGTAGGAGCGGCCCGGCACGGGGAGGAAGGGAGGGCGTCGCCACCACCCGTTGCGGCGCAGGACCCAGAGCTGACGAAGGCCGGTGACCCACAGGTCCGGATGCCGCACCACGACCCGGGCCGCGCCGGAGAGCGAGATCGTCTCCACGCCTCCGAGAGTAGCGGCAGCGACGCGCCGCGCGAGGCCACGAACGCCCGACCGGTCACGTACCCTTGGACATCGTTCGGCCGCGCCGAGCCCGGCGGACCCCCAGAGCAAAGAGAGCAAGGTTGAGCCAACAGACCGCAGACCGCACCCGGACCTTCGCCGAGCTGTTCGAGGCGGTGGTCGCGAACGTCGGCGCCGTCATCCAGGGCAAGACCGACGTGATCCGCCTGGTGGTACTGGCCATGGTGGCCGAGGGCCACGTGCTGATCGAGGACGCGCCCGGCACCGGCAAGACGAGCCTCGCCAAGTCACTCGGCCGCTCGATCGACGCCGAGGTGGGCCGGATCCAGTTCACCCCGGATCTCCTCCCCACCGACGTGGTCGGGCTGTCGGTCTGGAACCGCCAGGACAGCCGCTTCGAGTTCCGGCCCGGGCCGGTGTTCTCCGGCATCGTGCTCGCCGACGAGATCAACCGGGCCTCGCCCAAGACGCAGTCGGCGTTGCTGGAGGCCATGGCCGAAGGGCAGGTGACGGTCGAAGGTGTGACCCATGCGCTCCGACGGCCGTTCATGGTGCTCGCCACCCAGAACCCGCTCGACCACGAGGGCACCTATCCCCTTCCGGAGAGCCAGCTCGACCGCTTCCTCATGAAGGTGTCGATGGGCTACCCGAGCCGGGAAGCCGAGCTCCAGATCCTGACCACCCACTCCACCGACACGGTGCTGACCGGGCTGGGCCCGGTCGTCACCCGGGCCGAGGTGCAGGGCATGATCGCTGCCGCACAGACGGTCCACGTGGCACCCGGCATCCAGCGCTACCTGGTCGAGCTGGCCGACGCGTCCCGCCGCCACCGCGACCTGGCCCTCGGCATGTCGACCCGCGCCACCCTCTCGCTCCAGCGGGCGGGGCGGGCGCTCGCCGCGGCGCAGGGTCGGGAGTTCGTGGCGCCCGACGACATCAAGCTTCTGGCCCACCCGGTGCTCGACCATCGCCTCGTCGTCAACGCCGACGCGGCCCTGCGAGGGGTGACGGCCTACGACGCCACCGAGGACATCCTCGGGTCCGTGCCCGTCCCCCGAATGGACTGATCCGTCTCGTGCTGACCCGAGCCGGACTCGCCACCCTGGTGGTGAGCATCGCCATACTCGCCGGTGGTCGGCTGTTCGGGCTCCCCGAGCTCTTCGTGCTCGGCGCGGGTGGTCTGATCGTCCTGGCCGTCGCGGTGCTGTTCGTGGCGATCCGACGCCTGCAGGTCGAGGTCTCACGGCAGCTCAGCCCTCCTCGAGTGCATGCCGGCAATCCGTGCCGCGTCGACCTGGTGCTGCGCAACCGGTCGCGGCTGCGCAGCCCCGTGCTCCGACTCCGCGACGACGTGTCCGGCACCCAGGGCGTCGAGCTGCTGGTCGCCCCCATGCGACACGGCTCGGGCACCCAGGCGGTCTACCGCCTCCCCACAGACCGCCGCGGACTTGTGGAGGTCGGCCCTCTGCGACTCACCGTCACCGACCCGTTCGGGCTGGCCCGCCTGACCACCACCGGTGATCGCGAGGTCTCGCTGATCGTCTACCCCCGGGTGGACGAGGTCGCGCCGGTCCGGCGCTCGTCGGGCAGCGACCTGGAACGGCAGACCGTCCAACAACAGCAGGTCGCGCCCAGCGGCGACGACTTCTACGCGCTCCGCGAATACGTCGTCGGCGATGACCTCCGCCGAGTCCACTGGCCCTCGTCGGCCCGTCACGACGAGCTGATGGTGCGCCAGGACGAGATCCCGTGGCACGGCCGGCTCACAGTGATGCTCGACTGCCGCCGCCTGGCGATGCCGGGCACGTTCGAAGCCATGGTCTCGGCCACGGCGTCGATCGCAATGGCCAGCAGCCGCCGCGGCGATCAGATCCGGGTGATGACCACCGACGGCGAGGACTCCGGCTATGGCACGGGGCCCCACCACCTCACGCGAATCCTCACCCAGCTGGCCCTGGTGGAACAGTCCGACCATCAGATGGCACCCGCGCTCGACCAGCTCACCTCCGCCGGGAGCTCCGGCGCCGTGGTCGCGGTCACCACCGGCGAGGACGCCCTCGACGGCGCCATCATGCGGCGGGCGGCCGCCAGCTACCGACGTCGCGTCATCGTCCTGTTCGGCCAGACCGGGGCGCTCCCGGTAGGCAGCGGCGGCGCGGTACGGTCCACCACCATCATCCGTGTCGACGCGCCGGGCGGGTTCGCCGAGGCATGGCGACGCGAGTTCGGACAACGAAGAACGGTGAGCCGATGAGCACCCATCAGGCCGACCAACGAACAGGCGATGTCGTCACCCTGATCGCCGAGCTGTTCTCGGTGTTGCTGACCCTGGCAGCGGTGGCCGGGTTCAGCCGGGTGTTCGACGACGGGACCTGGATGGGACCGCTGCTCAGCGCCACCGTGGTGGCCCACGTGACAGCCATCGTGGTCCGGCGGCTCGGGCGCGGGCTGCTACTCGCCGGCGCGGTCAGCATCGTCGTCATGACCCTCCAGATCACCTGGACCCACTACCGGCCCACGCTGCGCTTCGGTCTGCCGACCGGAACCACCCGCGACGCCATCGACGCCGACCTGTCATCGGCCTGGACGCTGTTCAGCGACGTCAAGGCGCCCACCGAACCCGTCGTGGGCTTCCTGGTCGTGGCCACCATCGCGATCTGGGTCGTCGCGTATCTGGGCGACTGGGCCGCCTTCCGCCTGTGGTCCCCGCTCGAGGCCCTGCTCCCCAGCTTCGCCGTCGTGGTCTTCATCGCGTTCTTCGGCGACGAGCCCGACCGGTTCCTGTTCGCGGCGTTGTACCTCGGAGCGGTGATCGGCTTCCAGCTGCTCCACCGCCTGATCCGCCAAACGCACGAGGTCCGCTGGCTCGCCGGCACCCAACTGCCGGGAACGTCGTCACTCATCCGCACCGGGGCCGCGGTCTCGGTGGTGGTGGTCCTGGGCGCGTTCGTGGCCGGCCCGGCGTTGCCCGGCGCCGAAGACGACCCGATCCTCGACGTCGACCCCGGCGGCGACGGTCCCGACACCCGCGTCGTCATCAGCCCCATCGTCGACATCCGCGGCCGCCTGGTCCAGCAGGCCGACGTCGAGGCCTTCACTGTTCGCAGCGAGCGGCCGTCCTACTGGCGCCTCGCCAGCCTCGACAGCTTCAACGGCCAGATCTGGGGCGCCGACAACAAGTACGGCAAGGCGTCCGGCGACCTCGAGGACGACTTCCCGGTCGACGCACAGACCGACGTCCTCACCCAGGAGTTCACGATCGCCAACATGGGCGCGGTGTGGCTGCCCGCCGCGTACGAACCCCGCGACCTCGTCGAAGCGTCGGTCGACAACATCAGCTACGAGCCCGTGTCGGGCACGCTGATCGTCGGTCGCAGCCTCGAGAACTCGAACGGGTTGACCTACACCATCGAGTCCGCGACCCCGACGTTCGACCCCGCGGCCCTGGAGGTCGCGCCCGCCGCATACCCGGCGGAGATCCTCGAGCGCTACCTCCAGCTCCCGAGTGACTTCTCGCCCCGCGCCCAAGAGCTCGCCCGGGAGATCGTCGCCACGGCCGGTGCCGCCAACGACTACGACGAGGCCCTGGCGCTCCAGGCCTTCTTCCGCGACAACTTCGACTACGACCTCGAGGTCGGTGCCGGCCACTCGTCCGCCCGTATCGACCAGTTCCTCGACTCCCAGGTCGGCTATTGCGAACAGTTCGCCGGCGCGTTCGCCTCGATGGCGCGGTCGCTCGGCATCCCCGCCCGGGTCGCGGTCGGATTCACCTGGGGCGACCAGGACCCCGAGGATCCGAACCTCTACCGGGTCCGCGGCGAGCACGCACATGCCTGGCCCGAGGTCTACATCCCGGGGAGCGGCTGGGTCCCCTTCGAGCCCACGCCGACCCGTGGCATGCCCAACGCCCAGGCCTGGAACCCCGAGGTCCAGCCCGAACAGGCAGCCGGTGTCGCCACCGAGAGCGTCCTCCCCACGCCGACCCCCGACCCGGAGTTCGATACACCCTTCGAGATCCCGACCCCCGAGGAGTTCGATCCGGGGATCTTCGGCGAGACGGCGGGCGACGGCAGCGCCCCCGCCGACGACGGCGCCGGTGTTCCCCGCTGGCTGGCCCTGACCGCGCTCGCGCTGGTGAGCACCGGGCTCGCGGCCGCGGTGTACGCCGCGCTGGTCATCGGGTTCAAGCGTCGCCGGGTGAGCCGGCGCTTCGCGACGGCGTCGTCCAACAGCGATCGGGTCGATGCCGTCTGGCAGGAGACCGTCGAAAGCCTCCGGCCGTTGGGCCTGACGCCCGAGCCCACCGAGACCAGCCAGGAGTTCTCGCGTCGTGCCGGTGTCGAGAACGCACCGGCACGCCAGCCGCTGGCGCGCCTCGGGGCCCTGTCGGTCGAGGCGTCCTACGGGCCCGGTGACATGCCCGATGCTGCCGTCGACGAGGCGGCCGATCGTCGCGACGAGGTCATCGAGGCGGTCAACTCGCTCACCACCACCAGCGAGCGCCTCAGAGACGCACTGGATCCCAGGCCACTCGCCAAGCGCTGACGTTTCTGCACTGCGTTTCTCGCGCTGCGCACTGCACAGCGCGAGGCGGCGAGATCAGTTGGCCGAGGGATCCTCGTCGTCGTCCTGGCGACGGAGTCGATCCCGAAGGCCACCCTGGCTGGTGCCCTCGGCGCCTCCCACGATGGTGCGGAGGCCACCACCACCACGCATCGACTGCGACAGCTGCTGGAGCCCGGCGCGGCCGAGCCGGCGGGCGTTCTGCTCGAAGTACAAGGCTGCCGCCAACATGATGGCGAAGCCCACGAACGCCAGCCAGAAGCTGGTGGTCAGGGTGAAGATCATCACCGCGAGACCGACCAGGAACCCCAGGATCGCCCATCGCAGATTTCGCGATGCATGCGAGTAGACCGTGGTGGACCCGACCTCGCGAGCGAGCGCAGGATCGCTCTCGTAGAGCTGCTGCTCGATTTCGCTGAGGATGCGCTGTTCGTCCTCTGAGAGTGGCACACCACCATCTTCGCACAGCCAGACCCCTTCAACAACGCGCTCCGAGGTCCACATCCAAAGTTTTTTCCTGCGGGTCCGGACGCCGTCAGGGGCGATCTCCGGGCCCCCATTGCTGGTCACCGGACCGTTTCACCCGGAGTTCGCCGTCCCGGATGGCGCTGGCCGGACCGATCACACCATCGCCGAAGCGGTCCCGGATGGCGTCGATCGCGTCCTCGGCATCACGCCACTCCGGCTCGCCGGCGGCCAGATCCTCGAAGCTCAGCTGCTCGCCGTCGGTGCTTCGGGCGATGCCCGTCACCCCCACCCCGAGGAGCCGTACCCCCGGCGTGGGGTCGATCGCAGCCAGGAGGCGCTTGGCCTCCCGGGCGATGGTGGTCCCGCTGTCGGTCGGGCTGTCGAGGGTCGCCGCCCGGGTGATGGTCTGGAAGTCGCCGAAGCGGACCTTGATCGTCACCGTGCGGCCGCGCCGGGCGGCGTTGCGCAGGCGCGTCCCGACCGCGTCGGCCATTCGAACAGCCTCGACCTCCAGGCGCCGCGGCTCGAACAGATCGACCGCGAAGGTCTCCTCGTGGCTGATCGACTTCGCCTCCTGGTGCGGCTCGACACGTCGGGCGTCGATGCCGCGCGCCAACTCGTACAGGTGAGCCCCCTGGGCCTTGCCCAGCGACGAGGTCAGCGTCTCGACCGGGAGTGTTCGGAGCTCGGCGACGGTGGCGACGCCGAGACGATCCAACCGGGCGGCGGTGGCCGGCCCCACCCCCCAGATCGCACGGATCGGGAGTGCGTCGAGGAAGTCCTGGACCTCGTCGGCATCGATCACCCGGACCCCGGGGCCCAACACCGGACCCTTGGCGCTCGGCTCGGGCTTGGCTTCCTCGGTGGCCAGCTTCGCCAGGAACTTGTTGGGTGCGACACCGACGGAGCACGTGAGGCGCTCCTGCTCCCACACCAGACGGCGGATCGACCGAGCGATCACGACGGGCTCGCCGTGGAGGCGTCGGGATCCGGCGACGTCGAGGAAGGCCTCGTCCAGCGACAACGGCTCGACCAGCGGAGTGAACGAGCGGAAGATCTCCATGACCCGGCGGCTCACCTGGCCGTAGTGCGCGTGGTCGCCGGGCAGGAAGACCGCGTCGGGGCACAACCGTCGGGCATGCTCGGAGGCCATAGCCGACCGGATCCCGTACACCCGGGCCTCGTAGGACGCCGCGGCCACCACTCCGCGCTGGCCGTCGCCGCCGACGACCACCGGCTTGCCCCTGAGCTCGGGACGACGGACCAGCTCGACGGACGCGTAGAACGCGTCCATGTCGACGTGGAGAATCGTCGATGGCCCATGTCCGCCGGTCATGGCTGCTCAGCGGCGCTCGACGGTGAAGCCTCCGGCCAGGTCCCCGCGCACCACGTACCGGAATGGGTCGGCAGTCACGCCGTCGGTCAGCCAACTGGTGAACGGCTCGGCCACCCAGCGTGGGGCGTGCACCATCCGAGCGTGCGCCTCCGCGGCCTCGACGAAGCCCGCATCGACCACGATGCCGTCCGGGTCGTCGACCACGAGGTCGCCCGTCCAGCCGGCGGCCACGTGGGCCTCGACCCGCAGGTACATCTCCCGCTCGACGAAGTCGACCTCCACCTCGTAGGCGCGGTGATCCCACGCGGCGACGGTGAGGCCGGTCTCCTCGTGGACCTCGCGGGTCAGGCCCTCGAGCAGGGTCTCGCCCTCGTCGATGACGCCGCCCGGGGTACTCCAGTCGAGCGATCCGTTCCGACGTTCGTTCTGGACGAGCAACACCCCGTCGGGGCCCTGCAACAACCCGCCGGCAACCAGCCAGTCACGCATGCGGACAGTATGGCGCACCGGCCGCTGCGTACGGCTGGCCGCGGGGCGGCGACGGCCGCATACGCTGTGGGCGATGCAGGACCCGGAAACCGACGCGGACACGCCGGAGCCGTCCCCCGACGAGACCGACATCGTGGACGATGCCGACGGGCACGAGCCGTCCTCGAACGAGATCGAGATCGCGAACGAAGCCGGCGAGATCGAGCGCATCGATCCCGAGGGGCTGCCGTTGACGCGGCTCGCCGCGGCTGCGCCGTCGGCCCCGGCGCGGGGGCTCGCCTTCGGCTCGATCGTGGTGGGCGGCGTGTGCGGCGGCCTGATCGGCTTCGCCTTCACCGACCTCCAGTGCGACGACGGGTGTACGGCATGGGCGGGCGTGTCCGGGATCATCGGGGCCATCGTCGGCGCTGTCGGCGTGGCCATCGTTGCGGTCCTGGTCCTGCGAGCCATGGATGAATGGGAATCCGTCAAGGACGAACACCCCGAGAACCACCCGGCCCGACGGCGCCCGAATCGATGAGCGGCCGCCCCTCCCCCCATCGAGCTCCGGGATCTCGCCGCGCGCATCGCCGACGACATCTCGGCCTTCCTCCGAGCGGAGGTCGAGGTCGGCCACGATGCCGAGACGAAGTCGTCCGGCACCGACTTCGTGACCGCCATCGACCGGGAGTCCGAGGAGCGCATCGTGGCGGCGATCACCGCCGTGCGCCCGCACGACGCCTTCATGGGCGAGGAGGGCACCGACCGGCCCGGGACCAGCGGTGTCCGCTGGATCATCGACCCGATCGACGGCACCACCAACTTCGTCCACGCGCATCCCGGCTTCTGCGTCTCGATCGCGGCCGAGGTCGATGGCGTGGTGGTCGCCGGAGCCGTGGCCGACCCCGTGCACGATCAGCGGTTCGACGCCGCCCTGGGTCATGGCGCTCGGTGCAACGGCGAGCCCATCGAGGTCAGCGGTCTGACCGACCTCTCCAAGGCCCTGGTGGCCACCGGGTTCAGCTACGACCCGGAACGTCGACGTCGCCAGGCGACCGCGCTGGCCACCATCCTGCCCGCCATCGCCGACATCCGACGGATGGGGTCGGCGGCCACGGACCTGTGCGGGGTGGCCATCGGCCGCGTCGACGCCAGCTACGAGGCGGGGCTCAACCCGTGGGACCTCGCGGCCGGTGCCCTGATCGCGTCCGAAGCCGGCGCGGTCGTGCGCCTGCCCGACGGTGATGGCCTCACCATCGCCGCCGCGCCGGGGATCGCGTCCGAGTTGCTCGCGCTGATCGACGCCGCCGACCCGACCTGATCGCACCGTTCGCGTCGTCCCGCGGCCCTGTGCGTGCTGTCTGGCCGAGTTGGGTTACCGTTGGGCCCACCACGGCGGCGGCCAATTCGACGGCGTCCCCCGTCTGACCCCGCCCGATCAGCAGAGAGGACGACGTGGGTACCCAGATCCTGACGGTCGAAGACGACGAGCGAATCCGGACCGCGGTGCGGCTGGCGCTCGAGGACGAGGGCTGGGACGTGGTCGAGGCTCGGAGTGGCGAGGAGGCACTGGACCTCTTCAAGCGCACCGAGGCCGACGTGGTGCTGATCGACATCATGCTCCCGGGCATCGACGGCTTCGAGGTGTGCCGCAGCATCCGTCGGAGCTCCGATGTCCCGGTGGTCATGGTGACCGCCCGTGACGACACCCACGACGTGGTGGCCGGTCTCGAGGCCGGCGCCGACGACTACCTCACCAAGCCGTTCGCTCCCAAGGAGCTGAGCGCCCGAATCCGGGCCCTGCTCCGTCGGGTGCGATCCACCAGTCCCAGCACCAGTCAGCTCGAGTTCGGCGATCTCCAGATCCTCCCCGACCAGGGCGTGGTCATGCTGGGCGACGAAGAGGTCCACCTGACCAAGACCGAGTTCCGGCTCCTCGTGGAGCTGGCATCGAGTCCCGGTCGGGTGTTCTCCCGCGAGGTCCTGTTGGAGCGTGTCTGGGGCTACGGCTACTTCGGCGACGGTCGTCTCGTGGACGTCCACATCCGCCGGCTCCGGACCAAGATCGAACCCGACCCGGCCAAGCCGCGCTACGTGCTCACCGTCCGCGGGCTCGGGTACAAACTCCAGGCTTGACGGACCAACGGCGGCCCAACCGGCTCCGGCTCCGGACCCGTCTGACCCTGGCGTTCGGGCTGGGTGCCTTCCTGCTGTCGACACTCTTGTCGACGGTCACCTATGGCCTGACCCGCAACAACCTGCTCGAGCGCCGGGAGACCGTGGCCGCCGAGACGGCCCTGTCCAACGCCGAGCGCATCGCCCCGCTGATCGCCGAGGACACCGACGAGGACGGCGTACGCAGTCTGCTGACCGCCCGCGCCACCATCGCCGATGCCACGGCCGTGCTGCGGATCCGGTCCGACGCCGGACTCGACTGGATCTCGGCGAACCCCAACGCGTTCTCCGTGCGCGACCTCAACACTCCGCTCCGGTCCAGGTTGGCAGGCGACGACACCGAGCCGTTCGTGATGCGCTATCTCGTGGGCGGCGAACCCACCCTGGTCACCATGGTGCCGATCGGCGTCCGCGACGGTGTCTACGCCGAGGCGGTGCCGCTCACCGACATCGAGGACACGCTGCAGTCGATCGGCCTGGCGCTGCTGGGCGCCGGTCTGGTCACCACCCTGTCGGGTGTGGCCATCGGCGTCTACGCGGCACGCCGAGTGCTCTCACCGCTCGAGGACGTGTCCCGGATCGCCGAGGCGTTGGCCCGAGGCGACCTCAGCGCCCGCCTCGACGTCGGCGGCGACGCCGACCTCACCGCTCTGGCAGCGTCGTTCAACGAGATGGCCGGCAACCTCGAGGAGCGGATCGAGCGCGACGCCAGATTCGCGTCCGACGTGAGCCATGAGCTCCGATCCCCGCTCATGACCATCATGGCCAGCGCCGAGGTTCTCGGCGGGCGCCGCGACGAGCTCAGCGAACGCTCCGTGACCGCACTCGACCTGCTGCAGTCCGACCTCGAGCGGTTTCGCCAACTCGTCGAGGATCTGCTCGAGATCTCCCGCTACGACACCAGCGGCGGTCAGATCGAGCCGGACTACTTCGGCATCGCCGAGTTCGTGCGCCGCGCCGCCGCCGAGGCCGGCTATCCCCTGGTGCCGGTCAGCCACGCCGAGGAGATCAACGAGACGGTGGTGTCCGCGGACAAGCGTCGCATGGGGCGGGTCATCACCAACCTGTTGCAGAACGCCTCCAACTACGGTGGCGGCGCCACCGGGATCGAGCTGCGGCAAGTACGACGACGTGATCGAGATCGCGGTCGAGGACAGCGGCCCCGGTGTTCCGGTGGACGAGCGGCAGCTGATCTTCGGGCGGTTTGCTCGAGGCTCCGAGGGCGGCCGTCGCGGCGCCGGTACCGGGACCGGGCTGGGGCTGGCGCTGGTGGCCGAACACGTTCGACTGCACGGTGGGCGGGTCCGGGTGGACGACCGTCCCGACGGGTTGCCCGGCGCCCGGTTCGTGGTGGAGTTGCCGGTGGTGGTGCCCACATGAAGCCGCTCATGAGACTGGCCGCCGTCGCGCTGACCGTGCTGGTGCCGCTTGCTGCCTGCGGGGTCCCGCTCGACGGCGAGCCGCGCACCCTGGTGGTACCGACGCCAACACCTGAACCCGAGACCCCGACTGCGACCCCGCGAGCCACGCAGCCGTTCACGATCTACCTCACCGACGCCGAGGGTCGTCTCCGTGCGGTCGAGCGCGAGCTCCCCGACCCGCTGACGATCACGGCACTGATCGAGGAGCTGCGGGAGGACGCCCACCGAAGAGGAGACCGAGGCCGGCATCGTGACGCTGATCCCGGCGGAGACGGCGCTCTTCGCCCAGCCCGAGACCCCCGCGAGCGGCACGGCCACGATCGATCTCGCAGCCGGCAGCCTCGACACCCTCCAGGACGAGTTCCTCCGCCTCGCGGTCGCCCAGATCGTGTGGACGCTCGCCGAGAGCCCGTC
>CBDHFJ010000130.1:0-17922 GCA_965262315.1 Acidimicrobiales bacterium
GCATGCATCGATGCGCTGGAGCACGCGACCGGTCTGCCGACGATCTTCGCTTCGGCACAGTTCATCTCATTCGCCTCGGTGGGCGAGATCCTGGACCTCGCCGTCGAGCTGCCTGCACAAGGTCGGACGATCACCCAGGGGCGAGTCGTCGCCAGCGTGGGAGACCGAGACGTCCTGCGCGTCACCGCTGCCCTCGGCGGTCGCGACGCCGAGCTCGACCGCAGCTGGGGCGACATGCCCGACGTCCCGCCACCCCTGGACTGCGCCCTGCGACCCGTCGACCACCCCCCTGGTGTCACCAGCATCCACTCGGCGCTCGAGGACCGGACCGTCCCGTCCCCGGCGGCGGGGGAGACGGGCACCAGCTGCAAGTGGATGCGCGTTCCCGGACACCGCGAGATCACGGCTTCGCTGCTCGCGTTCTACGCCGACTTCCTCCCTCGGGCCTCGGCCATCGCCACCGGTGAGGACTTCAGCCGCAACAGCCTCGACAACGTCCTGCGCATCCACCACGTGGTCCCCACCGAGTGGGTGATGATCGAGACGTCCATCTCGATGGTGGCCCGCGGCACGTTCCACGGCAGCTCGCGCCTCTTCGCCGAAGATGGCACGCTGCTCGCCACCGCCAACCAGAGCGGCATCGCCCGCACTCGCTAGTTTTCACCACACCTCAGGGGGAGCACACATGGACATCAACGGACTCCGAGCCATCCTCATCGGCGGCGCCTCGGGCATGGCCCGGGCCACCGCCGAGCGCATCGTGGCCGGCGGCGGGTCGGTCGCCATCCTCGACCGTGAACAGTCAGCCGGCGCTGAGGTGGCCGCCGAACTCGGCGGGTCGTGGCACCCGTGCAACGTGCTCGACTTCGACGGGATCGAGGTCGTCATCGAGGAGGCGGTCGACGCGCTGGGCGGACTCGACGCCGCGGTCAACACCGCCGGTGGCGGCAAGGCCGGCCGCACCTTGAGCAAGGCTGGCCCCTACAGCCTCGACGACTTCCGGGCCGTCATCGACCTCAACCTGATCGGCACGTTCAACACCAACCGCCTGTGTGCCATGCACATGGCCAAGAACGACCCCAACGAGGACGAGGAGCGCGGCGTGATGATCAACACCGCATCCATCGCGGCGTTCGAGGGCCAGATCGGCCAGGTGTCCTACACCGCGGCCAAGGCAGGCATCGCCGGCATGACCCTCACGATGGCCCGCGACCTCGGCTCGCTCGGCATCCGTGTCAACACCATCGCACCGAGCCTGTTCGCCACCGGCCTGACCGCCGGCGTCACCGAGGACCGCGCCGAGAACCTCACCAAGGACGCCGCCTTCCCCCGGCGCATGGGTCGCCCCGACGAGTACGGCCGCCTGGCCATCGCCATCATCGAGAACCCGATGTTGAACGGCGACACCATCCGCCTCGACGGCGGCCAGCGGTTCGCCCCGAAGTAGCGCACGCACATCAACCGAGGAGCCCCATGAAGAAGCTGAGCAAGGACGACCCCCGCGCCAAGTACATGGCCGGCGACGTCGAGGTCGACCTCGACGAGCTGCGCGCCCACCTGCAGGGCAAGAACCGCTGGGTCATCTCCACCACCCGCAAGGACGGCCGCCCGCAGATGAGCCTGGTCACCGGCGGCATGACCGAGGACGGCCGGCTGGCCGTGGCGACCTATCCGATGCGGGCCAAGACCAAGAACGCCAAGGCCAACCCCGACGTCTCGGTCCTGGTCATGGGCGAGGAGTTCAACTCCGAGTGGGTCCAGATCGACGGCACCGCCGAGGTCTACGACATGCCCAGCCAGGAGGCCTCCGACGCGCTGGTCGAGTACTTCCGGTCGATCCGTGGCGGCCACGACAACTGGGACGAGTACCGCCAGGCCATGGCCGACCAGGGCAAGTCCGCCATCATGATCACGCCCACCAGGTGGAGCCCCGTGAGCAAGGGCGGCTTCCCACCCGAGCTCTTCGAGGACTGAGGGCGCCGGCTGCCCCGTGGGTGACGCCCCGGTTCGGAGGGTCGATCGGCTTCGGTTCGTGCCCGTGGAGCCTGAGGGTCTGGGGCCCCGTGGCGGCGGTGGTGGCAACGATCCCTGGTCGGTTGCCGGATCCTTGCGTCGAGCGTTGCCCGTCAGGCGTCGCCTGTCTCCATCGGCACGGACGGGTCGTAGGCCCATTCGCGGAGCGACGCCATGTAGACCGCAACGTCCGTGAATCCGAGGCGATGCATGATGAAGGCGTTCGCGGCGGCCATCACGCCTCCGCCGCAGTAGGTGATCGTGCGGGCATCGCGTCGGATGGGGTGCATGGCGTCGAGAGCATCGTCACTGATGAGGCGCCCATCCTCGGCGTACATGCTCGCCGCTGAGATGTTGACGGCACCGGGGATGTGACCGGCGCGCGCGTATCGGGTCCATTCACCCCGGTAGTGCTCGGGCGTGAAGGTGTCGATGATGCACACGGCGTCGTCGTCGACAGCTTCGAGCACCTCGGCGCGGTCAGCCACGAGTTCAGGACGAACCGAGGGGGTGAGTCGACCGGGCGATGGCTGGGGTTCGACATCGGAGAGCGGATTGCCGCGGGCGGTCCACGCTCGCATCCCGCCGTCGAGCAGCGCGGCGCGGTCGAAGCCGACCCAACGGAGCATCCACCACACTCGGGCGGCCCAGAAGCTCGTCGATCTGTCGTAGAGCACAACCGTTGATTCGTCGCCGACGCCCAACCGCTCCATCGCTGCGCAGAACGCCTCAGGGCTCGGCAACGCGTAGGCCAGTTCGCTGTCGGGGTCGGAGAGGTCCGCGGTGAGGTCGGCGAACACCGCGCCGGGAATGTGGCCGCTTCCGTACTCCTCGCGCCCGCTGGTGCCGGTCCCTCCCTGGTCGGGGTCGAGGACGACGCTGCAGTCCAGGATGACCAGGTCGGCATCGTCTGCGTGCGACTGCAGCCAGTCGACGTCGACCAGCGTGTCGAACTCCGTCTCGGGCATGGTTGGTGGTGCCTTCCGTTGACCTTTGTCCGAGGACCTTGACGCGCGTGAGCACGAACGTCAATCACGACGTTCGCCACCCTGAGCCAGCCGGGCAGCTCCCCGCCTCAGCGCACCCGGGCCGCGACGTAGTAAACGCCGAAGGTGGCGAGGTCGCCGGGGCTGTCGGGGAGGTAGGGCTCGGCCTCGGTGATCTCGATCGGGTTCCACCGGCCGGTGGTGGCCAGGTCGGCGGTGATCTGCTCGCAGTTGCGGTCGCGCCAGTGGTCCTCGCGCTGGGTGACGACGATGACGCCGCCGGGCTCCACGATGCGGCAGAACTCGGTCCAGCACTCGGCGACCCCGGGAATGTAGGTCATGACGCCGACGCAGAGCAGGGCGTCGTAGGTGTCGTCGGCGATGGCGAGCGGCTCCTGGAGGTTGCCGATGCTCAGCTGTTGGTAGGCCCCGGACTCGCCGGCGAGGTCCAGCGAGGCCTGCGAGATGTCGATGCCGTGGAGCTCTCCTTCGTAGCCCGCGCCGCGCAGCGCGATGCCGCCCAACCCCGTGCCGCAGCCGGCGTCGATGGCGAGGGAGACGTCGCCGGCGTGTTCGGTCAGCAGCGCGGCGGCTCGGAGAGGAGCGCGATAGTCCCAGGCGTCGATGTCGGCGTTGTACGCCGCAGCCCACTGGTCGTAGTAGGCGGCGACGTCGGCGGGGTCGGTGTGCGCAGCGTCTCCGTCCGTGAGCCAGCCCGGGTCGACGTCGTCGGTCATGTCCATCCTCGTGCTCGTCGGTCCGTCACTGTCGCGTCCGCTCTGCGCCGATCGCAAGACCGGGACCCCCTTGGCCAGCTCCGGCATCGACCCATAGGGTTCGGGCATGCCCGTCCCCTCCGCTGCCGATGTGGTGAAGGTCCAGCTGCGGCACGCCTGGCTCGATGCTCGTCGCACGCTCGTCGGCCTGGACGAGGACGAGTACTTCTGGGAGCCCACGAGCCCGTGCTGGTCAGTGCGGCGACGAGCGGATGGCGTCCACGGGTGGGGCCGGGGCGATGTCGTCTGCGAGGACGTGTGGCCCCCGCCCGACCGCCTGCCCGCGACCACGATCGCCTGGCGTGTGGTCCACCTCGCGGCGTGGACCGACGTCTACGCGTCGTTCGCCTTCGGTGACGCAACGGCCGACATCAACGATGCGGACGTGCCGTTGGGCTTCGAGGACGGGCTCGCGTGGATGACCCGTGCGCAGGACGCGTTCTCGGCCGCCGTCGACACCCTGAGCGCCGAGGGGCTGTTCGAACTCCGGCCCGCGCCGTGGGGGGCACGGGTGTCGGTGGTCCGACTCGTGTCGACGATGCTGACCGAGCACGTGCATCACATCGCCGAGATCGGCGCGCTGCGAGACCTCCGTCGAGGTCACGGCGCCAACCGGCCTCCAGCGGCCGTCCACCCGATGCCAGCCTGGTGGACCGGCTGACCGCTGTCCTTCAGACGACGCCGACGAAGTCGAGCACGGCCTGGTTGAAGGCGTCGGCCTGCTCGACGTTGATGGAGTGGCCGCCCTCGAGCTCGACGAGGCGGAAGTCGGGGATGCGCTCGGCGGCGGTGGGGACGTGTTCCTGGAAGGCCGACTCCCAGCGGCCGTTGACCAGCATGGTCGGCACGGTCAGGTCGCCCAGTTGGTCGAGGGACTGCCACGCGTTGCGCCAGCGGGTGATGCCCATGGCGGCGGCCGGGTCCATGGCATCGGCGGCAGCGACCATCGCCGCCTTGACCTCGGCGGGGAAGCGCTTGGCGTTGATCGGGTGCATGGGAAGGTCGCGCAGGTTGGTGATCTCGGGCCCCGGGGGAGCGGGGGCGTCGGAGCGGGCCTGGCGGCGGGCGATCCCGAATGCGGCTCGGGAGTTCGTGAAGACCAGCCCCCGAGCGTGTTGGGCGTGGGCCAGGACGTACTGGATGGCGATGGCGCCGCCGAGCGACTGACCGATGACCCACCAGGTGTCGATGCCGTGGCTGGTGCGGATGCCCTCGATGGCCGACAGGATTGCCTCTGGCCGGTATCCGTCGTCGTCGGCAGGCACGGCGGAGCCGCCGTGGCCGGGCAGCTCGACCATGTGGAGGTGCAGTCGCTCGCCGAGGGCCTCGGTGTTGGGCATCCACTGGGCGTTGCTGGACATGAACCCGTGGATGAGGACGACGGGCGGGCCGTCGGGGTTGCCGGCGACCTCGACGTTGAGCTCGATCACGGGCGGGCGTCAGCCAGTGCCCGCGCCATCGCCAGGATCTCGTCGGCCAGGGCGACGCCGTCGACCCCCGACTCGAAGGACACCCGGTGCAGCGCCAGGGCCGGGGTCATCTCGGCCAGCGTGTCGAGGTGGGGATTGTCGTCGCCGACGATGCGGGCCAGGATCCGCCGGTAGAGGTCGACGTTGTAGCGGGACTTGACCGCGTCGGCGATCACGGGATGCGTGCGCATGGCCGCGATCATGCCGGGGAGCATGTCGGGGTCGGCGTAGAACTGCATCGTCTTCTCTTCGATGGCGTTCCGGAGGTCGGCAACCGCGTCGTCGGTCTCGTCGACGTCGGGCTCGTCCATTACCCGGATGGCCTCGGCCACGAGGTCTTCCTTCGTCTTCCAGCGGCGGTAGATGGCACCGGTCCCGCATCCGGCTCGGTCGGCGACGTCCTGGATGCGGAGCTTGTCGTACCCGGTCTCGAGGAGGAGCTCGGAGGCGGAGTCGAGGATGGCCGTGGTGCGTTCGTCGTCGCGGGGTCGACCGCGTGAAGCCGCAGGTCGGCGGCCCTCTTCGCTGGTGTTCGGGCTGGTCGTCCCGCTGGTCCTCGGCAGTGCTCATGGTGTGAAACCTATCACAGAAGTCTTGATTTCCGGAAATGGTCGTTTACGATACGGAACAACAATTTCCGGAAGTAATTGTTTCCGGTAAGGAACGAATCCACAACCCCCCAACCACCACGTCGACGACGGAGCATCAGTCACATGGAACCCACCACAGCAATCGAAGAACACGGCGAGGTCGAGGTTGCGACCACCGCGTCGCAGCGCCGCTGGATCCTCATCGCCACCTGCCTGGCGCTGCTGGCGATCATGGTCTCGGTGTCGGGCCTCAACGTCGCCCAGGGCGCGTTGGCCGCCGATCTGGGAGCCAGCCAGAGCGAACTGCTCTGGATCATCAACGGCTTCACGGTCGCGCTGGCGGCCACACTGCTGCCGCTCGGCGCGCTCGGTGACCGCATCGGCCGCAAGAGTGTCCTGATCGTCGGCACCACCGCCTTCGCCGCGCTGAACGTGGCATCGGCCTTCGCCGACAGCGCCGGCCTGCTCATCGGCCTCCGGGTCGCCATGGGAGTGAGCGCGGCTCTCGTCATGCCGGCCACCCTCTCCACCATCACCGCCGCCTTCCCGCCCGAGGAGCGGGGTCGTGCCGTCGGTGTGTGGACCGGCGTTGCCGGTGGTGGTGGCGTCATCGGCCTGATCAGCTCGGCGATCCTCGTCGACAACGTGTCCTGGCCCTGGGTCTTCGCCGCCCCGATCGGCATCGCCCTGGCCTCGCTGGCCATCACCATCCCCATGGTTCCGAACACGCAGGAGCTCGCCCAGGGCGCCTTCGACCGCATCGGCTCGCTCCTGTCGGTCCTGGCGGTCGGTGGCATCGTGCTGGCCATCCACGAGGGGCCCGAAGTCGGCTGGACCGCCGCCATCACCGTGACCGGTGCCGTGGTCGGCGTCCTCGCCCTGATCGGTTTCGTCGCCTGGGAACGCCGCCAGGCCGCCCCGCTGTTGGACGTCAACGTCTTCACCAACCGGGTGCTGTCGGCCGGCGCGCTCTCGTTGACCGTGATGTTCGCCCTGATCATCGGGATGTTCCTGGTGATGATCCAGTTCCTCCAGGCCGTCCTCGAGTTCAGCGCCATCCGGGCCTCGGTCGCACTCCTGCCGATGATCGCCGTGCTCATGGCCGTGGCCCCGGTTGCTCCGTCGATCTCGCAACGCTTCGGCTATCGCAACACCATGACGGCGTCGCTGGTGGTCGTTGCGGGTGCCTTGGGCTGGCTCGCCCTGGTCCCGGCGGCTCCGTCCTACATGGACGTCGCCCCGGCGCTGGTCGTGCTGGGCCTGGCCCTCGGCGTCGCCATGACCCCGTCGACCACGGCGATCACCGAGTCGCTCCCCGCCGAGAAGCAGGGTGTGGCCTCGGCCCTCAACGACACCGTTCGTGAGCTCGGCGGCGCCATCGGCGTGGCCCTGATCGGCTCGGTCCTCGCCTCCGGCTACCGCGCCAGCGTCGCCGACACCGCGGAGTCGCTCGAGCCCGAGCTCGGCCACCTGGTCGAGGAGGGTATCGGCGGTGCGTTCGTGGCCGCCCAGCAGGCCGGACCCGCAGGCGGCGAGATCATCGCCAGTGCCCAGTCGGCCTTCCTCGACGGCTGGGGGCCGGCCATGTGGTTGGCCTCCGGCATCGCGGCCGCCACGGCCCTCGCCGCGTTCCGGATCATCCCGGCGGACGCCGACGCCTCGGTCGTCGTGTCCGACCACGCCGACGACCACGAGCTCTTCGCAGCCTGATTGTCCCGATGGGCGACGCGTGTCGCCCATCGGCTGCGCCTGAGGCGCCGAGCCGCTCCTCCTCCCTCGCCGCTTCCGCACGCCGTCGGCGCACCTTCGTTGGTGCGCCGACGTTGCGCGTGCGGTCAGCGGTGGAGCTTGGCGAAGCCGAAGTCCCGACCCTGGCCAACCCGGAACGCCATGTGGATCCACAGGGCGGCGAAGCCCTCGAGTAGGTGCACGGTGTCTCGTCCGCCGATGGCGAGGGCGTCGAACCCCATGTCGGTGGCCAGGGCGGCAACGGTGTCGACCGCGCCCTCATCGCCGGCGACGGGGAGGAACAGGGCGGTGCCGTCGTCCACCACGGGGTGCAGGAAGGCCTCGGCGCCGATGGTGTTGAATGCCTTGACGATCCTGGCGCCCGGGTTTGCATCTGCGATGACGTCGACGATCGTCACCGCTCCCTCGGGGAGATCCGAGCCGACCGTATTGGTGGCGTCGACGAGGATCGCATCGCCCACGTCGCCGAGCGCCGCGACCGTGTCGGCGACAGCGCCGTACGGCACGGCGAGGATGATGACGTCGGCGCCCTCGGCCGCCTGACCCAGGCCGACGACCTCGAGGCCGGTGGCGGCCTGGGCCGCCTGGACCTTGTCGCTGTCGGGGTTGCGAGCCGCGAAGCGGACCGTGTGACCCACCTCGGCGAGGCGGGTGGCGAGGTTGGTGCCGACGACGCCGGCGCCGACGACGGTGATGCTGGTCATGGTGTGGTCCTCTCGGTTCAGGCGAGGGCGGCGATGGCGAGGCGGGCTGCCTCGGCACCGGAGTGCTGCTGTTGGCCCGTGATGAGGTGGCCGTCCTGGATGGCGTGGCTGACCATCGGCTCGCCAGCGATGAAGGTGGTGTCATCGATTCTGGCGGCCTCGTCCTCGATCCAGAACGGCTGGATCTTGGTGCCGGCGGCCGACTCGGCATAGCGCTCCTCGTCCGAGGTGAAGCCGGTCCACTTCTTGCCAGCGACGATGAGGTCACCGGACGCCGAGGTGGCGTCGAGGAGCACGCACGTGGCGTGACAGACGACGGTCGTCGGCTTGCCCGCGTCGTAGAAGTCGGTGACGACGGCTTCGACGGCGCTTGTTGTGGCGGAAGGTCTGCATGGGGCCCTGTCCGCCCACCAGGAAGACGGTGTCGAAGTCGTCGACGGACAGCTCCGCCAGCGGGCGGGTGGCCTCGAGTCGCGCGACCTTCGCCGGATCCGCCAGGAAGGCCTTGGAGACCTCGTCGTCGGCGGAGTAGCCGTGGTCGGCGTAGGGGTCGGAGTAGTCGTCGTAGAACAGCGCGCCGCCGTCGGGGCTGAACAGTTCCGTGCGGTAGCCGGCCGTCTCGAACTCGGCGAGCGGGTGGCTGAGCTCGGCCAGCCAGAAACCGATCGGCCAGCCGGTCACCTCGGAGGTGGCCTTGTTGGAGAGGACGAATGCGACTGAGGGTTGCGTGGTCATTGGGAGTTCCTGTCTCAGGGATACGATACAGCTACGTAACGTAAGTAAGCATGCCTGCTATTCCCATTTCGATCCAGTCATGTCACGGAATGCCTAGGATGGGTCCGTGAGTAGTCCGGCGGGCCGCCCCCGCGACACCGACCTCGACCATGCGATCATCACGGCGACCCAGCGACTCCTGGGCGAGGTCGGCTACGAGGCGCTGAGCATCGCCGCGATTGCGGAGCGGGCTGGAACCACGCGACCGGCCGTCTATCGCCGGTATGGCGACAAGGCCAGCCTCGCCATCGCCGCCATCTCGGCGCTCGCCACCACGCTGGCGCCGGAGCCGGGCGACGATCCGTTCGAGGACCTCGTCGCCGAGCTCACGGCGTTCCGCAAGGGCATCACCGGGGTCAACGGGTTGGCGCTCGCCGCCGTCGCGCTGAGCGACGCCACCGACGAGGGCGTCCGCTCGGCCTACCAGGCGGAGGTCGTCGCCCCGAGACGAGCCCGGATCGGGGCGATCATCGAACGAGCAGTCGGCGACGGCACGCTGCGCGACAAGGCGGCCGACCGACGAGTGGCCGTGACCATGTGCACCGGCTCCTGGTACGCGTTCGCCTTGGCGGGCGAGACCCCACCCCGTGACTGGCCGAGGCGCACCGCGACACTGGTCTGGCGCGCGCTCGGCTAGGAGCGAGGGACCGAGCGACGTCTCGGCGCCTCAGGCGCAGCCGCATCGCCACAAGCGTGGCGACTGCGGTTCGATACCGCCTAGCGGTAGTCGGCGAGGTTGCGGAGCATGTGGGCAGCGCCGTGCGGCTGGTTGATCGCTGCGTTCTCGCCGTACATCTGCTGCTTCTGCCAGCCGTAGTTCTCGCGGTTGGCGGCCAGGTGGGCGAGCGACGCGGCACGCTCGATGCTCGCTTCGCGCACGTGCTCCAGCGGCACCGCGGACTCCACGAAGCCGGCGGCCACGGCATCGGGCGCCGTCCAACGCTTCGCCAGCAGCACGGTCTGGTGGAACGCTGATGCCGACAGCTTGTGCTTGAACAGGGCCACCTCGGGGATCGGGATCGTGAGCCCGATCTCCAGTTCGTTGGCGCAGAGGAAGCCCCGGTCCTCGCGCATGATCCGCACGTCGTGGCAGAGCGCCGACATGAACCCTGCACCGAACCCGTGACCGTTGATCGCACACACGGTGGGGACCGGCAGCGTGATGATGCGGCCCATGACCTCCATGAACTCGGCCCCGAACACCTTGCGGTCGCCGCCCGGATGGTCGGGGTCGGATCCCATGATCCACTCCACGTCGAGCCCGTTGGAGAAGAACTTCTCGTGTGCGGACGCGGTGACCAGCGCTGCGGGGCCTTCGGAGGCCTCGATCTCGTCGAGCGCCTTGGCGAACTCCCGGGTGAAGGTGGTGGTCCACCGGTTCTCGCCGTCCACCATCGTGAGGACGAAGACGTGCTCGTGCCGCTCCAACTCGATCATGCGCGGCAGGGTAGTGGCGCTCAGACCGGGCGGTCACCCTTGACGGTGATGCGCCGCATGCGGCGGGTGTGGCCGGCGAAGTCGAACAGCGCGTGGTGCTGAACGCTGCGGTTGTCCCACATGGTGAGCGTGCCCGGCTCCCAGCGGACCCGGCAGGTGAAGCGCTCGTGGACGGCGTGCTCCCAGAGGAAGCGCAGGAGCGCGTCAGACTCCGGGCGCGTCATGCCCACGATGCGGGTCGTGAACGCTCGATTGACGTAGAGGCCCTTGCGGCCGGTCTCGGGGTGGGTGCGGACGACCGGATGCTCGACGCGGGTGGCGGCGATGTCGGCGTTCTTGGTCTTCATGTCCTTGCTGGTGGTCGACTGGCCGCGGTCGCCGTACTGGCGCTCGGCCGAGTGGATGGCGACCAGGCCGTCGAGCATCCCCTTCATCGTGTCGCTCAACGCGTCGTACGCGGCGTGTTGGTTGGCGAAGAGGGTGTCGCCGCCGACCGGCGGGAGTTCGACGGCGTAGAGGATCGAGCCGAGATCGGGCTCGTCGAGGAACGTCACGTCGGTGTGCCAGCCACCGCCGAAGTTGATCCGGTCGTCAGGGTTGGTGACCACGTCGAGGACTTCCGGGTGGTCGGCGTTCATCTCGACGAAGGGGTGCTCGTCCAGGTCCCCGAAGCGTCGGCCGAACTCGATCTGCTCCGCTGGCGACAGGTCCTGGCCGCGGAACGCCAGGACGTGATGATCGAGGAACGCCCGATGGACCGCGGCGAAGCCGGCGTCGTCGAGCGCTCGCAGGTCGAGCCCGAACACCTCGGCGCCGACGAGTCCCGAGAGCGGCCGCAGATCCAGTTCCATCGTGGTGGTCACGCCATCAACAGTAGGTTCCTCGGCGCTGCCACGACGGCCCGGAGGATGATTGCGGTGTCGGGGCTCAGCCCGATGCCTGGATGGCGGTGGCCACGGGGTCGAGCCGAGCGTGGCTCGGTGGGTGGCCCGTCACCCGCTTGTAGGCCCGGCTGAAGGCGGCCTCGGATCCGTAGCCGAGGCGCATGGCCACGTCGAAGACCGAGAGGCCCTCGGTGCGGAGGATGTCGGTGGCCACGTGCATGCGCCACTCGGTCACGTACTGCATTGGGGACTGACCCACGAGTTCGGTGAAGCGGGCGGAGAACGCTGAGCGAGACACCGCACACTCCGCGGCGAGGGCGGCGACGGTCCAGTCCCGTTCGGGTGACCGGTGGACCATGGCGATGGCATGACCGACGACGGGGTCGCGCAGCGCGCCGAGCCAGCCCTGCTGGGCATCGGGTGTGGTCTCGAGCCAGGAACGGATGGCCTGGATCACCAGGATGTCGCTCAGCCGGGTCACGACGGCCTCCCCACCCGGCTCGGGGTTCCTGGTCTCGGCGGCCATGAGCCCGATGAGCCCGTCGAACCAGGGCCAACCGGTGTCGGCGGCGGCGCCACGGACATGGATGACGTCGGGCAGCATCGCCACCATGAATCTGGCCGCCGGATGACCGAATTGCACGAGGCCACAGATGAGGTCGGTCGCCCCGCCACCGCCGCCGTGCCGGAGCACGGCGTACTGGCGGCTGATGTAGTCGTGGGGCAGGTCGAAGACCACCGGCGTCGGCGTCCCGTCCACGTCCCAGGCGGTGTGGCCGCCACCCCGGGGGAGGACCACGATGTCGCCCGCGGTGACGACGTGCTCGTTGCCGTCGTTGTCCAGCAGGGTGCAGGTGCCCTGGGTGACGACGTGGAACCAGACGCAGTCCTCCATCTCGGGCAGGTGGATGCCCCACGGTTCGCTGAGCTCGGACCGGCAGTAGAACACGCCTTCCATGCGGAGGAAGTGCAGCGCCTCGGCCAGGGGGTCGGAGATGAGGGGGATCTCGTGCGGGGCATCCATGGGGTCAGTCCTCGATGACGGCGATGAGGGCGATGGTGAGGGCGGCCAGGTTGGCCAGGGTGCGGGCGCCGTGCCACCGGTTCCACGGGCCTTCGTAGGTGGTGCGGGCGGTGTGCACGTCGGCGTCGCTCGCCTCCGCCAGCGGGATCCGGTCCAGGGCGTTGTTGAGCGGCACGTTGCCGCCGCCGGTGACGCCCAGCACGCCGACGAGGTACGTGCCCGCGGCGGCGAGGAGGAGCCCCCCGCGGCGCTGGTCCCCACCGCGCCACTGGGCGATGCCGGCGACCGCCAGCAACACCGGGGTGAGCAGGAACGGCAGGATGAAGCCGGGGTTGATGATCGCCCGGTTGATGGTCTGCATCGTGGTGACGTAGGTGCGGTCCGGGACCAGGCGGGTGCCGGGGATGACCGAGACGGCCCAGGCGAACCAGAGTCCCGCCATCAGCGCGGTGCTGGCGACTGCGATGATCGTGATGGCGGGGGTCATCGGCCCGCCTCCTCGAAGTGGTCCAGACGGAAGCTGGCGGCGCCGTGATTGAGGGGATCGCGGATGAGGTCGATGGCGCGAGCGCCGGGACCGTAGCTGTGGATGGCGCCGGTGGGGACCACTCGGACGAACGCGGCGTCGGACATCTCGAGGGCGCCGTGCCCGGAGATGGCCTCGAGCTCGCCGCCCGCGATGAGTGAGGTCACCGCGGGGTCGTCCAGCGCGACCAGCTCCGCTTCGGCCTGGAAGTGGATCGTGAAGGGCGGACCGGCCGGGAGGCGTCGGAACGGGATGGTCACGCCGACGTAGGGGTTGGACGCGATGTTCCGGGCCTTGCGGCTCGTCGTCATGGTGTGGAACCAGAGCGACGTGCCGACGGCGTCGTAGACGACGCCGGCCGAGTGCGGGCGGCCTGCCGGCGAGACCGTGGCCAGCGTCATGAAGCTTCGCTTGGCGATCGTGCGCAGGATGCGGCGGGCGTGGGCCGGGTCGTCCGTGAACGAGTCGGCGGCGGGGGTGATGGGTGCGTGTGTGGTTTCCATGGACTCCACCCTGACGGCTCGACGCCGGATGATGAATGCCCAGAATGCCCGGATTCTTGATCGATCGTCCAGCGTCGGTCAGGTCGGTTCCGGATCCCCGCCGGTGACCGTTCGAACCGCCACGCCGAGGGCGAGGGTGATGCCGCCGCCGATCAGAGCCGACACCGGGAGGGAGAAGATCAGGATCACGCAGCCGACGAGCCCCAGCACGGCGATGGGTCGGGGCCACCGGCGTTGCTCGGGCGTGAGGGTCAGCGCAGCGGCGTTGGTGATCGCGTAGTAGGTCAGGATCGCCACGCCCGACACCGCGATGGCGCTGCGGAGCTCGAGCACCAGGACCAGCACGATGACGACCGAGGCGACGGTGAGCTCGGCCCGCAGCGGGAGACTGCGTTCTCCGTCGACGTGCGCGTACCAGCTGGGCAGCTCGCGGTTGCGGGCCATGGCCAGGGTGGTTCGCGAGACGCCCGGGATCAGGTTCAGGAGCACGCCCAGCGCGGCGATGCCGGCGCCCACGCGGATGATGCCCGACAGGCTGGAGTCGCCGACGAGCCGGAGCGGCGCGTCGGTGGCGGCCAGCGCTTCGGCGTCGACAGCCGCCAGGGCGGTCACGGCCACGATGGCGTACAGGAGGAGCACCGCGGCGAGGGCGCGGGGCACGGCCTTGGGGATCGTGACCTCGGGGTCCTTGACCTCCTCGCCCAGGGTGGCGATGCGGGCGTACCCGGCGAACGCGAAGAAGAGGAAACCGGCCGACTGCAGAATGTCGTAGAGCGAGCCCTCGATGGGCGTGATGCGATCGAGGTCGGCCCCGTCGCTCGACCAGCCGGTCACGATCACGAGGGCCAGTGCCGTCAGCGACACCACCAGCAGCACGCGCGTCACCGCGACCGTGCGGGTCAGCCCGCCGATGTTCACCGCGGTGATGCCGACAACGGCGAGGATGGCGACGAATCGCTCCTGCTCGGGCCACAGGTAGGCGCCGACCGTGAGCGCCATCGCCGCGCACGACGCGGTCTTGCCGACGACGAACCCCCAGCCGGCCAGGTGGCCCCACCCGAGGCTCAGCTGGCGTCGGCCGTAGATGTAGGTGCCCCCCGATTCCGGGTGGATCGCCGCGAGCTGGGCCGATGAGGCAGCGTTGCAGAATGCGACCACACCCGCGATGACGAGTCCGATGATGAGCCCCGTCCCGGCCGCTCGAGCGGCCGGCGCCCATGCGGCGAAGACCCCGGCGCCGATCATCGACCCGGCTCCGATGATCACCGCGTCGGAGACGCCGAGCTCGCGCTTGAGGGTGCCGCTGGTCGCCATGGTCGGTCACCCTATGGCTCGGCGGGGACGGGCCTCCGATTCTGCGGGCGGGGTCGCCAGTTGTTCACCTCGGCGCCATGTTCGCGTTGCCGCCTCCCGGTCCCGGCCAATCCCGACGGGGAGACGCCGAATAGCGATCCAATTCGTATCGGTTGGGGTAGCGTGGTCTCATGCCTCGCTCCGGAGCCGTCGGTCGGCCGCCCGGGCCACACGGCGACACGCTGGCCAAGATCCTGCCCACTGCGCTCCGGCTCTTCCTCGACGAGGGCGGCGCGGCGCTGACGCCAACCCGGTTGCACCAGGAGACCGGTGTCTCCCGGGCCACGATCTATCGCAACTGGCCCGAGCCCGCCGACCTGATCGAGATCATGTTGGCTCGGGCCACCGAACTGCCACCCGACGGTTGCTGGACCGGCGACCTGGGTCCGGACCTGCATCGGGCGGTGGAGACGCTGCGTTGGCGGTTCGAGCATCGTCCTGCGCGCGCGTTCTTCGCCGCCACGCTGGAGTACGGCCGCACCTCGCCGCGGGTGGCCGAGACCTCTGCCCAGTTCGTGGCGGGCATTCTCGAGCCCATCCGACTCGTCATCGCCGGCGCGGTCGAAGCCGGCCACCTGCAGGGCGAAGTCGACGACCTGGTCTCCGAGGTCGCCGGGCCGTTGATGCTCGAGCACGTCATCCAGGGCCGCTTCGTCTCCGAGCGTCGCGCCCGAGAGGTCGTCGACGCCTTTCTGGCGCACCACACCTGACCCCTCGTGGCCTCGACTCCGACCTCGGCGTCGTTGCCGGCGGCCGTGATGGGGAACCGAACGCCAGCTCGGGTTCCGTGGCCTCGGGAATCGTCGGTCCGGTACGGTTGGTTGCCGAACGACCAGCTGCCACACGATCAACGAGGACCGAACCATGGCCGACGCATTCATCATCGACGCATGCCGCACCCCCCGCGGCATCGGCAAGCAGGGCAAGGGCGCACTCGCCCACCTGCATCCAGGCCATCTGGGCCGCACCGTGCTGGAGGCGATCCGCGACCGCAACGGCATCGACACCGCTGACGTCGACGATGTCGTCTGGGGCACCAGCTCCCAGGTCATGGAGCAGAGCGGCGACCTCGGTCGCATGTCGGCTCTCGATGCCGGCTACGACATCAAGGCCAGCGGCGTGACCCTCGACCGCTTCTGCGGCTCGGGCATCACCAGCGCCAACATCGCCGCCACCGCGGTCATGGCCGGGATGGAGGACCTCGTGGTCTCCGGCGGCACCGAGATGATGTCGCTGCCCAAGAAGGGCCTCATGCCCATGGGTGCCGGCAACCCGCACCTCCAGGAGCTGCACCCGCAGTCGCATCAGGGTGTCTGCGCCGATGCCATCGCCACCCTCGAAGGCATCCCGCGCCGCGCGCTCGACGAGCACGCTGCCGAGTCCCAGGCCCGGGCCGAGATCGCCATCAAGGAAGGCCGCTTCGACAAGAGCCTCATCCCCGTCTTCAACCTCGACGGCTCGCTGGCGCTCGACCAGGAAGAGTTCCCTCGCCCCGGCACGACCGCCGACTCGCTCGCCAACCTCCAGCCGAGCTTCCCCGCGATCGCCGACTACCGCCACGAGGAGGGTGCCCTCACCTTCCGCGAGCAGATCAACGCCAAGTACCCCGACCTCGACATCGAGCACGTGCACCATGCCGGCAACAGCTCCGGTGTGGTCGACGGCTCGGCCGCGATCCTCTGGGCCTCCGAGGACTACGCCAAGGCCCACGGCCTCAAGCCCCGAGCCCGTGTGGTGGCCACCGGCAACATGGGCGACGATCCGACGCTCATGCTGAACGCCCCCGTCCCGTCGGCAAAGAAGGTGCTTGCGCGGGCCGGCATGACCCTCGACGACATCGACCTGTTCGAGATCAACGAGGCCTTCGCCGTCGTCTCCGAGAAGTTCCAGCGCGACCTCGACCTGGACCGGTCGAAGGTCAATGTCAACGGCGGCGCCATGGCGCTGGGCCACCCGATCGGCGCCACCGGCGCGATCCTCATCGGCACCTGCCTCGACGAGCTCGAGCGTCAGGACAAGCAGGTCGGTCTCATCACCATGTGCGCCGGCGGCGGTATGGCACCCGCCATCATCATCGAACGGGTCTGAGTCGATGCCGAACCGCATCGAGCCGCTGCCCCGCGAGGAGCTCGCCGAGTTCGAGGACGGCCTGGCCATGGTCGAGGCATTGATGGGCTTCGTGCCCACGTCGATGCACGTCATGGCCAGGGTTCCCGGCCTGCTGCCGGCGTTCCAGCACCTCGGGGCGGCCGCGATGGGGAACGGCCTGCTGCCGGACGGCCTGCCGCACATGATCTCGCATGTCGCGTCGTACGGTGCGGGCTGTCGCTACTGCCAGGCCCACACAGCGGGCACGGCCGAGCGCAACGGCCTCGCTCCCGAGAAGGTCGCCGAGCTGTGGAACTTCGAGCGGAGCGAGCACTTCTCCGACGCGGAACGAGCGGCGTTGCGGATCGCGTTCGGTTCGGGGCAGAGCCCGAATGCCGTGACCGACCAGGACTTCGAGCGTGCTCGGGAGTTCTACGACGACGCGCAGCTCGCGGCCATCGTCGCCGTGGCGTCGTTCTTCGGTTTCCTCAACCGGTGGAACGACACCATGGCCACCGGGCTCGAGGAGGAGCCGCTCGCCTTCGGCGCCGAACGGCTGACCGGCGCCGGCTGGGAGCCCGGCAAACACGCCGGCTGAGCCCTTGGCCGTCTCGGGTGGGTGGTGTACCAGTTGGTGCCAGGCACGGGTGGGTACGCCGGCTGAGCCCTTGGCCGTCTCGGGTGGGTGGTGTACCAGTTGGTGCCAGGCACGGGTGGGTACGCCGGCTGAGCCCTTGGCCGTCTCGGGTGGGTGGTGTACCAGTTGGTGCCAGGCACGGGTGGGTACGCCGGCTGAGCGGCTTCGCGCCGTCGGCGCGAGCCGTGGCCGACTCGTCAGTCGGTCCCGATGAGGTCGGCGACTGTTCGGAGCAACGGCGTGGCGAGCGCGAGCTGCGTCTCGGTGTGGGACACCTCGTCCAGCGCCGAGATCTCCTGGAGGATCCGATGGAGATCCTCGTTGGTCGTGGCCACGATCTTGAGGAGCAGATCGCCTGCGCCGGTGACCGTGTGGATCTCCAACACCTCCGGAATGCTGCTCAGGTGGC
>CBDHFJ010000131.1:0-13522 GCA_965262315.1 Acidimicrobiales bacterium
GGTGGCCGGCCGCCGACTACCGCCGTCGCCTCCGTGACGAGCTCGGCGATGCCGTCGAGATGTACAACCAGAAGGGCTGGGTGGACGATCCACGGTCGTACCACCGGGAGCCGCCGCCGCTCGAGGCACCCGAGATCCGTCGCCGCTCCGCCGCAGGGATCAAGTTCGAGCACCTCCGGGTGGAGTCGGGCTACGAGACGCACCCGGACGAGCCCGGCGGCGATCGGTGGGCGGAGTACGAGGCGAACCGGACTGCACACGCGTGGATCCTCCGCCACGACGGCGAGCCCCGTCCGTGGTTGCTGTGCATCAACGGCTACCGGACCGGCCAGCCCCTCGTCGATCTCAACGCGTTCGACGCGAAGCGCCTGCATCGGGATCTCGGCCTGAACCTCGCCTTCCCGGTCCAGCCGCTCCACGGCCCCCGGTCCGAGGGCTCCTCGGGCGACCGGGTGTTGCACGGCGGTGCCATGAACACCGTGCACACCGCGGCCCACGCCATCTGGGACATCCGGCGTTTGACCGATTGGCTGCGCGAGGACCAGGGCGCGCCGGCTGTCGGCGCGATGGGCATCTCGCTCGGCGGCTACCTGACCGCGTTGCTCACCTGTTTCGACGAGGATCTCGGCTGCGCGATCGCCGGGGTCCCCGAGGCCGACCTGGTGCGGGGCATGCGCCGCACCGTCGAGCCGATCCTGCCGCCGTTCTACGAGCAGTGGGGCCTCAGCTGGCGATCGCTCGAGCGGGTCAACCGGGTGGTGTCGCCGTTGGCGATGCCGTCGCTGATCGATCACGATCGGCGATTCATCTTCGCTGGTCTGGTGGATCGCTGGGTGCGGCCGGGCAACGTCCGGGCGCTGTGGGACCACTGGGATCAACCGTCGATCTGCTGGTACGAGGGGAGTCACCTCTCGTTCCCCTTCGAGCCCGAGGTCCGCCACTTCGTGGGCGCCGCCCTCCGCGACTCGCTCTTGTCGTAGCGCTTCGGTTCAGGCCGCGAGGTCGCCGATGTCGGCGATGGCGTCGAGGGCCTGGCCGACCAGGTCGGGGAGCTCGTCGCGGCCGTTGTGGGTGGTCCAGCGCCGGATCGACGCGCGCAGCGCAGACATGGCGGCGCCCGCGATGATCTCGGGGCGGGGGTCGTCCACCGGGTCGACGTCGAGGCGGGTTGCGATGGCGGCGATGAGCTCGCGCTCCCATTCGGCTTGGACCACGGCGCGGCTGTACGCCGACACCGTGGGGTAGGCCGCGGCCATTCGAGCCTGGAGGAAGCGGAGCTCACGTTCGTCCTCGAAGCCGTCGGCCAGCGACATGATGGCTCGGCGGACGGCGTCGAGCACGGGCTCGTCCACCGGGCGACGCATCAGCTCGTCCCGGACCCGGGCGCGCTGGTCGTTCATGTCGGCGTAGAGCACCGCTTCCTTGGAGGGGAAGTGGCGGAAGAAGGTGCGTTGGGACACGTCGGCGGCTTCGGCGATCTGCTCGGTCGTGGTCTCGTCGAACCCCTGCAGGTCGAAGAGGCGGGCGGCGTGGGCGACCAGGTCGTCCCGGGTCGCCTGCTTCTTGCGTTCGCGTCGGCCGGTGGGTTCGACGGTGGTGTCCTGCGTGGCGGTCATCGGGTGCAGCCTACGGGACCGGGCGGCGAATGTCAGCCGTTGACTTGTGTCAGTGACTGACGTAATGTGCGCGGGTCACTCGGTGCAGCCCGCCACCGAAGGGAGCAGGAACCATGTCGTCCGCTGCCATCTTCGACCTCGACCGCACCTTGCTGCCGGGGTCGTCGGCAACCGTCTTCCAACACCACCTCGCCGCTGCGGGGCTGATCACGGAACGATCGATCCCGGGCCAGGGGCTCTACGACCGGTCGTACCGCTGGTTCGGCGAGAACCCGATCATGATGCAGTTCGCCCGCCTGCTGGTGCGCAGCGCCTCGGGCTGGAGCATCGCGGAGGTCGACAAGGTGGCCGAGGCCGCCGCCGTCGAACTCGAAGCACAGGTGCAGCCCTACGCACACCGCCTCTTCGAGGACCACCGCGGCGCCGGCCGCAAGCTCGTGCTGGCCACCACCTCGCCCGCCCCGTTGGTGTCGGCCCTCGCCCGCCGTCTCGGCTTCGACGCCGTCATCGCCTCCGAGTGGCTCGACGACGGCGACGCCTACACCGGCGAGCCCGACGGCGAGTTCCTGTGGGGCCGAGCCAAGGCTGCCGCCGTCGTTGCGTGGGCCCAGGCCAACAAGATCGATCTCAGTCGAAGCTACGCCTACTCCGACAGTGCCTATGACTCGCCGCTGTTGTCGGCCGTGGGGCACGGCGTCGCCGTGAACCCGGACCCCCAGCTCACCGTCATCGCCGCCGTCAACGGGTGGGAGGTCCGGCACCTCGACGTTCCGCCGGGCGTGCTGAAGATCGCCGGTCGCGAGATCCAGGACTGGTTCCGTCCCCTGGTGCGTCCCGAGCTCGTGCCCAACGCACGCTGGGACATCAGCGGCGTCGAGAACATTCCCTCCGATGGCGGAGCCATCGTGGTCTTCAACCACCGCAGCTACTTCGACTCCACCGCCGTGAACCTGGCGATCGCCCAGTCCGGCCGCCCGGCGCGCTTCCTCGGCAAGAAGGAGGTCTTCGACGTCCCGGTCGTGGGCCGGATCTCGGCGATGGTCGGTGGCATCCGGGTCGACCGAGGGACCGGCTCCGACGAACCGCTGGAGCGGGCCGTCGAGGCGCTCCGAGCGGGCGAGCTCGTCGCCATGGCCCCGCAGGGCACCATTCCCCGCGGGCCCGCGTTCTACGATCCCGAGCTCAAGGCGCGGTGGGGTGCAGCCAAGCTGGCCACCGCCGCCCGCGTCCCGGTGATCCCGATGGGGCTGTGGGGAACCGAGAAGGTGTGGCCTCGCGCCGCCCGGCTGCCCCGTCTGCTTCCGACCGACGCACCCGAGGTGACCGTTCGCATCGGCACCGAGGTCGATCTCAAGTACCGGAGCCTCGACCTCGACTCCCAGCGCATCATGACCGCCATCGTGGATCTGCTCCCCCCGGAGGCGCGCGAACACCGGATTCCCACCGAGGAAGAGCTCGCACTGACCTATCCGCCCGGCTACAGCGGCGACCCGGACCAAGAAGCCGATCGCCGCCCCGGCACCGACACCTGAGGCACCCCATGGCCCGTGAACGAGAGCTCAGCTTCAGCGCCCAGATGTCGGACGCCGAAGCCCTGATGTGGAACGTCGAGAAGGACCCGTGGCTGAACCCCAGCGGCGCCATGATCGTCATCTTCGACGGTCCGCTCGACATGGCGCGGTTCCGTCGGCGAATGGCGACCGCGGTCGCCGCGGTGCCGCGTCTGCGTGAGCGCGTGCAGCCGGGTTTCGGCCGCCTGGCGCCGCCCAGCTGGGCCACCGACCCCGAGTTCGACCTGGACTATCACCTGCGCCACATCGCGCTGCCGACACCGGGCACCGAGCGTCAGCTCTTCGACCTGTGCACGCGCCTCTACGAAGACCCCTTCGACCGCACTCGGCCGCTGTGGTCGTTCACCGTGATCGACGGCCTCGCCGGCGGCCGGTCGGCGCTGTTCTCGAAGCTGCACCACTCGATCGCCGACGGCATCGGTGCCATGCGGCTCTCCGAGCTCTACATCGACATCGAGCGCGACGCGACCGACCCGGAGCCGGTCGACCTGACCGAGGTCATCGCCGACGCACTCGCGGCCGAGAAGGCCGACGACGACCATCCGGACTCTCCCGCGGAGAATCTCCTGCGCAGCGCCGGCCACCTCGCTCGACGCCAGGCGGGCATCTTCCGGCGGGCTGCCGGTGAGGTCGCGATCTGGTCGGCCGACCCCCTCCGTGCCCGCGATCGTGCCGAGGACGTGGCCGGGGTGGCGAAGACCGCCTTCGAACAGCTCACCCCGGACGGGGAGCACCAGCCTGGCTCGCCGCTGTGGAGCCGCCGATCCCGCCACCGTCACCTCGAGGTCGTGCACCTGAAGCTCGACGACGTGAAGGCGGCCGGCAAGGCGCTGGGCGGCTCGATCAACGACGTCTTCGTGACCGGTGCCGCCCTCGGGGCGCTGCGATACCACCTGGATCGCGGCGTGCCCGTCGACGGCCTGAACGCCACGTTCATCGTCAGCACCAGGACCGACGACGCCATCGGCGGCAACTCCTTCACGCCGGCCGTGCTTCGGGTGCCCGGCGACCTCGATGATGCCGAGGCGCTGATGCACGAGCTTCAGACGCGAATGCAGGAACGGCGCGACCAGGTGGCCGACGGCGGCGAGAACCTGGCCAGCCTCGCCGGTGTGGCGAACTGGCTCCCCACGTCGGTCGTCACCCAGATGGCTCGCGCACGGTCGTCGTCCATCGACTTCGCCACCTCCAACATGCGCGGCGCGCCGATCACGACCTATGTGGCCGGCGCCAAGGCCCTGCGGATGATCGTGATGGGCCCGGTGGCCGGGACCGCGATGAACATGACCACGTTGTCCTACGACGGCAAGCTCGACATCGGCCTGTTCATCGACCCCGTGGCCGTCGAGGAGCCCGCCGAGCTCCGCCGGAGCATCAACGCTGCCTACCGCGACGTCTTGGCCGCCGGCGGTGTGATCAACAATGGCTGAGCCCGACTTCCTCGATCGGCTCCAGTCCGGCCGCGATGCCATGCGGCGCCTCCAGCAGTCGGTCATGCGGCTGGGTGTTCCGGCCGAGCAACGGCAGGCGTTCCTCGACAGCATGGGTCGCTTCGTCCTTCCCGGCGATCAGCTCCAGGCCATCGTCGACCTGATCGATGCCTTCGGGCCGCCGCTGGCCCAGATCGAGGTCGCCCGTGAGGAGATCGCCGCGCAGCGCGAGGACCTCGAGCGCATGCAGCAGCGATTGGCCACACTGGAGTCGTCGATCGAACGGCTGGCGCTGGCGTCCGAACAGCTCGTCGCCATGCAGGGGCCGTTCGTGAAGATGGCCGAGATCGTGACCGGGCAGACGGTCGAACGGTCCCGAGCGGTGGGGACCGATGACGTTGCGGACACCTCTGACACCAACCCATCCGACCCAGGCGGGACACCATGAAACAACTCACCGGACTCGACGCCAGCTTCCTCTACATGGAATCGCCGACGTCCCTACGGCCACGTCAGCAGCCTGGTCGTCTACGAGCGGCCCGACGACGAGTTCAATCCGTACGACGCGTTCCGCGAGCAATTGCGCAGCCGGTTGCATCTGTTGGGACCGTTCCGTCGCAAGTTGGTTCAGGTGCCGCTCAGCCTGGATCGCCCGTACTGGCTGAACGACGGCGACTTCGACCTCGACTTCCACGTCCGGCACATCGCCATCCCGCCGCCAGGTGACATGGAGCAGCTGGCGGCCCAGGTCGCCCGCATCATCAGCCGTCCGGTCGATCGCACTCGCCCCCTGTGGGAGGCGTACGTGATGGAAGGACTGGAGAGTGGCGACTTCGCCGTCCTGACCAAGGTCCACCACGCCACCATCGACGGCGCGTCCGGAGTGGAACTGTTGACCACGATCCTCGACTCCGACCCCGAGGGCGACGAGCTTCCGGCCGATCGTGGTGACTGGCGTCCGGGTTCGGTCCCGTCGGATGCGGAGCTGATCGGCCGCTCGGTGGTGAACCTCGTCCAGCAGCCGGGCCGTTTCGCCCGGGTCTCCTGGCGAGCCATGCGACAGGTGGCCGAGGTGACCCAGAACCACGGGCTCACCGGATGATCGACCAGACCCGCAAGCAGCTGCCGCGCCAGCTCGGTGGACCCCGACGCGACGAGCACGATCCCGGCCCGCGCGTGACGGCACCGCCAACGCCGTTCAACAAGTCGATCTCGCCGCATCGTCGGCTGTCGATGCGGTCGGTTCCGCTGGCCGACGTCAAGACGCTCAAGTCGGCACTCGGCGTGACCGTGAACGACGTGGTGATGGCCATCACCGCGGGCGCGCTGCGGACCTATCTGCAGAAGCACGACGCCCTGCCCGAGCAGCCGCTGCGCGCCATGGTCCCGGTGTCGATCCGGACGGGCGCGGAGGAGGACCCGTGGACCAACCGGGTGTCGAGCCTCTTCGCCAACCTGCCGACGAATCTCGACGATCCCGTGGAGCGCGTCGAAGCCGTGAGCGCATCGATGGTGGCTGCGAAGGAACAGTTCGACATGCTGCCGGCGGAGTCGCTGGTCGACATGGCGCAGTTCGCGCTCCCTGCGGTGGCGGCGCAGGCGTCTCGCGTGGCCGGTCAGCTGCGCATGGGCGACCGGACCAACGCTCCGGTCAACGTCGTCATCTCCAACGTGCCCGGGCCACGCCAGCCGCTGTACATGGGCGGGGCCAAGATGAAGCACTTCTATCCCGTGTCGACCATCGCCGAAGGGGTGGGCCTGAACGTCACCGTGCAGAGCTACCTCGACACGCTCGACTTCGGCCTGGTCGCCGATCGGGAGCTGGTACCGGATCTCGACGACCTGGTCGATCTGCACGTGGCGGAGATCGACCGTGCTGTTCGATGCCGCAGGAATCGACCGCTGATCAGCCGGCGGATGCCGGCACCGGCCGCCTCGCGTGGCGGCTGGGCCTGTTCGACCCGCTCCGCCTGGGCGCGGGTGCCGTCGGCGCGCTGCGCTGGGGGCCGACGCTGGCCTCGGCGGTCGGCGGCGCGGCGCTCCGCAGTCCCACCCGCCCGGCCGTCGTCGATGACGAGGGCCCGCTCAGCTTCGGCGAGCTGGAGCTCGGCTCGACCCAGACCGCGCAGGGGCTCCGCGCGGCCGGCTTGCCGGCGGGCGGGCATCTGGGAATCCTCTGTCGCAACAGCCGCGCGTTCGTGGACGCGCTCGTCGCCGCGAGCAAGGCCGCCGCGGCACCGGTCCTGCTGAACACGGGCTTCGCCGGCCCGCAGCTGGCCGACGTGATGGCCCGCGAGCACGTGGACGTGCTCGTGTGCGACGCCGAGTTCGCTCCGACCGTCGAGGCCAGCGGCTTCGACGGGCCGGTGGTGTTCACCGCGGGAGATCTCGGGCCGACGATCGAGGACCTCAGACAGCGGCCGGCACGGCTGGGTTTCGCCCGCTACCGCCCACTGGCTCCGGTCATGTTGACATCGGGCACCACCGGGACCCCGAAGGGAGCGCGGCGCGACACCAGTGTCGACCTGGCCGCGACCGCAGGGCTGTTCCGCCGCGTGCCGTATCGCGTCGGCGACGTCTTCGTCGTACCGGCGCCACTCTTCCACGCGTGGGGGCTGGCCCAGCTCACCATCGCCGTCAGCCTCGGATCGACCACCGTGGTGCGGTCCCGCTTCGACCCCGAAGCCACGCTCGACGCCATCGCCGCTCATCGCGCCACCGCCGTCGGGGTCGTCCCCGTGATGCTCCAGCGGATGCTCGATGTCGCCCCCCGCCGCTCGATCCGGGACCACGTCCGCATCGTGGCGTCTTCGGGTTCGGCCCTGCCGGTGGCGGTTGCCGAGCGGTGGATGAACAGCCACGGCGACAACCTCTACAACCTGTACGGCTCCACCGAGGTCGGTCAGGCGGCGATCGCCACCCCCGCCGACCTCCGAGCCGCGCCGGGGACGGTCGGCCGACCGATCGATGGCGTCACCGTGCAGATCCTCGACCGTGACCGCAGCCCGGTCGTCGACGGCGATACCGGCGAGATCTTCGTCGGCAGCGGCAGCCAGTTCGACCACTACACCGGTGGCGGCGGCAAGGAACGGGTCGGCGAGCTGATGTCGTCCGGCGATGTGGGCCACCTCGACTCCGCCGGCCGCCTCCACGTGACCGGCCGGGCGGACGACATGATCGTGAGCGGCGGCGAGAACGTCTTCCCCACGGAGGTGGAGGACGTGGTCCTGGCGATGCCCGGGGTGCTCGACGCGGCAGTCGTCGGCGTCGACGACCCGGACTTCGGCCAACGGTTGGCGGTCCTGGTGGTGACCGAGGCCGGTACGGTTGAGGCCGACCAGGTGCGCGACGCTGTCGGCACGGCACTCGCTCGGTACAAGGTGCCGCGCGACGTCGTGGCGGCTGCGGAGATACCCCGCACCACCACCGGCAAGATCCTGCGTCGCGACGTCGCGGCGTTGATCGCCGCCGGCGTCGGTTGACCCACATCCGGCGCGCCCGCCCGGTTGGGCGGGCATCGCTGCACCACGAGGAGCACCTGAGATGGCGATGACCTACGACGAGGCGTGCGCGGCCGTGTGCGCGCCCGGGACGATGTTCGAGATCACCGAGGCGGATGTGTTCGGCGTTCCGACCAAGGTCTTCGCCGGCACGCCGCCCAACATCCGCGCCCTCTTCATGCTGGCCGCAGCCAGGACCGACGACTTCATCGTCTACGAGGACGAGCGGTGGTCGATGCCTCGGGTGCTCGAGCTCGCCGGTCAGATCGGCCACGCCCTGGTCAACACCTATGGGGTCGAGAAGGGCGACCGCGTCGCCATCGCGATGCGGAACTACCCGGAATGGATCGCGGGTTTCACCGCCATCGTGTCGGTGGGTGCGGTCGCCGTCCCCCTCAATGCGTGGTGGCAGACCGACGAGATCGTGTTCGCGCTCGACGACTCCGGCTCCGAGGTCGTGATCGCCGACAGCGAGCGCCTGGCCCGCATGCAGGCCGCTGCCCCCGGCGAGATCACCTCCCGGATCGTGGTGGTGCGCCACGACGGCGACCTGCCCGACGGCGTGTCTCGGCTGGAGGACGCGCTCGAGGACGGGGCCGCGATGCCCGAGGTCGAGATCGGGCCCGACGAGGACGTCACCATCCTCTACACCTCCGGCACCACCGGTCGTCCCAAGGGCGCGGTGTCCACGCATCGGGCCCTGCTGTCGGCGCTGCTGTGCTTCGCTGCCCGTGCCGCGGTGCAGGACGTGCTCGAACCGGACGATTCGGGTGATGCCGAGGAGGGCGGCCAGTCGGTGTTCATGTTGTCGGTGCCGCTGTTCCACGTGACCGGCCTGGTCCCGGTGATGTTGGGCTCGTTCGTGGGTGGCTCGAAGCTGGTGATGACCCATCGCTGGGATCCGGACCGGGCGCTCGAGCTCATCGAGCAGGAGCAGGTCACCAACTTCGTCGGTGTCCCCACGATGAGCTGGGACCTGCTCGAGGCCGACACGTTCGCCGAGCGCGACACCTCGAGCCTGAAGTCGGTCGGCGGCGGCGGTGCGCCGATGCCGCCCGAGCTGGTCAAGCGCATCGACGAGAGCTTCGCCCAGGGCCGCCCCGGTCTCGGCTATGGCATGACCGAGACCAACGCGTACGGGCCGCAGAACGCGGGCGACATGTTCGTCGCCAACCCGCAGTCGACCGGCAAGGCGGTGCCCGTGATGGAGCTCCGCGTGACCGACGAGGACGGCAACGTCCTCGGTTCGAACGAGACGGGCGAGCTGTGGTTCCGCGGCCCGTCGTTGATCCGTGGCTACTGGAACCGGCCCGATGCCACGGCCGAGACCATCGTCGACGGCTGGCTGCGCACCGGCGACATCGGCCGCATCGACGACGACGGGTTCGTCTACGTCAGCGACCGGGCCAAGGACATGGTCCTCCGGGGCGGCGAGAACATCTACTGCGCCGAGGTGGAGGCGGCGATCTACGAGCACCCGGCGGTGTACGAGGCCGCGGTCTACGGCCTCCCCGACGAGCGCCTCGGTGAGGAACTGGCGTGCCACGTCATGGTCAAGGACGGCGCGACCCTCGAGGTGGGTGAGCTGCAGCAGTTCGTCGGCGAACGCCTCGCCGGGTTCAAGGTGCCGAGCTACGTGCAGATCGTGACCGAGTCCCTGCCCCGCAACGCGTCCGGCAAGATCCTCAAGCGCGACCTCCGCGACGCCGTCATCGCCGACCGGGGCTGAGCAGGATCTTCACGGTCGCCGTCGGTCGATTCCGAGGCCGCGGCCGGCGCTGCCGCGCACGAACCGATCCGCGCCGGCGGGCTCGAGGCAGCGACCGGAACGGTCGTACCGCGCGGTGTCGTCGGAGGACCGATGCGCTTGATTGGGCCGAACGGACCATCAAGCGTTCGGTCAGGAGGCCGACTGCTGGGGCGTAGGCAAAACGCCCTGGGACACGACGCACAGCGGGACGCGTGCGTGTCACGGAAAGCTCGGAGGCTTTCGTGACCAACATCAAGAGGACGCCGCGCGTTGTCGCGGCGTTCGTACTGCTCGCCTCGACGCTGTTCGTGGCGTCGACAGCCCCGTTCGCCCCGATCGCCGCCGCGCAGGCGTCGGACGACTTCACCCTCTCGAAGGTGGCCGACGTGGGCACCGAGGCGCTCATCGGCGAACACGTCACCTACACGATCGAGGCGTCGGGGAGCCAGAGCTCGGGCGCGTACCTGTACAACCTGTCGTTCCGTGACGTGCTCCCTGCGGGCGTCGGTTTCGTCAGCGCCGACCCCGCGCCGACGACGGTGCTGGTCGGGGTGCCGGCCGGTCAGACCACGGTCATCTGGGAGAACATCTCCGACCTCCCGAGCGGGTCGCGGTCATCGGTTGACGTCACCGTCGACACCAACCCCGACTTCGCCGGCGGCGCCACCGGCTCGACGACCAATCCGGGGTCGGGTCCAGCATCACGAACACCGCCGAGGCGGTTGCCAGCGCCGACGCGTTCACCATCCCCGACTGGGACGAGGCCACGGGAACGTTCACCGGTGACTTCACCGGCTCAGCCACGGCGTCGGAGACGATCGACATCGTGGCGTTGCGGGTGACCAAGACGGGACCCGATGAGCTGCTCCGCGGCGTCCACGCCGCCGGCATCGGCGGACCCGGGGGCACCGAGGGTGCGCTCTGGACCATCGAGGTGGAGGCCAACCCCGACTACGACATCGACACGGTCGGGCTCGTCGACGTGTTGCATCCGGGCCTGGAGTTCCTCGGCTGCGACACCTACACCCCGCCGGATGCATCCCCATGGGTCGACAACACCACTGCGGGCGAGGAGTGGACCGGCTCGGGACCGGTGGCCACCGGTGCGGGCTGTGCTCCCCAGCCGCTGAGCATCGACACCCTCGGTACCGGCGCCACCGAGGTGCGTTGGGATCTCGGCGACATCCTCGCCGGCACGACCAGTGTGGTCACGTACCAGGCCGGGATTCCGCTGTACGCGAACGAACCGTTCGTGGGCGGGCCCACAGCCGCATCGCTGCGCCAGGGCCGCAACCTCGACAACAACACCGGCCCCTCCACCGGTGAGGGCGACCGGACGACCTCGGTCGACCCGGAGCTGCTCGGCGGCGGTGAGCAGACGTTCGACAACACCGCCACGGCGTCGGGTACCTACACGCCGACCGGCGCGATCGAGACCGATGACGACGTCGAGTTCACCGAGTCCGAAGACCTCGCCATCGCCAAATCGAGCTCGGGCTCGCTGGTGCAGGGCACGACGGTCGTCTCCACCCTCACCATCAGTGCCAGCGAGTACCGGGACTTCTCGAATCTCGTCGTGCGAGACCTCCTGCCGTCGGCGCTGTGCTTCCTGGGCACCTACTCCGCCGACCTCACGCCCGGTGGGTCGGACTGGGCGACGAACGACTGTCCCGGGCGCGGGCTCGATCGCCTCCACCGTCAATGGGGTGCCGGTGGCGGCGACGTCCGTTCGGGAGTTGCCCGACGGAGGCCCGTACGGCACCGGCCGCCTCGAGGTGGTCTGGAGCTTCGCCGACATCGCGGCGCTCGGCGCGTTGGCCTCGGACGGCCAGATCGTGATCACGTACAGCTCGGTCGTCCGCGAGGACTACCGCAGCGGCCTGGCCCGAGACACCGCCGAGCCGGTGCTCTCGGGTGACTCGGTCACCAACCATGTCGAGGTCTCGGGCCCCCGACGTCCCAGCGGGCGCGGGCCTCCCGGCAGACCCCGCAGACCCCGATGGCGGCGCCGACGGTGACACCGCCAGCGCGGGTCTGGCGAACGGTCAGGCCAGCATCGACAAGCGGATCTCGGCCAAGGTCGGCCCGATGGCCGATGGCGCCGGCGTCACCGCCGCCACCTGCGCCACCGACCACGGTGCCATCACCTGGGTCGACGGATCGCCGGCAGTCGCGGGCTACGGGCCCGGCGACATCGTGTGTTTCGAGCTCGGAGCGAGCTTCCCTGCGAACGTCGACTACGAGGGTGTGACGATCCAGGACCTGCTGCCGCCCGGGTACACGTACCTCTCCGGGTCGGCGACCCGGATCGCCACCATCGACACGCTGAGTGCGACCACGGTCACCGAGTCACCTTCGATCGTGACGTTCTCGGTCGCATCGGGCGGCGACGTCGAGGCGGACGGCAACGAGTTCCGCTGGGTCATCGCGGCCACGCTCGGCCCGGTCGACGCCGGGGCTGCGCTCGACATCAACGCCAACCTCCAGAAGATGGTCTGGAACAACAACGGGGGGCTGGTCTTCCAGCTCCGAGACCAGACGCCGGCCGAATGGGCCGAGCCACAGCTTCGCCTGGCCAAGGGTGTCGCGGCGGTCGACAGCGCCGACGACGGCATCGACCTCGGTCCGCTCGGTCCCGACCACGACGGCAGCCTGACCGGAGGGTCGACCGCGGCCGCGGTCCAGGCCGGTGCGCTGGTCTCGTTCCGGGTTGACGTCTGGAACACCGGCAACGTCGATGCCACCAACGCCGAGGTGCAGGACATCCTGCCGACCCAGCTGACCTGCGCGGACGTGGTCACGGCGTCGATCTCCGATGGCGGCACCTGCACGTCCGGCATCATCACCTGGACCGCGCTCCCTGACGTGCCGGCGTCGGTCGGTGGCGGCGACGTGACTCCCGACGACGAGACCACGGCACCGCTGACACTGACCTACGACGTCGTGGTCCCCGCTGACATCACGCCGGCCCTCACCCTCGAGAACACCGCGGGCGTGGCGAGCTACGAAGCGACCACCAACACGGGAACGACCGTCTACTACCCGGCCGACAACATCGACCCGGCCAACAGCGGCCTCGAGAACACCGACGCGGCCGACGACCCCGCCTTCCTCGAGACCGAGCGGCCCACGGTCACCAAGAGCCAACAGTCCGGCATCGCCGAGCCCGGCAACAGCCGGCTTGCCGTTCCCGGCACCGCCGACGAGCAGCTCACGATCGGCGAGATCGTCGAGTACACCTTCACCGCCACCGTGCCGGAAGGCGTCACCGTCTTCGATGCGGACGTGCGCGACACACTCCCTGCCGGTCTGACCTACTTCGAGGGTTCGGCACTCTTCGGGGGCAGCGTCCAGACCCTGACGCCGGCCGTGGTGTCGGCCGACACCGCCGGCTCCGGTGCTCGCCTCGACTCGGGCACGCTCGTCACGCCGGCGGTCGGTTCGTCCGGCACGATCCGCTACGAGCTCCCCGATCCCTATGACAACGAGGTCGGTGACGGCGACGACACCGTGACCATCACCTTCTACGCGCAGGTGGCAGATGTCGTCGCCAACGACGCCGACCCGTCGCCGACGCGCTTCCGGAACCGGGCTCGGCTGCGCTGGGACGACGCCGGCGGCACCCTCCAACCACAGATCAACTCCCCGGCGGTCG
>CBDHFJ010000132.1:0-10458 GCA_965262315.1 Acidimicrobiales bacterium
CCAGGCCTTCCTGGCCGAAGAGAAGGCCGCAACCCGAGCCCGAGACGAGCTGGCGGCCAAGCGGCGAGAACTGCCGTGGCTGCGCATGGCCGACGACCACACCTTCACCGGCAGCGACGGCCCGGTGGGCTGGGACGAGCTGTTCGACGGCCAACGCCAGCTGCTCGTCTACCACTTCATGTACGGCACCGACTGGACCGAGGGCTGCCCCACCTGCTCGTACTGGGCGGACAGCTTCGACGGCTCGGCCGTCCACCTCGCGGCGCGAGACACCGCCTTCGCCTGCGTGTCCGAGGCCCCGATCGCCGAGCTCGACGCCTACAAGACCCGCATGGGCTGGAACTTCCGCTGGTACTCGGCCGGCGGCACCACCTTCGGCCGGGACCTGGGCGTCACCCACACCCCCGAGATGCTCGCCACCGGCGACGCCAGCTACAACCACCACACCGCCCACCCCATGGGCGAGGTCTCGCCGGGCCTGAGCGCCTTCATCCGGGACGACGACGGCGTGTGGCTGACCTACCAGACCTTCGCCCGGGGCCTCGAGGCCTTCAACGCCACCTACGGCCTCCTGGACCTCACGGCGCTGGGTCGCCACGAGGACGACCTGCCGTTCACCATGGCCTGGCTCCGCCGCCACGACTCGTACTGACGCGACTCAGCTCTGGAGTGACCAGGCCTCGCGCCAACCGAGCTTGCGGTCGGTGTGGATGATGCTGCGCACGTAGATGCGCTCGGCCAGCAACAACACTCCGGCTGCGGCAACCGCGGTGATGGCCATCGAGCCGATGACCTCCCACCAGAGCGCGTCGCCCGACGCGATGCGTCCCGGCATGGCGAACGGCGCCGTCAACGGCACCCACGACACCACTCGGGCCAGGGTCGACTGCGGATCCGACGCCGCGAAGATCGCCCCGAAGTAGCTCAGCATCAGCACCACGCTGACGGGGCCGAGCGTGGACTGGGCGTCCTCCTGGCGAGGAGCCAGCGAGGCGCCCGCCGCGAACACCGACCCATAGAGGAGGTATCCCAGCACGAACCACACCACACCCGAGATCAACAGCCCGGCGGTCAGCGACGGCAGCGCGTCGGAGCCGAAGATCGCCGCCGCGGTGATGGCGGACCCGGCCAGCACCACCACCTGCACCAGGCCCAGCACCCCGACGCCGATGATCTTGCCCAACAGCAGGTGTCGGGCCCGGACCGACGACAGGACGAGCTCGACCACCTTGGTGCTCTTCTCCTCGAACACCCCCATGAGGATGTAGGCGCCGGCCACCTGGATGGCGATGAACAACAGGATCACCGAGAAGAAGGCCACGGCTTCTCGCTCGTCGCCCTCGGGGTCGGGCTCGAGCTCCACCACGGTCAGGGGCGCGGCCACGTCGAACGCGCCGGCGATGGCGTCGTCGCCCAGACCGGCGTCGCTGAGCCCGCCGACCAGTGCGGCCTGCTGCCAGGCCGGGGTCACCAGGGCCACCAGATCGTTGTCGGTCTCGACCATGCGCAGCTCGGCGCCGTCGACCACCAGGCCGTCGACGTCGCCGGCCTCGAGCGCAGCCTCGGCATCGGCCACCGATGAGAAGGACGTCAGGTCCAGCTCGGTCTCGGTGCGGTCGGCCACCACCCCCAGCGCCTCCACGGCACCGTCCGGTTGGGATCCGACCAGCCCCAGGCGGACCTCGTCGTCGCCCCCGAAGAACGACCCCAGCGCGAACACGCCGAAGATCAGGGCGACGGTGGTGAGTACCCCGCCGAGGAATGCCTTGGACAGCAGGCGGGACTGGATCTCGCGGCGGGAGATCAGCCCGATCGCCCGCGTGGCATCCACGGTTGCCGTGGCCATCACGCCACCTCCTCGGTTGCGCCCACACCGATCAGGACGGACTCACCTGCGATCGTGGTGAAGGCGTCCTGCAGGCTGGGCAGGTCGTAGTCGAAGCGGGCGATGGTGCCGACCTCGCGGGCACGGGCCAGGAGTCGGTCCAGCTCGGCGTCGTCGGCCACCTCGACCGTCACCGATCGGGTCGAGGAGGCCAGGACCCGAGCGTCGAGCGCGTCGGCCAGCGGCACCAGCGGCCGGTCCACCTCGATCGTGCACAGTCGGGTGCCGCTGGCACCCCGGACTTCGGCCACGGTGCCGGCGGCTCGCACCGAGCCCTCGACGATGACGACCAGCTCGTCACAGATCCGCTCGACCAGGTCGAGCTGATGAGAGGAGAACAGCACGCCGACACCTCGGCCGACTCGGTCCCGCAGCACCTGCTGGAGCGTCTCCACCGCCACCGGGTCGAGGCCGTTGAACGGCTCGTCCAGGACCAGCAGCTCGGGTTCGGTCACCAGCGACACCGCCAGCTGCACCCGCTGCTGGTTGCCGTGGCTGAGCTTCTCCAGCGGATCGTCGGCTCGGTCGGCCAGGTCCAGGGCCTCGAGGATCTCGCCGGCGCGGTCTCGTGCCGTCCGGCGATCGACACCCTTCAGCTCGGCGAAGAACCCGATCTGCTCGGCCACCTTCATCTTGGGATAGAGCCCGCGCTGTTCGGGCATGTAGCCGAACCGGGCGACGCTCGAGCGATCGACAGGCCGGCCGTCCCAGCTGATCGTGCCGGCGTCGGGGGCGACCAGGCCGAAGATCGACCGCATCGTGGTGGACTTCCCGGCCCCGTTGGGCCCCACGAAACCGACGATGCGGCCCCGCGGGACGGCCAGCGACACGCCGTCGACGGCGACCACGTCGCCATAGCGCTTCGAGAGATCGGTGATCTGCAACATGGCCCCATCGTCGCGGTCAGGGGGCCCCGGCGGATCCCGCACCAGGCGGATTCGGCCTCCCCCTCGTGACGGAATCACTGGACGCAGCGGATTGTCCGACGAACGAGGACAAGCCGACGGGTCGACCCGAGAAGACAGCCACCATTCCGGGCGAGGAACGAACCGGCACAACCGGACAGCGCAACCGGGTGGAACAGGCGGCGCGGGATCACTGTCACCACCCGTCGCTACGGTGCGATCCAGCTTCCCCAGCGAACGGCGACGATCTGTCTAGTCCTGCTAGCCAGATCCGTCTAGTCACCCTGGACACCCCCCTGTGAGGAAGCGAGAATTGGAGCGCCGGCTCGGGAAGCTCGGAGCAACGTTCGTCCGTCATGGCTCCAGCCATGACATCTGGCGACTGGCAGACGGGCGCCTCGAGCCGGTGGGCCGCCATCGAGAGGTCCCCGAGCAGACCGCACGAATCATCCTGGCCAAGGCCCGGCGAGCGCAGGAGCAGAACAGATGAAACCGACCTACCGCGGCACCGTGAGCGATTGGGACGGCCGGTACTGGGTGATCTTCGTCGACATCGGCGAGGAATGGCCCGTCGGCACGCAGGCCAGGACCATCGGCGACGTCGACATGATGGCCAGGGAGGCCGTGTCGATCCGGCTCGAGGTGCCCGAGGACTCGTTCGATCTGGACATCAGTGTCGACAGCCCATTGGCCGACGACCTGGAGGCGTTGGCCGAGGCCAGCCGGTGCGCCGAAGCGGCGGTCGAGGCCGAGCGCCGAGCCCGCCGAGCCGTCGCCCATCGGGCCCGAGACCTGGGGCTGACGTTGCGCGACACCGCCAGCCTCATGGGCCTCAGCCACCAGCGGATTGCCCAGCTCTTGCAGGAGTCACCCGAGCCCAGCCCCACGTGACGCTCCCCCACGGGGCGGAAGCCGACCTCCCCCACGGGACGGATCACCCCAGCCACCTCGGTCAGTACGGTTGGGGCCATGGGTCCCCTGGGTCGCGCCGTGTCGTTCCTCCACGTGCCGTCCACGCGCGCCCTCGTCCTGCACCTCGTCCTCATTCCCCTCGGCATCGCCTTCACCGTGGTCAGCGCGCTGATCATCAAGGAGGACGCACCGGCCGCCATCCAACCGGCGTCGCTGGGCACCACGCTCGGCTTGCTCCTCCCGATGATGCTGATCCTGTTCGGCCGCTACCGCTGGCCCCACCTGGTGCTGCTGGCCTCGACCGGACTGCTGGTCGCCGTCCGAGAACTCGACGTCCCCGAGCTCCAGGTCTCCAGCTTCACCTGGATGATCGCCCTCTACTCCGCCGGCCGCTATGGCCGCGGCATCGGCCGCCACGTCGTCCGCGGCATCGCCGTGGGCGCGGTCGTGGTCGTGCTGATCCGAGACGTCACCGAGATCTGGGGCGACCTGGAGTTCTTCGGCTTCACCGAGCGCACGTTCCTGCTCACCGCGGGGTCCAACATCGGCTGGAACCTCATGGTGTTCATCGGCGCCTGGTACGCGGGCGAGCTGGCCCGCAAGCGGGCCCAACGCGACCGGGACCTGGCCGCCCGCACGCTGGAGCTCGAGGCCAGCCGGGAGGAGAACGCGCGGCGCGCCGTCATGGACGAGCGGGTCCGGATCGCCCGGGAACTCCACGACGTGGTGGCCCACCACGTGTCCGTCATGGGCGTCCAGGCCGGCGCCGCCCGCCGAGCGGTGGCCGTCGACCCGACCAAGGCCGAAGCCCCCCTCCAGGACATCGAGGCCTCCAGCCGCGAAGCGGTGGCCGAGCTCCACCGCCTGCTCGGCTTCCTGCGCCGCGAAGACGAGCTGGACCACGACAGCCTCGACCCCGATGCGCTGCTTCCCACCCCCGGTCTGGCCCGGCTGGACGACCTCCGGCGCCAACTCGCGGCCGCCGGCCTGGCCATCCGCCTCACCGTCAGCGGTGACGAGCAACCGCTTCCCCCCAGCGTCGACCTCAACGCCTACCGCATCCTCCAGGAAGCCCTCACCAACTGCCTCAAGTACGCCGGTGTCGATGTCGCCGAGGTGACCATCGACTACGGCACCGACCACCTCGGGTTGGCCGTCCGTGATCGAGGCCGCGGGCCCGCGCCGGCCACGCCCGCCACGGGCGGCGCCGGGCTGTTGGGCATGGCCGAACGCGTCGCCCTGCTGGGCGGCACCCTCCACCACGGCGCCCGCGACGGCGGCGGCTTCGCGGTCGAGGCCACCCTCCCCTACGCGGGGCAGGTCAGCGCCGCCCCGCCCGCCACCTCCGGAGCCACCCCATGACCAACCCCATTCGCGTCGCCCTCGTCGACGACCAGGAGCTGGTCCGCCGCGGCATCGGCATGGTCCTCGACCTCGAGCCCGACATCGAGGTGGTGGCGGAGGCATCCGACGGTCGCGAGGCGCTCGAGCTCGTGGCCACCACCCAGGTGGACATCGTGCTCATGGACGTGCAGATGCCCGAGATGGACGGCCTGGCCGCCACCCGCGCCATCAAGGAGGCCGACGGGCCCGCGGTGGTGATCCTCACCACGTTCGAGCGAGACGAGTACATCTTCGACGCCCTCCGCGCCGGGGCCAGCGGGTTCCTGTTGAAGAACGCCCCGCCCGAGGAGCTGATCGACGCCGTCCGGGTGGTGACCTCCGGCGAGGCCCTGTTGAGCCCGAGCGTCACCAAGCGGGTCATCGGCGCCTTCGCAGACCGCGACGCTCCCGTGCCCGCCGACCCGCCCGACGACCTGAAGTTCCTGACCGAGCGCGAGCTGGACGTCCTGGGACACGTGGCCGACGGCCTCTCCAACAGCGAGATCGCCGCAGCCCTCTTCGTGGGCGAGGCCACGGTGAAGACCCACGTGTCCAACGTGTTGTCCAAGCTGCACCTGCGCGATCGGGTCCAGGCCGTCGTCTACGCCCACCGGCACGGCATCGCCCACTGACGCGGCCGCTCGCTGTCAGACCCCTCGCCTACGGTTGGCGGCACTTCCCCTCCTGCGCAGCTCACGCCCTGGAGTACCCGTGACCGCCCGAGCCACCGACCTGGCCGACCTCGAGACCACCCTGCCCCTCAACGCCGTCGTCCACTGGCTGACCACCCTGTGGGACAACGGCTGGCACCCCATGGACATCGCTCGGACCATCGGGTCCGACGCCACCAACAAGGTCCCGTTGGCGGCCGTGGTCGACGCCATCGCCGTCGATCGCCAGGGCTGGCACCCGCACGCCGCGGCGCTGTGGCGGGCCCACGCAGACGACTTGGGCGCCACCCGGGTCTGGTGGGACGAGCGACAGCCGTACTGGCCCCAGCTCGGCCGCCGGCTGGGCGTGGCCGACTGGGAGATCGTGGGCGGCGCCGCGTTCGTGCAACTGCTGGTCGACCAGCCACCACCCGCCCTCCCGCTGTTCGAGGCGCCACCCACCCAGCCGGGTCGGACCGCAGGCAGCGCCGACGTGGACAGCGTGGTCCTCGGCCGCATCCGCAGCCTGCTGGCCAAGGCCGAATCCACCGAGTTCGACCACGAGGCCGACGCCTTCTCGGCCAAGGCCCAGGAGCTCATCGCCCGGCACTCGATCGACGCCGCGCTGCTGGGCGACGAGGTCGACGTCCCCGGCGGTCGACGCCTCTACATCGACGCCCCCTACGCCAAGGCCAAGTACCTGCTGCTGGCCGCGGTGGCCGACGCCAACACCTGCCGCTGCCTCTGGAACAACCAGCGCTCCACGGCCACCCTCATCGGCCATCGTGGCGACCTGCACATGACCGAGATGCTCTTCAGCTCGCTCCTGCTCCAGGGGACCGGCGCCATCCTCGCGGCCGGCACCCAACAGGACGCCTTCGGCACCAACACCACCCGGTCGTGGCGCAACGCGTTCTGGCAGGGGTTCGCCCATCGGATCGGTCGTCGTCTCGCCGAGGCCGCGGACACGGCCCGCGCTGATCACGCACGCGAGACCGGCACCGACAACCTTCCCGTCCTGGCAGCCCGCCAGGACGCGGTCGATGCCGCGGTGGACCAGCACTACCCGAGGCTCGGCCGGCTCACCACCTCCATGTCCAACGGCGACGGCCTCCGCGCCGGCGACCGCTTCGGCCACCGCGCCGACCTCGGTACCAGCTCGGTCCGCAGCGGCGGCCGCCGCCAACTGTCGCGCTAGGAACCAGCTCACGAGGCCACCAGGCCCCGACGGCGCGCCACGCACCGTGACCAACCTGTCGCGGTCTCTGGGACCGCGACAGGTTGCATGTCGCAGAACTCGGACGAGCGAGCGCGCAGGCGGCGCTAGCGTCGACGCCATGGCGGTGCGGTATCGGTTTGCGGCGGTCGGCGACGAGGATGCCCTGGCTCGCATGCACACCAGGTCCTGGCAGGCGGCGTACCGAGGGCTGCTGGACGACTCCCTGCTGGACGGGCTCGATCCGGCCGAACGCGCACAGGAGTTCCGCTCGTCGCTCGACCGGCTGGCCCACGATGACCGCGGCGTCACCTGGATCGTGGCCGAGTCCGACGGGCGCGTCGTCGGCCACGTCTTGACGCAGTTCTTCGGCGGCGAGGCCCGCATGCACCAGCTGTATCTGGACCCCGACGTGTGGGGGACCGGGATCGGCCACGCACTCCACGACATGGGGATGCGTGGCCTGCATCGCTACGGCGCCCGACATGCCACGCTCGATGTTCTCGACGGAAACCAGCGGGCCATCGACTTCTACGAACGCCACGGCTGGAGCCTGACCGGCAGCGTCGAGCACGCCGAACTGTTCGGCGTGCCGCTGGTGGACCGGCAGATGGCCATCGACATCTCGCTGGACGTGCTGGCCCGCAACCGCCAGTACTGGACCGGCGAGGCCGTCAAGTATCGGGAGTGGCAGTCCTGGACGGACCACGTCAACTGGGGCATCTTCGGCCTCCCCGACGACGAGGTGGGCGGCATCTTTCCCGACGTCACCGACCAGGACGTCGTGGAGCTCGGCTGCGGCACCGCCTACCTCTCCAACTGGGCGCTCCAACGAGGCGCACGCACCGTCATCGGCCTCGACTACACGCCAGCCCAGCTGGCCACCGCCGGCCAATGGGCCGCCGACGCCGGCGTGGCTCTCCCGCTCGTCAACGCCGACGCCCACCGCCTGCCGTTCGCCGATGACAGTTTCGACCTCGCCATCAACGAATACGGCGCCGCCATCTGGTGCGACCCTCGCATCTGGATCCCCGAGGCGGCCCGCGTGCTCCGACCCGGCGGCCGCATCTGGTTCCTGGGCAACTCGATCCACTACATCCTGTGCGCGCCCGAGTTCGAGGACCAGCTCGTCGGCCCCCAGGTCCTCCGGCCCCAACGCGACATGCACCGGTTCGAGTGGCTCGACACCCCCAACGTGGAGTTCCACGTCTCCCACGGCGAGATGATCGCCATCCTCACCGGCGCCGGCTTCGTGATCGAAGCACTCCACGAGCTCTACGCCCCGCCCGGCACCCCCGAGGGCAACTACGGCATGGCCTCCGGCGACTGGGCCAGCAAGTGGCCCATCGAAGAAGTCTGGGTGGCCCGGCTGCCCGACTGACCCCATCGACCACGCTTCGGGCTCACCGACTACGGTCCGGGCCATGACGACACGTGGAGTTTGGTTCTCGCCCGAAGGTCTTCCCGGCGAGCAGGTCATCACATTCGCCCAGCGGGTCGAGGAGCTCGGCTACCGCACCCTGTGGGTGGGCGAGACCATGGGCCGGGACCCCTTCGCCCAGCTGGCCGCCATCGGCGCCAACACCAGCACGCTGGGCCTGGCCTCGGGCATCGCCAACGTCTACAACCGCCACCCCGGCGTGATGGTCCAGGGTGGCAACACCGTGGCCGAACTGACCGGCGGTCGCATGACGCTGGGCCTCGGCGTGTCCAGCCCCGTCATCGTGCAGAAGATCCGGGGCCTCGACTACGACAAGCCACTCAGTTTCCTGCGCACCTACCTCGACGCCATGGGCGAGTCCCGCTACACGGCGGTGCCACCGGCCGAACCGGTCCCGGTGATGCTGGCGGCGCTGGGGCCGAAGATGCTCGAGCTGGCCGCCGAACGCACCGCCGGCGCCCACCCGTACAACACCACCCCCGAGCACACCGCGCTCGCGCGGGAGATCATGGGTCCCGACGCGCAGCTCGCCGTCGAGCAGAAGGTGCTGCTCACCGAGGACGCCGACCTCGCCCGGGCCACCGGCGCCGCGGTACTCAAGTTCTACAGCCGAGCCCCCGGCTACGCGAACGCGTGGAAGCGCCTCGGCTTCACCGACGACGACATCAACGATCTCAGCCCGCGTCTGGTGGACGGCCTGGTGGCCTGGGGTTCGGTCGAGACCATCGAACAGCGCCTCCAGGAACACGCCGACGCGGGTGCCACCCACATCTGCATCCATCCCTTGGACCCGGAGGCGGGCCAGGGCAAGCCCGACGACGCGGTGCTCGCGGCGCTCGCGCCGTCCTGAGCGCCATGGCCGTCGAACTCCAGACGCCGCCCGACGACGCGGTGCTCGCGGCGCTCGCGCCGTCCTGAGCGCCATGGCCGTCGAACTCCAGACGCCGCCCGACGACGCGGACCTCGCGCCCACGACCTACATCGAGTCCACCCACCCGGCAGTCGTCGAGTTCGTGGCAGAGGTCACCGCCGACTGCCGCGACGATCGCGAGAAGGCCGTTGCACTGTTCGACGCCGTGCGCGACGGCATCCGCTACGACCCGTACGACACCTCGCGCGACCCCGACGCCTACCGGGCATCGGCCATCCTCGACGGCGGTCAGAAGTGGTGCGTCCCCAAGGCGGTGCTGTTGACCGCGGCCGCCCGGGCCGCAGGCATCCCTGCTCGGCTGGGCTTCGCGGACGTCAAGAACCACCTCCAGTCGGACAAGCTCGCCGACACCATGGGCACCGACCTGTTCGCCTGGCACGGCTACAGCGTGCTGTTCATCGACGGCGAGTGGCGCAAGGCGTCACCGGCGTTCAACCGCAGCCTGTGCGAGCGATTCGGCACCAAGGTGCTCGAGTTCGACGGCCGCACCGACGCCCTGCTGCACCCCCATGACCAGGCGGGGAACCGGCACATGGAGTACGTGGCCGACCGGGGCGTGCACCAGGACCTGCCGCTGCCGGACATCTTCGCCACCTTCGACGAGGTCTACCCCCGCATGGGCATCACCGACACCGACGACGAGATGTTCCACGCCTGAGCGCCTCGTTCGGGTGCCATGTCGCGGTGGGGGCGTCGGCGAGGCCATCACCGTCAACGTCCGACAGATGCGTGTCATCCTCAGTCGTGACGCTGGTCGGCCGATGAAGGAGGAGTGAAGCCGCACGCCTTGTTCGGTCAGGGCGCCCCGACTTCACCGGAGCGGGACACTCCGGAGATTCGGCGTGCCCTCCGCGTCCGCTACGTGCGGGCCTCGAAATTCACTGTTCCCGCGACGATCCCGACCGCCACGGGCTACATCCTCGTGCTCTGGCGCTGGGCCGACAACACCTGGCTGGTCTGCTGGTGGGCGGCGATCGTCCTGCAACTGTTCGCGTACTGGCCGGTCCACTTCAAGGAGGGCCCACTCGACGACGCGTGGCAGCGTCGAGCCGCAACCGCGCAAGCGATGGCCGGCGCATTCTGGGGCCTGCTCCCAGTGCTCGCCATGCCCACCACGCCGGAGTGGCAGATGTTC
>CBDHFJ010000133.1:0-10815 GCA_965262315.1 Acidimicrobiales bacterium
GGACCGCTGACAGGATCCCCGATCAGAACAGCAGGGGGGCCAGGCGGTCGAGCGAGGTGTCGTCGAAGGGGCTGAGCTGGGCCCGGGTGACGCCGAGGTCGGCCAGCCAGGCGAGGCCTTCGACCACGTGGCCGGGCGGGCCGAAGAAGCGGCTGTAGAGCTTGTCACCCATCACCGCCTGATACTGCTTGGTCCGCTCGTCCTCGCCGGCGTTGCACAACACGAACATGCCGATCGGGATGTCCGGGTCGACCGCTCGCACCTTGGCGATCATGTCGATCAGATGCTGATCGGGGATCTCGGCCATCACCGGAATGTCGAGGGCCCCGCCACGGGTCGAGGCGCTGGACGCCTTGATCTCCACCCGATCGAGGTGCGGTGTCACGTCCCGAACCGTGCGAGGGCCACCGACCGACCCGACCAGCGGTGGCGGGCTGTCGGTCACCGGCCCCAGGTTGTCCACGTCGACCGTGTAGTACTCGCCGGTGAAGGAGGCCGCGCCGGTGTGCAGGAGGTCGCGGATGATCTGGACCGACTCGATGAACATCCCGGCCCGGTCCCTGGGCTCGGGGTACTCCATCCCGGCCCGAACCATCTCGCCCTTCGCCCAGCCGGCCCCGAGCCCCAACTCGAATCGACCGTTGGCGACGTTCTGCATCTGCAACGACGCCTGGGCGACCTCGACCGGGTTCCGGAAGAGGTTGTTGGTGAAGGCCGTGGTGATCGTGACCGTCGAGGTCGCCTCGGCAATCGCCGCGGTCGACACCCACACGTGCGGGAACGGTCGATGCTCGGTGAAGAAGTGATCGGCGACCGACAACACGTGCCACCCCTCGGCCTCACGCTGACGGCCCCACTCGCCCGGGTCGACGCTGACATCCATCAAGTTGGTCACGTACTCCACGCCCGGACAGTACCGGGGCGGCGGGGCCGTGTGTCCCTTACGATCTGCCCGGCGACCATCGACCACCTCGTCCGTCCCCCGCAAGGAGCCACCGTGGCCGACACCCTCAGCACCAGCATCACCTTCGAGATGCACGGCGACGTCGCCGTCATCCGCATGGACGACGGCAAGGCCAACGCCTTCGGCCACGATGCGATCGACGGCGTCAACGCCGGCCTGGACCGGGCCGAAGCCGAGGCGAAGGCCATCGTGCTCGTCGGCCGTGAAGGAAAGTTCTCGGCGGGCTTCGACCTCTCGATCATGGCCGGCGACGACAGCGAAGCGCGCGTCGCCCTGCTCGGCGACGGGGCCCGCCTGTGCCACCGGCTCTACACGCACCCCCAACCGGTCGCGGCCGCGGTGACCGGCCACGCCCTGGCGCTCGGGGCGCTGATCCTGGCGTCCTGCGATCTGCGGGTCGGAGCCGAGGGTCCGTTCAAGATCGGCACCAACGAGGTCGCCATCGGCATGGCCCTCCCCCGGTTCGGTGTCGAGGTCGCCCGCGATCGCCTCAGTAAGCGCCACTTCACCGCGGCGGTGCAGTGGGCGAAGATCTACGACCCGGCCGGCGCGGTCGAGGCCGGATGGCTCGACACCGTCGTCCCCGGCGACCAGGTCGAGTCCGAAGCGCTCCAAGCCGCGACGGATGCTGCGGCAACACTGCACCGGGGCGGCTTCATCGGGACCCGCTCCAACGCACGATCCGCCGTCGCCGCTGCCATGCTGGAGGGCATGGAGATCGACCTCGCCGAGCTCCGCTGAGCCAGCCGGCACGGAATGCCCGTCTCACCCGAGGGGTTCCGGTGCGGGTCCACGACATGGAGAGTTCCGATGAGTGAGCAGATCGAGGCGATCGACTTCTACTGGCGGCAGGGCTGCGGTTTCTGCATGGCGCTCGACCGCGGGCTCACCAAGGCCGGTATCCCCATGAACAAGCTCAACATCTGGGACGACCCCGAGCACGCCGCCACCGTTCGCTCGATCGCCAACGGCAACGAGACCGTGCCCACGGTGGTCGTCGGCAACACGGCCATGGTCAACCCTCGGGTCGGGCAGGTCATCGAAGCCCTCGAGGCCGAGGCGCCACACCTGGTTCCCGAGGGTGGGGCCGGGGCGGGCATCGTCGGCAAGCTGACCAGCCGCTTCTCGCGGGACTGAGGAGGCGGGCCGCCTCCCTCGGCCACCCGAACGCGGCCACCGCCCCTCCGCATGGACGCACGCGCGTCGATGCGGCAGACGTCAGCCCCTCAACGAAGTCCCTACGGCCGCCGATGGTTCTACCGTTATGGCCGTGTCGTTCGTCCGCGCCCGCCCGACGACGAGCCGCCGCATCGCCCTGGGCATGCTGCTCCTCGTCGCCTTCGTGTTGCGCGTCTGGAATCTGGACTGGGACGAGGGCACCCACCAGCACCCTGACGAGCGGTACTGGAGCATCGTCACCAACGACATCAGCGCGGCCGGACCGTTCGAGTACTTCGACTCGGCCACCTCACCGCTGAACCCGTACAACTCGGGAACACCGGAGGCCCCTCGCAACACCTGGGTCTACGGCACGTTCCCGCTGTTCAGTACCAAGGCGACCGCCAGCTTCCTGGCCGACGGGCCCTTCCCCGCAGGCGCCATCGTCACCGTCGCCGACGGGCTGGGCATCGATCTGCGCAACGATCGGGTGAACGGCGACGGATCGACCACCCGAGTCGACGCGTTCGACGGCGGCTACAACGCGAACCTGGTGGGCCGACTGCTGTCGGCGCTGATCGACACCGGCACGGTGCTCATGGCGTACCTGCTGGCGCGCGACCTGTTCGACAGACGCACCGGCATGATCGCCGCGGCGCTGCTCACGTTCGCGCCCCTGCACATCCAGTACGCCCACTTCTACGGGGCCGAACCCTGGGTCACCTTCTTCGTGACCACCGGCGTCTGGCTCTCGTTGCGGCTCGCCCGTGGCGATCTCGACCTGAAGCTGGCTGCGGGGATCGGGTTCGTGCTGGGCCTCGGGCTGGCCAGCAAGCTCGTGGCCGTGGCGTCGCTGATCGTCCCTGCCGTCGCCATCCTCGTCGCCGCGGGCCCGGCGATCGCGCGGTTCCTCGCCTCGGTCCGCGACTGGTTCGTCGAGGAGGCCCGCACGAACGGGTCGGGCTTCGCCGCCCTCTGCGGCGCCGCGGTGATGGCCGCGGCAGCGGGCATCACGATTCTGGGCCTGCGGCCCGCCTTGGCGCTGGTGGCCATCAGCGGTGCGGTGGCCGCCGTGGCGTACTCGCTGCTGGTGGTCAGACCTGCCGAGGGCGCCACCGAGACCGCATCGGTGCTGTTCGACCAGATGGCGGATCCGCAGCAGATCGTCATCACCCGACCGAAACCGCATCCCCCGCTCCACATCGTGGCGTGGGCGGCCTTCACGGGCATCGTCGTCGTCGCGGCGGCCGCCGTCACCTACCGCTGGTTCCAGCCCTACAGCTTCGACGGGCTCATCGCCCGCGACGTTCGCTTCAGCAACGACATCGAGTACCTGCGCGACGTGAACGAGGGCGGCAACGTCCCCTGGGTGGTCCAGTGGATCGGCCGCACACCGCTGCTCTACCCGCTGACCTCCGCGTTCTGGTGGGGCATGGGCCCGGCACTGGCCACCGCGGTGGGCATCGGCGTGGTGAAGTCCGTGCTCGACGTGGTCCGACGGCAGCGGTGGATCCTGCTCGTTCCCCTGTCCTACCTGGCCATCATGCTCGGCCTGGTCAGCCAGCAGTTCAACCCCCTGATCCGGTACCTGCTCCCCGCCTACCCGGTCGCCGTCGTGCTGGGCGCCTTCGGTGTGGCCACCATGTGGAACGCAGGTCGGCGCGCCCTCGGCCGAGAGGCTCCTGCGGCGCGAGCCACCGGTCAGCTGCTCCGCGGCGCGGCAGTCGGCATCGTCGCGCTCACCGCGTTCTGGGGCCTGGCGTTCGTGAACGGCGTCTACAACCAGACCCACCCGCGCATCGAAGCTTCGGTCTGGATGGCCGAGAACCTGCCTCAGGGCGCCGTGCTCTCGTCGCAGATCTGGGACGACGCGCTGCCGCTGCGAGTGCAGGGAACCGAGGGCTTCGAGTACCGCCACGTTGCCCTCGACCCCTTCCAGGCCGATCGCGCCGGCGGCAAGGTCGAGCAGTTCGTCGACGGCCTCGACCAGGTGGACTTCGTGGTGGAGGCGAGCAATCGCATCTACGACTCGGTGTCGCGGATCCCGGCCAAGTACCCCGCCACCAACGCCTACTACGACGCCCTGTTCGACGGACGCCTCGGCTTCGAGCCCATCGCACAGTTCCGAAACTCGCCATCGCTCTTCGGCATCGACATCCCGGACCACTTTGCCGAGGAGACATTCACGGTCTACGACCACCCCACGGTCACGATCTGGGCCAAGACCGCCGACTGGTCCCGTGACCGAGCCACGGCAATCCTCAACCCGGCGAGAGCCTCCACCGCGCCCGACGTCGTGCCCCGCGACGCGGCCACCAACGCCCTGCTCCTCCGTCCGGGTGATGACGCGCTCGTCGAGCAGGGCGAGACGTTCGACGAGTCCTTCTCCGACTCCGGCATCGTGGCCTCGGTCCCCTGGCTGTTCTGGATCCTCTGGCTCCAGCTCGCCGCCTTCGCCGTCCTCCCCTGGACCACGCGTCTGTTCGACCGACTCCCCGACAAGGGCTACGGGCTCGCCAAACTCATCGGCTTCGCCACCATCGGCCTCGCCGTCTGGCTCAGCGTGTCCTGGAATCTGGTCGACTTCGGGCGAGGCGTCTCCTGGACCTGGTTCGCCGTCATCGGTGCCGCCGGGCTCATCCTGTGGGCACGAAACGCCGACCGCATGGGTGCGCTCGTGCGGACCAACCGCAGATCGTGGCTGATGACCGAGGTCGTGTTCCTGGGCGTCTTCGCCTTGACCCTGTGGCTGCGATCGGCCAACCCCGACCTCTGGGAGGCGTACCTCGGTGGCGAGAAGCCGATGGAGATGGCGTACCTGACCGCCATCGCCCGATCGACCGACTTCCCCGCCATCGACCCGTGGTTCGCCGGCGGTTACATGAACTACTACTACCTGGGCTGGTTCCTCCTGGCCGTGCCCATGCGGGCGCTGCGGGTCGTGCCCGAGGTCGGGTTCAACCTCGGCGTCGCCACCTATGCGGCGCTGACAGCGGCCGTGGCCTTCAGCGTGGTCCACAACCTGGTGGCCATCAGTCGGCGGCGCTGGGTCGGCGACCCGGACGCCCCGTCACCGATGCCGGCCCGCATGGGCCTGCTCGGCGTGGTGCTGCTGATGGGGATCGGCAACCTCGACGCCATCCGGCTCCACTACGACCGACTGGCCGCGGCCAATACCTGGGAGGCGGGCTCGATCCCGGTGGTCAGCCACATCATCACCTTCCTCGGCGGGAGCTGGGCTTGGGCCACGGGAACACCGCTCGGGCGCTTCGACTGGTGGGCACCCAGCCGGGTCAACCGCGGCAACTTCGACATCACCGAGTTCCCGTACTTCACCTTCTTGTTCGGGGACCTCCACCCGCACATGATGGGCATCGCGTTCGTGGGCCTCACGGTGTCGCTGGCATTCGCGTACCTGCTGGCCAGCGACGCCGGCGACCGCCGACCACCGCTGATCCTCGCCATCGGACTGGGCGTCACGACCGGCCTGGCGCGTGCCGTCAACACCTGGGACCTGCCCTCCGCCCTCATCCTGACCGGCGCCGCCATCGTCATCGGGTGCTGGCTGGCGCCGGCGGCCACCGGACCGCTCCGCGACCGCCGCAACGCCGCACTGGCGGTCGGCGCACTCGGCATCGCCGTCGGTGTCTCCAACTGGGGCGGCCCAGGATCCACCGTGCTCCTGGCGTTCCTCGGGATCGGTGTCCTGTCGCTGATCTCGTTGGCGCTGCCCGCGAATGCCGGGCGCCGGGTCAGCACTGCGGTCGGTCATCTGGCCGCCGCCGGTGTCGCCCACATCGTCGTGTTCCATCCGTACCTCTCCAACAGCGACCCGATCGAGACCGGTCTGCAGCGGGCGGTCGTGGGCTCCCCGTTCGACGACTGGCTCGTGCACTGGGGCATCTTCATCGCCATCGCCGTGGCGTTCGCAGCCGCCTTGGCCATCGACATGGGCCGGCGGAGCCGGATGGGTGACCACACCCGACCCCTCCCCGCTGCGGTGTGGGACGGATCTGCGTGGAAGGTCATCTGGGTGGCCGCGGTCCTGCTGGCCGCGGGCCTGATGGCCCGCCTCACCACCGGCGCCGCGGCCGTCTCGTTGGTCGGTGTGCTGGTGCTCGGCGTGTTCCTCGTCCACGAGATCCGTCGTAGCGAGCGGGACCTGGGCCGAGTCATGGCGCTCGGACTGTTCGTCCTCGCGTTCGCCATCGCGGGCGGCGTCGACGTGGTCACGGTGACCAACGACATCCAACGGATGAACACCGTGTTCAAGTTCTGGTTGCAGTCGTGGCAGTACTTCGCGCTGGCGTCCGCATTCGCGGTGTGGCAGGTGGGACGAGTCCTGGCGGAGCGGCCAGCCCTGGTCACCCGCCCGGCGAGCGAACCCGAGGTTCGACTCGAGGCCGCCCGCCCCTGGCGCGCCAACCTCTGGGGGCTGGCGGTCGTGGTCCTGCTGGCCGCCGGCATCGCCTATCCGCTGCTCGGCACCCGCACCCGACTCGAGACGCGCTTCGCCGACCTGCCGGCGACGCTGGACGGCCTCGCCTACCTGGAGGCCGATCCTGTGATCGTGCGCACCGACCCGGCCGGCGGGCCCGACGACATCCAGGTGTTCATCGGCGAGGACCTGCCGCTCATCGAGTGGATCCGCGCCAACGTCCGCGGCACACCGGTGGTCGCTGAGTGGGCCGGGCCGGCCTACGACTGGAACGCCCGGATCGCCATCCACACGGGCCTCCCGACCGTGCTCGGCTGGGAATGGCACCAGAAGCAGCAGCGGTGGTCGTTCCAGTTCATGATCGACGAACGGGTGGCAGCCGTGACCGCGCTCTACACCGATCCGAACCCGGACGTGACCACCCGATTCCTCCAGGCCTACGACGTGTCGTACCTGATCGTCGGCACGCAGGAGCGGCGGTTCGGCAACCCGGACGCGCTGGCGGCGTTCGCGACGCATCCGGCACTGGACGAGGTGTTCGGCTCGGGCGACAACCGCATCTACCGCGTCGACCGAGCCGCCCTGTGGCCCGGCGTCGATCTCGCCGACCTCGAACTCGTCGCCCTCGCCGACTGACGGACACCACGGCCCTCACGCCTCACGAACAGTGGCCAACCAGGTCAGCCGTCCTCGCCCGACTGCTCGCCGACGCCCTGCCGACCGAGCCGCCGGACACCCCCCCCATGACCGGGGCCCACGAGCACACCCCGGCACTCAGCGAGACCAACCTGCCAGCGGTCAGCTGCGACAGAACGAACAGGTCAGCCCCCGAGGGCGGCGACGTCGGGGCGTTGGCAGGGACCGCCAAGCGACAGAACGAACAGGTCAGCCGCCGAGGGCGGCGACGTCGGGGCCTTGGCAGGGACCGCCAAGCGACAGAACGAACAGGTCAGCCGCCGAGGGCGGCGACGTCGGGGCGTTGGCAGGGACCGCCGTAGTCCGGTTTGGGGGTGAGGTCGGGCGGGTTCGCTCCGTGATACTGCTGCTCGAGCTGCCACACGGAGTTCCGGACGAAGACCTCGCCCACCAGCGACCCTGGGCAGTCCGACGGATCGCTCTCCGAGCCGTCCCACGGCTGGCGATCCCACGTGTAGCGGAGCCAGGACCCGACACCCACGTCGTAGTCGGGCACCCACCACCACCGGTGTTCGTACGGGAGGCGCACGTAGTCGGCGAGCTGGTCACCGATGCCCTGCTGCTCCCAGTGCGGCACGAAGATCACGTCGGAGTCCGGGGCAGGGCTGTCCGCCTCCAGGACCGCGTAGGTACCCGATGGGAAGTCCCGCAGGTACCAGCCATAGGGCCAGTAGACGTCGGAGTCGATGCTGACGGTGAGGTGGCGACCCTCCTCGGCCATGACCAGCCGATCGAGCAGGTACAAGCGCTCGGTCCACTCGGGCACCTCGGGCGTGGCCTGGCCGGCCTGGACGAAGAGCTCCTGGGGCTCGCCGCCGTCGTTCTCGAACGACGTCCGATACGCCGTGTCCAGCGTCCACAGCAGACCCAGCGCGCCGAGGGCGACCACGGGCACGCGCCATGCCGCGTCCCGGTGATCCCAGAGCACCTGGACGCCGAGGCCGGCGAGGATCACGAGCGGCAGCAGCGGGTGAATGACCAGCCAGGGCATGCGCTCGCCGGCCCAGGAATGGGCGGTGAAGCTGCCGACGCCCCACCACACCAGCGTCTGGCCGACAAGGGTGGGCCGGCGGACGACCCGCCCGATCCCGATGGCCGACAGCCCGAGAATGAACCACTCGTACGCCGGGATGACGGCGAGGTAGTACTGCCACCGGGCGTCGCCGCGCACGGTGTCCTGCTCACCCCGCCAGTACTCGAAGCCGGCGCGGAGGCCGTTCTCGAGCGCCCCGTAGGGGGCGGCTTCGCTACCGGGCCCGTCGAACTCGGTCAGGAACTGCGAGAACACGACCACGAACAACAGCACCGAGGTCCAGACCGCGGTGAGCCACCAGTGGAACGGCACCGCCCGCAGCGAGGTCACGATCGGTACCTCGCGGAAGTCGACCCCGCGACCGACCGCCGACACGATCCCATACACCATGACCGCGCCCAGCGCGAGCCCGTAGATGCCGAGGCTGACGAAGATGGGCTCGCCGAACGAGAACGCCACGATCATCCCACCGAGGCCGCCGAGCAGCGTGGTGCGTCGGATCGACGCATCTCTGGCCGCCGACACCACGCTGCCGTCCGCACGAGCGCCGGCACGAGCAACCAGGAACTCCTGCGCCAGCAGCATCATGCCGAACCCGCCGAACAGGAAGACGGTGATGAAGACGCTCTCCTTGACCGCCATCGCGGCCACGAGCAGGCAGAACAGCGCCGTCGGGTGCCACACCCGGGGGCTCCGGATGAAGGACACGAACACGATCACCGTGGCCAGCGTCAGCGCCAGGAAGAACGAGTCCTCGCGCCCGACACGGGAGAAGTACAGCAGCGACGGGCTGATGGCGGCCAGCCCCACGGCGGCAACGGTGCCGGCGGGCCCGAGGTCCCGCCGCCACCACCAGATCTGCCACAGCACGACACCACCGGACACCGCGGCGAGCAGACGGGCCGTGCTCTCGGACTCGCCGATGAGCCAGAAGACCGCCGCGGTGATGTAGAACCGCAGCGGGCCGTGGTAGACGGGGTCGTAGCCGTCGTAGGTGCCGTTGAGGAATCGCCACGAGAACCATGCGTCCAGGCTCTCGTCGTGGTGGAGCGGCCTGGCGCCGAGTGAGGTCAGCCGGGCGATGAGCCCGAACGCGACCAGCGCGATCACCAGGTTCCGGACGTTCACCCACGACGGCCAGGCGGCCGGATGGACCAGCGCGGGATCCACCGTCGGTCTCCCGGTCGGCGGCGGCGGCTGGCCCTCGTCGAGCTGGTCGAGGTCGTCGGCATCATCGGCGGCGACCGGCACGTCGAGCAGTGCCAGCTGACCCGGGATCGGCTCGCCGGTGTCGAGGTCGAGGTCGAGGTCGACGTCGTCGGTGCCGGATTCGTGCTCGTCGGTCATCGGTGCCCTCTCCGAATCGACCCGGTGCGGTGAAACCTGTTCCGAGTCCACAACGTACCGACCCGAGGCCCGCCAACCGTCGCGGGTCGCGCTGGGTGCGCCGTCGGTCTCATGGTGTCTGGAACCCCCGGACGTCGTAGACCTTGTAGCCGCCGATGTCGTAGACGATCGGTGCCGCCGCGTCCCAGAAGATCGCCGGATCCCAGTCCGGGGGTGCGTCGGTGGGCCGGAATGCCTGCCGCTCCGCCGGGCCGAGGACCACGTAGTCGATGTCGTACTTGCGGATGACGGCGTCGAACCCCTCGTTGACGCCGTAGACGACGCGGAGGTCGTCCTGTCGCTGCACCCAGTCGACCCCCAGGTCGTTGAGGCGCCCGGCCGAGCCGGACACCACGGTCCGTCCCGCGATCGCCCGGACGGGGTGCACGTTGTTGTTGGCCGACGCGAACACGCTGTCGGGCGGGGTCTGGTCCCGCGCCCACTCACCCACCAGGACGTCGTCGCCGCTCATGTACGCGGCCGGCCAGACCTCGGCGGTGCCCTCGAAGGCCCGCCACACATCGAGGCCACCGCTGAGGGTCAGGGTGACGAGCGCGATGAGGGCCACGAACCCGCCGGCCGCTCCTCGTCGGAACCAGTCGGCGAGCCACGCCCCCACGAAGATGGCGCCGAGCAGCAGGAAGAACACGACGTACTTGGCGTTGTTGCCCACCCAGAAGTGCCACACCCCGACGTTCGGGATGAGCAGCAGGCCGAAGATCGGCAGGAACCGCAACGTCAGGTCACGGTGCAGGCGCATGCCCAGCACGACGAGCGGGATGAAGACACCGGTGTTGAGCACCCAGAACCAGACGAAGTCGGGGATGGTCCGGTCCCAGCCGTCGACCTTGCCGAGCACCCACCCGAGGTGCCACTCCCGACCCTCGCCGCCGTTGGAGGGCAGCTGCCACAGCACGATCGGGACGCCGATGGCGAGCGCCGGCCCGGCGAACCAGGCCCAGACGTTGCGCCGCTCGAGGAACGCCCACCACAGGCCCATGACCAGGAGGACGCCGAAGGAGAAGACGTGGAAGATCGGCAGGATGCCGCAGGCAACGCCCACGAACGCCATCGTCCTGCGCTCGTCGACGCCGTCGATGTCGCGGCCGTCGCCGCCCTCGCGTGAACGCCACAGCAGGG
>CBDHFJ010000134.1:0-117391 GCA_965262315.1 Acidimicrobiales bacterium
AGGCGATCGCGAGCTGACGATGCACATCGTCGTTCCGAAAAAGAAGTCGGATTCGCCATCGCCGGTCTATGTTTGGATTCACGGCGGGGGCTGGCAGGGCGGAACCAAGGAAACCGGCGTTTGGAAGCTTGCCCCGTTGGTTCGCGACGGGTTCGTGGGAGCGACCATCGAATACCGGCTGACAGGACAAGCGACCTTCCCGGCACAGATTGAGGACTGCAAGTGTGCGATCCGCTACTTGCGAGCCCACGCGGACCAATACAACATCGATCCCGATCGCATCGCCGTCGGTGGCAGCTCCGCCGGCGGACATCTCGCCGCGCTGATGGGAACATCCGGCGGCGTCAAAGAACTGGAGGGCAGCGGCGGCTGGGCGGATCAATCCAGCGCCGTTCAAGCCGTCGTGGATTTGTACGGCCCCACCGACTTCAAAGCATTCGTCTCCACACCCGGATATGAAAGCCACAATCGCGATGGTTCACCCGAATCAAAATTGCTGGGCGGAGGAGAAGTGTTGCCGAACGAGGCCGGCATCCGTCGGGTCAATCCGATCACTTACATCGACCCGTCCGACCCTCCATTTTTGATTTTTCACGGCAGCAAGGATCGAACGGTTCCGCCTAATCAAAGCGAAGCTCTTCACAAGGCGCTCCAATCAAAGGGCGTCGAATCAACGCTGAGCATCATCGACGGCGCCGGTCACGGAGGCCCAGAGTTTGCCAATCCGGAAATCCGAAACGCACAGAGAGACTTCCTTGGGAAGCATCTGAAAAGCAATAAAAAAACGCCGGATTGAAAAAACGTACGGCTCGCCGCTGATCAACCTGCTCACCGCTGATAGATCGGCAGGTAGCCTTGGTCGAGCTGCAACATGATCAGGTTGCACGCGGTGACGTAAACCGTGTGGATCACTTGGCCTTCCCAGTAACCGTCGGGGCGTTGCTCGCTGATGATGCGATCATAAAGACGATCGCGGAACGGCTTCCAAAGCTCGTTTCCCTGCCGGTAAACGACTTGGCTGTAGTACAGGTACGTGTAATGCCAATGGCCGAACGCGCGCGTCCCGTCGCTGATGTCATGAAGCGACTCCTTCGCATACTTCAACATTTCCGGAACGTGTTCGCTGTCGTAGTCGCCGGCGTTGTAAAGTGCTGCAAGCGCGGCGGCGGTGATGGCGGGCCGGCTGCTGCCTTTCTGTCGGCTGCTATAGCTGATTCCGCCGTCGGGGTTCTTGCAGCCGTAGATATACTCCTTGGCGCGTTCGATCACTTCGGCGCTGACGGGGATCCCCGCGTTTCGACAGCCACGAAGTCCTTGAACCTGGGTGATGGTCGTGGAGCCTTCGTCAAAGTCGTTGCCGTCGCGGGCCGACACGTAACCCCATCCGCCGGCCGCCGTCTGCGCGTTGCCGCTGAACTCCACGGCCCGTGTTAACACGTCGACCAACTCTTCGCGACGGTCTAGTAAACCTTCTTCGCCCAAGACTTGTGACAGAAACAACATCGAGAAGCCGTGGCCGTACGTGTACCGAGAATCAGTCTGCGGATCGCCGATCAAACCGTTGTCGCGGCTCTTGCTAATCAGAAAGTCGGCGGTGCGTGCGATCTGCCGTGCGTAAGGGCCTTGCGTCGTCGTGCTGCCGCTGCCGATCAGAGCGGTACCGGACAATGCCGCCAGCGCGGTCGGATAGACCTGCGTGTTCCATTGGCCTCGCGAAGACTGCGTGCGTCGGAGCCAATTCAGCCCCTTGGTGATCGCTTCGCTCCAACGAGGATCGCGTGCCGCCCCCGCGGAGCCGGCCGACAAACCCAAGCCTGCTCCGGCGGCGGAGAGTATCGTCGCTTGCCGGAGCCAGTCACGACGTGTGGAGCGAATCGACATGCGAAAACCTGCTTTGGGAATCTTTGTTCATCGGCCGTTTCGAGCATTCTACAGCATCGGCGAAAACGGGCGACAATGCCTAGCAAAAGGGGGCAGGAACCCATCGTGCAAAGTACCCGCAGGGCCGCTGGCGGCTATTGGATCCTGACCCCTTTTCCGTCGTCTGCGACCTTGGGATGAACCCCAGCCTTTTGCTGGCAGACCGGGCAAAAGAACGTGCTTCGCTGCGCCTGGACGATCCGCCGAATGACGCCCGCTTCGCAGCGAGGGCAGGGCAGGGTGGCTCGATCGTAGACACGGTGACAATTCTGATATCCGCCCGGATCATTCAATGCATTTCGATACGTTCCGTCGCCCAGCGTGCTGCCCTCGTAGCGAATGGCCTGGTTCAGGACGTCACCGATCGCTCGATGAATCCGCCGCCATTGTGGCCGGCTCAGCTTGTCGCACCTGGCTCGCGGATCCACGCCGGCCAGAAATAGGATCTCCGCGGCGTACAAATTCCCGATGCCCGCGACGACCGTTTGGTCAAGCAATGCCACTTTGATGTTGCGTCTGCTACGCGCCAGTTTTTCGCGAATCTGGTCAGCTGAAATCTTCAACGCATCGACACCGAGCCGTTTATCGACATTCTCCGCGAATTCTCGCGCGGTCAGCAATCGAATGGTACCGAGTCCTCGACGGTCCCAAATCAGTAGCTGTGACTCCGCGCCCCCCGAAAGCTTGACGCGCAGCCGGAGATGCTCTTGCGAGGGCGGATCGACCAACAGCACGAGTCCCGTCATCCGCGGCTCGATCACGATGGTTTGCGCATCATCAAGATGAATCAACACCCGCTTGCCTCGGCGGCCGATGGAGCCGATCTGTCTTCCGCGGACCCGTCGACCGAACGCGTGGATACGGGGATGCAGCATACACGGCCGCAGTTCGCACGGCGGGCGCTCCACCGATTCGATTCGGCTACCGACGATCGGTGAAATGCCGCGGCACATCGTTTCGACTTCGGGAAGCTCCGGCATCAGCAGTAGACTCGTCCTTCGATCGGATAGCGTTTGTGTTTCGATATTGCTTCATGATCGTCACTTCGAAAGGAGTTCCACGATCCCACGGCGGCCAACACCGCGTCCAGCGCATCGCCACCGGAATCCGACATCATCACTCGGCGCTGATACGCGGAAACGACCACGGCATCGCGCAGCCCTCGCATGATTCTCTGCCGAGTTTGAATGTGAGTCTTCTCGGGGTGTTTTCCTCCCGATTGCTTGTATCGCACGTGTGGAAGCCCTAATCTCTTCAGCGTCGATGACGGACAAGCTTCAACAACAATCCGCCGCGCCGTCGCAAGCCGTCGATAATGAAACGGCAGAACGGCGACGGATTTTTCCCTCGACAACGGAAACAACACCTGGCTCATCCCGTGAACCGTCTGATGAATAATGCGGTAGTGGTAGCAATCAAACGGAGTTTTTGTTTCACGATCGGTATCACGGCGCACGTGCATTTGTCCCGTCTTCCGTTTCGTCATCTCGACGAGTTCCCGGCCGTACTGCTGCGCCGTGCCGGAAAAATCGCGGACGTGTTTCAGCTGCTTGGACCACGCCCCCAGCCCCAATTCGATCGGCAAACCGAATGGAAAGTCGCAGCCCCACAGACTGCATGTGCTGTCTTGAACGGAACGCACCAAGTACTCACAAACAGATTCTCGATCGTCCGATCCCGCGAATCGTCCGAGAGGACCGAGTCGGATGATCTCCGGCGGCTCTTTTCCCCGGACGGACAGTTCTGCGAGCCACGCCGTTCTTGCCCGACCGGGCGGCCCCGCTGAAATCGACTCCGTGACACCGTGCGGATAATTTGGCAGCTTTATCTTGTCGGTTGGCATCGATCAGCCAGTCATTTGGGCGACGGTAGGTGATGGAACACGACGGTTCCCGATACCATAGCGCGGCGAACAATAGGATGATCGCCAAGCTGGCCCACTGGTACGCCGTCATGTTCCCGACGATCCGGGGTTCCGGCCGAATCATCTCGGTCGCCAACCGATAGATCGCGTACGCGATGATGTAGAGCTTGATCAGGTTGCCAGGAAAGCACCGCCGCATCAGCAACATCGACAATACGATCGCCGCGGCCGTGTGGAACAACGACTCGTAGAGCTGCGTGGGGTGTCGACCAACGGCATCGACCTTGGGAAAGACCATGGCCCACGGCAGATCCGTGGGGGTGCCATAAACAACACTGGGCTTGAAAACACCCCAATCGTCCCACCGCGATGGACGCGGCGACCGGAACCGCGAACCAGTCGCCCCGTTTTCGTCTTGATATCCAGCGTCCATTTGGCGAGTTCGACCTCCGAAATACCCACCGACCAATCCGCACAGGATCGTTTTTCCGTCTTGGAACCAAGCGGCGCCCGACAGCAACGCGCCCAGATCGCTGAATAAATACGGAAGTTTCGCACCGATCATCGCTCCACAGAATGCCCCCGCAATAACGCCGAAGCGTTGCCCACGATCCATCGTGAGTTGATGGGGCGTGACACGGCCGACGACCCAACCGGTCATCATCGCCGCGCCGATGATCAACGAGTAAGTGACATCAACACTCATTGATGTTGACCGGCATCGATGGGGCGCCCGACCGACGGAAGGCTGAGCTTCGGACGGACCGCCCGCAATGAATGTCACTTAACACCGGCAAATCGAACGTGTCCGTCGCGATACAACACGTTGTAGGCCGAGAACGGGATCAGGTGTCCCGACGGCAAAAGATGATGCACACAAGACTTCATCAATTGTCGAACGTCAAAGTTGTACGCATCCATGAACGAGGTGATCGTGACGCGAAGCAAATCCGATTGATTCAACGATCCATCGGCGGCTTTCCTCAAGAACGAACGTGCAACCTCATCCGCGTTTCCGTGGAACGGGCTGTTCGGCGGAACCCGCATCGGTGGACGAAACACCACATGGACGCGTCACGACAACCGGTGCGAGAAAGGAAATCTCCGATCAATGCCTTCGCTCGATCTCTCGTAAAAACAATCCCGCCGGAAAGAAGATCCATGTTCGCTGCAATATCAATGAATCGATTCAGTGGCACCAACGACCCGCCGTCGCGGTAGGCGTAACAGAGCGTGTGCGAGTTCGGATGGGCACACGGCAGCGGCAAAAAATCCGATCCGGCAAACCAATCGTGCACTTGTCCGGTGATCGCCTCGATCACATCCGGAAACGTCACGCGATCCTCGAGTTGCTGTGGCAAAAAATGCCGACCGCAGTACGTCGCCGGCTGAAAACTGAACGCCGGTCACATGCTTTCGCTCGGCGGCGTAGCGGATGATCGGTCCACACTGATCCAAATTCAATCCGGATTGCAGGGTGCAAACCAACGTCGTCTTCAGGCCGACTTCGCCAAGCAGTTCGACGGCACGCCGTTTCGTTTCCAACAAGGAGACGCCTCGCAATGCATCGTGAGGCGATTCCGTCAAACCGTCGAATTGCAGGTACACCTCCGCGCGATGACTCCACCGCGCCACGGCTTCGCGAAAACCGGCATCCTTGGCCAGGCGAACTCCGTTGGGTATTGATCATCACCACGTCGATCGGCTGCTCGCAGGCGTACTGGAAGAATCTGCAAGAACTCCGGATGAATGGTCGGCTCGCCGCCGGAAAGCTGTAGCACTTCGGGCTTGCCTTCCACGGCGACAAGCCGATCGATCGCCGCCTTGCACTGCTGAAACGTCAGGTGTTGTCCGCCGGGCGCGCTGGCGGCGAAACACATCGGGCAAGTCAGGTTGCAATTGGATGTGATTTCCAGCAACGCGATGCAAGTGTGTTGTTCGTGCTCGGTGCAGAGCCCGCAATCATAGGGGCAACCTCGATCGGGCAAGGTTCCGTGGATTCGTGGAATCTTACCCGGCGTGGAATGTTCGTTTCGATCGAACAGCCGAACGTCCGAACACACATAGTCTTCGCGGACACCGTGAATGTCGCAACGCTTGCGGAAGTAAACGCGTTTTCCTTTGACAATGATCTTCGCCGGCACAACGGCTAAACAATCCGGGCATAGGCTCTGCGTCGTGCCCAAGAAATGGAATGCTGCCGCAGCTTCATCGTTTTCGCCTCCACAACCGCCACAGTAACGTTCCACCCGCCGCCAATCCCAGCGCTGCCGAACCGATCAAGAGCACAGGAATCAACTGATCCACTGCCCGTCCGCCGCCCGAGGCGCTCCCGATCGCGAGCAGTCCAAAGCAAGTTGCGGTGCAAGCGATCAAGAACGCCGCGACCGCTGTGACGCAGGCGGCGACGACGCCGGCTAAGGAGGCGAGAAAAACCACGGACCGCTCGCCGATCGAAACTTCCTATTCCCGCTCTGGCGCTTGCGGCTGACCAAGACCGCCGTGCGAATCAGGCGCCGGCGCGATCAAGACGCCGAGCAAAACCGCCAGCCCGGGTGCGACGAAGGCCAGAGCGGTGATCACGATCACCAAACCGACGATCAGAACGATGATCGGATAGGACGTTTGTTCCGCCTCGTCGAGAGGAACGGGTGGTGAGTACGGATTGACCAACGTGGCCATCACCGGAGCCTCATCCGCATCATCGGATGCCGGCGACGCGGAGGCCGCGACTTCCGAATGACAAAGCCAACACGCTTGCCCGCCGGCCGTCACCGCCTGGCAAACCGGACAAATCACTAGCTCAGTCGACATCGCCGTCCCCGCTGATGCGCCTGTCGGCATAGTGCCGCGCCAATCACGCGGAACCGACGAATGATTTGGCCCAGCATTGATTCCGCTGATCGCGACCGCCAACAGCGTGATGACCTGCTGATAGCGAGGGACAACCCCTACTTTTGCGTCCGCAAACCATTGCGGCCAACGTCCCATGACCATCAGATAGGAATACGAGAAGATCGCCCCGGCGGTCGCCGCACGAAACCAGCGGTAAACTGAAACGCATCGCCGCCATCACGAGAATCAAGAAATATCCCAGCACCAGCGGACTCCGTTGCCCGCCGCCCAGGCAGAGAACGGCGGTCAGCAACACCAAGTCCATCCCGGTGGTGATGTAGGGCGTCGCACCGGGAAATGTCCGCTGGCGTAGGCAAACATCGATGGCCAGCGACATCAGCAACCATCCCACGACGATCACCGTGACAGCCAAGTGGAATACGTCGTCTGGCGGGCTCGAAGACGCAAAGAGGCCGACGGGCCGGTAATGCTGGGCCAAGTGGACGACGTAAAATGCGACCAGACTAAGAATCCGCAGGTGGTTGGCACGATACTCCCCGTCGAGCTGTTGCCATCGACCGGCAACATACCAGGCGTCGTCATCATCAAGAGGTTTCGCGCTGGATGCCAAAGCTGGTGACTCCTACCCGCCGATCGGATCGTTCCCCGTCCGCATCGCCGCCAAGCTGCAATCAAATATCGCAGTGATCCAGCCGGGGCCACTACGGTTGTCCTTGCACGGGGCCCGCGAGTGCTTCGTCAACTTTTGAATTTGAGGCGCCGATATTGATATTGTGGCTCGGCTGTCCAAGCCGAGATACCTCGATTGGGACAATCGAAGCCACACTGAAGCGACCCCAACGTCAAATTGAGACTAAGCTCGAGGACCCCGCGAACAATTGAAATCGGGATTGGTCTGCACAGCTTAATGGTCCTCAAGCGAACATGCGAGATATCGTGGCATCTCGTTGACCGGCTCGCGACCGAAAGTGAGAATCAGTCGACCCATCCACCCCGAAAATCGATCCACGGAACGAGTTTTTCCCCACATGAGCACCGACACCACCACCACCGCCGCTTCCGCTGCCGCCGTTCCCGATGAACGAGGCCGGTTCGGTGACTTCGGAGGCCGATTCGTGCCGGAGACGCTGACGCGGGCACTGGACCAGTTGTGCGACGAGTACGATCAGGCGAAGAAAGATGCCTCGTTTCAGGCCGAACTCTCTGAATTGCTTCGCACTTTCGTCGGCCCGCCCCAACCGGCTGTACCACGCCAAGCGGTTGACCGAATCGGTGGGCGGGGCGCAGATCTGGCTCAAACGCGAAGACTTGAATCACACCGGCGCCCACAAAAATCAACAATACTCTCGGCCAGGCCCTGCTGACGCTGCGAATGGGCAAGAACCGCGTGATCGCGGAAACCGGTGCCGGACAGCACGGTGTCGCGTCGGCAACCGCGTGCGCGCATTTCGGATTGCCGTGCACCGTGTACATGGGCAGCGAAGACATTCGCCGACAAAAGCCGAATGTCTTCAGCATGAAACTGCTGGGCGCCGAGATCTGTCCGGTTGAAAGCGGTTCGAAAACACTCCGGGATGCCGTCAACGAAGGCCATGCGTGACTGGATGGCGTCGGTCGACAATACGCATTACATCATCGGCAGCGTGATCGGCCCCGCATCCATTCCCGATGATGGTTCGTGATTTTCAAAGTGTGATCGGACGCGAAACGAAAGCTCAATGCCATGAAACGTTCGATCGATTGCCGGATTGCGTCGTCGCTTGCGTCGGCGGCGGCAGCAACGCCGCGGGTATGTTCTATCCATTCATCGATGACGAAGGCGTCAAGATTTACCGGGGTGGAAGCCGGCGGCCGCGGCCACAATGCCGGTGACCATGCTTCGCCGCTGACCTACGGAAGCCCGGGTGTCTTGCACGGCAGCTATAGCTACGTCATGCAAGACGACGACGGACAAACCTGTGACGTTCACAGCATAAGCGCGGGTTTGGATTACCCCGGTGTCGGACCGGAACACAGTTACTGGAAAGACACCGGACGCGTCGATTACCTCGAATGGCGGTGACGACGAAGCGATGCAGGCGTTCGATCAACTCGCGCGGACTGAGGGTATTATCGCCGCACTTGAATCCAGCCACGCCGTGGCCAAAGCCATGACCATCGCGGCGAGCATGTCACCTCAAGAACACTTGGTGGTATGCCTTTCCGGCCGCGGCGACAAAGACGCGATGGAAATCGCGAGACTGCGCGGCGAGTCGTGGTAGAATGGAGTGGGTAGCAACCTGATCGCGAGGAGATCATGACGACGGTTATCCTTGACGAAGAATTCGCGGAACTGCTGAAGGCCGATCGAGCCGCCACCGGTGCAGACCGGTATGACGAAGTGTGGGAGGGAACGTACATGATGTTCTGTTTGCTTGATGATCCCGATGGCGACCGCCCATCCATCTCGGTCGTCGATTCGCAATGCAATCGGACCTGGACGGTCTGAAATCGCGTAGGTCTGACTCTTAGTCGAGGTGCAAATGACCACCGTAATCCTTGACGACTCACTTGCCGAACGCTTGAAGGCAGAACGAGCCGAGCGAGGCGGCGATCGATACGACGAGGTCTGGGAAGGAGTCTACATGATGGCCGCCATGCCGAATAACGAAAATCAGAGACTGGTTAATTTGTTGGCGACCATTTCTTGAGGAAACCGTTGGATTAACCGGCTTGGGCGAAGTCTTTCCTGGCTGCAACGTCAGCGATCGAGAAGACTGGGAAAAGAACTTTCGCGTCCCAGACGTTGCCGTTTTCTGGAACGGTACAAGTGCGATCGATCGCGAATCCTTTTGGCTCGGCGGACCCGATTTCGCCATCGGAATCACCAGTCGCGGCGACAAGAGTCGCGAGAAATTCGAATTCTACGCAAGTATCGACACCCGTGAGGTCTTGATCGTTGATCGTGATCCATGGCAGCTTGAACTTTATCGACTGGACAACGGTGTTCTATCTTTGGACGAGCGTTGTTTGCCGGGAGGTGACAACCACCTGACCGCATCATCCGTTGGACTCCGATTTCGCCTGGGTGCGACGAATGAAACGGAACGACCCAAGGTATGGGTCAGCCACCCCGGATCACAAAAGGAATGGACGATTTAATGACGAAACTGACTTGGCTCGGACACGCAACTTGGCTTGTCGAGGCCGACGGGCATCGGATCGTGCTTGATCCGTTTTTCACCGACAACCCTTCCGCGACCGTCAAACCAGAAGAGCTGTCCGGCATTTCGCACGTGCTGATTTCGCACGGACACTTTGATCACGTCGCCGACGCGGCGGCGGTCACCAAGGCGAATGACGCGTCCCTGATCGCGATCTTTGACATCACCCAGTGGTTCGCCCGCGAGCACGGCATCGAAAACGCGGTCGGCATGAACATCGGCGGCAGCATCGAAACCGATTTTGGTTCGATCAAAATGGTGCCGGCCATTCACAGCAGCGTCATGCCGGACGGCTCCGCCGGAGGCGATCCCGCCGGCTACGTGGTCACTGTTGGCGGGAAACGCATCTATTTCGCATGCGACACAGCATACTTCGGTGACATGAAGTATTACGCCCACGGTGTCGACGTCGCGGTGCTTCCCATCGGTGACGTGTTCACCATGGGTATCGAGGACAGCGTCGGCCGCGACCAAGCTGATCGAGCCGAAAAGAGTCGTGCCGGCGCACTACAACACGTGGCCTCCCATCCAGCAAGACGGCGAAGCCTGGGCAAACAAGATACGTGAACAAACCGATGCCGAACCGGTCGTCCTTGAGGTGGGCGGCACGCTGGAAATCTAGTGCTCCGTCACTTTTTAACTTTGGGATTGTGCCCAGAGTGGCTCGGTTGTCCCAACCGAGATTTCTCGATTGGGACGATCGAGCCACAATCACTCGGCCCCAAAATCAAATCTGGACGGAGCACTAGGCACTGTCCCTCTATTCGGTTGGCGGCGGTCATGCGTTCGGCGAACCTTCTTGTGCGAATTCGGTCTAAGCAACCGCCGGTGGCCTTTCTCCCCCACCCCTGCTAACCGACGCAAAAAGGTTCGTCGCGTGTGAATCCTTACCACCCGACCAACGATCCGAGGCCAGGGTTTCGAAAGACCTCGCGCCAAAATGCTACGCTAGCGGGGATCGTCTGTTCACGCGCATGCTGGCTGCTGTCGGGTCTCGATTTTCTGCTCCTGCCGCTGGCCACCGTGGGTGTCATCCTGTGGATCGAAGAAGGACTTCGGCTTGGAACGGCGGATATCGCCACGACCATGGAACTGGTCAGCGTTCCGATCTGTTTGACGATCGGCGGACTCAGTGCGGCATCGGCATCGGTCGGATGGACGAGCGGGCACACGATCGTCGCATTGCGGCGTTCGGCGATCGCGATATGTGCCACCGCATTGCCATGGCTTCTGGCTTGCGCGTCAAACACGAACTGAAGACGCAAATGCATCGGAAGCGGATCAGATAGTATTGATGGATGAAGTCCGCTGCGAGATCACCGAGCGATGGAAGCACGACGCCCTGAAGGGGCAACAGTTCGTCCAGCCCAGGGCAAACCGACACGAGTTTCACGAACGTGGGTGCCGCCCTGGGAAAAGTAAATTCAATCGCGCCGGGGCGCCCCCATCGTCCCATGCCCGTTGTCCCATGCTCCTTTGGGGCGAGTGTGAAACTCGTCATTGAATCACTCTCGCAAAACCGCACGGTCTCCAAGCGGTGGAGGTGTCAACAGACACTCCCAACCGAATGAGAGCTTGGTACGGCACAACCTCTCGTTGGCGTCGTTCGGCGGCCATCTTGTCGGCATCCCAATGAAGACGGCGGCGACCCGCAACCGGATTCGCCCCGCACGTTCCTTACGATTCATCCAAGCCGACGAAATCTGGTCGTCCTCGGCGGTATTTTCGAGCTAGATTTTCCCGTGCTTTCGTCACCACTTGCTGTGAACCACGGGAATCAATGGAGACAGTTTCGTGTCAGCCCCCATTTTGAACCATCTCGATGCGACCCAAACCCGTTCGATCGAGGGAGAAGTTCGTCTATCCGAAGTGATCGCAGCGCTTTCCTATGCCCTGGACATCACCGAGGGACAGCCGCAGGGGCACGCGGTTCGAAGCTGCATCATCGGTCTTCGAATCGCCGACGCGGTGCAATTGAGCGAAGAACGAAAGGCGGCGTTGTTTTATGCATTGCTGCTGAAGGATTTGGGATGTTCCAGCAATGCCGCCATGACTTGCTCGTTATTCCAATCGGATGATCGTATCGTCAAGCGAGACTTCAAACTTGTCGACTGGACGAATCTGATGGCGACGGCCTCGTTTTCTTTGCGACACGTGATGCCGGGCACCTCCATCGTCAAGCGACTGTTAAAGGTCTTTGACATGGCGCGTCGTTCGGAGGACACATCGAGGTCATTGATCAAAGTGCGATGCGAACGTGGTGCCGATATCGCGCGCATGATCGGTTTTCCGGAAGCCACCTCCAAAGCGATCCTGGACCTCGACGAGCACTGGGATGGCACCGGGCATCCCCTCGGACTGAAGGGGAACGAGATTTCTCTCGAAGGCCAAATCTGCTCACTCGCGCAAACGATGGAAGTGTTCATCGCGACCGATGGCATTGATGCCGCTCGCACGGTTGCCAAAGAACGAACCAACAAGTGGTTTAATCCTGAATTGGTCAAAGCGTTTCTGGGCGCCGCGAAGTACTCGTCATTCAAACAAACGATTGCCGACCCGGAGCCACGACGGGTGCTTCAAGAGCTCGAGCCCGTCGATCATGTCCGCCAAGCCGACGGCGAAACGATCGATCGCGTCGCGTTGGCATTTTCTCAGGTCATCGATGCCAAGTCGCCTTGGACGCTGAAACACTCCGAAGGCGTCGGCGATATCGCCGTTGGCATCGCGGCGACAATGGGCATGTCACCCGACAAGCAGCGTGAATTGCATCGGGCCGGACTCCTTCACGATATCGGCAAACTGGGCGTGTCGAACATGATTCTGGACAAGCCGGCGAAACTGACCGACGCGGAGTACGACCAGATGAAGTTGCACGCACAACACACGCAAGAGATTTTGGAACGCGTATCGTGTTTTCACGGCTTTGCCGACTATGCCAGCGCACACCACGAACGACTCGACGGCACGGGATACCACCGCGGGCTACGAGGCGAAGCAATTCCGGTCGAAGCCCGAATTTTGGCCGTCGCCGATGTCTGCGAAGCCATGACGGCGGATCGCCCTTACCGATCAGGGATGTCGGCGGAACAAGTCATTGAAATCGTCGGCGCCGAGAGTGGCACCGCGTTCTGTCCCGAAGTGGTTGGCGCGCTGCGGAAGTATCAGGACGAAACCGGACGGTTGGGAAGTTTGAAGTCGCGAAACGCTTGACCGACTTCCCGTGTCGCCCGGGCGTGATGCACCATTTGACAACGTCGTGCAGGACTTGCGACACGCATTACAAGCTCGCTACTCGGCATTCTCCGCCGATGCGTCCGGTTGCTCCCTCTCGCGGACCAGCACGTCGTCACCGTCGATCTTGACTTCAAAAGAATCGACCTTCACGCGCGGGTTGTCGACCCACGTTCCGTCCTTGATACAAAATCGCCAAGCGTGCCAGGGACAAGTGACGGTGTGATCTTCCAAGTGCCCTTCGGCTAACGACGCCCCCATATGGGGGCAAAGGTCGTCGATCGCGTGCCATTGACCTTCTTTCAGGAATACGGCGACCATGCGGCCGTCCACGGGGACCGCTTTGCCGACGCCTTCCTCAAAATCACTCACTTTTGCCGACCGTCTCAAAGTCGCTCATCGATCCGATATTCCCTTGCAAGGAGCGTGTGTTACCGTACACACTCTACCTTGCACCGCAAAATTTCGAAGTAGGCATCATCCGACATGATCAACTCGCAGCGACGCAGAAAACTCGAATCGCTCGTTTGGCCCCACGTCCAAACGCCGGCCCAATACGTCGGCGGCGAACGCAATATTGTCGTTAAAGATCACCCGTCCGTCCGAGGCAAGCTGTGTCTGGGGTTTCCGGATGCCTACACGATCGGAATGAGCCATCACGGGCTGCAAGTCTTGTACTCTCTGATGAACCGGCGAGACGACTGGTGTGCCGAGCGTGTCTTCACGCCTTGGCCGGACATGGAAGCCAAACTGCGCGAGCATGACATCCCGCTGTACAGTCTGGAAACGTTCACCAAACTTTCCGACTTCGACGTCGTCGGGCTGAGTTTGCAGTACGAAATCAGTTCGCCCAATGTGCTGACGATGATCGACCTGGGTGGTATCCCGCTGCAATCGGTCGATCGCACCATGAACGATCCGCTGATGGTTGCCGGCGGTCCCTGTTGCCAGAATCCCGAACCGATGGCCGACTACTTCGACGTGATGATGATCGGAGACGGCGAACCGGCGCTGCCGGCGGTTTGTGACTGTTGGATCGAAATGAAGGAACGTTACCGCCGCGCCGACGGAACGTTCGCCGGCGGCGACGAAGGACAGAAGCAACGTGAATCCGCGTTGGCGGCGTTGGCACAAAAGATGGACTGCGCCTACGTGCCCCGCTTCTACATGCCCGAATATGCCGACGGGCGTATTGCATCGATCAATCGCACACGCTCGGATGTTCCCGAAACGATCGCACCAAGCGTCATTAGTGATCTGGACGGCACGCCGCTGCCGACCAAACCGATCGTTCCCTATATCGACTGCGTGCACGATCGAATCGCCGTCGAGATCATGCGCGGCTGTCCGCACCTGTGCCGCTTTTGTCAAAGCACCGTCATCAAACGTCCGCTGCGAATCCGCGAAGTCGAAACGATCGTCGACGCCGCATGGGAGAGTTACCAAAACACCGGCTACAACGAAATCAGCATCCTGTCGCTTTCTAGTAGCGACTATCCGCACTTCGAGCCCTTGGTCCATCGGCTTCACGAAGTCTTCCGACCTCTGGAGGTCAACATCAGCGTGCCAAGCCTGCGAGTGAACGATCAACTTCGGACCCTGCCGATCCTGCTGGGCAGCGACCGTCGCCGCAGCATGACTCTGGCACCGGAAGTCGCCCGCGACGATATGCGAGAACAGATTCGCAAGAAAATCAAGAACAGTGATCTGATCGAAGGCTGCCGCGTGGCGTTTCAAAACGGATTCGAAAGTATCAAGCTGTACTTCATGTGTGGCTTGCCGGGCGAGCGCGTCGTCGACTTGGATGGCATCGTCGACTTGGCCGAAACGATCGCGACGGTCGGCAAAGAAGTGAATGGTCGATACGCCAAAGTCACCGCCAGCGTTTCGAATTTCGTCCCCAAAGCTCATACACCGTATCAGTGGAACGGAATGCAGCGCCGCGAATACTTTCAATGGGCACACCGTCACATGCGCGACCGACGCAAGATTCGCAGCGTCAGTGTCAAGTGTCACGACATCGAAACCAGCCTGTTGGAAGGAGTCCTCAGCCGTGGCGACCGACGCACCGGAAAGGCAATCCGCTTGGCGTGGGAGCGCGGTGCTCGCATGGACGGCTGGACCGAGTACCTGGATTCGCAGCGCTGGTGGCAATCCATCGCCGATGCCGGTATCGATGTCGAAAAACAAGTCCATGAGAAGTACGAACTGATGGACAAGCTGCCCTGGGATCACGTGAACGTCAAATTCGGCCGGGCCTACTTGGAAAAGAGCAGGGCAGGGCGACGGTGCAGTTGGCCGATTTGGCTGCGGCGAAATAGTCTGGATAGCGTCGTAACACATCGATCGCTCTGACGCTTGGGAGTTCGAACCTACCCGAACTTCCCCCATCACCGGAGCCGATCGATGAAACGCGTCACCCTTACGCTTGCAGTGCTTGTTGTTCTCGGAATGTGTGGTGTCGGCGTCCTTGCTGGCGGCCGGTTACCAGAAGAATCAACAAATTCAAACACCGGTCTTCAAGGCCATCTCCAGCGCAAGACGCTGACGCAATTTCTTGCTCTTGTGTGATCTCGGGCATCCAGGACCAAATCGATCCGGCCGATGCTGACCACGTGGATGCGCGCACTGAACGAGCTCACTGGGGGAATGCCGATTCGAACCTTCGGGTTCCTTTCGCGTGAACCTTCGAAAAGAAGCCCGGCGAAACGATCGTCAAGAGCAGCGGCGGCATGCGATCTACGAAAAGGGGACGGCGACATCCGACTCTGGTTTTCGTCGAATGGCAAAATCGTTAGCTTCTCGATCGACAGCGATCGACTGGCAAAAGATTGGTTCAAAGGTCCCGCCGAAACGACTTTCTATCGGGAACGCAGTGAAATGGTGCTTCGTCTGCTGCTCGAGCGTCGATTGGACGACTTGAAGCCGATGATGCACCCCGCACTATTGGAGGCCGCCGAGTGACGAGACGCTGAACCACATCGGTGATCTAGGCGACCAGTGGACGGGCGAATGTCGAGTCCGTCGTCGCAACCGGGTACAGAGTTTCAACGCAAGGATGACACGCAGCAACTGATCGTCGCGTCTGAAAATTAAACGGCGACAAAGGCATCATGGATGCCACGGTGACCTTCACGTTCGATGGACTGAAAGGTCACTTGACGGCGTTCGAACTATATCAGCCGGCAAAGTGAGGCGAACTTGTTGGCGTCGGGGGTCAAGACTCGTCGCGGCAGGCTAAAGCCTGGACTCCAACATTCACGCAAGAATGTCGTGCAGGACATTGCCGTGAACATCGGTCAATCGGAAATCGCGGCCGCCGCTGCGGTAGGTCAATTTCTCGTGATCGATTCCAACTTGGTGCAACACCGTTGCCCATAAATCATAGAACGTGCAAGGTTTCTCGATCGCGTGATATCCGTACTCGTCGGTCGCGCCATACGTGGTCCCACCTTTGACGCCCCCGCCGGCCAACCAGAAGCTGAATCCATACGGATTGTGATCTCGTCCGTTGGAACCCTGCGAAAACGGTGTGCGACCAAACTCGCCGGTGAAGATGATCAACGTTTCATCAAGGAGCCCGCGAGCGTCCAAGTCCTTGATCAAAGCGGCGATCGGTTGATCGACTTGCGTCCCCATCGCGCGATGTCCTTTTTCCAACTCGCCGTGCTGATCCCACGGATTCGCCGCGCCTCCGGCACCGATCTTGTACGTGATGCAAGAGAGTTCGACGAACCGAACACCTTGCTCGACCAGTCGTCGCGCTAGCAGAGCCTGTCGCGCATAGGCGGCCTTGTTTTCATCGGGATCATCGACCCCGTACATCCGACGAGTCGCTTCCGTTTCGTCGGCAATGTCGCATATCTCAGGCACCGAGGATTGCATGCGAAAGGCGGTTTCATAGTTCTTGATCGATGCTTCGACGTGATCGTCCCCCGTTTGACTGGCGAAGGCTTGATCCATCGAAGCGACAAAATCCAGTCGGGGACGCTGCCATTTGGCGGACTGCGACGGAATCACGTTGGCCACCGCTTCGGATTCGTCGGCTTTGAAGATCGACGCTTGGTGTTGGGCCGGCAAAAAACCGCTGCTGAACAGCCCCACGCCGCCGTGAGGAGCGATCGCCCCGCCGCTCTGCAAAACAACGTAAGTCGGCAGGTTCTCGTTGGCCGAACCGAGGCCATAGCTCATCCAGGCGCCCGCGCTAGGGTGACCGAGGAAAGGAAAGCCCGTGTGGGCGACAAAGTTTCCTTGCGCATGTTCGTTCACCGCGGTCGTTGCGGAACGGACGACCGCGAGGTGATCGGCGCGTTCGGCGATCTCGGGAAACAGGTCGCTGATCTCAATCCCACTTTCGCCGCGTGGCTTGAAATGAAATGGGCTACCGAATAGGTCACCGTTCTTGTTGAACTGGGTTCGCTCAACCTTCATCGGCATCGGTTGCCCGTGCTCTTTGCGGAGTCGCGGCTTGGGGTCGAACGAGTCGACATGTGACACGCCGCCCGACATGTAGCACAAGATAACATTCTTGGCCTTTCCGCCGGGAATTTTCCACGAAGCCGACGATTGATTTGCAAGCAGATTCGCCAACGCAACCAGCCCGAATCCGCTGGACGATCGACCGAGCCACCGTCGACGCGAGAACGTACCGATCGACTATCGAACATAGATAAACTCTTTCATGTTGAAGATCGAATGTGCGAAATCGACCCAATGCCGATTCGGATCTGCATCTTGACGAGCATCCTTCAATCGAGTCCGCAACGACGTCAACTGGGCACGGGTTTGAACCAACTTTTCTCGCTGTTTCTCACTGAGCAAGGATTCCAGTCGCTCTCCGAACAGAAGCTGGGTATGACCACTGGACGCCGCAGCGATTTCTTCCTCGGTCAATGCACGATCGAAGAGTGTGGCTTCCAAGACGCGTCCGCACAGCATTCGGTTACCACCTGCCGCTTTTCCGTGACGCATTCCGAAGACGATTTCACATTCGCCGGCATCGAACGCCTGCAAATTTGTGCGGTACGGCACGCCGTATCGCCGGCCGTTTCGATAGCAGGTTACCTTGCCATCCGCGTCGTAGGTGATCGTGATGTGTACCGGTCGGACGTCCGCTTCTTGTTCATCTTCGCCTTGGAACAACTCGGTGCGGCGGTGGTTGTTGCTGCCGGCAAGCCATTGCCGGGGACGTCGCTCTGCGAAGACGATGGAGTCGAAAACGGACCCTCGCAGGTCTTGCACGGTCATCACGCCGCCACCGGATTGCTTCACGTCGTCCAACTTGCACGACGGCAACCAGAGTCTTTTGTGCCATCGGAAACTCCAGCGGACCGGTCACAGCCCACGCTTCGCCGTCCAGCATCAACGCGCCGTCACGCAACCTCGCATTGCCACGAAGTTCGACCGCACCACCCTGGATTCCGTCGACGGTCAAATCATCGAAACGCCAGTGAGCGATCGGGTTCAAACGGGCACCGTTCCGTGCGTGAATATCCTTTTTCTCGATCCGTTCGCTTGCGGATGTGATCAAACGATCTTCGATTGCCGCCAGCCGATCGATGGTCTCCGCCAGCAGCCTGGAATCGGTTTTGGCCTGCTCGTAGCGTTGGGCCGAGTCGGCGAGAAAGCTACCGGCAGATCGCCGTTCACTTTCGGTCGGCGGTCGACCCAGCGCTTGCCGCCACATCCATTCGATGCGGGCTTCGTCGTCGCCGAGCGGCCGGGTCCCTGATCGCTCGATCGGCGAATCGTCTCGCAAGCCCGACCACTTGCGGGTCATTCATCATCATCAGCGCTTGCGCCGGAACGTTCGTCACGTCGCGTCGTCCCTTGGTGGCAAACGGTACCGGTGCGTCGAAGGTCGTCAGCAGCGGATCAAGCGCATTGCGGATCACTTTCACGTAGACGCTGCGACGGTTCGAACCGCCGGGGACAGGATCACCGAACATCGTGTCGTCCAATTGCCCGGACACAGCCAACATGGCGTCCCGAATCGATTCGGCCTCCAAGCGACGAACCGAGTAAAATGAATACAAACGATTCTCGGGGATCGATTCGCTTTGCCATTTCCGACGGCGTAGAACTCTGCTGCCACGCTTCACTGGTGACGATGCGGCGGATCATCGCCTTGATCGACCATGCATCGGTGGTGCGAAACTCGTGGGCGAGGAAATCGAGCAACTCCGGATGGGTCGGCGTTTGGCCCAACCGCCCGAAATTGTCATTGGTTCCGACCATTCCACGTCCGAACAGGTGATGCCAAATCCGATTGACGATCACTCGCGCGGTCAAGGGATTGTCGGTGCGCAATACGTCTTCGGCGAGTCGACGACGACCGCTCAGCGTGCTCGTGTACGGAGTGGCGTCGATCGCTTCAAGAAATCGTCGCGAAACGATCTCGCCGGGCCGCTTGTGATCACCGCGGTCAAACAACGGGTGGTCAGAACCGCGCCATTCGGCGAGCGTTGGGGCACGTCGGGGGACCGGGATTTCGGTTTCCAGTTGCCGGTACCGCCGCACCAGGGCGCGGGCGTCGGAAAGGGCTTCCAGGTTGTTCGGCAAAAGTCCTTCCGCGACACAACGATCAAGCAACAACGCCTGCTCATCGGTGATCGCATGTTCTCGCCAAGCATCGATCGCCTCGTTGACGACCGACATCAGCATGAGATTGAATTCATCGCGTGAAGCCGGGGAGACGGATCGAGCTCGATCAAAAATCGGTCGCAGCCATTCGGACTCGTCTTTCGGAAAGGGCGACGTCCCCTTGGGCAGCATGACGGCTTCACGAATTCCAAACCATGACCGATCTTGATGCTTCACTTCGACGGCCGAATCATTTGCCGTCGCAAGTTCGACGTGAATACGGTCTCCCTTCCAGTATGCGAGATCGTACTTCTGCCAACGCCAACCCGGGTCTTTTAATTCGGTCAGCGGATAAACAGTACCTCTTCGAGGATAGTCTTGCACGACATACCGAGAAATCGCGCTGCCGTCACCGTTGATGTGAAGCCAGAGTTCGTACTCGTCATCAAGGTGTCGTGGCTGCGAAGCGATGACGCCGCTGTGTTTATCACTGATCAGGTGCGAATAGATACCGGCCGGATAAACCCCGCGGACAACCTGGTCACCCGACGGATGGATCGCAAACGAACCGGCCGAGGAAACTTCGTCAATGGTTCCCGTGCCGTAGGGAAACCAATCCCGGTGATATGCGGGCTCCGATAACGGCCATCGATGAACCGCTTTCCCGGCAACGTCGACACGAGTCGACCGATCTGCACGAGTCGCTTGAGCGATTTCTTTTGCAAGTATCGCTCGAAAGTTGTCGGCATCGTTTAGCCGTTGAATGAGGGACGACAGCAAGTCCGCTTTTTCGTCGTCCGGGCGTCTGATCTCAAACGCATCAATCCATTCGTCCGCGATTGCAGTTCTGATTTCGGCCTTAAGCCTCTCTAACTCGCCTCGATATAAATTCAAACGTTCCGGCGCGTCAATCGCGGCGCGGCCCGGACGTGTCGAGCCGATGATCCCGAACAGCGCGTAATAATCGGCCTGGCTGATCGCGTCAAACTTGTGGTTGTGACATCTGGCGCACGAAACGGTAAGACCCAGGAACGCCTTGCTAAACACATTGATCGCATCATCGGTGAATCGGACCTTTTCTTCCATCGCATCGGTCGGCGTGAAACCGTGGAAAACCATACGCCAATGCGCCGTCGCCACTTGGGATTCGTTGATTCCCTGTTCTTCGTTGATGCGAGGCGACTGGAGCAAATCCCCCGCGATGTGCTCTCGCACCATTTGGTCGTATGGAACATCCGCATTAAGCGATCGGATCAAATGGTCGCGGTAGTAGTGAGCGCCAACGATTCTGGGGTCGCCTTCGCTGCCGTGCGATTCGGCGTAGCGGATCCAGTCCATCCAGTGTCGCGCCCAACGTTCACCAAAGTGCTGCGAATCGAGCAATCGATCGACGTACGATTCGTACGCGTCCTCCGACGGATCGTTTGCGAAATTTGAAACCTCTTCGGGCGTGGGTGGCAGCCCGATCAACGCGAAAGAAAGACGCCTCGCCAAAACGGTCCGGTCCGCGAGTCCGGCGGGCGACAACCCCTCGTCACTCAGCTTGACCTGAATAAAACGATCGATCGGATGTCGCGATCCGCGCTGTCCGACGGGAGCTGGAACACTTGGTCGAACGATCGGCTGAAAACTCCACCATCGCTTTCGCTTCTCGCGAATCGCCTCCCATGAAGTCGATTCGGCGAGGACTTCCGCCGTCGGCGGCTTGGTGCGAGGATCGGGTGCGCCCATGGACATCCACTCTTCGAAGTCCGCGATCACACGATCGCTAAGCTTCGGTCCGCCCTCGGGCATTTCGAGGCCGTCGATCTCGTGGCGAATGACCTTCACGAGCAAGCTATCGCGGGGCGTATCGGAAATCACCGAACCGGATTGCCCACCCCGAAGAAGTGCGTCACGGTGATCGAGCGACAAATCGGATTCGCTGGTCTCCGCCGTGTTGTGGCACTCGTAACAGTGCTCGACGAAAACCGGACGAATCCGGCGCTCGAAAAAATCGATCTCGTCTGGTGTCGGTTCGGCTGCCGGGCTGGTGAGCGAAAAAACAGCCACAAACAGAACCATCAGGAAGGCGTGTCGCACGATCAGAGGGATCCTTAAAGTCGCGGGCAGGGTACGCTCCATTGTAAGCAATCGCCGCCGATGCAACTCGGCATCTCATCCGATAAGATTGAAGCACTGGTGCGATCCAGACACTTGCTTCAACGCCCCCCAAAACGAGGTTCTTATGGCACTGATGATGCGCTGTCGACACTACGGACTGCTGGCTGTGCTCGCGACGGCGATGATCGCAGATTGTGTTGCCGAGGAACACCGATTCGTCCTCTCCAGCGTGAAGTCCAACGCCAACGAAGAAACGTTCGATCTTGACGGGGTCGTGCCGGATGAAATCGCGTCGCGATGGAAAATAGAAATGCGGACGCTGCACGGCGGCAAACAGGAAGGCGTCCGCCTGATCTCGATCGACAACGGTACGATCACCGTCGCCGTCGTCCCGACTCGCGGGATGAGCATCCTGGACGTGAAGGATTCGAAGACCGGCGAGCGGATTTTCGGTTGGGACTCGCCCGTGCAGGAAGTGGTTCATCCGAGCCATATCGACTTTGAAAGCCGCGGCGGGCTCGGATGGCTGGAAGGATTCAATGAGTGGATGGTTCGGTGTGGGTTGGAGTTTGCGGGCCATCCCGGGAAAGACAAGTTCATCAACAACACCGGCGACGAAGCCGAGATGGACCTGACACTGCATGGAAAGATCGGCAACATTCCCGCATCCGAGGTGGAGTTGACTGTGCAAAAAGAGGCTCCGCACCAAGTCACACTTCGCGGCGTCGTTTCCGAGCGGCAGTTCTATGGGCCCAAGCTCAAACTGACGACAGAGCTTTCAATGCTGCCCGACTCTCGATCGCTAGAACTGCATGACACGATCACCAACGAGGGCGCTTCGGACCAGGAGTACCAGGTGATCTATCACACGAATTTCGGTGTCCCGATCCTGGAAAAAGATGCAAAGGTGGTTGTGGCGGCAAAAGAAATCTGGCCGATGAACGAAACCGCGGCGGAAGGGATCAACGAATTCGATCGGTACGGCGCACCGCAAGTTGATTTCGTTGAACAAGTCTACCTGGCGACACCACATTCGGACTCCCGCGGCGAAACCACCGCCGTGCTACACGACGCAGCGGTCCGTCGTGGTGCGTCAATAACATGGTCCACGGATACGCTCCCCTACCTGACGATTTGGAAGAACACGGCGGCGCTTCGAGACGGCTACGTGACGGGGATCGAACCGGGGAGCGGATTCCCCTTCAATCGGCGCGTCGAACGACACTACGGACGCGTCCCCAAACTCGCCCCCGGCGATTCCGAGTCGTTTGACCTGACGTTTACCTTCCTGCCGACCGGCGACGATATCAAACAAGCCGTCATGAAAATCGAACAACTATCTTCGAATCGATCGCCGATCGTGCACACAAGCCCGCCCGCAAACCCATTTCCGGAATGATGTTGGAACATCGAATACGGAAACCCCAGTTTCGAAGCGCGATGGCATGCCGCGCTGTCCTGCTCGTGGCAGGAGTACTTGTATCCCCGGCATCCGCGCAATCAACACGTGAAGAGGTCACAGCCGCGATGCATCGCGCCGTGACGTTCTTTCGTAAGAACGCCTCCGCCCACGGCGGCTACGTCTATCAAATCAGTGCCGATCTCTCCCGGCGCGAAGGGGAGGGCAGGGTGGGGAAGACCACCGCCTGGATCGAACCTCCGGCGACGCCGAGTGTGGGGATGGCGTATCTGAGTGCGTATCGCAGGTGCGGCGATCCAATGCTGTTGGATGCGGCGAAAGAGACGGCATCCGCCCTCGTCCGCGGGCAACTACGATCCGGCGGCTGGGACAATCGAATCGAGTTCGATCCAACGGATCGTGCGAAGTACTCGTATCGCGTGGACTCCAGGACAGACAAGAAGACCCACAACACGACGACGTTTGACGATGACAAGTCGCAGTCGGCGATTCGATTCTTGATGCAACTTGATCGAGAACTCGGCTTCGGTGACCCGGCAATCCACCGTTGCGTTATCTACGCGCTCGATGCGACAACGAAAGCCCAGTATTCAAACGGCGCGTGGCCACAGCGATATAGCGAATTCCGCGAACCTTCCGGCTCCGAGCCGCTGAAAGCGTCGATTCCCGATTCGTGGCCACGGACTTACCCGGCAAAGAGATATGCGGACTACTACACGTTGAACGATAACACGCTTAGCGATTTGATCGTGACGATGCTAGACGCATGGGAAACCTACCAAGATTCACGTTACCTCGATTCCGCAATACGCGGCGGCGAGTTCTTGTTGCGAGCCCAGCTACCGGAACCACAACCGGGTTGGGCACAGCAATATGACCAGAACATGCACCCCGCCTGGGCTCGCAAGTTCGAACCGCCCGCAATCAGCGGCGGCGAATCGCAAGGCGTGATGCGGACACTGATGACACTCTATCGCCGAACCGCGGCCGAGACGGACAACGCCGAACGATTCCTGGAGCCGATTCCGCGTGCGATCGCCTACTTTCGCCGGTCCCTGCTGGATGACGGTCGGTTGGCGAGGTTTTACGAGATGGAGACCAACCGTCCCCTGTTCTTCACGACGGATTACGAACTCGTGTACACGACGCACGACTTGCCGACGCATTACGGATTTATCGTGACATCGAAGCTGGACCCGATCGAAAAGGAACTCGGCAAACTTCGACGTACCGACGTCGGCGATCGATGGCCGGGCCAGTCGAGGGGAACACGAGACCGGTCGACAGAGTTTGACCGGGAGGTGACGCAATTGATCCTCAAGTTGGATCCACGTGGCGCTTGGGTGGAACCCGGGAAGCTTCGTTATCACGGTGCCGGCGACACGACGACCCACGTCATTCGCAGTGACACGTTTGCCAAGAACCTGCGGACGCTGGCCGAATGGCTGGCGGCGAAATGAATCGGCGCAACATGAATCGACGGGGAAATCGACAGAGAAATCGACAGAGAAATCGGATGCCCACGATGACCGGCGAAACGAGTGGACATCAGGTCAAGGTCGCCGCACGAAGTCGCAGTGCGTTTGCAATCACAGAGACGCTACTGAAGCTCATCGCGGCCGCGGCAATCATTGGGCTGAGCAGCACGCCCAGCAGCGGATAGAGCAGCCCGGCGGCAACCGGGATCCCCAACGCGTTGTACACAAAGGCGAAGAACAGGTTTTGCCGGATGTTGCGCATCGTCTTGCGGCTAAGATGACTCGCCGCCGCGACACCGCGAAGATCACCACCGACGAGCGTCACACCGGCCGATTCGATGGCCACACCCGTTCCGGTCCCCATCGCAATACCAACATTTGCCTCCGCCAAGGCGGGAGCATCGTTGATTCCGTCACCGGCCATCGCAACCACTTGACCTGCGTCCTTCAGACGCTTCACGAAATGATGTTTGTCTTCCGGTGAGACACTGGCATGAAATTCATCGATGCCAAGTTCTTCGGCGACCGCCCTGGCAGTTGGTTCCGCGTCACCAGTTAGCATCACCACGCTTAAGCCGAGTTCGTGTAGCGTCTCGAGCGCCGCCGGAGTGCTTTCCTTGATGGGATCGGTGATGGCCATGATGGCGGCGAGCTGGCCGTCGATCGCGACATAGATCACCGTTGCTCCTTGCGATTGATGCACGGTTGCTCGCTCGCGTCCCCATTCGACGCGTGCGATCGACCGCTCCTCAAGCAAGTCCCCATGCCCCATCAGGACTTGATGGTTGTCAACGATCCCTTGAACACCGCCACCGGTGATACTGTCGAAGTCGATCACATCGGGGAGTGCTATTTCGTCCGACTCCGCTCGCCGAACGACGGCCCGAGCTAATGGATGTTCGCTGCGGGCTTCCACCGCGGCTGCCAATCTCAGCACTTCGTTCTCAGACCAGTCCGCCAACGTCTCCACCGCGGTCACTTCGGGACGACCTTTCGTCAAAGTGCCCGTCTTATCGACGACGACGGTATTGACTTTCTCCATCACTTCCAGAACTTCGGCGTTCTTGATCAGCACACCTTCTTGCGCACCACGACCCACGCCAACCATCACGGACATCGGCGTTGCCAGTCCGAGCGCGCACGGGCAGGCAATGATCAACACCGCTACCGCCGCGACGAATGCGTGAGCCAGCCGGGGCTCCGGCCCGAACCATGCCCACCCGATGAACGCCGTCATCGAACAAACAACGACCGCCGGAACAAAATACTGAGCGACACCATCGACCAGCTTTTGGATCGGGGCGCGGCTTCGCTGTGCTTCCGCCACCATCTGCACGATGCGATGCAACACGGTTTCCCCGCCTACTCCGGAAACCATCATGACCAAAGCCCCTGTCTGGTTCAGCGTTCCACCGGTGATCTCGTCGCCCACTCGCTTCATCACCGGGATCGGCTCACCGGTCAGCATCGATTCATCCACACTGCTGCTGCCGCTAACAACTTTGCCATCCACCGGAACCTTCTCGCCCGGTCGCACCTGCAACCGATCGCCCTTTTGGACATCTTCGAGCGCAACCTCTGTCTCACCCTGATCTGTCAACAAATGAGCCGTTTCCGGCGCAAGCTGCATCAGCTCGCGAATCGCATTGCCCGTGTGTTGTCGCGCGCGTAATTCTAATACCTGCCCCAGCAACACCAGTGTGATGATCACGGCAGCCGCCTCAAAATAAAGCGGCGGTTTCCCGTTCTCGAAAAACGCGTCCGGAACCAGGGTGGGAAATAGTACGACGCACAAACTAAACAAAAATGCGGCCAGCGTTCCCAATGTGATGAGCGAGAACATATTCAGACTTCGCGAGCGAAAAGAGTTGATCCCGCGAACCAACAATGGCCAGCCGCACCAGAATACGACGGGTGTCGCCAAGGCGAGCTGCACCCAGCCGAAAGCCGTCGTTGACATTCCTTCGGCCGGATTCCAGCCAACCATTGGCCCCATCGCCAGAACGAGCAACGGCAGCGATAAGACCACGCCGACCCAAAACCTTTGCAACATGTCACCGCAGGAGCCATCATCGCCGAGGTCGGTCACATCGACGTACTTCGGCTCCAAATCCATCCCGCAAATCGGGCAATCCCCCGGTCCGATTTGTTCGATCTCCAGGTGCATCGGACAGGTGTAGATCGCATCCGTCCCGGCCGATGCTTTCCGCACATCGGATGAGGGACCGCCGTGATGCGAGCAACAACTGCGTTCACCATCCATCGCTTCGGTCCGATCTGCATCTCGCTGAACAGCCATAGCCGTGACGTCTTCCGGTTCAACCTCGAATCATTGCCAGCACGTTCTCCCACAGAAAGAATGTTTTCGTGTGAAAGAGACAATCTGGCCGGCGTGGCATCGACCATCATCCGGCAAAACCCATACCGTATGCCGCGGACCGTGAAATGCCAATTGCTGGGCCGGAAAAGGGGTCCGCGCCCCCTTTTCCTGGCGCCCCCTTTTCCTGGCACCGCAACTTTTCAAACCAAGCCTAATCCATCGCATCCAACTGCGGCCGTGTGTGTGGTTCGATGTGGACGTGCACATCACGGACTCGCGGCATTTCGGCCAACAACTTGTTCTTGACGTCGTGTCCGATGCGGTGACCCTCATCGACCGTCAATCGTCCGTCGACTTCGACATGAATCTCGATGAAGTACTCGAGACCACTTTTTCGGACCCGCAGTTTTTCGACCTCATCGACTCCCGCGACGGTTTGAGCGATGAGCCGAACGTTTGCGACCATCGATTCGTCGGCCTGTTGATCCATCAACTCGCGTGCGGTCGAAAGAAACAGCTGGATCCCGGTGAACACAAGAATTCCGCACACACAAAACGCGGCGATCGGATCGATGTAGGGCGCGGCGGCGCCCGTGTAGGGTGTGGCCAACAACGCGACCGCAACGACGCCCGATCCCAGCGCGTCGCTGCGGTGGTCCCAGGCTGTCGCTTTCAGCGCCGCGGAGTTCAGTCGTGTCGCGACACGGCGTGTGTACTGGTAGATCACTTCTTTGACGATCGCGCACGCCGCCGCGATGAAGCCGGCGACAGCCGCGGGCGGTTTTAGTTCACCCCAAAATCGCTGAACTGTTTCGATCCCCAGTAGGCCGGCGCTAAAGGCTACCAACAGCGCGACGCTCAGCCCGGCAATCGATTCGGCTTTGGTGTGTCCGTACGGATGATCTTCGTCTTCATCGATTTGCGCGACGCTGAGCGCACCTCGGACGGCCATCGCACTTGCGACATCGCCGATCGAGTTGACGGCGTCGGCCAGTAGGGCAGAGGAACCTGTGACGACGCCGCCGACCAACTTCACGACGACCAACACCGAGTTGACGCCGAGACCCCAAACGGCCGCCCGGCTGGCGTCCAGATAGACACGCTCGCGTCCGGCGATCACCGCTTCGTCACGAGGGGACTGATGGACAATGGGAGCTGGATCGGTATCAGGTGGAAAGGTTACCGGCGGATGTCCCTGATTCTAACGGTCTCCCGGCCGTTTTGTGACCTACGGTTTTGCGTACTCCGCACGCAACCCCATGCGTTTTCGCGCCCCGTCAAGCTTCAAATCCGCCCAAAACTCATGTCATCCGCAAATCCCGCAAAACCCGGTTTCGCATCCGTATCGCCGATTCCGTCGGATGTGAAAGGCCGATCGATGTTCTGGTTCGCCGCCACGACACTGTTGGGCGCGTTCTTGGTGTTCCAGGTCCAGCCGGTGATCAGCAAGTGTGTGTTGCCGTGGTTCGGGGGGACGCCGGCGGTGTGGACGACGTGCATGTTGTTTTTCCAACTGCTGTTATTTGGTGGCTACTTGTATGCTCACCTGCTGCGGTCCTTCCTCAAGCCAACCGGACAGGCGTTGGTGCATCTGACGCTGCTTTGCTGCGCGGCACTGTTGCTACCGATCGAACCGTCCGATGCATGGAAACCCGGCGGGAACGAGTCGCCTACGATCTATTTGCTGTGGATGCTTGCGGCCCATGTGGGGCTGCCCTATTTCGTATTATCCAGCACGGGTCCGTTGATCCAAGCGTGGCTCAGTTATCACGATGACAGTGATCGTGTTTATCGATTGTACGCGCTGTCCAACGCCGGCTCGCTGTTCGCGCTGCTCAGTTACCCGTTTGTTGTCGAACCGATGCTATCGGTTTCCAGCCAGAGCACGGCCTGGTCGTTGATGTTTTGTGGTTTCGTGCTTGTGCAAGGGGTCGTGGCGATTGGCTTGTTTCGCGTCGGAGATCGCGCGGCGGACAAGATGGTCGCGACGGCGACGGAATCACCCGATCGGATGGGACCGAATTGGCAGACGCGAGTGTGCTGGATCGCGCTTCCGGCTCTGGCATCGACGATGTTGTTGTGCGTGACGAATCACGTTTGCCAGGACATCGCTGTGGTACCGTTTCTGTGGGTACTGCCGCTTAGCCTTTATTTGTGTAGCTTCATCATTTGTTTCGATTCGCCGCAGTGGTATCGGCCAAAGTTGACGGCGGTGATCACGCTGATCGCGATCGCCGCGATTCAACTGAAGGGATACGTGCCGAACCAGTTGACCCTGATTACGGAAGCCGTCGCATTCATGGTTTTGCTGATGGGCGTTTGCTTGTTGTGTCACGGCGAAGTCGCCAGACTGAAACCCCCGACTCGACATCTGACTCAGTACTACGCGATGTTGTCCGGCGGGGGAGCAATCGGTGGTCTGATTGTCGCCATCCTTTGCCCCCTGTTACTGGACAGCTATGCCGAATTGACAATCGGCGTCAACTTGGTCACGACGCTCACGTTCTTGCTGTACTTCGCTTGCAGCGGATGGAAGACAACCTCTTACGATTGGTCCGAGGCATACCGTCTTCGGTACTGCGCCGTCGCGATCGCGGTCGTCCCGATCATCTACGGTCTGACCACGGCCAATGAAGCGACGATCGCGCGGGAACGTAACTTCTTCGGAGTTTTGCGTGTCAATGTCGATGAACACGGAAAACACTTGATTCACGGCAGCACGATCCACGGCATGCAGCGCACCGGTGAACACGCGATGCAGCCGACGACCTACTACGGACACCAAAGCGGCGTGGGGCTGGCGATCGAGGAGCTGCAGCGAAGCAAAGATTCCTTGCGAATCGGTGTGGTCGGCCTGGGGTGTGGTGTCTTGACCGCGTACGGACGCCCCAGCGATCAGTACGACGTGATCGAGATCAACCCGGCCGTCTTGGACATCGCTCAAACGCATTTCACGTTCATGCAGAATTGCCCATCAACGATTCGTCATCACCTCGGTGACGGGCGTTTGGTTTTGGAACGAATGACGGGCGAGAAATTCGACATCCTGGTTTTGGACGCGTTTAGCAGCGACGCGATTCCGGCGCACCTACTGACTCGCGAAGCATTCGAATTGTTTCAAGACCGCTTGCCGGCGGACGGGGTCTTGGCCGTCCATGTCTCCAATAAACACCTCGACCTGATCCCGCTCGTTCATCGAATGAGTCACGACGCGGGATTGACGAGCCGCGTGGTGCGAAACGAAATGGACCGAGAGATATGTATCTCGGGCGCTCATTGGGTGCTTGTCACGCGCGAGGGCCACGAGATTTGGCAGCGAGAATCGATGGCCGAGTCGCAACCCGCGACGGCGGAAGAATTGGCTCGTGCGCCGCTTTGGACCGATCAAAACCACAACTTGGTCAGCGTCCTGCGAATCTGGGGCGAGTGATTCTCGTCCGCCGCCACGACGGTGCCGTCCAGCCGGGTCGATGCCGCAACCTCCTCGACCAGCAGGTCGAGCCGGAGGGGGGCCAGCCGGGGGACGGCCTGGCCGGCCTCCAGCCGCGCCATCTCCAACAACGAGTTCACGCCGCTTCCGGCCCGTTCGGTGGCCACCTGGATCTCCGCCAGGGACCGCTGGTACTCCCACGCCTCCCGTTCCCGCGACAACGCGTGGGAGGCAGACGCCTGGATCACCGCGAGCGGGGTCCGGAGCTCGTGGGCGGCGTCGGCGATGAAATCCCGTTGCTGGCCCATGGCCGCCTTCGCCGGCTCGAGTGACCGCCCTGCCAGGCGCCAGGCGACGAACGCGGCAGCGGCGATCATCCCGATGGCCGCCAGCGAGATGCGCCACTTCAGGCCCGAGATGTCGCTGACGAACCCGTCCATCTCGATCGCGGCCACCAGGAAGTCGTCGTTCTGCAGGTGGCGGGTCCCGGCCATCCACGGCCCGTTCTGGTCGAACCGGAAGTAGTTCCGGCCCCCGTAGGAGGCGTTGGCATAGGCGAACAGCGGCGGTTCGACCCAGGTGTCACCGATCGGCTCGAAGCTCTCGTCAGCGGTGTTGACGTACCAGGTGTTGTTGGCGAGCCAGCCCTCAGGGGCGAGCTGCTCCAGGAAGACGTCCGAGATGAGTGTGTCCAGGTCGCGCTCGGCGGACTGGACGATCCGCTCCTCGCCCGCCCGCGCGGCGAGCACCGCCATCACGATCACCGCGACGGCCAACACCGCGGTGAACAGCACCGTCAGCTGGACCCGGGTCCGGGCGAGGTTCATGCCCGACAACGGTACGGGGTGGTCGGGGCGGTCATCCGGTCAACTGGTAGCCGACCCCGCGGACCGTGTCGATCGGCACCTCCACGCCGGACACGGCCAGCTTGCGCCGCAGATTGGCGATGTGGACGTCGACCACGTTCGACAGGCCGTCGTAGTTGGCGTCCCACACGTGCTCGAGCAACTCGGCGCGGGTCAGGACGGCGCCCGGGCGCCGCATCAGGTACTCGAGGAGGCTGAACTCGCGTGCGGTCAGGGGCACGACGATCGCGCCCCGCCATGCCGTGTGTGACGCAGGGTCCAAGCGCAGGTCGCCGACCTCCAGGATCGGCCCCGTGGTGTCCGGCGGCCGCCGCAGCAGTGCCCGGACGCGAGCCGCGAGCTCCAGGTAGTCGAACGGCTTCGTCAGGTAGTCGTCGGCACCGGCATCGAGTCCGGCCACCTTGTCGTTCAGACCGTCCCGGGCCGTCAGCATCAACACCGGGACACGGACCTGGCGGTCCCGCAGGCGACGACACAGCGTGACCCCGTCCCCGTCGGGCAGACCGAGATCGAGGATCACCAGGTCGTAGTCGGCATGGTCGACCGCGTGGGATGCGCCGGCCGAGGTCGTCTCCAGATCGACGGCGTAGCCCTCCTCGGAGAGACCCCGGACGAGGATCTGTCCGAGCGCGATGTCGTCCTCGACCACCAGCAGCCGCATCGGACCATGGTGGCATCACGTCGATGAAGTGAACGTGAAGGCCGCCTTCACGATCACCTCACCGTGCCGTTCGTACGGTCGGCCCATGGCATCGGAATCCGCTCGCATCGCCCACCTTCTCCGCCGCGCCACGTTCGGGCCCGTACCCGGTCAGGTCGAGGAGCTGACCGACGCAGGCTACGACGGGGTGCTCGCCGGCCTCCTGGGAGAGAGCCCCCTCCCCCTCTTCGACGACCCGGTCACCGACGTGCCCGACGTGGCGAACACCGGCGAGGGCGAGGACGAGCTGATCTCGTGGTGGATCGAACGGATGCGGTCGCCATGGTCGGGTCTGCACGAGAAGATGGTGTGGTTCTGGCACGGGCACTTCACCAGCTCGATCGAGAAGTGCCCGGCACGGGCGCTGGCCGGCCAACACCGACTGGTGCGGCGCCACGCGCTGGGCAACTTCCGCAGCCTCGCCCGGGAGATGGTGACTGACCCGGCGATGTTGATCTACCTCGACGCCGCCGGGTCCCAGGGGTTCGCGCCGAACGAGAATCTGGCGCGCGAGCTGATGGAACTGTTCACGGTCGGGGCAGGCAACTACAGCGAGGCCGACGTGAAGGCTGCCGCACGGGCGCTGTCGGGTTGGTGGGTCGACTGGGACGCGGCCGAGGCCGGCAGGGACGAGGGCGCCGCCTACCCCGGCGCGATCCGGTTCCTCGGCCGCCGCGGCCGATTCACGCCGGCCGAGATCGTCGACGCGTTGTGTGACCTCGACGCGTGTGCAACCCACGTGGCCGCGGCGCTGCACCGGTTCCTGGTCGGTACCGAGCCCGGCCCCGAACGGCTGGAGGAGCTCGGCGCGCTGTTCCGGGCGGAACGCCTGGAGATCCTTCCGCTGGTGGCCGAGATCCTGCGTTCGGCGGACTTCGAGGCGTCGATCCACGCTCGACCCCGCTTCCCCATCGAGTGGTTCGTCCATGTCGCCAACGTGTTGGAGGTACCCGAGATCACCGAGGAACACCTCTGGGTGCTGGTCGAACTCGACCAGCTGCCCTTCCTCCCTCCGAACGTCGCCGGCTGGCCCGTTGGGGAGCGGTGGGTGTCGCCGAGCCTGGTCCTCGCACGGGGAACCGCGCTGTTCACGATCGCCGACTCGTTGGGAGACGACGGGCCGACCACCTTCGGGTTCGACGAGGACGACCCCATCCCCGAGGTCCTGCGCCGTTGCGGCATCCACGACCCGGCGGACGAGACGATCGCCGCGCTCGACGAGGCCTACTGGGCCCCCTTCGCGGCGGAGGAGGTCAACGCCCTCCTTGTCTACCTGGCCCTGAACTCACCCGATGTCGTCCTGGCCTGACGCCGACCACCGAAACCGAGGAGCCCCATGTCCCCCGCAGCCAATGACCCTGCCCCGGCCCACCCCCTGGACCGACGTCGCTTCCTGCAGTCCCTCGCGCTGGGTGCCGGCGGTGCGGCGCTCGGCCTGAGCGCCTGCTCCGACGGCGGAGACGGGCTGCCATTCGCCAGCGCTGCCGACGAGCCGGCACCACCGACGGCCACACCGGTGCCACCCGCCCCCGTCACAGCCGTCGGACCGTCGGAGGACCGGACACTCGTGGTCATCGAGCTCGAAGGCGGCAATGACGGCCTCGACACGGTGATCCCTCACAACGACCCCCGATACGTCGACCTCAGGGCGACGGTCGGCGTCGACCCGGAGACGGTGCTGCCCATCGATGACGAGGTCGGGCTCAACCCCAATCTCGCCGGTCTGCACGCGTCAGGCGTGGCGGTGCTCGAAGGGGTCGGCATGGCCGACCCGGACCTGTCGCACTTCGAGTCGTCACGTCGCTGGTGGACCGGTGACGTCACCGGTCAGGCCACGTTCTCGACCGGCTTCCTGGGTCGGCTCTGTGACCAGCTCGCCGCCGAGGAGCCCGTCACCGGCGTCTCGGTCGGCCGTGGAGCCTCGCCCACGATGCGCAGCGACCACGCCGTCACCCTGTCGGTGCCCGACCCGTGGGCCGGTGGCGGCCTGACCGCCACCGACTGGCCGTTCGCCATGGCCGCCCGCCAGGGTCTGGCCACCATGGCATCGAGCGCGGATGGTGCCCCACTGCGGGCAGTCACCACCGAGAACATGGGACGGGCGCTGGATTTCCTGGACGTCCTGGGCTCGCTCCCGGACCGCGAGACCGACGCCTACCCGGGCAGCCAGATCTCGTATCAGCTCCAGACCTGCGCCCGCCTCCTGGCCGGCGACACCGGCATCCGCGTCCTCCACGTCCCGTGGGGGTCCTTCGACACCCACGACGACCATCGGGGCTCGCACGACTACCAGCTCAGGGAGCTCGACGAAGCCCTGACGGCCTTCCGCAACGACCTGGCCGACCTGGGGATGGCCGAGACCACGCTGATCGCCACCACCTCGGAGTTCGGACGACGCCCTGCCGAGAACAGCAACGGCACCGACCACGGCACCGCGTCGACGATGCTCCTGGCGGGTCCGGTCACCGCCGGCCGTCACGGCGACGCTCCCTCGCTGCGAGCACTCGACGATGACGGCAATCTCGTCGCCACCGTGGGCATGGACGAGTACTACGCCACCCTGGCCGAGGCCTGGTTCGGCGTTGCGGCCGGCGACGTGCTGCCGGGCGCACCGGTCCCGATCCCGGGACTGATCCACGCCTGATCCGCCGGAGGAGGGACCCGCCGAGCGGGCCCACGGCGCCACGTACTCCCTGGGGAGTAGGGGCGAAGACTCCCTCGGGGGGATTCGCTCGAGGCCTCGATTCCGCACGATGGGTGCATGATCGAAGTCACCCACCTCACCAAGCGCTACGGCCAGACCCTGGCCGTCAACGACCTCAGCTTCACCGTCGAGCCGGGCATCGTCACCGGCTTCCTGGGCCCCAACGGATCCGGCAAGTCCACAACGATGCGCATGATCCTCGGCCTCGACGCCCCCACCTCGGGCACGGCCACCGTCGGCGGCCGCCCGCTGGTGACCCACGAACGGCCCCTCACCTCGTTGGGCTTCCTGCTCGACGCCGGCGCCGTGCACCCCACCCGGTCCGCCTACGACCACCTTCGGGCGTTGGCGGTCACGAACAACATCCCGACCAGCCGGGTCGACGAGGTCCTCGACATCGTGGGCCTCGGTCAGGTCGGACGCCGCCGCAGCGGCGGCTTCTCGCTGGGCATGGGCCAGCGCCTCGGCATCGCCGCCGCCCTGCTCGGCGACCCCGAGGTCGTCATGTTGGACGAGCCGGTCAACGGCCTCGACCCCGAGGGCATCCTGTGGATCCGCCACCTCCTGCAGGACCTGGCCGCCGAAGGTCGCACCGTGTTCGTCTCGTCGCACCTGATGAGCGAGATGGAGCTCATGGCCGAGCACTTCGTCATCATCGGCCAGGGCGCCCTCATTCGGGACATCTCCGCCGCCGACCTGCGCGCCATGGCGGTCGGCGAGAAGACCCACGTGCGGGCCGACCGCCTGAACGACCTGGTCTCGCTGATGCGGGCCGACGGTGTCGAAGTCGTCTCGGCCGACCGAGAGACCGTGAGCGTCAGCGGCCTCGACGCCGCAGCGATCGGCGCCATCGCCCGTGACCACGGCATCGCACTGACCTCGCTGATCCCCGAACAGCGCTCGCTCGAGGACGTCTTCATGAGCCTCACCGCCGATGCCGTCCAATACCACGGCGGCTCGAACCGGACGGCTGCCTGATGACCGTCTCCGCCCCTTCCGCCCCTTCCTCCCCTCAGATGTCCACCCGAACCGACCACAGCGAGCACCCCATGACCACCCTCACCCCCGTCCCCACCACGTCCACCCGGGCCACCCTGACCCCCGTCCCCACCGAGGCATCCATGTCGACCACCGCGGCTCCCCGCCCCACCACAGCGGGCAAGGTCCGCACCTGGAACGTCATCCGCAGCGAATGGATCAAGTTCTGGTCGGTCCGATCCACCTCCATCACCCTCATCGCCGCCGGCATCGCCACCGTGGCCTTCGGCATGATCTTCTCGGCGGTCGTCGACTCCGACGAGCAGGCCGGCCCCGCCGCCTTCCTCACCGACCCGGTGGATGTCGCCCTCGGCGGCATCGGCCTGACCGAGATGGTGATCGGCGTCCTCGGCGTGATGTTCGTCGCCGGTGAGTACTCCACCGGGCTGATCCGCACGGCGTTCGCCTCGGTCGGTCGACGAGGCCGGGTGATCCGGGCCAAGTCCGCCGTCATCGCCGCCTCGGTCCTCGGCGTGGCCCTCGTGGCCGTGACCGCCGCCATCGCCGCCGGTCAGGCCGTGTACGCAGGCAACGAACCCACCGTCCCGGTCACCGACGTCCTCGATGTCATCATGGGGACCAGCCTGTACCTGACCGGTATCGCCCTGATCGGCGTGGCCCTGGGCTTTCTGCTCCGGTCGACCGCAGCAGGCATCGGCACCCTGGTCGGCGGCGTCTTCATCGGCCCCAACCTGTTGAACCTGCTGCCCGACAGCGTGACCGACAGCTTCATGAAGTACCTGCCCTCCGAAGCCGGCTCTGCGATGATGACCCAGGTGTCCGATCCCGACCTGCTGAGCCGAGGCGCCGGCTATGCCGTCTTCGCCGCCTGGGTCGTCGGCCTCCTGACCCTGGCAACCGTGCTGGTCAATCGGCGAGATGCCTGACCGCCCGGCCTCGGTCCTGACCTGGCTGCGAGCCGACCCCCGACGGGTCGACGTGCTCCTGGCCCTGGTCACCGTCGGGCTGAGCGCCCTCCTGATCGGCAACGCCCCCCAGGACTTCGACACCGGCTGGCCCGAAGTGGCCGCCGGTGTCGGCGCGTTCCTCTTCGTCCTCGCCCGGCGCACCCAGCCCCTACTGCTCCTGATCGTCGGTCTGGCCTGGGGCGGCATCCACGTCGTCGTCCTCGAGCGACCCACCCCGATCTTCTTCGCAATCCTGGTCCTGTTGGTGACGACCTGCATCCGCCTCACCCGCGGGCAGGCGATCCTCCTGGGTTCGGTGGTGGCCGGCCTCCTCTACACGTTCGGGCTGCTGGCCAACGACGCCGAGTTCGCCGACAGTCGGTCCGTGATCGGGATCGTCTGGGCGGCGGGCGCCGTCGGCATCGCCGACGCGGTCCGGTCGTGGCGGGACTACCGAGCATCCGCCGACGCGCAGGTGCGGTCAGCGGTGCTCGCCGCCGAGGCCGAAACCCGCCAGCAGGTCAGTGAGGAGCGTCTCGCCATCGCCCGTGAGCTCCACGATCTCCTGGCGCACAACCTGTCGGTCATGAACGTCCAGACCGGCGCGGCGCTCCATCTCCTCCGCTCGGACCCGGACCAGGCCGAACAGTCCCTGACCGCCGCACGTGACGCTGGTCGCTCGGTCCTGGACGAGCTCCGCGAGCTCCTGGCCGTCCTGCGCCACCACGACGAGGACGCTCCCACCGCATCGCTGCCCACCGTCGATCAGCTCGACAGCCTGGTCGAGACCATGCGGGGGGCCGGGCTCGATGTGACCTGGAGCCGCTCGGGCGCCCCGCGCCCCCTCGCGCCGGCCGTGTCCTTGGCGGCGTACCGGATCACGCAGGAAGCGCTCACGAACGCGGCCAAACACGGGACGGGCACCGCCGACCTGGCCACGAACTGGGACCCGGTCGGCCTCACCATCAGTGTGGTGAACCCCGCAGGTGCCCGAGGCGGCACCGGGGCCGGGCACGGCCTCATCGGCATGCGCGAACGGGCCACGACCAACGGTGGACGCCTCAGTGCCGAGTCCACCGACGACCGATTCGCGGTGACCGCCTGGCTTCCGGCGGCCGCAGACCAGGAGACCCCGCCGTGAGCATCCGAGTGGTTCTCGTCGACGACCAGGCCCTCATCCGCGCCGGGTTCCGAGCCATCATCGACTCGGCGGCCGACCTGGAGGTCGTCGGCGAGGCAGACGACGGCGCGCAGGCCGTCGACCTGGTGCGCTCCGCTCGGGCCGACGTGGTCCTCATGGACATCCGGATGCCCGGTCGCGACGGCATCGAGACCACCCGCGCCATCACCGACGACGATGACCTCGCAGGCGTCCGAGTGATCGTGCTGACCACCTTCGAACTGGACGAGTACGTCGTCGCGGCGATGGGCGCAGGGGCCAGCGGCTTCCTGGACAAGGGTGTCGACCCCGCCGTCCTGCTCGACGCCATCCGAGTCGTCGCCGCCGGCGACGCCCTGCTCACCCCCAAGGCCACCCGGGCGCTGCTGGCATCCCTCGGCGACGAACCGACACCGAGCGTCGTGGACGAGGAGACCGTCGGGCACCTCACCGCCCGAGAGCGCGAGGTCGTCGGCCTCGTCGGGCGAGGCCTGTCCAACGACGAGATCGCCGACGCCCTCTTCCTGTCGCCGCTGACGGCCAAGACCCACGTCAGCAGGGCGATGACCAAGCTGCACGCGCGCGATCGGGCACAGCTGGTGGCGCTTGCCTTCAAGACGGGCCTGACCCGGCTCGACGAGCTCTGAACACGGCGGTCCTCGGCCGCCCAGACGCTTCGACAGGTCGTCGACAGGGAGCGCCCTGATCGGTCGACGCCTCAAGAACCCTCCGCGTGGGCCGACAGGGTAAGCCTCAGCGGATTCGGCGGCCACGTCCCCCGGGGAACCACCCCAAGCCGTCGCAGCGGAGGGACACAATGAAGAATCGCAGCATGCTCGGCGTCATCGCCGCCGTTCTCTTGGCCCTCGTGGGTGGCCTGCTCCTGTGGCAGAACTCCGACGACCCGGAATCGGAAGCGGCCGTCGAAGAGCCGGTCGAGGAGACTCAGGTGTTGGTCGCCAAGCGCGACATCAACGCCGGTGAGTCCGCCTCCACGCTCAGCGACAACGCGTTCGCCTTCGTCGAGCTGGTCTCGGTCCCGGTGGACCAGGTCGAGCTCGGCGCACTGACCAGCGTGGACGACCTCGCCGACCTGGCGATCGGGCGCAACGTCCTCGCAGCCACCGTCCCGCTCGGCGCTCAGATCGCCGTCGACGACTTCGTCGTCCCGGGTGAGCAGGAGCTGTCGGCCCTCCCCGACGTGGACCCGAACCTGTTCGAGGTCACCGTGGCGCTGGAGTCTCAGCGTGCCCTCGGTGGCAACATCCGCCCGGGCATGATCGTGGCCGTCGTCGGCTCCTATGACCTCGGTCCCGAGGTTGCCGAGGGCAAATCCACATCGGTGGTCGTCGCCGAATCGACGCTGGTGACCAACGTGCAGACCGAGCGTCTCTTCACCACCGAGCAGCTGAGCAACGATCCGCTCGCACCGAGCCTCGCTCCCACCAGCCGACTGTTCATCACCTTCGGCGTACCGGTCGAGGACCTCGAGAAGCTCGCCCACGTCGCCGAGTTCGGACGCATCTGGCTCGCCCGCCAAGGCGACGAGGCCACCGTCGAAGGTTCCGAGCTGAAGGTCGTCGACAACGTCGAGGTCTCCCTCGACCCCGACGCCCCCTCCAACGAGCTGCGGGTCGATCCGTTCGACCCGGACCGGGTCCTGGCCCTCGTCGAAGGTGAAGAGGGCGCAGCGGAGGGCGGCGAGAGCGCTGGAGCGAGCTTCGGCGGGCTTGACCTCGGAGACAGCTGACGTGGCACTGGGGCGACGCAACAAGCGCGACGAGGTCGGAGCCTCGGCCGACGCCGCCGACGACGGCCCCACGCCGCCGTCGACCTCCCTCCCCGTCGCCGACGACGGCGGGGACCAGACCGCCGAGCCGTCGGGCCTCCCCGAGGCACCGGAGCCGGCGAGCACATGGAACGCCACCACCGACCAGTCGGTCGAGGCGGTCCCGGTCTCGCCCACGGAGCCGACAGCCGAGACCCCAGTGGCCGACGGCGCCCTCCCGGTGCCGACCGACAATCACCCCGAGCTCGTCGAGGACAACGACGATCTCCTGCCGGTGCGGTTGGAGTCCCCGCTGCTCCCGCCGCACCTCCAGGAGCTCAAGGTCAAGGCGCAGGAAGCGCTGATCGAACGGATGGGCGCCCGGCTGTACGACCGGACGCTCACCGAGGAGCAGATCGAGTCCTACGTCGTCACCGAGTTGGGTGGCTGGCTGTTCGAGGTCGATGCCCGCATCACCGACGTCGAACGGGAGCAGCTGACCGCTGAGCTGCTCAACGACGTGCTCCGGCACGGCCCCATCGAACCCTTCCTCGAGGACGACGGTGTCTCCGAGATCATGGTCAACGGGCTGGCCCACATCTACGTGGAACGCAACGGCAAGCTCGTGCGGACGCAGTCGCAGTTCCTCACCGAGGCTCATCTGCGCCAGGTCATCGAGCGCATCGTGTCCAAGGTCGGCCGTCGGATCGACGAGTCGAGCCCCATGGTCGATGCTCGGCTTCCCGACGGATCCCGCGTCAACGCCGTCATCCCACCCCTGGCGGTCGACGGGCCGAGCCTGACGATCCGCAAGTTCTCCAAGGACGCGCTGGGCGTCGACGACCTGGTGTCGTTCGGCACCCTGTCGCCGATGTCGGTGGATTTCCTGTCCGCCTGCGTTCGGGGCCGCATGAACGTGCTGGTCTCGGGCGGCACCGGCACCGGCAAGACGACGCTGTTGAACGTCCTGTCCAACTTCATTCCCGACGACGAGCGCATCGTGACCCTCGAGGACGCCGTCGAGCTCCAGCTCCGCCAGGAGCATCTGGTGCGCCTGGAGAGTCGCCCGCCCAACGTGGAGGGCAAGGGCCAGATCACCATCCGCGATCTGGTGCGCAACTCGCTGCGCATGCGCCCCGACCGGGTGATCATCGGCGAGTGCCGCGGTGGCGAGGCGCTGGACATGCTCCAGGCGATGAACACGGGCCACGACGGCTCGCTGTCCACCCTGCACGCCAACGGACCCCGAGACGCCCTCGCCCGCCTCGAGACGCTCTGCCTCATGGCCGGCATGGACCTCCCCGTCCGAGCGATCCGGGAACAGATCGCCTCGGCCGTCGACCTGTTGGTCCACGTCTCGCGACTCCGCGACGGCACGCGTCGCGTCACCCACATCAGCGAAGTGGTCGGCATGGAGAGCGACACGATCACGCTGAGCGACATCTACACGTTCGACTTCGACGCCGGGCTCGACATCGAGGGTCGCTACGCCGGCCATCTCCGGCCCACCGGTCTCATGCCGATGCTGACCACGAAGTTGCGCGAGCACGGCGAGGACGTCGACATGTCGATGTTCGAACCCGACGAGGACATGGTCGGAGGCAACTGATGCATCAATCACGTCAGCGCCGGCGGAGCCTGGCGAAGCCGGCCGTGGTGCTCAGCACCGCCGCCGTGTTCACCTCGCTGCTGACCGCTCCTGCGTTCGCGCAGGACGTCGCGCAGGAGACGGACCCCGAGCTGTCCGAGCTCCCGGCCGGCCCACCCGAGACCGACACCAGCACCGCACCCGAGGACCCCGGTGGCCTCGACTTGAGCGGCGTGGTCGAGACCGACGACGAAGGCAACATCATCTGGAACGTCGAGGCGGACACCGTCGAGGCCGACGAGGTGGTCGTGGAGCCGACCCCGATCCCCGACGCCGGCCTCACCGGCACCGGCGATGTGGACGCACCACCGACGGACGAGCCCGAAGCCGACAGTGGCGGTGGCCTGGACGAAGCTCGGGCCGGAACCGGCAACGGCATGCTGCTGGTGTTGGCGATCGGTGGCGGTGTCCTGCTCCTCGCCACGGCGGGCTACTTCCTCGTGCGCATGCGCAAGCAGCGCCAGGAAGAACTCGACCAGGTCGAAGAGGTCATCGACCCGTTGGCCAACGAGCGCCTCGCCGGCGAGTTCCTCGAACCCGAGTACGCAGGTGCCGCCGAGGCCGGAGCCTACGAAGCGGGCGGTGCCGCGTACGCGCAGTACACCGACCCCAGCTACGCGGCGACCAACGCCATGGCGGCCTCCGAAGCGCCCCAGAACAAGCTCGACCAGATCCGCATGTCCATGGCGGACCTCGCGGACAAGGGTCTCCAGGACTCTGGCCAGGCCCACGTCGTCGCCAAGAAGCTCGAGTCCGCCGGCTCGCAGATGCGTCCGGGCGAGTGGCTCGTCATGGCGATCGCCGGCACCATCGGAGCGTTCGCCGGCGGCACGTTCCTGTTCGGCTGGCTGATCGGCGCCTTCGTCGCCGTCGTCACCGCCGGACTGTTCTGGACGTACCTGTCGCTGCGGCAGAGCGCTCGCCAGAAGGCCTTCGCCGAGGATCTGCCGGAGACCCTCCAGCTCATCGCCGGCAGCCTCCGCGGCGGCACGTCGATGATCCAGGCGATCCAGACCGTGGCCGACGAGGCCGACGCACCGACCAGCGAAGAGTTCCAGCGCATCATCACCGAGACCCGCCTCGGTCGAGATCTGGCCGTGAGCTTCCGAGACCTCTCCGAGCGCATGGGGAGCAGCGACTTCGAGTGGGTCGTCACCGCGATCGAGATCCACCGCGAGGTGGGCGGCGATCTGGCCGGGATCCTCGATCGGGTGTCGGACACGATCCGGGCCCGCAACCGGGTCCGCGGTCAGGTCAAGGCACTCAGCGCCGAGGGCAAGATGTCCGGGATCATCCTGTTCATCCTGCCCCCGGGCATGGTCGGCGCCATCTCACTCCTGAATCGCGAGTACTTGAACGAGATGCTCGACACCACCGAGGGCCAGGTGATGTTGATCATCTCCGGTGTCCTCCTGATCATCGGCGGCGCGTGGCTGAAGCGCCTGAGCCGGTTCGTGTACTGAGGAGGCGGCCCAGATGAACCTCATGTTCGGAATTCTCGCCTTCGGCGGCGCCGCGATGGTGCTGGTGTGGGCGGTGAGCGGTCAGCGCCAGACGGCAGAGGGCCTGACGGAGACCAACGTCCATCAGCGCTCGCTGGACACGTCGGGCCTCCAGCGCCTGATGCTGCCGATCCTGACCAAGCTCGGTCGCCACATCGCCCGCATGCTGCCCCCCGGGCGGCTCCAAGCGATGCGGCGCCGCATCATCCACGCCGGCAAGCAGATGACGTGGAACGTCGAGAAGGCGATGGCCCTCAAGGCGCTCGGCACCATCCTCGGTGTCAGCGGCGCCCTGTTCATCCTCTCGCAGCAGCGCACGAACCTGACGATGCTGCTCGCGGCGCTGGTGGTGGGCATCGGCTTCTTCGGTGTCGACTTCTACCTGGACAAGGCCGCCGGTGCCCGGCAGCTGGAGATCCAGCAGGCGCTGCCCGACATCCTCGACCAGATCTCGGTGTGCGTGGAGGCCGGCCTCGGCTTCGACGCTGCGCTCCATCGGGCGTCGATGAGCAACGACAACCCGCTCGGTGACGAGCTCGGTCGCACACTCCAGGACATCCGCCTGGGCGTGCCACGCACCCAGGCCCTCCACGGTCTGCTCGACCGCACCGACGTCCAGGACCTGCGCCTGTTCGTCCGGGCGCTCGTCCAGGCCGAGCGCTCCGGCATCCCGATCGCTCGAGTGCTCCAGGTCCAGTCCGACGAGGTCCGCGAGAAGCGGCGTCAGGCTGCCGAGGAGCGCGCCATGCGCCTGCCCGTGATGCTGATCATGCCGCTGGTGTTGTGCATCCTGCCGTCGCTGTTCACGGTGATCATGGGCCCTGCGGTCCTGCGCATGATCCGAGAGGGCGCCGTCTGATGAGGTGGCTCGGCCGCATGGCCGAGCTGACCCATGGCAGGGACGGCCGGCAGACGAATCGAGAGGGTCGCGATCAGCGTGGGGCCGGTGCCGTCGAGGCAGGCATCGTGTCGCTGCTCGTCTTCGTGCTGTTCTTCGGCATCATCGAGTTCGGTCTGCTGTGGCGCAACATCAACGTCACCGGAGACGCCGCTCGGGAAGGCGCGATCGAGGCATCCCAGCTCACGCGCGTGAACACGTACCACACCGACGCGCTCGACCGGATGCAGCTGCGGCTCGACGGCATGCCCCGCGGGGACGCGTATCGGGTCGTGATCTTCAAGGCCGACCCCGCCACCGCCGAACCCCTCTCGGGGGAGGCGACCGCGAGCTGTCTGACCGACTGCTACCGCTGGGACTGGGACTCGGGTGCGCAGACCTGGGTCCTCCAGGGTGGCGCGAGCTGGCCGGCGGCCACCCACGACACCTGCGACTACGTGGGCGTCACCATCTACGCCCGCTACGACTGGCTGACCGGCTTCTTCGGTCCCGACCGCGATGTCGTGGAGACGCAGGTCAAGCGGATGGAGCCGGCACCGGGCGACGTGAACTGCCCCACCGCCGCGGCGCCGACGGTCGAACCGACCCCCACGCCGCCGCCGACCCCGACACCGACCCCCACCCCCACCCCCACGCCGACACCGACGCCCACGCCGACACCGACGCCGACACCGACGCCGCCGGCCACCCCCACGCCGACCCCGACCAGCACGCCGGACCCGTCGTGGACACCGACGCCGACGCCGACCATCACGCCGACGCCGACACCGACCGCGACCCGCACTCCACGCCCGACGCCGTCTGCCCGCCCGACCCGGCGGCCAACCGTGACACCCACACCGACCCGGACGCCCACGCCGGGTCCGACGGCAACCCCGCGACCCACAGCGACCCCTCGGCCGACGCCGACGCCGACGCCGACCCGAACACCCACGCCGACGCCCTTCCCCACCCCACCTCCGGTGGACACGTGATGCGACCGAGACCATCCCTTCGAACCCTCCGGTCCCGTCGACGAGAACACGGCCAGCGGGGCGCCATCGCCGTCGAGTTCGCCATCGCGAGCTCGCTGCTGGTCATGCTGTTCTTCGGCATCCTGGAGCTCGGCATGTTGCTGCGGACACGTACGGTCATCACCGACGCGTCCCGAGAGGCAGCCCGTGTGGCAGCAGCACTCCCCCGCACGCCGGACTGGCAGAACAACGCGCTCGCGGCCGTCAACGGCGTGATCGCCGTGGAGAACTCCGAACTCATCGACTACGTGGTGATCTACCGGGCCGACCCGAACACCGGGCTCCCGCTGAGCGGCGAGGACATCGAGGCCTGCGTGACCGACTGCTGGCGCTACGAGTGGGTCAGCGGCGGTTTCGAACAGAAGCTCGGCGCCGCGTGGTCCCACAACGACCAGTCGGCCTGCGGCGGCCTGTCGGACACCGACTGGCTCGCGGTGTACGTACGCGGCCACCACGACGGGCAGCTCCCCTTCCTGAACCTGGGTCGGTCCTTCTCCGACACCACGTGGATGCGCCTCGAACCCATGGAACTGGGGGTGCAATGTCGACCCTGACCATCGCGGTGCGTCGCCGACTCGAGCAGGCCCGGACCCGCCTCGCCGACGACGGCGTCGCCCAGGGTGACGGCGGCTATGTCATGGTGCTCCTGGCGCTCACGTTCACGCTGCTCTTCGCCTTCGCCGGGTACTCCGTCGACGCCGGCAACTGGAACCTGCACCGCAACGAGACCCGCACCGCGGCCGAGGCCGCAGCACTCGGAGGAGTGGCCTTCCTGCCGGACGACCTCGTCAGCGCGCAGGCCACCGCGGAACAGATCGCCCGCTTCCACGGCTACGACGACAGCGATGCCGACACCACGGTGGCGGTCTCGCTCGGCGCGGGCAACAACCAGCTCGAGGTGACCATCACCAAGGACGTCTCCAACTACTTCGTCCGCGCGATCGGCATGAACACGACGGCGATCACCGCCTCGGCCACCGCCGAGTTCGAACAGCCGGTGGAGATGGGCAGCCCCGAACACATCCTGGGCAACGACCCCGAGAGCGGGTTCTCGCCGGACTACTGGCTGAGCATCGCGGCGCGGAACGTGCGAAAGGAACTCGGCGACCGATTCAACACCCGGCGGTGCACCAGCGGCGCGACCTACGGCTGCAGCGGCACCTGGAACAGCGGCGACGAGTACGACAACAGCGGCTACAAGTACGCGGTCCGAGTCACCGACACCAGCGTGCCCCTCCGCATCCAGATCTTCGACCCGGCCTGGGTGTGGACGGGCTCGACCTGCAACATCCCGAACTGGCCGACTGCCCCGGAGATCACACATCTCCAGTCGATCGACGACGGTTCGTACCCGGAGATCCCCGTGGGCTGGTACGACGACGCAGCATCCCGGTTCGCCGGCGGCGACACGGCCTGGTGCAGCGGCGACGACCGACCTGGCTCCAACGGGCCCGCGACCCGTTTCACGGTCCGCCTGCCGGACGACTCGCCCTGGGACGACAACGACAACACGCGGATCAACATCGCGGGCTGTCGACGCGAGACCTTCCCGGCCTACACCCCGACCTCGATCTACGCCGCGCCCACCGAGTCGATCTTCGAACTGCTCGACCCGCTGTCGGCGTCGACCGACAGCTGGGAGATCGACCTGACCGACGACGACTTCCCGTTCGCCGAGGTGTTCCGCCGCTGGGTGACGATCTGTGAGATCCCCGTCGGCAGCCCCTTCCTTCGCGAGGGCGACTACATCGTGCAGGTCCAGACCACCGACAACACCGCCGGCCAGAACCGCTTCTCGCTTCGGGCCGGGCCCCCGAGCGGCGCCAACGGCGTCCTCGACGTGGGGCAGGCCACGTTCTCGCGGGGCCGGCTCCCCATCTACGCCAACACCGGCTCCGCCGACATCCAGTTCTTCCTCGCGCGAGTCCCCCCGAGCTCGGGCGAACGCATCCTCGAAGTGTCGTTCTTCGACGTCGGCGATGCCGGCGCCGCCGGCATCCTGTCCATCGTTCCACCTCCGGGGTCGCTGGTCACCGGCGCCTTCACCGACTGCGACTTCACGCTGTCGGGCACGGGTCCGCTGGTCGACAGCAACTGCGCCGTCTCGGGGGTGCTGGACACGAACGGCTTCGGCGAACAGCTCGTCGAGGCCACGGTGACCATCCCGTCACAGAACGACGCGGTGAACCCGTACCTCTGCAACGTCAACGACCCGAACGACTGCTGGATCACGGTGCGGGCCCAGTTCGCGGGCGGCCTGACCGACGCCACCACCTGGACCGCCAACCTCATCGGCGACGCCGTCCGCATCATCGACGACGACTGAGTTCCTCCCGGTGCGGCGGCGGTTCGCAGCACGCTGTCCCGGGACCGCCCCGACACACCCCGGGCCGAACCCCGCCGGCGCCCGTGACAGCACTAGCGTCATGGCATGGTCGAGGGGCACGCAGAACTCAACTCGGACGGCGAGGCTGCCGAAGATCCAGAGGTGACGAGTCTCACCACCGATCCCACCGTGATGCCGGGCATGCCCGATGCCGCCACGATCGCCCGATGCGAGCTCACCGTCGTGATGCCCGTCTACAACGAAGAGGCCAGCCTCGGCGCCTGCGGCGCCTCCTGGACCGACATGCTGGACGGACTCGGCGTCGACTACCGGCTCCTCGTGATCAACGACGGCTCCAAGGACTCGACGGCCGACGTGTTGACCGACCTCGCCCGCCACGAACGAGTGCTGGGCGTGACCAAGCCGAACGAGGGCCACGGGCCCACGATCCTGCGCGGCTACCGCCTGGGTGTCGCCACCTCCGAGTGGGTCTTCCAGGTCGACAGCGACGACGAGATCCCCGCCTCGGCGTTCCCTGCCGTGTGGGAAGCACGCTCGGGCGTGGACGCCGTCTTCGGGCGGCGGGTCGGCCGCGATCAGCGCGCGGACCGCAAGCTGATCTCGAAGGTGGCGGCGCTCACGGCCCGCGTCCTGCTCCGCGGCCGGGTCACCGACGTGAACGTGCCGTTCCGCCTGATGCGGAGCGAGGTCCTGGGCCCGGTGCTGACGTCGTTGCCCGCCGACACCTTCGCCCCGAACGTCGTGATCGCGGGCGCGTTGGGCCGGGACCGGGACCGCTTCGCCGAGGTCGACGTTCCCCACCAGGACCGCGCCGCCGGTCAGGTGTCCATCGTCGGGTGGGGCGCCATCAAGGCGGCCATCCGGTCGTTCCGCCAGACGGTCCGTCTCGCTCGAAGCGTCTGAGTCCCCGAATCCCGCAGCGACCGGACACCTGTCCGGAAATCCCGCGCCCGGCAGGACCCTTCCTTCGACACACCCATTTCGTAGGGTACGTTCGCTCGATCGCCGTCCGAACGGGCACACGTGGGACGGGGCGAGGATGGAGAGCTTGCGGGAAGACATCCTGGCGGCAGCAGAAGCGCTGATCGAAGAAGAAGGCGTCGAGGCCTTGTCGGTGCGCGCCCTCGCCGCCCGCACCAACTGGGGGAAGTCCTCGGTCCAGACGATGATCGGCTCCAAGGACGAGCTCCTCGACGCGGTGGCCGACCGGGTGATGGAGCGCCACATCCAGGCGCTGACCGCGCTCGCCGGCGGCCCCGAGGACACCAGCGATGGCCGCTTCCGCACCACGGCCGGACTCATCATCGATTCCCCCAACCTGGCAACGGCGATGTTCGGCCGCCGCCGCCCGGACGACCTCACCGGCTGGTCGAAACGATGGGTCGGCACCTTCAGCCAGGAGCTGGCCACCGATCTCGACACGAGCGACGAGCGGGCGCTGGCCGAGGCGTTGTATCTGTCCCATCAACAGATCGTGACGGTGATTCCCACCATCGCCGAGTCGCGTGACGTGGAGTTCGGGGGACGGTTGCTGCGGAGCACGTTCGGGCCCTTCTCCTCACTGGCCAGGGAATTCGACGCGCTGGGCGCAACGGAGGACCCGCAGCCCGGCTAGATGGCAGGCCGCCATCCGCTTCCGCCCTGCCGCCGAGCGCGGCGTGCGGTCCGGTTGCCGGCGGGAAACGACAGGAAAGGTGGGGCGCATGCGAGAAGACATCCTCGACGCAGCGGAGGCCATCGTCGCGGACCAGGGCCTCGATCAACTCACCGTACGTGCGGTCGCGAAGGCCAGCCACTACGGAAAGTCGACGATCCACTCGCGCATCGGGTCGAAGGAGGAGCTGCTCGACGCCCTCGCGGACCGGATCATGGATCGCCACATCCTGGAGGTCTCAGCCCTCGTCGGCGGGCCGGACGACACGCGCCGTGCCCGGTTCCTGTTGACGAGCGACTTCATCATCGCGGAGCCGGAGCTGGCAGCGGCGATGTTCGGCCGCCCTCGCCCTCGTGACCTCGTGGCCTGGTCCAAGCGCTGGCTCGCCACCTTCAGCGACGAGCTGAGCCGTGATCTCGCCGAACGCGACGAAGCTGCGCTCGCAGAGGCGCTGTACCTGTGTCACCAGCGCATCGTCGCCATCATCCCCACCATCGCCGCGGCAGGCGACCGGGAGGTCGGTGCGAGGATGCTGCGCAGCACGTTCGAGCCGTTCACGCTCGTGGCCGCCGAACTCGAGACACTCCGGGCAGAAAACCCCTCCTGACAGGCCCTTTTCCCGGGTCGATTGCCACTCGACCGGCACCGATTTCGGTTAGGTTCGGAGGCCGGGCAGCGCACGTCCGCAACCAGGTTGTCACCGGGCGTGAGCACACTCGTCGTGCCACCTCGCGACGACCGTGACGCCGGATCGTCGGCCGCCCGACCAGTCGAGCCCAGCCCAGCCCGGACCCAGGAGAGCCCATGGCCCGCCAGGAGCAACTGCTCCCGTTCGCCCGAGAAGTCGTCGATGTGCCGGTCTCCGACGAGATGTCGGAGTCGTTCCTCGCGTATTCGCTGTCGGTCATCACGGCACGTGCCATCCCCGACGTCCGGGACGGTCTCAAGCCGGTGCAACGCCGCATCCTCTACTCCATGCTCGAAATGGGCCTCCGACCGGCCAACCCGCACCGGAAGTGCGCACGTGTGGTGGGGGACACGATGGGCAAGTACCACCCCCACGGCGACATGGCCATCTACGAGGCGCTGGTCCGCATGGGCCAGGACTTCAGCCGCATGATCACCCTGGTCGACCCGCACGGGAACTTCGGGAGCCTCGACGACCCACCCGCCGCAGCCCGCTACACCGAGTGCCGCCTCACCGACGCCGCCATGGAGATGGTGCGCGAGATCGAAGAGGAGACGGTCGACTTCTATCCCACCTACGACGGTGAGAGCACCCAACCCAGCTGCCTGCCCGGCCTGCTCCCGAACCTGCTGGTCAACGGCACCAGCGGCATCGCGGTCGGCATGGCCACCAACATGCCGACGCACAACCTGGCCGAGGTGGCGAAGGCCATCGAGCTGGTCATGAAGAAGCGCCGCCCCAAGCCGACGGTGGACGAGCTCATGGCGCTCGTTCCGGGTCCCGACTTCCCATCGGGCGGCATCGTCATCGACGACGGGCTGCGCGATGCCTACGAAACGGGTCGCGGCTCGTTCCGTATCCGGGCCCGCATGGAGTTCGAGAAGATCACCCGCAGCCGCCAGGGCATCGTGGTCACCGAGCTGCCGTACATGGTCGGCCCCGAGAAGGTCGTCAAGCGGATCAACGAGCTGGTCGTGTCCGGCAAGCTCGACGGTGTCGTGGATGCCAAGAACCTGTCCGACCGCAAGTCGGGGCTGCGTCTGCTCATCACGCTGAAGCCCAACGTGAATCCCGAGGCCGTCGTGGGTGAGCTCTACCGCCAGACCCCACTCGAGGAGAGCTTCGGCATCAACAACGTGGTGCTGGTCGACGGTGTGCCCCAGACACTGGGCCTCTACGACCTCTGCCGGCACTACATCGAGCACCGCTTGGACGTGATCGTCCGGCGCACCGAGTACCGCCTCCAGCGGGCGCTCGACCGACTCCACATCGTCGAGGGCCTGATCATCGCGCTCGACAACATCGACCTCGTCGTGTCGATCATCCGCGGGTCGGCCGACGTCGACGAGGCCCGCACCCAGCTGTGCGAGCAGCTCGACCTCACCGAGATCCAGGCCACCCACATCCTCGACATGCAGCTGCGCCGCCTCACCGCACTGGAGATGCAGAAGATCATCGACGAGCGCGACGAGCTCGAGGCCCGCATCGACGAGTACCGCAAGATCCTGGGATCCGAGCAGCGCCGGCGCACCCTGGTGCTCAGCGAGCTGAGCGAGATCGTGGAGGTCTACGCCACCGAGCGTCGGACCGAGATCATCGGCATCGACGACGTCCCCGTGTTCGAAGACGTCCCGCTCCTCGACGAGGAGGAGATGCCCGACACCCCGTGTGTGATCACGCTGGCCACGTCAGGCGTGGTCGGGCGAGCACCCACCGAGGGCGCCAAGCGCACCGCTCCGGGTCGCCACGACGTCATCGCGGCCACCACCCTGTCGAGCACCCACGCGTTGGTGTTCGCCATCACCTCCGAGGGGCGGGCGATGGCCGTACGGGCAGCCGACATCGCCGAGGTCGGCGGGCGATCCCGGGGCACACCCGGCGACAAGCTCTTCGGCACCAACCGTGGCGAGGAGATCCTGACCGTCGTCACGCCGGGCGAGGAGAATCTCGTCATCGTCACGGCCGGCGGCGTCGCCAAGCGGATCGCTCCCGCTGAGCTGGCCGACACCAAGTCGGGCAGGACGGTGATCAACCTGAAGGGCAACGACAAGGTCGCCGCCGCGTTCACGTGTCCTGACGGCATCGACGTGGTCATCGTCGCCTCCGACGCCCAGGCGCTGCGCACCGCGGTCGACAGCATCAGCCTCCAGGGCCGGGGTGCCGGCGGCGTGGCCGGCATGAAGATCCGCGAGGGCGCCTCGGTGATCGGCGCCGGCGCCGCCCTGGGCGACGGCGCCGTGGTGACCGTGTCCGACATCGGGACGGCCAAGATCACCCCGTTCGAGGAGCTCGAGGCCAAGGGCCGCGGCGGCACGGGCGTCCGCATCACCCGCTTCACCAAGGAGAAGCGCCTCACCATGGCCACCGTGGTTGGCCCCGACGCCCTGATGGCCGTGATGGCCACCGACGACGACGACAAGAAGGCCGACCCCACCCCGGTCGACCTGACGCTGGAACCCACCAAGCGGGACCTCGTGAGCGCCAAGACCGACCGTCGGATCCTCGCCGTCGGTGTGGGTCGCTGGTAGGGGGGTCCAGGAAACGATGGCTGAAAACAAGACCAACAAAGCCAGGTACGACGCGGACGCCATTCAGACCCTGGAGGGGCTGGAGGCGGTGCGCAAGCGGCCGGGCATGTACATCGGCGGCACCGGCTCCGACGGGCTGATGCACCTGCTGTGGGAGCTGATCGACAACGCGGTCGACGAGGCGTCGGCCGGCTTCTGCGACAAGGTCGAGGTCATCCTGCACCGCGACGGCTCGATGGAGGTCATCGACAACGGGCGCGGCATCCCGGTCGGCAAGCACGCCAAGCGCAAGGTGTCTGCGCTCGAGGTGGTGCTGACCGAACTCCATGCCGGCGGCAAGTTCGGCGGCGGCGCGTACGGCGCGTCCGGCGGCCTGCACGGCGTCGGCGCCTCGGTGGTCAACGCCCTGTCGTCGAAGCTGATCGCCGAGATCGACCGCGAAGGCAACACCCACCGCCTGTGCTTCAAGGACCGCGTCGCCGGCCAGATCGACGGCAATGGCAAGTTCAAGGCAAGCCACACGCTGGCCAAGGTGAAGAAGACCAAGAAGACCGGCAGCCGCATCCGCTTCTGGCCCGATCTCGAGGTCTTCGACCCCGAAGCCCAGATCAGTTTCGACACCATCTGCGAGCGGGTGGCCCGCACCTGCTTCGTCGTGCCCGGCCTCAAGGTCCGCATCGAGGACAAGCGCTCGGGGTTCGATCACGAGCCGTTCGAGTACGTGTCGCGAGGCGGCCTCTCCGACCTGGTCGAGTCGCTGACGGCAAGCGACTCGGTCACCGAGATCATCACCCTGTCGGGCGTCGACACGTTCGAGGAGAAGGTTCCCGTCGACGGCAAGATGACCGTGGTCGAACGCGAGTGCCAGGTGGACGTCGCGCTGCGCTGGGTCAAGGGCTACGAGACCAGCATCGTCAGCTATGTCAACACCATCCCCACCGCGGAAGGCGGCACCCATCTGGCCGGTTTCGAACGGGCACTGACCAGGTCGGTCAACGACTCGCTGCTGGCCGGCACCAAGAAACTGGCCAAGCTCGCCAAGTCCGGCAACGACCGCGCCACCAAGGACGACGTGCAGGAAGGCCTGGTCGCCGGCATCAAGGTGACGTTCCCCGAACCGCAGTTCCGTGGCCAGACCAAGCAGGAGCTCGGTACACCGCCGGTCCAGGGCATCGTGTACGACATCGCCAAGGAGCAGTTGGCCAACTGGTTCGACGGTGAGGGCAAGAAGACCCACATCAACGCCGTCCGCGACAAGATCACCCAGGCGATCCTCAACCGTGTGGCCTCCAAGGAGGTCCTCGACGCCAAGCGCAAGGCCGCCAACCTCGGCTCGACCGGCATGCCCGACAAGCTCGCCGACTGCCGCACCCACGGCGACGACAGCGAGCTGCTGATCGTGGAGGGCGACTCGGCGGCCGGCCCGGCCAAGGCCGGCCGCAACTCCGAATACATGGCCATCCTGCCGCTGCGCGGCAAGGTGGTGAACGCCGGCAAGGCCACCATGAAGCAGGTCATCGACAACGCGGAGGCCCAGGCGCTCATCACCGCCATCGGGGCGGGCAGCGGCAAGGACTTCAAGGTCGAGGACGCTCGCTACGGCCGCATCATCATCCTGTGCGACGCCGACGTCGACGGCAGCCACATCCGTTGCCTGCTGCTGACGCTGATCTACCACTACATGCGTCCGATGCTGGAGGCCGGTCGGGTCTACGCGGCCCAGCCGCCGCTGTACTCGTCGAAGTGGCGAGGTACCACCTACTACGCGTTCAGCGACAAGGAACGCGACACCATCGCCGAGGCCCACAAGATCCCGCTGGACAAGTGGGTGCGGTTCAAGGGCCTGGGTGAGATGGACGTGGACGAGCTGACCGAGACCACCCTCGACCCCGAGACCCGCATCCTCAAGCGCATGACCATGGACGACGCCAAGCAGGCCCAGGTGGCTGCCGAGATGTTCGAAACGCTGATGGGCAACGACGTCGCGGCACGCCGCGACTTCCTGCTGACCAACTCCGAGCTGGTCGACCGCGAGATCCTCGACATCTGAGCAGGACCTGATTCGGTGCTGATCAAGCGAGTCATCCTGGATCGGATCGCCGCCGGTGAGGTCGACCTGGTGTTCCGGCGCTGGCGGAAGCCCACCGTGAAGGCCGGCGGTCAGCTGCGGACCTCGGTTGGCATGCTCGACATCGTCGCGGTCGACAAGCTCGGTGCCGGCCGGGTCACGGCGGCGGATGCGAAGCGCGCCGGGTACGAGAGTCGAGCGGCGCTGCTGCGTGACCTCGACTCGCGCCCGGAGGGCGACATCCACCGGATCGAGGTCAGGCTCGGGGGCGAGGACCCACGGATCGCACTCCGGAACTCGACCGACCTCTCCGACGACGAGCGAGCTGAGCTGGACACACGGCTGGCCCGCCTGGACAAGGCCTCGAAGACGGGGCCGTGGACACGGACCTACCTGGAGCTGTTGGCGGACAACCCGCATGTGCGCGCCGAGGACCTGGCCGATGGCCTCGGGCTCGACAAGCCGACGTTCAAGAACAACGTGCGCAAGCTCAAGGCGCTGGGGTTGACCATCAGCCACTCCCCCGGGTACGAAGTGTCACCCCGCGGCCTGACGTATCTCGACCGCTGACGCCACCGGAAGGGGAACCGTGGAGTACTTCGCCCAGGCAGCCGATCATCGGCGGCGCATCGCCGACATCCTCGAGACGCTCGACGAGGCACAGCTGGCAACGGCCAGCATGTGCGAGGGCTGGACGGTCCAGGACGTGGCCGGCCACCTCACGGCGGGGTGGAACATCGGCAAGCTGCGGTTCATCTGGGGGGTCCTCAAGGAGCGCGGCGACTTCCACACGGCCAACGTCAAGTTCGGCAGGCAGCTCGGTGCCCGGCCCGCCGCCGAGATCGCAGCGGACCTGCGCGCCAATGCGGACGACCGGTTCACTCCCCCGGGCATCGGCTCGGAGGCACCGCTCAGCGACGCCTGGATCCATGCGCAGGACATGTTCGTGCCGCTCGAGATCGACTACCCGGTCGCCATCGACGACGTCATGCCCATCGTCGACCTCATGGTGGATCCCAAGTCCCGCAGGGTGCGTGGCAACGACCTCGACGAGAAGTACTCGTGGCGAGCCACCGACACCGACTGGGCGCACACCAACGAGGGCAAGCCCGAGGTGACCGGCCCGATGGCCGCGATCGTCCTGGCCCTCTATGGACGCGGCAACTGCTGGGGTGTGCTGACCGGTCCGGACGGCACGCCGATCTGATCAGCCCCCGGCCGCCCCGGCATCGCTGCTCGCCAGCGGTCGGGCGGGACCTGGGTGCCGTGTCGGATCAGCGGCCGTGCTTGGCCGGACCAGTGCGGCCCGGCCCGTCGATCAGCCGCGTGGTGGGTCCGGTCATCTGCTCGCCGCACTTGTCGCAGTGCAGATGCGGCGTCGCCGGCTGGCCGCAGGAGTGGACCAGCACGGTGGGCGGGCCACCCGGGGAGTTCCACCGGTCGCCCCACTGCATGATCGCCACCAAGACCTCGTAGAGGTCGGCGCCCTTCTCGGTCAGCCGGTACTCGTGGTGGCCGGCCTCCACGGGCACACGATGGAGGATGCCTCCCTCGACCAGGGTGTTGAGCCGGTCGGTGAGGATGTTGCGGCTGATGCCCAGTTCCTCGCGCATGGTCTCGAAGCGGTGGTGTCCGAAGAACACCTCGCGGATGACGAGCAGCGACCACCACTCGCCGACGAGCTCGAGTGAGCGGGCGATGGAGCATTCGAGATGGGCGACGGAACTTCGCTTCATGCATCCCACTCTAGTTGCTTGACGAGACTGGATGATTCTGCAAGAGTCAGTCCCGTTACGCAACTAGCCCGGTCGCCCCGGGCACGCACGGAGATGCCATGAGTCACTTCAGCTGCCTGATCCAGGCAGACAGCACCGCCCACCAGCGCACCGACGAACTCGAGCGGCGCCTCGCCGAGCTCCACGGTGCCCACTACCCGGGCGAGCAGGCCGACGTCGTGTTCCGCCCCGTCCCCATCGGCGCGATGTTCACCGAGGGTCGTCAGAGCACCTCGTCGATCATCACCTGCGCGGTCGACCATCCGACCGAGTTCGAGGCCCGCGAGCGCTACATGCGCGGCGTCTGCGACCTCTGGACCGACATCACCGGCTGCACCGATCACGAGATCGTCGTCGCCGTCACCGACCCGACGACCAGGGAGAACTGATCATGCCCTTCTACCACGCCACCATCCGCCCGGGACTCCTGCCCGCGGCCCAGCGAGAGGGCTTCGCCAACGACGTCGTCGAGGTCCACTGCGGTGTGACCGGCGCACCGCCGTCGTTCGTCCACGTGCTGGTCACCGAGGACACCGCCGGCACCCTCCCCGAGGGCGCCAACGCCATCGTGGCCGGCACCATCCGCGCCGGCCGCACCACAGCGCAGAAGGCCGAGATCATCGATCGACTCAACGCCGCGATGGCGCAGCGCAGCGGGAACGCGGTCGCCACCGTCTCCACCACGATCCGCGACGTCCAGGCCTCGTACACCATGGAGGGCGGCGAGGTGCTCCCCGAACCCGGCTCACCCGAAGAGGAGCGCTGGAAGGCGATCGGAAGCACGGTGGAGTCATGACCACCGTCGACACCACCCCTGCCCCCGGGGCCTCGATCGACGTGGCCGGACTCCGCCAGGACCACTGGTCGGCCGACGAGCTGCGCAACGTCGAGGTCGTCGCCGAGTTCATCCAGCTCCTGATGATCGACCACGACCTCGACGGCGTGCGGGAGCGCTTCGGCGACAGCCCGTACGTCCAGCACAACCACTCGATTCCCGACGGGATCGAAGGGCTGCTCGGCACGATCCAGACGCTCGTCAAGCGGTTCCCCGACTACACCTACGACGTCAAGCGCATCTCGGTCGACGGCGATGTGGTCACGTTCCACTCCCACGTCACCATGCGGGCCAAGCACCGCGGCAACGGCCGCAAGGGACTGAACATCATCGACAGTTGGCGCGTGGTCGACGGCCTGATCGGCGACCACTGGGACGCGGTCCAGCCGCTGGACCGTTCGATGCGCCTCTACGCGCTGCTCACCGGAGGCCGCGTCCGCAACGACAACGGGACGTTCTGAGCCCCGGCACGACTCACGCCAGCGCGGCGTCCACCGCGGCCAGGGCATGCAGCCGTGCCGTCGGGAAGTACGGGACGGGGAGATCCTCGGCCTGCACCAGCAGCTCGATCTCGGTGCACCCGGCGATCACGCCGGTGGCCCCGGCGGCCGTCAGCCGCTCGATCGCCTGCAGGTAGGCCGCCTTGGAGGCCTCGGTGATGTGGCCCTGGACGAGCTCGGCGAAGATCACGTCGTGGATCGTCGTGCGGTCGGGTTCGTCGGGGATGCGGACGTCGAGACCCCGAGCGGCGAGCCGATCGCGGTAGAAGGGCTGTTCCATCGTGTAGCGCGTGCCGAGGAGAGCGACGGACTCCACACCGGCGGCGATCACCGCATCGGCCGTCGCGTCGGCCAGGTGCAGGAACGGCACATCGATGGCGGCCTCGATGGCCGGCGCCACGATGTGCATCGTGTTGGTGCACAACACGATCAATTCGGCCCCGGCCGCCTGCAGCGCTGCGGCATCACCGGCCAACAGTGCTCCGGCGCCGTCCCAGTCACCTGCCTGCTGGAGCGCCTCGACCTCGTGGAAGTCGTAGGAGCGGATGACCAGGTCGGCCGAGTGGGTGCCGCCGCGCCGACGCCGCACCTCGGTGTTGATGATCCGCTCGTACTCGATCGACGACTCCCACGACATCCCGCCCAGGAGCCCGATCCGCTTCACGTCAGACGCCCCACTTGAACGTCATCACGACCAGCATGACCGTCAGGCTCAGATGCATGACACCGTTCAGCATCGGTTTGCGGTCCGACATGTCGGGCAGGGGCGACCAGGCCGGCGGATAGGCGAGGGCGGCGGCCCCGGTGGCGATCAGCCACACCGGCCCGGCGATCGCGAGCCAGGTCTGGGAGAAGTCGTACACGTCGCCGCTCAACCCCACCAACGCACCGCCGAACACCCCGGTCGCCAGGAGTGAGGGCGCGAGGATCGAGGCGATGGCGTCGTCGAACGCACCGATGTCGGCGCCGGCCCGGCGAGCCCGACCGGCCACGAACGGCACCACGAATGCGGCGCCGGTGCCGAGGATCACCGAGATGATGTGCAGCAGGTAGACGATGTCGTAGGGCGTGTCGTTGATCGCGGCGAGCACCACGGGGAATCCTCCGGTGGAAGCGTTGTCGGTCAGCGCTTCAGTCTGTCACAGCGACCTGATAGAACTACAACCGTGGAATTCGATGCCGCCGACCTCAACGACAGCGGGGATCCGCCCGTCGGCGAGCCGCGGGACCCGGACTCCCCCGAGCGCGAGGACGGGCTGCCCAGATACCTGTCGCCATCCAGCGCGTCGATGTTCCAGGAGTGCCCACGACGGTGGAAGCACCGCTACATCGACCGCCTGCCCGACCCGCCCGGCGAGCCGGCGTTGGCCGGCACCTTCGCCCACCGGGTGCTGGAACTGTTGCTGCAGGAGCGGCCCGAGCGCCGCACCCAGGACCGCGCCAAGGAGCTCGCCCGCGAGGTCTGGCCCGAGATGGAGGCCGACGAGGACTTCCGGGCCCTCCGCCTCAGCGACGATCAGGGCCGAGCCTTCCGCTGGCGCACGTGGCTGGCCATCGAGGGGCTGTGGGCCCTCGAGAATCCGTCCGAGGTGGTGGTCGAGGCCACCGAGCAGGACGTGCGGGTGGAGATCGGCGGGGTCCCCTTCCGCGGCATCGTCGACCGGGTCGACGTCGAGACCGACGGCCTGGTGATCGCCGACTACAAGTCCGGCCGCGCCCCCGCACAACGGTTCGAGGAAGGGCGGCTCGCGCAGGTGCTCCTGTACGCCGCGGCCGTCGCGTCGTTGTCCGGCATCCGACCGGCGCGGGCCCGCCTGCTGTACCTGAACCAACGCATCGTCGAGGTCGACGTCACCGAGGACAACCTCGCCGAGGTCACCGCCACCCTCCAGGACACCTGGGAACGGCTCCAGGCCGCGTGCGCGTCCGGTGAGTTCGAGGCCTGCACCGGGCCGCTGTGCGCATGGTGTCCGTTCCTGGCCCACTGCCCCGAGGGTCAGGCCGAGGTCACGACACGGGCCAGCCAGGGTCGGGTGCGCCATGACGCACCGGGCTTGGCCATCGTCGCCAAGGCCAGCTGACGCCACCTGCCCCGGGGGGGGTGGGAGCAGGTCGCGAGGCACGGCTGCCCCGACCCTTCGGTAGGGTTCGCGCATGCCAACCCTCGTGCTCACCGCCATCGGTGACGACCAGAGCGGACTCGTGGACGCCCTGTCCGGGGTGATCGCCGCACACGGCGCCAGCTGGGACCGCAGCCACATGAGCCACCTCGCCGGGAAGTTCGCCGGGATCGTGCAGGTCAGCGTGCCCGACGGCCGAGTCGACGAACTCGTCGCGGCCCTGACTCCACTCCAGGACCAGGGCCTCCTGGAGATCACGGCGTCCCGCGCCCCCGACGCCACCGTGGTCGACCAGTCCCGCATGGTCACCCTCGAGCTGGTGGGCCAGGACCGTGTCGGCATCATCCACGACCTGTCGCATGCGCTCGCCGGCCTCGGCGTCAGCATCCACGAACTGCAGACCGCCACAACCAACGCACCGATGGGCGGCGGCACCCTGTTCGAGGCCCGAGCCTTGTTGGAGGTTCCGGGTTCGATCGACGCCGGGGCCTTGCGGACGACCGTCGAACAGCTCGGCAACGAGCTGATGGTCGACATCGATCTCGACGCCGGCGCCTGAGGAGACGACGCGACCATGAAGCCGGTCTGGGACCTCCCACTCGACCCGAGCGGCATCGAGGTCGAGCTCGACAACGGCACCCACGTCCGGATCCGTCCCGGACGGCCCGATGATCGGGCCGCGCTGATGGAGGCGTTCGAGCGCTTCTCGGACACCTCGCGCTACTACCGCTTCTTCAGCGCCAAGCCCCAGCTGAGCGATTCCCTGGCCACCTCGCTCAGCCAGGTCGACGACGAACACCAGCTGGCCTGGGCGGTGTTCGACCCCGACCAACCCTCGCCGGTGGGCGATGCGTCTGGCCTCGCGATCGCGTCGGCCCGCCTGTTCGTGAGCGCCGACGAACCAGGCATCGCCGAGGGGACGCTCGCCATCGTCGACGACTACCAGGGTCGTGGTCTCGGCCGCTTCCTCATCGAGCTCCTCATCTCCACGGCGGCGATCGACAACCTGGTGACGGTCCGCTTCGAGGTCCTGGCGAGCAACCGCGCCATGCGAGCGTTGCTCGGCAAGGTGGGCGCACACGGCCAGGCCCTGCCCGATGACCCCACCGTGATCCGCTACGACATGCCGGTCCCCTCGCTGGACGACGTCGACCCCACGGTCGGCGCCCTCTACGTCCTCCTGCGTCGGGTCGGCCAACGCCGCCAGGGCACCGACGCCGCCCACGAGGACGGCTGAGCCGGCCTCACCGGTTCTTGGACTCCAGCACTCCGTCGGCTTCGAGCGCGGCGATGGCCTCTGCGTCCATCCCCAGGAACTCGCTCAACACCTCGCCGTTGTGCTCGCCCAACGCCGGGGTGTCATGGTCGTCCGGCGGCAGCGGATCGCTCGACTTGAACGGGAATCCGGGGATTGCCACCCGCCCGGCGAGGGGGTCGTCGACCCAGCGCACCAGACCCCGTTCGACGAAGTGCGGATGATCGAGGGCCTCACGGGGCGACAGCGAGGGGCCGGCCGGCACCCGAGCGGCATCGAGTGCGTCGAGCACCTCCTCGGTGGTCTCGAAGCCGGCCATCCACTCCTCGATGATCCGAGTCAGCTCGGCCCGGTGCTCGATCCGGTGCGGGTTGCCGATGAAGCGCTCGTCGTCGGCCAGCTCCGGCCGTCCCAAGGCGTCCCACAGGTACGGCATCTGGGCCTGCGTCAGCAGCATCAGGATCCAGCCGTCGGGGCCCTGGAACACCCCGGCCGGCGACAGCGACGGGTAGTTCCGTCCGGCACGCTTGGTCTCGTATTCGGGGTCCATCGACGCCGCGTGAACGGCCTGCTCGTTCATGTGGAAGAGTGCGTCCACCATGGCGATGTCGAGGTGGGTGCCGCGGCCGGTGCGCTCGCGGTGGAACAGCGCGTGGCCGATGGCGGCGAACGCATGGACGCCGGCGTTCGTGTCGGCGACACCCAGACCGACGAACGTCGGCGGGCCGTCCGGATCGCCGGTCATGTGGGTCACACCCGCCCAGCCCTGTGCGATCAGATCGAAGCAGGGGCGCTGCGCCAAGGTCCCGGTCTGGCCGAAACCCGACACCGAGGCCATGATCAGATCGGGCTTGATCTCCGCGAGCTGGGCGTACCCGAGTCCCTTGCGGTCCAGCACGCCCGGGCTGAAGTTCTCGACGACGACGTCCATGTGGGGAACCAGCTCGCGCACGATGCGGGCCCCCTCGTCGGTGTTGATGTCGAGGCAGAGGCTGCGCTTGCCGCGGTTCTGCTGGATGTGCGCCCCGGCGCGGCGTTCGATGCGCGGTCGGTTGGAGCGGTTGGGGTCGCCGTACGGCGGCTGTTCGACCTTGATCACGTCGGCGCCCAACTCGACCAGCAGGCGGGTACAGGCGGGCCCGGCCAGATATCGGGTGAGGTCGAGCACCCGCACGCCCTCGAGCCACGGTGTCGTCGTCATGCGTCGATCGTCCCTCCGTCGAGCGCCACGTCGGCGCCGTTGAGATGCCAGCCCGCCTCACTTGCGACGAAGGCCACCACGCGCCCGATGTCGATGGGGTCGGGCAGCCGGCCGGTGAGGTTCGGCATGACGTTCTCGACGGCCCAGGCGTGCACCGTGGGCCAGTCATCGCCCAGGCCTCTCTTCGTCGCGCTCCGGGTCAGCATCTCGCGAACCTCCGCGGTTGCGATCATGCCCGGGCTCACCAGATTGGCCGTGACCCCGCTGCCCCCCAACTCCTTGGCGAGCGTTCGTACCAGCACCGGGAGCCCCGCCTTCGCCGCGTAGTAGCCCGGGTTGTGGGTGCCGGGCATGCGAGCACCGACGGTGCCGATCACCACCACACGTCCCCACCCCTGCTCGACCATCCCGGCCGTGAACGGTTGGATCACCCGGACCGAGGTCAACACGTTCCGGTCCCACTCGGCAGCCCACTCGTCCAGGCTCGTCCACGTCGAGCCGACGGGTGCGCCGTAGTTGGCGACGACGATGTCGACCGCGCCCACCTCCGACGAGAGCGACGCGGCACCGGCGTCGGTCCCGATGTCGGCGACCACCCCCTCGCAGGAGCCGCCCGCGTCGATGATCTCCGCGACGACACCGTCGGGCTGCCCCGGCTCGAACCCGTGGACGACGACGTGGGCGCCCTCGTCGGCCAACGCCCGGGCGATGCCGGCACCGGTCCCCCGGTAGCTGCCCGTGACCAGGGCCCGTCTGTCTCGGAGTCCGAAGTCCATCAGAGCTTGTACACCCGACGTGCGGTCCCCGCGAAGAGGTCGTGCTGTTCGGCGTCGGTGTAGTCGGCGGCCACGATCTGGCAGGCGTTCCACAGCACCGAGTACGGCAGTGATGCCCGGTCGACGGGGAAGTTGGACTCGAACATGCACCGGTCCGGCCCGATGGCCTCGATCGCGTACCGAAGCCAGTCTCCCCAGTACTCGGCCACCTGTTCGGAGGGTGGCGGTGTCTCCAACTCGTTCCACCCCATCCCGAAGTACCACTCCATACCGATGCCGCCGAGCTTGAGGGCGACGTTGGGGCAGGTCGCCACATCGTCGATGCCGGCCTTCCAGTCCTGGAACACCTCGTCGCGGCGGCCTGCGTAGCCGCCGATGCCGATCGGCCCGCCGAGATGGTCGAGGACGATCTGAGTCTGAGGCACGGCCCTGGCCAGATCGGCGAGCTCGGACAGCTGTGGATGCAGCAGCCATGCGTCGAAGCTGAAGCCCATCCGGCCGAGCGTGGCCACACCGGCGCGGAACTCCTCCGTGCCCATCATCCCCGGGGTGGGGCGACTGTGCCCGGGCCGCACCGCCGGGTCGTCGGACCACGACGTGGCGTGCCGGATCCCGCGGAAGAGGCCGCGTCCGGCGTCGTCGTGAGCGCGCAGGACCTCTTCGGCTCCGTCGCCCAACATCATGTCGGCGTGACCGACGATGCCTGCGATCACGGCGCCGCCGGCCCGGCCGGTCTCGGCCGCGCACTCGGCCACGAAGGCACTCTCGCCCACGGGCCTCAGGTGCTCGGGGCCCTCGTCGAGGTACCCCGCATGGCACTCGACGAACACGGTCTGCACGACGTTGTGGCTGCCGCCGGTCTCCTTCAGCAGATCGGGGACCAGGAAGTTCTTCCCCGGTGCCTCCCACAGGTGGTGGTGCGGGTCGACGATCTCGCGCTCGGGGTCGATCGCCGCTTCCGCCCCTGAGGCCAGCCAGTCGAATCGGTACAGGTCCATCTCACTCCCCCGGCCCACGGCCACGCGATGTTCGCGTCAACACCCTAGAGGGTCGGACGGAACCCCTCAGCGCCCGCCTCCGGTGACCGATGGGAACCCGACCGTCAAAGGAGACCCCATGTCCTTCCGCCACCTCCTCCGACTCATCGGCGTCCTCGCGTGCTCCGCCTTGGTCGCCACGGCCTGCCTGGGCGGCGATGCCGAGAGCACGCCCGAAGACCCCGCCGACGTCCTTGCGTTCGACGACGCCGACAACGTGCCGGCCCCGGCCGGCGACACCCCGTCGACCGAGACCGGGGACGATGCCGGGATCGACGGCGGCCAGGACCCTGCCGGTGCGGCCGGCGGCAACGACACCGACGACACCGCCCCCACCGTCGGCGACGGCATCCCGTGCGAGGGCGGCGCCTTCCCCGGCGACGACGAGTTCCGTGCAGCGCTCTGCGCGGCCCAATTCGGGCAGATCGACGTGCTCCGCGAAGGCGGCGAGGTCGACGAATCCTGGGGCCCACGCATCGCCGACGCCATCCTGGCCTATGCCGATGACCGTGAGGCTGCGCTCGCCGAGCTCACGGCCATCGCCGAGGAGACGGCCGCGGCTGCCGCTGGCGCCGACGCCCCGGCCGCAGCGGTCGAGATTCCCGAGATCTCCGACGACCTCCGGGAGTGCACGGTCGAGGTGGGCTTCCTGATCGTGGACGCCCAGCTGAGCGGCTTCGACCCCCGAGACGTCGAGGAGTGGCAGGACCTGGTCGACGACGTCGACGACCTCGTCGACGCCGGTGACCTCGTGGGGGCACAGACGCTGATCTGCCAGCTGCGAGACGAGATCGCCGCGGCGCTCTGATCCGACCGGCACCCGCCGGACGCGATCACACGTGGTCGGGCGCCGACCCGACGCCATCTACGCTTGCCGCATGGCGGATGCGAGCATCCGGGTCGGTTCGCCGGCCGACATCGTCGTCACCGCGGCACCCCTGCTCATGGGCACCGTCTTGGCGGTCAGTTTGCGCTCCACCCGCGACGAGGACCACGTCTGGCGCGACCTCGGCGCAGGAGCGCTGGGCACCAGCAGTGTGCTGCCGTTCGTGCTGATCGTCGTCCTCGGTGTCGTCGTCGGCCTCGCAATGGGCCGACGGCGCGGGCCTGCACATCTGCGTGCCATCCGCGCCGCGGGCGTCACCGCCGCCGTCGCCGGTGCGGCGGTGGGCGGCGTCCACGTGGCGGCGAGGCTCACCGGTGAGGACGGGCAGGGCGAGTTGATCGCCTCCGGCGGTGTCATCGCCCGCGTGCTGGTCGCTGCAATCGTCGCCGGCGTGATTGCCGCCCCGCTCGCGATGCGGAGGCTGACCCCGGCTGCCGCGGCGACCACCACCACGGTGCTCCTGGCGATCTTCGTGCTGCCATGGACCGCGGCATTCGACGACAACAGCCTCCACCCCACCTCCAGCCGCCTCTCCCTCGTCGCCGTCCTCCTGCCCCTGCTCGTGAGCGTGGTGCCGACCGGACGGCTTCGCGCGGTCGGCGGCCTCGCGTTCGCAGGAGCAATCGCACTCCTCGGTGTCGCGCTCGGGGCGCTGCCGTGGATTCTCGACGACGCGATGGCCTGCCACGACGACGACTGTGTCCCGCTTCCGCTGGCGGTCTCCTGGCTCCTGGTCGGCGGGCTGTGGTGGGGAGCGGCAGCGATCGGCGGCACCTGGAACGAGGCATCGGCCCGCACGTGAACGGCTGCCGGCGACCCGGCACGCCGATACAGTCCCGCCGTGCGCTACCCCACCGTGCTGCTCGATCTCGACCACACGCTCCTCGACTCGGATGCGTCGCTCCGGCAGGCCCTCCTGGTGACGCTCGAGCACGCCGGTGTCCCCGACGCCGCCGCACACCACGACACCTTCGACGACCTGAACCGAGCCCTCTGGCGACAGGTGGAGGTGGGAACGATGACGCCGCCGGAGGTGCACGTCGAACGGTTCCGCCAGCTCGTCGACGTCGTCGGCATCGACGCCGATCCGGCTGCACTGGCCGAGCAGTACGGCCACAACCTCGGCGCGCACGGTGACCTGTACCCCGGGGCCCGAGAGCTGCTCGACCGGCTCGCCGACGTCGGCGTCACCATGGCCATGATCACCAACGGTCTGAGCGAGGTGCAGCGGGCCCGCATCGCACGGCTCGAGCTCGGCGACTACTTCGAGGCGATCGTGATCTCGGCCGAGGTCGGCGCCGCCAAGCCCGGTGGCGAGATCTTCGGGCTCGCCTTCGCCGCGCTCGGCGACCCGGACCCGGCAGGGGCGGTGATGGTGGGCGACAACCTGCCGTCGGACATCAAGGGCGGCGTCGACTACGGAATCGCCACGTGTTGGTACAACCCGCAGGGCCGGATCCGGTCCGAGGACATCGTGCCGACCCACACCGTGGCTCGGCTGGGCGACGTGGTGGACGTGGTCGTGGGCTGAGCCGCGGCGTCTTCGTCCGAACAAGCCCCGGACGGCGTGCCCCGTCGCCTCGGTGTGAGCGGTACCTTACGAGACGAAGCGATCCAGCGCCCGACGACCTCTCGGAGGGGAACCATGTTCCGCCACACCGTGCTGCTCAAGCTGAGCGACGAGACCACCGACGCGCAGATGCGCACGATCTGCGAGGCCCTCGCCGGGCTCCCGGCCGCCATCCCCGAGATCCGCAACTACACGATCGGGACCAACGCCGGCGACCGCCCCGACAACTACGACATCGCCGTCATCGGCGACTTCGACGACAAGGCCGCCTACCAGGCGTACGCCGACCACCCGGACCACCTCGGGGTGATCCAGCAACACATCGCTCCGCTGCTCACCGGTCGGGCCGCCGTCCAGTTCGAGGTCTGAGCGTGACCGCGACCCCCGTGCTGGCCCGCCCCGACGGGTGCCTCCTCCCGGTATCGGTGTCGCGGGTGCTGGACGACCCGGCTCGGGTGCGGGAACTCGCCCGCCGGACGGGCCCCTTCTTCATGCCCGCCCGCTACCTCGTCAATGCCGGTGCGGCCAACGACGCCAGCTCCGGGTCCGAGGAGGTCGAGGTACCGGCCCACCTGATCGGCCCGGTCTGGCGTGGTGACTGGGCCATCGACGGCGCGCCGCTGGTCGACGGGGCCGAGGATCTGCTGACCCTCGGCCCGTTCGTCGAGGGCGCGCAGACCATGTGTGGGCCCGACGCGGTCGTCGACCCGCAACAGGTCTTCATCAACCTGACCACCCCGATGCGGGGCGTCGGCTTCGCGCACGTGGACATTCCCGAGTTCGTCGGTCGGGACCGGTCGAACGCGCCTGGCTGGCTGCTCCAGGCCATGGGCACCTCGCGGGCCTTCGAGGACGTACGCATCACCATCGTCACCGCGGTCAGTTGGTTCCACACCGGCGAGCGGGGCTACTTCCGGTACTGGCCGCGCGGGATCGACAACGAGAGCGTGCGACACGAGGACATGTGGAACACCGCGGTCGTCGGCGACAACGACTTCATGTTCCACAAGGTCGAGCGGGTCGGCCGCGACGACCAGGCGCCGGTTCAGGGCCTCACCATCGACACCACGCTGAACCACGACGGCGACGCGTGGCAGGTGCTCGAGCAGGGCTCGAGCCTCGCCACCTACACCGACGACGACGTGCGCATCTCCCTGTCGTGGAAGGCCCGCGTCCACGCTTCCCCTGCGGCGAAAGACGCCGCCGAGTCCGGGGCCGGCGCCCTCAGCGACGACGAGATCCTGGCCCGCTTCGCCGCCGTCCTCGACGAGCCCCTCGCCGCCGACGCGCTCACCAGCCCCCTGCTCCGCGATCAACTCCAAGCCCGTTTCCCCGGGTACGCGGCGGGGTGACGGCAACCGAGCAGGGCGACGAGCCCGCCGAGCGCTCGGGCATCGCGCCCATCGACGTCAGCCATCCGGCGGTCCCGCCCTTCGCGCCGCTCCCGTTCCTGCGTTGGCTGTGGCAGCTGACCAAGGACGTGGTGAACGAGTATCGCCGCGACGGCGTCGGTGACCTGGCGGCATCGATCACCTTCTGGACCCTGCTCTCGATCCCCGCAGCGATCCTGGCCCTGATCAGCGCGCTCTCCTCGGTACGGACGATCGTGAACACGACCGCCGCCGAGGATCTCGAGCGCGAGATCCAGGACTTCATCAACGACACCTTTGCCGAGTCCGAGACCCTGAACAGCGCCGTGGCGGAGCTGTTCGTCGGGTCGAACGCCGGCGTGGTGACCGCCGCAACGCTCGTCGCCTTCTTCTCGTTGAGCCGCGGTTTCGCCGGCCTGATCCGGGCCCTCGATCAGGCCTATGAGATCGAGGAGGGTCGAAGCTGGTGGCACGTGCGGCTGGTCGCCATCGGCCTGGGCTTCGCCACGGTGATCATCGCTGCCGGCTCGACCGTGGTGCTGGCGCTGCTCCCGGAGCTGCCGGGTGGCACCGCGTTCGCGGTGCTCGCGGCACCAGCGGCGTTCCTGCTCATCATCCTGTGGGCGGCCATCCTCTTCCACGTCGGCCCGTACCACCGGACGCCGTGGCGTTACGACATCCCAGGCGCGATTCTCACCGCGGTCGGCTGGGTGGCCTCCACCCAGGGGTTCGCGCTGTACATCCGGTTCACCGATCAGGCCAACCAGGTGCAGACCACCATCGGCGCCGTCCTCCTCGGCCTGACGCTGATGTACCTCTTGAGCATCGTGATGCTCGTCGGCGCCGAGCTGAACGATGTCCTGTCCCGTCGGGCCGGTGTCGTCCAACAGCCGGTCAAGCTCCGCGAACGGATCGAGGCCATCAAGGACCGTCTCGGCGAAGACGAGGTCGACGACCTTCGCGACGCAGACGTCGAGCCCGGCGCGGTCAGCCGGGGAACCGGGCCTGGAGACCCTCGCTGATCCGCTGCCACCCCCCGTCGACGATGGCGGCGAAGTCGGACTCCCGCCCCACGGCCACCCGTGCCCGCGGCATCCAGTCCAGGCGACATCCTGCGCCGGTCGGCCGGACCTCGTAGCGGCAGGTGTAGTCGACGACCGACGCGGGGAAGCCCGCGTCCACTCGGAGCTGAAACATCCGCTCGGCCGGGCGGTGATGCACCAGCGACTCGACCACGGTGGTGCCGTCCGCTCGCCCGAGCGTCCGGGCCACAGGCGGTCCTGGGGTGACCGCGATGGTGTCGAGCCCGCCGGGCCACCAGTCCAGGAGGCCGCCGAAATCGCCCAGGACCGTCCACACGTCATCGGGCGACGCGTCGATGTGGAGCGAGCGGTGATCGGCCCAGTCCTGGGCCGCGCCGTCGACCGATGCGGCGTCGGCGTCGTCCCGCAGGACCCACTCGGTGGTGAGGCGGCGCCCCAGCGTGTCCGGGTCGGTGAACGAGGCCGCGTCGGCGCGGATGATCTCCGCACCCTCGTCCGTGTCGAAGAATCGGGTCCGCGCATCCTCGGCACTCGGGAAGCCGACCACGGCGACCCCATCGAGGTCGATCTCGCTCCCCGGGACCACCGACAGCTGGTCGTAGTCCCACATCCCGAGGTGATGGCCGAGCGCCAGGGGGCCGTGGGTGTCCCGCCAATGCCGATGGAACGCCTCGACGGCCATGCCGTTGCGGCGGCGCACGTCGAACACCATCGACACGCCAGGGCTCGCGTGGTCGGCTCTCCACGTCACACGATGGCGGCGGAGGCGTCGGCTCAGGATCTCGGCGGTGGATGCACCCGGGATCGACCGACAGGCGTCGACGATCGCGGCGGCATCTCCGGTGGCGCGCAGCAGGGCCCAGTCGTCGCCGTCGGTGTGCACCGCCACCGCGCGAACGTCGGGGTGGGTGGCCAGTCCCGTCCCCACGGCCATCACCGCCGCCACATCGGCGGTCACGGCGATCGCACCGGTCGTGCCGGTCGGCGCACCAGAGTCGTCCACCGCGCTGACGCTACTGCACGGGCACTCCCTCCGGATCGGCTGGTCCGCCGACGTGAGCGCTCAGCTACTCTCCTGGCATGACGGTCACCGATTCCGCCCCGCCCAAGAAGAAGGAACGCTGGACCTTCCAGTGGAAGGAGCTCTACGACGAGGTCATCACCTCGGGGCTCTGCACCGGATGTGCCGGGTGCGTGATCGCGTGCCCGCACGACGTCATCGGGTACAAACACGAGCCGGGCCAGTACAAGCCCTTCCACCTGGAGGAAGAGCTCGGTCTCGAGAACTGCGGCCACGGCGAGAAGGGCTGCACCAGCTGCACCCGCGCATGCCCCCGCTTCCGCGACTGGGAGCCGGTGGCCGACGAGCACCTGTTCGGCCGTGTCCGCGAGGCCGACGAGATGGCGGGCGTCTTCAAGGACATCATGCTCGTCCGCGCCAGCGACGACTTCGTCTACGAGACCGGCCAGGACGGCGGGTTGGTGTCGGCCATCCTCATCTGGTGCCTCGAGAACAACGTGCTCGACGGCGCTCTGGTGAGCGGCCTCGAGGGCGGCGAAGACGGCGGCGGCTGGAAGGCCAAGCCGATGGTGGCCACCAATCGCGACGAGGTGCTGGCCGGTGCGGGCAGCCGCTACACCTACTCGGCCAACACCATCGCCTACGACGAGGCCATGGAGAAGGGCCTCTCCAAGCTGGCCCTGGTGGGCATGAGCTGCCAGACCTCGATCGGGCCCGTCATGTGGCACCGCAAGGTCGGCAAGGTGTCCAAGCCGATCAAGCTCAACATCGGCCTCTTGTGCTCCAAGAGCTTCGACGACGCGATGTTCGACGAGCTGTTCTGGGTCAAGTACGGCCTGCACAAGGACGACATCGCCAAGATGAACATCAAGGGCGTGTTCCAGGTCTGGATGAAGAACGGCGACTACCACGAGATCAATCTCAAGGAGTGCCACGCCTGGACCCGCGAGGGCTGCAATCACTGCCCGGACTTCGCGGCCGAGCACGCCGACATCTCCACCGGAGGCATCGGCGAGCTCACCGACTGGACGCTCACCATCGTGCGCACCGAACTGGGTCGGGCGATCATCGAGGCCATGGCCAAGGACGGTGTGATCGAAACCCGCCCCGGCGACGACGACCCGGGTGCCATCGCGTTGATGCACAAGCTGGCCGAGAAGTCCCGGTCGCGTTGGCCCGATTGGGCTGCCGGCGAAGCCCGCCTGGGCCTGCCCACCAAGAAGTAGCGGGTCCACGTGGCCTCCGCGCCGACGCCACGCCCCACGTCGCTTCTCCACGATCATCTCGACGGCGGCCTGCGCGTGGCCACCATCGTCGACATCGCGGGCGAGATCGGCTGGGTCCTCCCCCACGACGACCTGGATGACCTGCAACGGTGGTTCACCGCGGGCGCGGAGACGGGCGACCTCCTGCAGTACCTGGCCACCTTCGAGCACACCCTCGCGGTCATGCAGACCGAGGCACACATCGAGCGCGTGGCGTACGAAGCCGCGGTCGACCTGGCCGCGGACGGCGTGGTCTACGCCGAGGTCCGCTTCGCACCCGAGCTCCACCAACAACAAGGGCTGCCCCTGGAAGATGTCGTGGCCGCGGCCACCGCCGGGTTCCGACGAGGCGAGGCGGCGAGCGCAGCCGAGGGTCGGCCCATCACCGTGGTGGCGATCCTGTGCGCGATGCGCACCGAGGGACGCTCGCTCGAGATCGCCCAGCTCGTCGACCGGCTGCGGGACGAGGACGACAAGGTGGTGGGCTTCGACCTCGCCGGCGCCGAGACCGGCTTCCCGCCGTCGCTGCACGCCGAGGCCCTCGAGTTCGCTCGTCGTCGCCATCTCAACATCACGCTCCATGCCTCCGAGCCGCCAGACCTCGAGCTGATCAGCGACGCGCTCGCCCATGGCGCGCATCGGATCGGCCACGGCGTCCGCCTACAGGCCGACATGACCATCGCCGACGGCGAGGTCGGGGCCATGGGGCCCCTCGCGACGTTCGTGCTGGACCGCCAGGTCCACCTGGAGATGGCGCCCACCTGTCACGTGCAGGTCGGGGCGGTGCCCGACCTGGCGACGCACCCCATCGGGCCGATGCTCCGCGCCGGGTTCAACGTGGGCGTGAACACCGACAACCGGCTGATGAGCCACGTCATGCCGTCGACCGAACTCGAACTGGTCCGCACCACGTTCGACCTGTCCGACGACGAGATCGGCCGTCTGGTCCGCAACGGCATCGAGGCCGGTTTCGCGCCACTCGAGACGCGCCGCCGCATCCTCGACTCGCTGGACGCCGCTCAGCCGTAGGCAGCGTCGGGAAGCGGCCGCCGCCACACGGTGGCCGCGGCCCCGAGACGTCGACCGGCGTCGACCGCTCGACTGATGTCGGCGTGGCGATACCAGTCATCGAGGAAGGCCGCAATGAAGGCGTCGCCACAACCCACCGTGGTCCCGACCACCGGAACGGCCTCAACGGGGAAACGTTCAACGATGCCGGAGCGGCCATCGGCGACGATCACGCCGCGGGACCCCAGCGTGACCACCAGGACCACGCCCAGGTCGTCCGCGGCGCCGAGCAGTTCGTCCACCTGCGGGTCGTCGGGGTCGCCGGGCCAGCCGACGAAGGCCAGGTCGAGCGCGGCGGCCGTCGCCCGGAAACGAGCCGTCGTCATGTGCCGGAAGTCGAGGAAGTCACCCGAGACCGTGGATGCCTCGAAGAGCCCGGTGTCGGCGAGCCGCCGGACCTCGGCATCGACGACGTCGACCAGCACAGCGTGTGTGGGCGCCCCCGCGGCGATGGGCGCGACCTCGGCCGCGGTCAGCCGGAGCTCGGCGTTGACCCCTTCGACGAAGCCGTCCATCCACGGCTGGCCGTCGGACCGGAACTCGATGTCGATCGACGACGACACGCCGGCCACGGCGGCGTCGGCGCTGAGCGCGATGCCGTGGCGCGCGGCGAAGCCCGCGAAGACGTCGGTATCGGCGACCCCGAACCGGCCGACCAGCACGACCGCTCGCCCGAGCGTCGCCCAGTGGTATGCCATGTTGACCACGCCCCCACCGGGGAGGCGCAAGCCCTCGTCGAGGTAGTGGTCGATGGTGAGCGGCCCGATCAGCAGCGCCGGCGACGACACGTCAGACACCTCGGAGCGGTTCGTTCCGCCCTGACCCGAGCTCGACGAACCGGTCGTATCGCACTTCGATGAGCTTCGCCATCTGCCAGAACGCCTCGACCGAGAGGTGCGCGCAGCCTTCGAGGTGATACCACTCCTGGCGCTGGGGCAGCGTCGTGATCAGCAGCGGATCGTGGACCGGCACGACGGCCGGGCTGAGCATGAACCCGAGCGTCTCGGGCGTCCTGATCTGCACGAGCCGATCGCCCGCCATACCGAGGGCTCGGGGGACGCGATGCGAGTGGCCGGTGTCGGCGTCGACGAGATCGACCGGCACGTTCGCCGCCGTCACCGCGTCGGCGTCGTGTGGTCCGGTCAGCTCGGCGATGACCCGACGCACCGAGATGTCCTGGTAGTGGTTCGCCCCTGGACCGGGCTGGGCGTAGTCGTCGTCGTAGACATTGTCGATGCTGTGGTCGTAGACGTTGCCGCACTCGGTGGTCAGCCACTCGACCAGCTCGGGACGCTGTCGCAGGTGGGCCCGGTACGACGCCTCGTACTCGGCGATGGCCGTGCCGAAGTCCACCGCTCGACCCCGGACGATCCACGCCCACCGCCACCCGTCGGGGCCGAACCGCTGGTCCAGGAGTTCGTGGCGGCGGCGCTTGTCGTCACCGGTGAACCCCGGTGCGCCGATCGGGATCCAGTGTCGGGCGAGGAGAGCGTCGCTCATCGGGAGATCGTACCGGTGGCCTGCTCGCAGGTTGCTGAGGTTCGGCAGTGTTCTCGAGGCGGCCGGGCGCCGGCCACGCCAGGGGCTCTCCTTCCGGGACCTGCCGGTTCCCGCACGTCTCGTGAGCGGGATGGCGGATGAGGTGAAGGCCGCGTGGATGGGTGCCTGGTCGTGCTGCGGGCGCTGAAGAACTTCAGCACCCTGCTAGAGCCCGGAGCGTTGCCGGATGCAGGTCCGCACCAGCTCGGCGACGTCGTCGGTGAGCGCCTCACCGGCACGGAGATCGTCCTCGATCTCGGTGAAGGCGTCGAACGCCGCGTCGTTGCGTGCGTCGAAGAAGCCATCCGGGTCGTCCGGGGTGACGTCCTGGTTGACCTGATCGCGGACGAGCTCCTGCGAATGGGAGACCAACGAGGTGTACGTGCAGCCGCACACCTGAAGAAGGCCGGCGCGCTGCACCGGCTCCAACGCCGGGATGGTCTCGTCGAACCCCTTCACACAGCCCGTCAGGAAGTTCCGCTGCACCTCGGGGACCGCAGCGGGATCCTCACCGTCCAACAGCGCCGCCTCGAGGTCGGGATCGATGGGAGCGGGGTCGGCGTCGAAGCCCGAGGTCGTCACGTCGTCACCACACCCAGACGCGAGGAGGCCGAGCACGAGCAGGAGCCGGCCCAGCCGGTGAATCAGGTGATGCACCCGTCCAGAATGCTCTGGATGTTGGCGGGAATCACACCGGTCTCGGACTCCAGGGCGTTGTTCAGGTCCTTGAAGGCATCGAACGCCGCCTTCTCGGCCTCGGTGGGAGTCGCGCCGGTGAAGTTCTCCCGGTAGAAGGCCACGATGCCCTCGTAGGAACACTCGCACGACGCAGGCAGGTCGTTGGCACCGCTGAGCCGAGGTGTGTCGGCCAGCACGCATCCCTCGAGGAAGTTCCGCTGCACGACCGGCAGGAACTCGGTCTCGGTGTCGAGCGCGTTCTGCAGCTCCTCGCTGACGCGGACGGGCTGCTCGTCGAACCCCTCGGGCTCACCGCTGCTGCCACACGCGGTCAGCACCAGGAGGGCAACCATCGGAACGGCCAGACGCTTCAACATGGCGCCCCACGCTACCGCCCCGACCGCCCCAACCGGCGCGCCCGCGGCGACGATGCCGCCTACCCGTTCGAGCTGGTGGCGATGGCGCGGGCGCGGTCCAGGACCTCGTCGAACATGGCCGGGGTGAGGCGGCCCGTGAAGGTGTTCTGCTGGCTCACGTGGTACGAGCAGAGCAGGGTGCGGCCGTCGGCGAGCGGCACCTCCACGCCATGCCCGAACTTGGGCCGCGGCGTGATCCCGAGCTCCTGGCAGGCCGCCGCGTACCCGATGTTTCCCAGCACCAGGTACACGCGAGCTCGGGCCAGGGCGACGAGCTCGCGCTCGAGGAAGGGGCGGCAGGCCGCGCGCTCGTCGGCGGTGGGCTTGTTCGCCGGAGGGGCGCACTTCACGGGCGACGTGATGAACGCGCCGGTCAGCGTCAGGCCGTCGCCGGGCCCGACCGACTCGGGTTGGGAGGCGTACCCCGCACGATGAAGGGCGGCGTACAGGAAGTCACCACTCCGGTCGCCGGTGAACATTCTGCCGGTGCGATTGGCGCCGTGGGCTGCCGGGGCCAGTCCGATGACGACCAGCTCGGCCGCCGGATCGCCGAACCCGGGAACGCCGCGCCCCCAGTAGTCCTGATCGGCGTAGGCGGCCCTCTTGTCACGAGCGACCTGCTCGCGCCAGTCGACCAGTCGGGGACACCGGCGGCACGCGGACACCTCGTCCGCCAGGATCGTGAGCTGGTCGGCCATGGGCCGCCGACGCTATCGCCGAGCTGCGTCCGGTGCGACTCCGTCGACCGGGCCCGAGCCCGGTAGGTTGAACGCATCATGGCTGCCCGAAGCTCCTCCACCACCACGCGCACTGCCAAGAAGCGAACGTCCAGGACGTCGGCCCCGACCGGCCCCAAACCGACCCTGGTGCTGATGGTGCGCCACGGCCAGACCCCCACCACCGGGGCGGTGCTGCCGGGTCGGGCGAAGGGGCTGCACCTGGGCGAACAGGGACTGGAACAGGCCCGGGTCGCCGGTGAACGGATCGGTGCGCTCGGCAAGGTGCGCGCGGTCTATGCGTCACCCATGGAGCGGACACAGGAGACGGCAGCGCCCATCGCCAAGGCGTGCAAGCTCCGGGTCCGGACGGTCAAGGGCCTCATCGAATGCGACTTCGGCGACTGGACCGGCAAGAAGCTCGCCGACCTGCGGAAGTTGCCCGAATGGCGCACCGTGCAGCGCTACCCGTCCGGCTTCCGGTTCCCGCGCGGCGAGTCCTTCGGCGAGATGCAGACCCGCATGGTCGACGCCATCGGCGGCCTCGTGGCCAAGCACCCCGGCGAGACCATCGTGGCCGTTTCGCACGCGGACACGATCAAGGCCGCGGTGGCATCGGCCATGGGCACGCACCTCGACCTCTTCCAGCGAATCGTGGTCAGTCCGTGCTCGGTGACCGCCATCATGTACACCGCCGACGGACCGATCGTGCTCGCCGTCAACTCCACCGGCGACGACCTCGGGGCGCTGGTCCCGAGCTGAGCGAGATGAACCCGTCCTTCCACTTCGACGAGCTCGAGCACTTCACCGCCGGCACCGTCGGCCCACGCGGCCAGCGGACGTTCTTCCTCCAGTTCGGCAATCGGGGCGAGCTGGTCTCGCTGAAGCTGGAGAAGGCCCAGGTCAGCGCGCTCGCCGACTTCCTGGACCAACTGCTCGACGATGCCGACCCCGTGGTGGCCGAGGAGGTGCCGCTGGCACTCGACCTCATCGATCCGGTGGAGGCGGCCTGGACGGTCGCCAGCATCGGGGTCGCATTCCAGGATGACGAGCAGCGGTTCGTCCTGGTGGCAGAGGAGTTGTTGGTCGACGCCGACGAGGACGAGGACGAGGAGCCGGCGAGTGCCCAGGTCCACCTCTCGCCGGGCCAGGTGAAGGCGTTCGTGGAGCGGGCACGAGATCTGGTGGCGGCCGGCCGGCCTCCGTGCGATTTCTGCGGGCGTCCGCTCGACCACGACGACGGCTGGTGTCCGTGCTTCAACTGAGCACCGGCGACCGCGGGCGACAGCGGTGAGCGACGACTCGCCGTTTCGCGACCGCGGCCCCATCGAGAACGCGCGCGCCGAAGAGATCCTCGAGACCGGCGAGCTCGACGTGCTCGGCCGGATGCCGTGGAGTTCGAACGCCACGTTCCTCACTGACGTGTGTCTCGATGACGAGCTCGTCCAGGGCGTGTACAAGCCGCTGCGCGGCGAGCGCCCACTGTGGGACTTTCCCGAGGGGCTCTATCGGCGCGAGGTCGCCACCTATCGGCTGGCCCGAGCCCTCGGCTGGTCCCTGATCCCGCCAACCGTCTTTCGCGAGGGCCCGCTGGGCATCGGGTCGCTGCAGCTCTTCGTTCCCTGTGACTTCGAGGTCCACTACTTCGACTACCTCGAACACGAGCATCTTCATCACACCCTGCAACGGTTCTGCGCATTCGACGTGGTGGCCAACAGCACGGACCGGAAGGGCGGACATCTGGTCCTCGACGCAGAAGAGCGGATCTGGGGCATCGACAACGGACTCACGTTCCACACCGAGTTCAAGCTGCGAACCGTGATCTGGGACTGGGCCGGAGAGCCGATCCCCGTCGACATCCGTGACGACGTCCAAGCGCTCCTGGAGCAGGGGCTGCCCGAGGACCTCAGCGAGTTGCTGGACCCGTTCGAGCAGGATGCGCTCCTGACACGGGCGCGGGCGCTGGTGCGCGAGGGGCACTTCCCGACCGATCCCAGCGGCCGCCGCTTCCCGTGGCCCCTGGTCTGATCTTCCAGGTCGATCAGCATCCACCGATACGATCGCGACCAACGATGGACGCGCCTGCTGAGGCCAGCGAAAGGCGCACTCGCGCGTCGAAAGGCCGAGGGTCGGGCCAACAAATCTGGAAAATCGACGCTCCAGGGGCGATTTCGCCGACAACGAAGTCGGTGGTGTGCTATGGTTTCGCTATTCACTCGCTCGGCCACCGGCCGGGCGTTTCTGGTTTTCAGGCCGCGACCGGTTGCCGTTCGGCCACCTGGACCAGGATCCTCCACGTGCCGGCGCAATGACTCGCCACGGCGTCGAGCGCCTCGTCGCGGTCGTCGAAGAGCCGGACGATGTCGAGCATCAGGGCGAACGACGACACCAGGTAGGTGACGGAAGCACAGGCGACGTCCACCTGGCGCCCCAGCGCGGCGCTGAGCGCGTCGGCGACGACGGGGCAGCGCAGGTCGTCTGCGATGCGGGCCTCGATGAGGAACTGGGCCCGGTTGGGATACTCGGCGTGCCACTCGAGCACGCGGAGCGCAGCGTCTCGGATCCAGCGCGGGTCGTCGGCTCGAACGGGGCCGTCGCCCACGACGACTTGCGCCAACTGGGCCGCGGCAACCGAGAACACCTCCAGCTCGAGTTCCGGCATGGAACCGATCCGGTAGGCGAGACCGGAGCGGGAGTAGTTCAGGTCACGAGCCAGGCGGCGAATCGACACGGCAGCGGGGCCGTCTTCGTCGATGATGGCGAGGGTTGCGCTGACGGCGGACATGGCGGTGTCCTCCTCGGAGAGCGGTTGGGGGGAGCGGGGCGAACCCCGACGGAACGGTGACCCCGCGTCACAGCCGATCCCCCGAATCGCCAGTGAAGATGGTGAGCCGCCGCTGCGTTCGCAGCCAACGATATCGCCAGCTCCCGAATCGCGACTACCACGCAAGAATCACCAGTTACCGGCCGGTAATGTACCAGCAGCCGGGAGAAACCTGGCGCTCCGGCCGGTTTTGCCCGACATCGAAACTCTGGGTGTGCTATGGTTTGCCCATTCACTCGCTCGGCCGACCGGCCGGGCGTTTCCGGTTTTCGGGCCCACGCCCCACGATGACCACCGACCATCCACGGCGCGGCCCAAGAAGCCGAGCCGACGGCGACGGCGGGCGGAACCGGGGCCACCGGCCCTCCACGACGAAAACGAGCGTTGCGGCGTGGCCTACGACGGCAGCGAGGTGATCTCGCCGGTGCCCTCGCAGAGTTCGCACATGGTGAGACCGCCGAGCTTCTGCTTGGCCCCCACGCCATCGCACTCGGGACAGGGATCCCCGACCTCGACGGCGGTGATGACCCACTCGTCGTCGAGCACGTCACTGGCGCGGTGCACGCGGCCAGCCAGCCACATCATCCCGACCCAGGAGATACCCAGGACCAGCACCAGGGCGAGCAGATTCACCGCAACCGCAGCCACGCCCAGAGTGTAGACACCTGGCCCCGGTCGGGTCCGAGGCGGACGGGCCGAATTCCACCACTCGATGTGGCGATCCCGCCAAAACGGGCCGGACCCGGCCGCAGCGGCCGGGTCCGGGTGTTCGCGGTTGATGATCGGCGACGATCAGCGGTTGCCGAGCGCCTCGAGGAGGGCCGGCATGACCTTGTGGACGTCGCCCACGATGCCGAGATCGGCGATCGAGAAGATCGGGGCCTCGGGGTCCTTGTTGATCGCGATGATGGTCTTGGAGCCCTTCATGCCCACCATGTGCTGGGTGGCACCGGAGATGCCGCAGGCGATGTACACATCGGGCTTCACGACCTTGCCGGTCTGGCCCACCTGGTAGGAGTAGGGCACCCAGCCGGCGTCGACGATCGCACGAGACGCACCAGCGGCACCGCCGAGCGCCTTGGCAAGGTCCTCGACCATCTGGAACTTGTCGGACTCGCCCAGGCCACGGCCGCCGGAAACCACGATCGCGGCCTCGTCGAGCTTGGGGCCGTCGGACTCCTCGACGAAGCGGCTCTGCACCTTGGCGGCGCCGGTGGCACCGAGATCCGGAACCGCGAGGGCCTCGACGGCGGCAGCGCCGCCACCCGACTCCTCAGCGGCGAAGGACTTCGGGCGGATCAGGAAGATGCCGGCCTTGCCACCGGTGAACTTGGTCTTGACGTTGGTCGTACCACCGAACACCGGCTCGGTGCCGACCAGGCCACCCTCGTCGGCGAGTTCGACGACGTTGGTGATGACCGGCGCGTCGAGCTTCACCGAGAGGCGAGCGGCGACGTCGCGGCCGTCCTGGGTGGTGCCCAGCAGCACCGCGTCGGGGGCGGCACCACCCTCGATGGCGGCAGCGATGGCGCCGGCCAGCGCCGGGCCGACGAGACCGCCGTCCAGATCACCGGTGGCGTGGACCTTGGAAGCGCCGTGCGCGCCGAGCTCGGCGGCGATGGTGTCGGCGTCACCGCCGGCATAGACCGCCTCGACATCGCCCAGCTCGCGGGCCTTCGCCAGCAGCTCCAGCGTGATGCTCGCGACCTTGCCGTCGGAAGCTTCTGCGTGTACCCAAATGGTTCCCATGTTCAGCCTCCTCAGATGACCTTGAGCTCGTCGAGGAAGGACACGATGCGCTCGTAGGCGTCGCCCTCGTCCTCGATCACTTCACCGGCTTCACGGGCCGGAGCCGGCTCGATCGACACGATCTCCTGACCACCGCCGGCCCAGCCGACCGCGCCGGCATCGATGCCGAGATCGCCGAGGCCGACCTCGTCGACCGGCTTGGACTTGGCGGCCATGATTCCCTTGAACGAGGGGTAGCGGGGCTCGACCACACCAGCGGTCACCGACACCAGGCAGGGCATCGGGCAGGTGACGTCGTCATAGCCGGCCTCGGTCTGGCGCTTCACGCTGACCGCACCGTCGGCGATGGCGACCTCCTTGGCGAAGGTGACCGACGGCAGGCCCATGATCTCGGCGATCATCTCGGGCACGGTGCCGGTGTAGCCGTCGCTCGACTCGGTGCCGGCCAGGACCAGGTCCGGCTCGGCCCGGCCGATGGCCGCGGCGAGAACCTTGGAGGTGCCCAGCGCATCGCTGCCCGCGAGGGCGTCGTCGCTCACCAGGATGGCGCTGTCGGCGCCCATGGCGAGGGCCGTCCGGAGGCCGTTGACCTCGTTGTTCGGCGCCATGGACACGAGGATGACTTCCCCGTCACCGTCCACCAGCTGGAGCGCCATCTCGACGCCGTAGCTGTCGGACTCGTCCAGGATGAGCTTCACGTCCCGCTTCAGCTGCTTGGTCTCGGGGTCGATTTCCCCGGGGTCCGCTGGGTCGGGAATCTGTTTCACACAGACGACAACCTTCATTGGTTCCCTTCTCATTTCCGACCCCGGCGGCAGATTCGACCGCGCGGCGTCGCTCGACAACCCGGTCAGGGTACTGGCGAAGCGTTGTCAAGCAACAAGCTCAGCGGCGTCCGGAGACAACCCGGTCGAGATCCGCGGCCACACCGACGAGCGTGTCTGCCGCGGACTCGACCCGACCCATTGCTTCGCTGGTCGCCTGCGCCGATGTCGCGGCGTTCGCGACGCTCGTCGTGATGGCATCGACCGACTCGCGGGCCGCAGCGGTCTGTTCGGCGATGGTCTGCGTCTGGAGTGACTGCCGTTCGGACTCGTCGGCGATCCCGTTCTGGAGTTCGCCGATGCTGGCGATCGCGACCGATTGCTGGTCGAGGGCCGCCGAGACGTCGCGTTGGACATCGCTGATCGAACGGATCGTGCCTTCGATCCGCCCGATGGCCTCGGTCACGTCGCGGGTCTCCTTGCGCATCGACTGCACGCGCTCCGCGATCCGCTCCGAGCTGACCGACGTCTGTTCCGCCAGCTCCTTGACCTCCCCGGCGACGACGGCGAACCCCTTGCCGGCCTCACCGGCGCGGGCCGCCTCGATGGTGGCGTTGAGTGCGAGGAGCTTGGTCTGTTCGGTGATGCTGCCGATGAGCTCGACGACCTCCTCGACCTCGGCGCTGGCCTCCACCAGGCGGTCGACCGTGTCCGACGTCGCGGCGGCGTCCTCGACGGCCTGCCCGGCGACCGACGTCACCTCGGCGGTGTTGGTGGCGATGTGCTGGATCGACGCCGTCATCTGGGCGAGCGACGCCGCCGACTCGCCCACGGACTCCGAGATCGACTGCATGCCCGTGCTGACCGACGCGATCGCGTCCTCCATCTCGTGGACGCTCGTGCGAACCGAGTCGGCCGCGGCCCGAGCGTTCTCCGCTTCCTCGGCGGAAGTCCTTGCCGCTGCGGCCACCGCGGCGCTCGACGCAGGGAGGCCGTCGTCGACGCCGGCGAGCGCTGCGACCTCGCGGTTGGACCGGCGAACCGGGGTGGTGAGTCGGCGAGCGATCAGCCAGGCGGCGAGCGCCGTGGCCACCACGACCACCGCTGCTCCGACCAGGAGCATGTCACGCATGTTGTCACGGCCCGCATCGAGGCTCTCCTGGATCACCGCCGTGTCCGCCCGGACGGCGTTGGCCACCACGGCCCAGTCCCAGGGCTCGTAGTAGGAGACATGGGCGTCGACCGGTCCGTGCTCGGGCGAGGTGTATTCGAGCCGTCCGAGCTCGCCGGGCGCGAGCTGTGCGGCGATGTCGACGATCTCCTCGATGTAGGCGTTGCCGTCCGCGTCGAGCTCGCCGATGGCGTTGACGCCGTCGAGGTCACCGCCGGGGCTGAAGACGTACTCGCCGCGCTGCGCACCGCTCGCTCGGATGACCGACACCGAACCGTTCTCGCCCACGTCGATTCCCGCGACCGCAGTGCGCAGCTCCTCCACGGCGTCCTGGGGCAGGCCGACGAAGAACGAACCGATGACCACACCGCTGCTGTCGACGATCGGCGCATAGGCGGTGATGTACCAACGGTTGACCACGAACGCCGTGCCGAGGAACGTCTCACCGGCGAGCAGGGTGCTGACCACCGCGTTCGGAGTGCCGTCGGGGTTGGTGGCGGGAATGTAGGTGCCGATGGCCCGGGTCCCGTCGCTCTTCGCCACGTTGGTCGCGACCCGGAGCATGTCGCCGTCGCCGTTCATTCGCTGGAAGACCGTGGAGATCGCACCCACCAGCCCCAGCACGTCGTCCACCAGCAGGGCTTCGACCGCGGGGTCGGAGACCTGGCCGAGCCACTGCGGCCCCACGCGCATCTGGGGGAGGTCGACCTCGGTGGTCGACAGATCGAACTGGTTGGTCGCAGTCCATCCCACCCGCTTCGTCGTCGACAGGTTGAACCCACCCAGCTGGGTGGCCAGACGCTCGCCGACCTCGACGTCGGCGGCCAGTTTCTGCTGGAGGGTGGCATTGGTCGTCTCCACGAGGTCGACGGCGCTGGTGACCACCGCCCCCTGCCGTGCGTCGAGCTCCGCCTCGGCTTGCCGGCTCGCCTGCGCGGCGAACCGATCGCTCTCACGCAGGCCGATCGCCATCGTCGTGAGGCCCGCCACGGTGGACGCCACCACCGCGGTGAGGACCACCTTCGCCGTGATTCCGATCCGGGTCTGCACACGCACCATGTGGTTGCCATCGGTGGGCCATATGGCCCATTGAGCCGTTCGCCGCCAGGTTCCCCATTTCTGGACGCAGTCCGGCGGCAGTCACCGCCCCGGAGCCCGGCCGATACGGTTTGTGTTCGTGAAGATCATGTTCGTGGTGAACCCGTCGGCGTCGTCGGTGACGCCGCGCACCCAGGTCGTGATCGAGAAGGCGCTGGCGTCGGACCACGACGTGGTGGTGGCCGAGACCAACCGCCGCGGCCACGCCGCTCGGCTCTCGCAGGACGCGGCGACCAAGAACATGGACATGGTGGTCGTGCTCGGTGGCGACGGCACGCTCAACGAAGCGGCGAACGGCCTCGCCGGCACCGACACCGCCTTGGCTGCGCTGCCCGGTGGTTCCACCAACGTCTTCGCTCGAACGCTCGGCCTTCCCGACGATGCCGTCGAGGCCACCTCGGTGCTCCTGGAGACCATCGACCGTGACGAGATCCACTCGGTCGGGCTCGGCGTGGTGAACGGCCGCTACTTCCTGTTCCACGCCGGCCTCGGGTTCGACGCCGCCGTCGTGGCCGAGGTCGAAAAGCGCGGCCAGCTGAAGCGGTACGCCAGCCATCCGTTGTTCGTCTACAGCGCCATCGACACCTGGCTACGCCACTACGACCGGCGCACGCCCGCGTTCTCGGTTCGGTATCCGGACGGCCACGTCGTGCGCGACGGCAAGTTCGGCATCTGCCTCAACACCAACCCCTACACCTACCTGGGCAGCAGGCCGTTGGATCTCGCGCCCGAGGCCACCCTCGACCGCGCGCTGGTGATGATCACGATCCGCAGCCTCGGCCTGGCCCGCATCGCCGGGCTCGCGGCGGGGGCCCTCCGGTCCAGCGACGGCCTCAAGACCAACCGGGCCGTCGACTACCGCACCGACATCACCGAGTTCTGGCTCGATGGCCATCGCCCCTTTCCGTACCAGGTCGACGGGGACTACCTGGGCGACGTCACCAGCCTCCACTTCCGCCACGAACCAGACGCGCTGCGTCTGCTCGTCCCCGATCCCGCGGTCCTGGGCGGCGGCGTCTCGACCTGAGCGAGACCGGCTCGTCCGAGGTGTGACGCCCTTCGGTGCTCGTCGGGCGGGATACTCGGGGGGTGCCACGCCGCCACCTCTCCGTCCTGGTCGCCGCCGTGGTGGCGGTCGCCATGGCGTGTGCCACCTCCGCTCCCATCGCCATCGAGGTCGCCACTCCCGCGGAGCAGCTCGAGCAGTCGGCGACGCCGACACCGACGCCCGGCGAGGACGACGGCCAGCCTGCACCCACGGTGACCCCCACCGCGGTCCCGGCAGCCGAGGCGCCGGCCGCCCCCCTCGACCCCGTGCCCGGCGCCCCCGGCATCGGCGATCCGTACTACCCCGGCCTGGGCAACGGTGGGTACGACGTCGAGCGCTACGTCCTGGACCTCGAGTGGGACCCGCAGCGCGCCCGCCTCGACGGTCGCGCCACCATCGAGGCCACCGCCACGCAGGACCTGCTGTCGTTCAACCTCGACCTCCAGGGCATGGAGGTCACGGCGATCGCGGTCGACGGGGCCGACGCCGCGTTCGTCCACGACGACGCCGAGCTGGTCATCACCCCCGCCGAGCCGCTGGCCGACGACGCCGACTTCGTGGCGATCATCGACTACGGCGGACGGCCGAGCCGGATCGAACCCCTGGCCGACATTCCGATCGGCGGCTGGTTCTTCGTGAACGGCACCGCCTTCGTGATGTCGGAACCCGGCGGGAACTACGCATGGCACCCGGTGAACGACCACCCGCTGGACAAGGCGCTGTTTCGGGTCGAGGTGACGGCGCCCGACGATCTCACGGTCGCCTCGGCCGGCCTGCTCGTCGAGGTGATTGACGAGGGCGACGGCACCAGCACCTGGGTCTACGAGCCGCGCGATCCAATGGCGCCCTACCTGTTGCCCCTCGCCATCGGCGATCTCGAGCTGATCGACGAGGGTGAGGCCAGCGGCGTGCCGATCCGCAACGCCATCGACCGGGACCTGCTGGATCGTCAGGACGCCTTCGGGCGGACGCCCCAGATGATGGAGGTGTTCATCGACCTCTTCGGGCCGTACCCGTTCGACGCGTACGGCGTGCTCGTGGTCGATGCGGTCGTGGGCGGCGCGCTCGAGCAGCAGACCCTGTCCATCTTCGGCCAGGACTTCCTGCGCAGCGGGCGTGACTTCGACGACGTGGTGGCCCACGAGCTCGCCCACCAGTGGTTCGGCAACCACGTGACCCTCGGTGCCTGGGACGAGATCTGGCTCAACGAGGGCTTCGCCACCTACGCGCAGTACCTGTATTTCGAGGCCATCGATCCGGCCTACGACATCGACGCGGAGATCGAGCGCATCCGGCGGTTCGATGCCACGCTGCTGGCACTGCCGGTCCCCGGCGACCCGGGGCCGGAGCGACTGTTCGCGACGTCGGTCTACTTCCGCGGTGCGCTGACGCTGCATGCGCTCCGTCGTACGATCGGCGACGAGGCGTTCTTCGTCGCGATCCGGACCTACGCGGACCGCTTCGGCGGCGCGAACGTGACCACGGAGGACTTCCAGGCTGTCGCCGAGGAGGTGAGCGGCACCGACCTCGACGCCTTCTTCCAGGCCTGGCTGCTCGATGAGGCGTTGCCCCCGCAGCCGACGGGCTAGCAGCAGCCTGCGAGCTGTGCTCACGCCCTGGCGTCGACCACACTCCTCGCCACGTCGGGCGTGTCGGTGATGATGCCGTCGACGCCCATGTCGTTCAGTTCGACCATGCGTTCGGCGTCGTTGACGGTCCAGGTGTGGACCAGCAGTCCGACCTCGTGTGCCCGGTCGACGAAGCGCCGGTCCACGGTGGGATGGTAGGGAACGACCGCCTGGAGCCCCGACTCGACCAGGTGGTCGAGCAGCATCTGGACCTGGAGGATGTCGTAGCCCGTGACGAAGCCGGCCGGGATCTCGGGGTTGACCGCGTGCAGCCGCTTGACGGTGTCGAGGTTGAAGGAGGTGACCAGCAGCTCCTCGGGCCGGCGAAACGCGAGAGCCAGGCCCACCACGGCGTCGGAGATCTGGTGTTCCTCGTCGTAGTCGGGGGCGTCGGGTTCGTTCTTGATCTCGATGTTGACGTTGGCGCCTTCGCAGGCATCGAGCGCCTCGGCCAGGGTGGGGAGCCAATCGGGCAGGTCGTCGTAGTCGTGCTCGACGATGAAACGCCCGTCGGGCAGGTGGGCGTCGTGGTGGATGATCAGGACGTCGTCGCGGCTGCGTCGGACGTCGAGCTCGATGTAGTCCGCCCCCATCTCGACGGCCAGGCGGAACGCATCGAGCGTGTTCTCCTGGACGGCGGCCGAGGCACCACGGTGGGCGATGACGAGCGTCATGGTGTGCAGTCCTTCGGGACCCTCTTCATCACCACTGCCAACATCAACAACATTCACCCCTTGTCACACACGACACACACCGCTATCGTCTGCCCGGTCCGAAAGACCCAGCTTCGCACGCTGCGGACTCATCGTCATCGACCCGCACGAGGCGATGTACACAGACCTCTTGGGGGAGGCCAACCACCGTGACCACGCAGGTCCTGCCGTTCGTCAACGCCGTCACCGACTGGCGTTCAGTTGCACTCTGTCGCGACACCGATCCGTCGCTGTTCTTCCCGGTGGGCACCACCGGGGCTGCGCTCGACCAGATCGCCGCGGCCAAGAGCGTGTGCCTCCAGTGCCCCTCGCGCTCGGAGTGCCTCGAGTTCGCTCTCGACACCAACCAGGACAACGGCGTCTGGGGTGGCCTCTCCGAGGAAGAGCGTCGCCGCATCCGGCGTCAGCGCAAGGCCGCCCGCCGCGGTCTCGCTCGCACGATCTGACCCGAGGCCGCCGGCTCAGACCCGCAGATCTGACTCGACCGTGCCGGGCAACCACGCCCGCACGATCTGACCCGAGCCCGCCGGGTCAGACCCGGTCGGTGCTGGCGCGGCCGACGTCGGCGGCCAAACCCATACCGGGGCGCCGGGGGACGCGCAGGTGAACCTCGGTCCCGCTCGGCTGCGCCCGGGTGAACCGAATGCTGCCACCCAGGTCGTTCTCGACCAGGCTGCGCACGATCGTCAGGCCGAGTCCGGCCTGCTCGGCCACGTCGAAATCCGGGCTGACACCGGCACCGTTGTCGCGGACCCGCGCATCGACGGTCTGGGGGGTCGACGCGAACTCGATGTGCACCTCGGCATCGCCGCGATGCCCCATCGGGAATCCATGCTCGACGGCGTTCTGCATCAACTCGGACAACACCACCGCGAACGGGGTGGCCACGTCGGTGGGCAACGTGCCCGCATCGCCGGAGACCGAGAACCGGACCGGCTGGTCGGGTGAGGAGAACCCTTCCTCCACCACCCGGACGAGCGGACGGACCAGATCCTCGAATGGCACGTCGTCGGCGACCTCCTGGCTGAGGATCTCGTGCACGACCGCGATCGACCGGATCCGCCGCACCGACTCGTCGATCGCCTGGCGTGCTTCGTCGGCCACGACGCGGCGCCCCTGAAGTCGCAACAGCGACGAAATCGTCTGGAGGTTGTTCTTCACCCGATGGTGGATCTCGGCGATGGTGGCGTCCTTGGAGAGCAGCAGCCGGTCCCGTCGACGCAGCTCCGAGATGTCGCGCATGAACAGGACCGCGCCCGTCAGCTCGCCGGACTCGAGGAGCGGAATGCACCGCAACACCACGGTCTGGTCGCCGCGGCTGATCTCCTCGACCTGCGGACGCCCCTGCGCGAACGCCGCCCGGACCGCACGATTGTCGAGCCCGGCCGCCGACAGCCGCTCGCCCTCGATGCCCCGGACACCGATCCGGCTCAACACCGAGATCGCGTTCGGTGACGCGAAGCGAACCCGCGCCGCCGCGTCGATCAGCAACAGACCGTCGCTGACCCGAGGCGCCTCCTCGGACTCGTACTCGTCGCCCTCGAACGGATAGATGCCTTCGGCGATCATCTGGGCGAGGCGGCGGAACGTGAAGAAGTAGTTCATCTCCAGCTCGCCGGGGTCGCGTTGCTCGTCGGGTGAGAACTCGCGCGAGAGCACCGCGACGACCCGGTCGCGGAAGCGGACCGGAACCGTCAGGGTCCGGATACGCGGCGCCGCCTGTTCGAGGATCACGCCGCCGTCGACGATGGCACCAGTCGCCCGCACGAGGTCGAAGAAGGGGCGGTCGCCGGGCTCCCATCGGGACCCGACGACCTCGGTCCGGTAGATCGAGCGGCTGGTCGTGGGCCGAACGTGACCGATGACGGTGTAGCCGACCTCGGGCCCGTCAGCCTCGGGCAGGCACAACAGCAGGTCGGCGAAGGCGATGTCGGCCAACGGCGCCCAGGTCCGCATCAGCCTCGACAGATGCAGCTGCGCCGGCCGGTCGAGCGCCGGCGCGAGATCGTCGATCATGGCCATCCCCCATTATGCGCACCGAGCGGTGCGGCCGGGCGGCCGTCAGGTCCCGCGCAACTCGGCAGCGATGCTGGCCAACCCACCGATGTCGACGACGTCGGACGCCAGATACGGGACCGAGGCCAGCGTCTGGGGGATCTGCGACAGGTCGGCTCGGAGATCCTGCTGGCGAGCCGCGGCGATGCCGTAGTCCAGGAAGCTCTCGCCGATCTCACCCAGGACTCGAGCGGTCAGGGCAGGGTCGGCCGGGTCGAAGCGGGCCCCGAGCTGCTCTGCCTCGCGCACCAGCGTGCGGGCACTGGTCGCGGCTCGCCGGTTGCTCAGGAAGCCGGGCAACACCCGGTTCAGGACGACCGCTCCCAGATGGAGCTCACGGCGACGAAGCTCCTCCAGGAAGAACGAGCACTCGGCGACGGATCCGGCTTCGAGCGTCGACACCACGACGAATGTGGTGCGCCGGGAGCGCAGCGTGCGCTGCACCTCCTCGGCTCGCTCGACGAAGCCCTCGTACATCGTCTGGAAGAGCAGGAAGAAATCGGCGATGTCGCGCAGGAACTGCTGGCCGAGCACCCGGTCGGCCACGTTGTAGAACGGCCGGGAGGCGGCGGTGAACAGCCGCGACCGGTACGGGACGGTCAGCCAGCGCAACAGCCGGGACGAGAAGAACTCGGCCATGCGGTCGGGCGCGTCGAGGAAGTCGATGGCGTTGCGCGACGGTGGCGTGTCCACGACGATCAGGTCGTAGCGTCCGGACGCGTGGAGCTCGTGCAGCCGCTCCATGGCGATGTAGTCGTGGCTCTGGACGAACGTCCCCGTCACGTTCTCGTAGAGGCTGTTGCCGAGGATGGCGTCGCGGGTGGCGTCGTCGGGCGCGTGCCGGGCCACCAGCCGGTCCCACGAGGCCTTGGTGTCGAGCTGGGCCGCCCAGAGTTCCCCGCGGGGTCGGGTCCCGGTGGCGGCGAGCAGGTCGGGATCGACCTGGACTTCGGTGTTGCCCAGACCGTCGAGGCCCAGCGCGGTCGCCAGCCGCTTCGCCGGGTCGACCGTGAGCACCAGCACCCGCCCCCCGACGTGCTGCGCTGCCAGCAGCGCCGAGGACGCCGCCATGGTGGTCTTGCCGACTCCACCGGGCCCGCAGACCACCACGACCTCCCGACCGGCCAGGAGCTGCTCGTAGGTCAGATCGGTGCTCATCGGCTGCTCGCGGTCGCGCTCACAGCAGCTCGTCGCCCAGGGCCTGAGCCATCATCCGGGTGGCACGGATCCCGCTCTCGCGCGTGAACAGCTCGGGCACGATGGGCATCGGCACCTCGGCGGGCAGCCCGGCGCGGAGACGGGCGATGTGGGCGGCGCGGGTCCGGCGAAGCTCCACCGCCAGCGTGGCGCCGTTGACGACGTGGCGCACCGCGGATCCCGCGGCGTCGATCAGCCCGTCCATGTGCTCGGCGGCCAGGCGGTCGAACGCCGCCTCCTCGCGCTCACCGAACAGCTCCGGGAGCACCCGGTTGACGATGACAGCCGCCAGGTCGACCTCGGTCTCTGCACCGAGCCGGTGGCTCAGCTCGAGTGTCTCGGTGACCGGCATCTCCTCGGGGACCGCGACGATGGCCGTACCGGTGACGGCGGGATCGTGCAGGATGTCGAGCATCCAATCGGTCTGCTCTCGGACGAGTCCGACGCGGACCAGCTCGTGGATCGCGGCCGGCGACGCCAGCTGTCCGACCACGTGGCCGGTGGCCGACGCGTCGACGATCACGATGTCGTAGTGGTTCTCGCGTACCTCGTAGGCGAGCTTGCCGACCACCAGGACCTCGCGTACACCCGGCGCCGCGGACGCCACGAAGTCGAACGAACGGGCGAGCGGCCCGATCCGGGTCACCAGCGGCAGCCGGAGATGGATGCGGAGGTACTCCTTGAGCGACTCCTCCGTGCTCATCACCATGGCGTGGAGATTGTCGGCCACCCGGGTGGGCTCGAACCGCAGCCGCCCCGACTCGAACGCCGCAGCGATGTCGCCCTTGGCGTCGACTTCACACAGGAGCGTGCGCTTGCCTTCACCGGCAGCGAGCAACGCCAGGCCGGCGGCCACACTCGTCTTGCCGACGCCTCCCTTGCCGGTGACGAACAGCAGGCGGCGATCGAGCAGGTTCACGTTCGCCGCCGGAGGCACCTCAGGCGCCGAAGCCGATCTTGGGCCCCCGCCCGGTCTCGCCGAGGTCGATGTACGCGATGCGCGCCGCGGGCACGCCGACCTGGCGACCGTGCCGGTCGGTCAGCCACAGCAGGCCGGCGCCGGCGTTCACCGCAGCCTCGACGTCGGCCTTGACCGCGTCGTGGTCGATCTCGTCGGACAGGTCGACCTCGAGTTCCTTGACGGACTCGGCGACTCCGATGCGGACGATCATGGGCTCTCCTTCAACGATTCCCGGGCGGCGACTGCTGGCCCACGTGGATGCTACGAGCCTTCGAGCAGGTTCAGCTCGGGGTGGTAGCGCCGCGTCGGCTTCAGGTCTTCGTCGATGCTACGAGCCATCTCGGCGAAGACGGCGCCGGCCTCGGAGTCGGGTGCGGTGGCAACCAGCGGATTCCCGCCGTCAGCGCCCTCTCGGAGCTCGGGGGTCAGCGGCACCATGCCCAGGAGCGGCACCTCGAGGCGGTCGGCCAGTTCCTTGCCACCGCCGGCGCCGAACAGGTGGTAGCGCTTGCCGTCGTCGCCGGTGAACCAGCTCATGTTCTCGATGACACCCTTGACCTCGAGGTTCACGGTGTCGGCCATGAAGGCGGCCCGCTGGGCGACGCGCTGGGCCGCCGGCTGCGGCGTGGTCACGACGTAGACCTCGGCCCGGGGCAGGAACTGGGCCAGCGACAACGAGATGTCTCCGGTGCCGGGCGGGAGGTCGATGAGCACGAAGTCGGGGTCGTCCCAGAACACGTCGGTGAGGAACTGTTCGAGTGCCTTGTGGAGCATCGGGCCTCGCCAGATGACCGGCTGGTCCTCGCGGGCGAAGAAGCCCATCGAGATCGCGCGGACCCCGTGGACCTCCGGTGGGATGAGCATCTCGTCGATCACGACCGGGGGCCGGTCGATTCCGAGCATCCGGGGGATGGAGAACCCCCAGACGTCGGCGTCGATGATCGCTGTGGACCGACCTCGGTTGGCGAGGGCGATGGCGAGGTTGGAGGTCACCGAGGACTTGCCGACGCCACCCTTGCCCGACGCGATGAGCAGCACCCGGGTCTTCGACTTGGGATCGGCGAAGGGGATGGCGCGGCCCTCGGCATGACCGTGGGCCGGCTGGCTGCCGGCCGTGGCGGCGGGGTCGCCGTGGACGAGCTCGCGTACCTTGGCCCGCTCCTCGTCGGTCATCACGTCGAAGTCCACGGCGCTGCTGGTGACGCCGTCGAGGGTGTGGACGGCGCCCTTCACCCGGTTGTCGATCTCGTTGCGCAGCGGGCACCCCGCGATGGTCAGCGCGATCTGGACGGTGACGTCTCCGTCGAGAATGGTCACGGACCGGACCATGCCGAGATCGACGATGCTGCGGTGCAGCTCGGGGTCTTCGACCGGACGGAGGGCCTCGATGACCTGTGCTTCGGTGACGGACATGCCGTGCAGACTCCTGCGGGAGGGGATTTCCACTACGCGGCCAGTGGTAAGTGGCCTACCGGTAGACTACCGACCAGCGCCCGCGATCCCCGAGGCAAGCGGGGGCGGAGATCCATGACCGACACGAGTACGACCACGCTCACCCCCACCGAGTTCGCGTCGGTGGTCACCGCCATCACCAGCGCGTTCGGCGACCCGACTCGCCGCGACATCTACCTGTACGTGCACGAGTGCCCCGATGGCGTCACCGCCACCGAGACCGCTGCGCACTTCGACCTGCACGCCAACGTCGCCCGCCACCATCTCGACAAGCTGGCCGGTGGCGGCTACCTCGACGTGGCCCGCGCCGCCCGCAGCGGCGCCGGCCGGCCGTCGAAGGTCTACTCGTGTGCCGAGCCCGAGATCCGGGTCGAGTTCCCGGTCCGCCACCACGACGTGCTGGTCACGTTGCTCGGCAAGGCGCTCTCGATGCTCAGCGCCGAGCAGGCCGAGCAGATGGCCGAGGAGGTCGGCATCGAATACGGCAAGGCCATGGCCGGCTCACTCGGTGATACCGATGGCGGCCGTTCCTTCCGCCAGTCGCTCCACGCCGTGGCCGACGCGCTGACCGCCCACGGCTTCGCCGCCCACGCCGAGAAGTTCGGCGAGGATCTCCAGATCGTCGCCGAGAACTGCCCCTTCGGCGGGGCCGCCATCGAGCACCCGGTCATCTGCGCCGTCGACCGCGGCATGGTCAAGGGCATGCTCGGCTCGCTCTACGGGTCGACCACCACCGCCACCGAGTCATCGGTTGCGTTCGGCGACGAGGTCTGCGTCACCGCCGTCGACCTCTGAGGCAGCCATGAACGACCACGGCAACAATCTCGACCCCGTCGTGAAGACCCGGCGCGTCCCCCTCGACCAGGCGACGGCGTTTGCGCTGTTCACCGACGAGATGGGCGCCTGGTGGCCCCTGGCCTCACACTCGGTGAGCGGGAGCGTGGCGGCCACCGTGGCGTTCGCCGGTGCAGCCGGCGGTTCGGTCGACGAGACCGGACCGGACGGAGCGACGCATCGATGGGCCGAGGTCCTCGCCATCGAGCCACCGAACCGGGTGGTGCTCGCCTGGCACCCGGGCGCCGAGGCACCGCCGGCGAGTCAGCTGAGCGTGCGCTTCGACGACGACGGCGACGGCGACGGCTGCACCCTGCAGATCACCCAGTCCGGGTGGGAACGGTTCGGCGCGGCCGGGCCTGAGCGGCGGCGCCAGTACCACGAGGGTTGGGACGAGGTGCTCGCGTGCTACCTCGACGCGGCCGCAGCTCGCTCCCGCTGACCGACCGCCGGGTTCAGGCGAGGAAGTCGGTGGGGATGGCCACCACCACGACGTTGTCGTCGTAGGAGTCCAGCGCCCGGTTGAAGTTGCCGCCGCAGGTGATCAGCACCAGCCGAGGCGTGCCGTCGCGGGCGAACAGGTCCTCGAGAGGGATCTCGAGCTTGGACCACTGACGGAGTCCCAGCACCTGGAACTCGCGGGCCGACCCGTCGGAGAAGTTGACCGAGAACAGGTCGCCGGGCCGCATCTCGGTGAGGTTGCGGAACACGCCGTCGACGCCGTTGTAGGCGATGTGGGCGGCGAGGACGGCGGACCCGGTGTCGCCGGGGCGGGGCCCGAATCGGTACCAGCCGACTTCGGAGGCACCCGGGATCTCCATGTCACCGTTGGGCTCGACACCGACGTCGGTGACCGGGGCGGCGGTGACATCGATGCCCGGGATGTCGATGCTGACCGGGGTCGGACCATCGCCGTCCTCCGAGGTGTCGAGGCTCGAGCCGAGGAACTCGATCTGATCCGCCAGGTCGGAACGACCCCGTTCTGGCTGGTCCTCGGGAGCCCCCGGCTGGGTCGCAGGAGCACCGGCCTCCGGGGCGCCGGTCGGCTCATCGGCGGCGGCCACGGGCCGGGTGTCCGCCAACACCTCCTCGACCTCGTCGCCCCCGAACTCCTCGAGGTCGTCGATGTCGGCGGGCAGGGAGGCCGGAGCCCCGGCGTTCCCGCTGGTGCAGGCGGATAGCACCAGCAGGAACGCCAGGCCGAGCAACGACCAGAGCGCAACCCGTCCGCCACCACAGGCCGACGGCATGGCGTCGGCCTGCGGGTGGCGGGGGACGTGGGACGCGTTCATCTGCTGACTCGGAGAGGGCCCGGGTGGGGGATCTCAGCGCTGGCGGGCCAGGCGGAAGGTACCGGCGCCCACGACGGCCATGCCGAGGACCGCGACGGCGATCAGGCCGGCGACGGCCGAACCCTGCTCGACCGGGCTGTTGCCGGTGTTGACCGTCTCGGGAGCGGAGTGCAGACCATCGATGGACTGGGTCAGCACCGTGAGGGTGCCACCGTCGAGGGAGCCCACGGCGTACACGATCAGCGACGCACCTTCGGTGACGGGCAGATCGGCCGGGCCGATGACGACGGGCTCGGAGGCACCGGCGGGCACCACCTCGGCGGTCACCGTGCCGGCAGGCAGGTCAGCCTGGCCTTCGGCGCCGTTCGGGACGTTGCCGAAGGCGACGGCGCCACCGGCAAGCACGTCCACCTCGGGAGCGGCGGCGGTGTGACGGACGACGAGGCGACCCTCACCGGCTGCGGTGGACGAGGTGTCGTTCTCGAAGACGGAGATCGTCGGGGTGCCCTCTGCGTCGAGGTGGGCGACGATCGTGAAGTTGCCCGCAGCGGGCAGGGCGACGTCACCGGCGTCGATGGCGACGGTGTCGGTACCGGCGAGGACCACCTGGAGACCCGGGAGGGTCTGGCCAGCGAGGGCCGACAGGTCCTGCATGTCACCGAAGGAGAACCCCTCGATCGCAGCCTCGCCACCGGCGAGGACGTCGACATCGGTGTCGGGGATGCCGTGCAGCAACATGATGGTGGCGTCGTCCTGCGCATTGGCAGGGGCAGCGGCGAACACCGCGGCCATCAGGGCGCCGACCAGGACGGCCAGGAACTTCTTCATCTCTGTGGTCCTTTCCACATTCGGGGGATGTGGGTGTCTACGCACAGACGGCATCGCTGGATGCACCCCGGCAGGATTTCTCGTCCGCGGGGACCGGACACGGGTCGAACCGGGCTCGTGGACGCCATGCGGGGAGGCGACGAGCGGTACATTCTTGCTGAGCGTCATGCAGATCTTCCTCATTCGCCACGCAAACGCCGGCCGCCGCCAGCCCGGCGCCCAGGATCGTGAACGACCGCTGGACGAGTCCGGCATCGCGCAGGCGGCACGCATCCGAGACCATCTGCACGACGCCGGCATCAAGCAGGTCGTGTCCAGCCCGGCTCGCCGCTGCATCGAGACCGTCATCCCGCTCGCGCAGGAGCTGGGCCTGTCGGTCGAGGTCGACGATGCCCTGTGGGAAGGCCACGGCGCCGCTTCGGCGATGGCGCTGCTGACCCGGGCTTCGAGCGCGGGGCACTCCGTGGCCCTCTGCAGCCACGGTGACGTCATCCCCATGGTTCTCGACACCTTGGCGGCGCGGGGCGTCGAGCTCCGGGGCGTCGGCTGTGCGAAGGGCTCCATCTGGCGCCTCGACGTCGTCGACGGCGAGATCTCGTCGGGCACCTACCTCGCGACGCCCTGACCCGGCCCGACCGGGTGGCGGTCAGCAGAAGCTGGCGTCGAGCTCGGCGGCCGCAGCCTCGAAGGCCGGTTCGGTGGCCGGGGACCCCAGCAGGGCGGCGAGGTCCGCACACCCGGCCTCGATCTGATCGGTGCCGAATCGGATCGACGCCCGGGTGAACAGCGCCTCGGCCTCCTCGGGGTGCGCCGCGACCGTCGCGTCGATCAGCTCCTCGGCACCGGACAGCCCGCTCTGGAACAGCAGCCAGGCCTCGCGGCTCGAGGCCGCCGGATGGGTGGGGTCGTCCTCTCGGATCGCGCGGTACAGCTTGAGGGCGTTGACCGGGCTGGACGCGTCGGCTGCATCGCTGAACAGGTACCCGGCGGCCGCCAGCGCCTGCTCGACCGTCAGGTCCAGCTCACCGAGGGTCGGCGCGGTGGCGTCCTCGATGGCGGCACGCCGAGACTCGCCGTAGACCTCGCCGGCGACACCGCGTTGGTTGACGATCTGGATGACCTCCGGTGGCGCGCTGTCCAGATCGAGCGTCTCCAGCGAAGCGACCGCCTCGTCGTAGCGCCCCTCGTCGGCCAACACGATGGTGCGGAACACGATGGCGTCGGGGTAGTCGGCATCGATCCGAGCCACCTCCTCGAACACCTCGATGGCCCTCGTCGGCGTCACTCCCCTGCCGGTACGCCAACCAGGCGCGGTAGGTCAGGGCCTCGGTGTTGCTGGGGTTCTCCTCGATCACGGAGTCGTAGATGTCGATCGCTCGGTCCCACGAATCCTCGTCGGGGAACAGGGCCCGGGCTTCGTTGAGCCGGGTGATCTCGCTCGTGCGAACGCCGCCGGTGAAGCTGTCGTTGTCGGACCGGGCTCCCGAGCTCCGCGAGATCAGCAGCCCGCTCAGCCCTCCCAGCAGCGCCAGGCCGACCAGCCACACGATCAGCTGCCGGCCCCGAAGCCCCGGCGTGGCCCGAAACGCAGACCGTTGCTCGTCGACGGCGCGGATGACCTCGGCGGCGCGACGGGTGTAGTCGTCCTTGAGCGTTTCGTAGTCGGCCTGGTCGATGTCGCCGACGGCATACTCCTCCTCGAGGTCGTCGAGCGACCGCAGGAGGAAGGCCCGCTCCTCCTCGAGCGACGCCAGCGCGTCCGGATCGAGTCGGCTCCGACCAGTCATTCCTCGGCCTCGTCGTCGACGGCACGAGCGGCGGCGACGAGGTCGATGTCGGCCTGCGACGCCTGCGGGGACGCGTCGGGGCCGCGCCAGCGGGCAAACGCCAGCGCCAGCGCACCCACCGCGGCACCGATCACCAGGAACGGTGCGATCCACACCACGCCGGTCAGCCCGCTGCGGCTCGGGGTCAGGTCGACCCACTCGCCGTACTGGTCGACGTAGCTCTGCCGAATCTCCTTGTCGGTGAGACCGGCGTCGACCTGCTGTTTGATCTGGGTGCGGATCTGCTCGGCGATGGGGGCGTTGCTCTCCGAGACCGGCTGCCCGTCGCAGAACGGGCACGCGATCGAGCTCGACAGCTCGGCCGCCCGCTCCTGGTCCGACTGGGGGCCCCGGTCCGCGGTGGCGCCGTACGCGAGCGCGGCGGTGAAGACGACGGCCATCATCGACCACGAGAGGCGGCGAAGGTTCCGCGAGCTCAGCACTCCATGACCCCCGTGATGGTCTCGTAGGTCACCGCACCCACGAACTTGGCGACCACGACCCCACTGGGCGCGACGACGATGGTCTCGGGGGGCGCGACGACGCTGAAGTCGATGATGATCGACGAGGTGTCACCGACGAGCACGGGCCAGTCCCCGCCGAGGTCGTCGAAGAACGCAGCCACGTCGTCGGCAGCGTCGCTGACGGCCACCCCGACCAGCCGGCTCGGGCATGGCGCGCCCTCGGTGTCGAGCCGCACCAGATCCGGATGCTCCTGGCGGCACGGGATACACCAGCTGGCGAAGAAGTTGACGACGACCCACTCCTGGTCGGCGATCGCAACCCCACTGCGGTTGAAGGCCAGCACGTCGTCGATGTCGAACGTCGAGCCGTCGTAGGACACCCCGGCGAAGGCGGGAACGCCGGACCCGACGGGTTCGTCGGACGCCTCGTTGCGCTGCACGTCCCGGGTGGCCAGCAGGACGATGAACGCGATGACGACGACACCGACCGACCCCGCGATGATCTTGATGCTGCTCGGGCCGCCGCCGGCTTCATCGGGAGCTGCGTCGGTCATTGCGCGTCGACCGGGATCGGGGCCGAGGTCGCGTCGGTCGGTTTGCGCTGTCGCTTGCCCGGGAACGCCGACAGCACGGTGCCGACGAGCATCATCAGGCCCCCCACCCACAGCCACAGGATGAGGGGCTGTCGGGTCGCCCGGACCACGATCTCGTCGCCCGCGTCCTCGGGCGGGATCAGCAACGCCACCTGGACGTCTTCGGTGAAGGTGGTCCGGGTGGCCGGCTGGGGCACGAGCTGTCCCGAGGTGATGAAGCGCTCCAGCGACGGGGTGAGCAGCTGACCGTCGACGACCAGGCTGACCTGCTCCTCGATGCGGTTGCTGTGCTCGATGGTGGCGGCGTCGACGTATTCGATGGTGGTGTCGCCGAGCCGCACGGTCTGGCCCAGCTCCATCTCGAACTCGCCCTGGCGCAGGTAGGCCGAGCTGGCCACGAACCCGACCGCGAGGGCGATGACGCCGAGGTGGACGACCATGCCGCCGTTGACCCGACCGACCAGGCCGCGCCAACCCTGACGGCGGGTGGCCAGGACCAGCTGGCGAATGGCGGAGCCCGCGGCGAACCCCGCCATCGCGAACCCGAGGAGTGGAGCGAAGCCGCGGCCGCCGACCAGTACGGCGACCACGAGGGCGATGACCCCGCCCCACGCCGGCCATTCGAGCCGGGTGCGCAGCAGTTCGGTGCTGGCCTTGCGCCAGGGCAGCACCGGTGCCATGGCCATGAGGAAGAGCATCGTCATCCCGACGGGCATCGTCATGCGCTCGAAGTACGGCACCCCGACCGAGATCCGATCGCCCTGGAGGGCCTCGACGATCAGCGGGAAGACCGTGCCCAACAAGATGATGAACGACATGGCGGCGAACACCAGGTTGTTGGCGAGGAACGCCCCCTCCCGCGAGACGGGCGAGTCGATGCGGCCGGGGGACCGCAGGCGATCGCCGCGCCAGAAGATCAGGCCGACGGTCACGAGCACACACACCGCGAAGAACGACAGGAGCCACGGCCCGATCCCGGACTCGGAGAAGTTGTGCACCGAGGCGAGGACGCCCGAGCGGGTGATGAACGTCCCGAGGATCGTGAGCGAGAACGTGGCGCACACCAACGACAGGTTCCAGACGCGCAACATGCCTCGTCGTTCCTGGACCAGGACCGAGTGCAGGTATGCGGTGCCCGTGAGCCATGGCAGCAGCGACGCGTTCTCGACCGGGTCCCATCCCCAGTAGCCGCCCCACCCCAGGACGTCGTAGGCCCACCAGGAGCCGAGGACGATGCCGGCGGTCAGGAAGCCCCAGGCGAAGAGGGTCCAGCGACGGGTCTCGAGCAGCCAGCCCTCGCCGAGGCGACCCGTGATCAGCGCCGCGATCGCGAAGGCGAACGGGACGGTGAAGCCCACGTAGCCCAGGTACAGCATCGGTGGATGAAACGCAACGAGGATGTGGTTCTGGAGCAGCGGGTTGGGCCCGGGGCCGTCGTAGCCGGGAGGCACCTGGACCTCGACGAAGGGATTGGCCGGCCCCACCATGAGCGCGAGAAAGAAGCCCATCACCGCGAACAGCACGATCAGCGCCCAGGCGACGAGGGTGTCGTCGAGGCGATGCCGGAACTTGGTGACGACGATGGCCAGGTACGCCGCGAGGATGAGCGCCCACAACAGGATCGATCCCTCGAGCGCCGACCACATGGTGGCCACGTTGAACAGGGGCGGCGTGCGGCTGCTGCCGTGTTGGGCGACGAACTCCACGGTGAAGTCGCGGGTGATGAGCGCTCGCTGCATGGCGATGGTGGCGACCACCATCCCGCCCACGATCACCCAGACGTAGCGGGCCCCGGACCGCAGCAGCTCGGGCCGGTCACGACGGATGCCGACGACGAGCTGCGGGATCGCGAGGATGGCCGCAGCCAGCGACACGATGACCGACAAGGCACCGATGGTCGCGTTCACGTCGTCCCTCCGGGGATCAGCGCCACGGGGTCAGCTCGAGCAGAGCTCGGCGGTCTCTTCCGGCGAGTACTGACCACGCTCGGCCGCGTCGATGACGCGGTCCTCGGTGTAGTCGTTGTCGTGCTTGACGAGGATGCGGTCGGTCTCGAACCACCAGCCGTCGTTGGCGCCGACGGGCCATTCGACGCCGCTCGGGGGTGCGCCCTGCGCCCAGCGACCTTCGAGCACCACCGGTACACCGCAGTCGAACAGGTCCGGCGGGATGCCCTCGGACAGCACGTCGACACGGACGCCGTCGAACGCAACGGTGAAGGGGGTGAACTCCTCACCGGCCACCACCACGACCTGGTCGTTCACCTGCTCCTTGAACTGGATGGGTGAGCCGAGGAGCTGAAAGCGGCGGTCGCCCTGGTCCTCGCGCTCGGCGACGGCTTCGTCGGCTTCGAGGAAGGACTGGCTGTTGGTCACCAGGAACCACACCAGGCCGACGATCGAGAAGGCGATCGCCGCCACGATGCCGATCGGGATCCACCGGGAGCGACTGCTCGCGCGGGCTGCGGGACGCGGGGTGAGGTCGAGCTCGGCGTCGTCGGGGATCTGGTCAGTCATCGGCCGTCATCCAGCGTCGACGTTCGGCCGGCACCTGCCGACTCGTGGTCCGGCCTCGGCGCAGCAGCGACCAGCCGTAGAGCCCGAGGGTGCCCAGGCCGATCGCCCAGCCCGCGAGCAGGTATCCGAGATGTGTCATGCCTCGCCTCCGTTGGTGGGCATCCGACCTTCGACCCGGCCACCGACGGCCTCGTCCACCCCCACCAGCGCCTCGGCCCGACGCTCCTCCAGTGCGTCGACGAGACCGTGGGCGTCGATCTCGTCCTCGAGCCACGCCAGCCGGAATCGGTGGATGAGCAGCCACAGGAAGATCGCGCCGATCACCACCTGGCCGACGAACCAGGTGAAGAGGGTGAGGTTCTCGAGCTTGCCGTCGGTGAGCGATCCCTGCTGGTGGAGTGTGGAGTTCTCCCACCACTGCACCGAGAACCGAACGATGGGGATCTGGAGCGCACCGATGATGCCGATCACGGCGGCACGGCGGGCCCGGACCCCGGGGTCGGCCGGGACTCGCCGGAACGCGAGATAGCCGACGTAGACCAGGAACATCACCAGGGTGGTGACCAGGCGGACGTCGCCCCACTCCCACCAGGTGTTCCAGGTGGGTCGACCCCAGATCGAGCCGGTGACGAGGGTGAGGCCGCAGAAGACGACACCGACCTCGGCGGCGCTGTGGGCCACGGTGTCCCACCACCGCGATCCCTTCCAGAGATAGGCGACGCTGCCGATCGCGGTCAGCGAGAAGGCGACGTAGGTGGTGATCGCGACCGGGACATGGATGTAGAGCAGCCGCACGGCATCGCCCATCACGTCGTCCTCGGGACTCCAGACGAAGGCGAGCAGGAGCAGGATCGGTGTCCCCACCGCGATCAGGGCACCGAGCAGGCGGGTCCCCCGGCTCCCGGTGCCCGTCGGGGCTTCGGCGACGGGTGGGGTCGCACTCACGTTTCCTCCAACAGCACGCCGTAGGCGAGCGTTCCGATCACGCAGTACAGGACTGCGAAGACTCCCAGCAGACCGAGCCAGGCCCAGCCATCGGCATCGACCCGGTCGAACGCGTCACCGAACGTCCGGGTGGCACCGATGAGCACTGGCGCGAGGGTCGGTAGCAACAGGATTGGCAGCAACGTCTCCCGTACGCCAAGTCCCACCGACAGTGCTCCGTAGAGCGTACCGGCCGCGGCGATCCCAATGGACGCGACCAACGACGCGACGATCATCAGGAGCGGCTCGCCCACCGGGACGTCGAACAGCACCAGCATCGATGCGGCCAACAGCACCTCGAGCGCCACCAGTTGGACGAAGAGGGCTGCGGTCTTGCCGAGGAAGACGGCACCCGGATCGAGCGCGCTGAGCAGCATGCGTTGCTGTGCGGCATCGGCGGTCTCGACGGCCGCGGCCCGCTGCACCGCGAGGAGGGCGACGAGCAGCACCGCCACCCAGAACAGGCCCGGAGCGGTGTCTCGCAACGTGCCGGGATTGGCGTCGAGCGCGAAGCCGAACAAGACGACGATGAGCAGCGTGAACGGAGCGACTTGATTGGCCAGCACCTTGGCCCGGCGCTCGACACGGAGGTCCTTGCCGGCGACGAGCAACGCGTCCCGGATCACGATCCCTCACCTGACCCTGTGGCCTCGACGACCCCGCCGGCGGTGTCGCCGACCACGAGGCCGCCGGCGATCGTCACGGTGCGTCGGGTCACACCGGCGACCCGATCCAGCTCGTGCGATGCCACCAGCACGGTCGCGCCCGCCGCGGCCGCATCGGTGATCAGCCGATCGACGGTGTCGCGCCCCTGCTGGTCCAGGGCGGCATGGGGCTCGTCCAGCAACCACAGCTCGGGACGACGGACGAGCATCGTCGCCAACGCGGTGCGGCGACGCTGCCCGGCGGAGAGCCGGTGCACCTGGACGTCGCGCAGGCGACCGTCCAGACCGAGGTGACCCAGAGCCCCGCCGACGGCCGACGGATCAGCGTGGGCTGCACGACACCAGAAGGTGACGTTCTCCTCGACCGTGAGATCGTCGTAGAGCCCGGTGGCGTGCCCCAGGAGACCGACCCGACGGCGGACGGCTCCCCGTTCGGTGGCCAGATCGTGACCGAGGACGCGCGCGGCGCCGGACTCGAGTCGGAGCAGGCCCGCGCACAACCGCAGCAGCGTGGTCTTGCCCGCACCGTTCGGCCCTTGGAGCAGGACGATCTCACCGGGCTCGACGGTGAGATCCACCCCCGAGAGGGCCGGGAACCGGCCGAGCAGCGCCACGGCCCCCGTGAGCTCGACTGCTGCTGCCACGGGACGCGACGTTACTCGGCTCCGTCCTCCTTTCCCGAACCGTGCGGGTGGGGGTGCCGCAGGTGGATCGGGCCCCTCGGTGCCTCCAAATAGTGGCGACGCCGCCGATACTGTCGGTACCTATGTTGTTGTCGCGTGCGTTGGGCGCCATCGGGCGGTTCTGCATCGGGCTGGGTCTGCTGACGTTGCTGTTCGTCGCCTATCAGCTCTGGGGCACGGGCATCCTGACCGCGCAGGCCCAGAGCGGCCTCGAGAACGACTTCGAGAGCCTGCTGGAGCAGGTGGACGACGTCGACACCGACGCGGTCGAGCTGGCCGCGCAGCTCGAGGAACCCGAACCGGAGCCGGAGCCGGCCGGCGGTGACGACGACGGCGGACCGGACACGACCGAGCCCGAACCCGAGCCGACCCCCGACCCCGAGGAGGCGGCACGCGCACAGCGAGAGCTGGAGCTGTTGGCCGACCTGATCTGGCAGCCGGCGGGCGAACCCGTTGCGAAGCTCGTCATCCCGGACATCGGTGTCGACTGGACGGTGGTCGCCGGCGTCGGCACCGAAGAGCTCCGCAACGGGCCCGGCCACTACCCCGGCACTCCCATGCCAGGCATGGCCGGCAACGTCGGCATCGCCGGTCACCGCACCACGTGGGGGGCGCCCTTCAATCGCATCGACGAACTCGAGCCCGGCGACGAGCTCACCGTGCAGACCATTCAGGGCACGTTCACGTACCGCGTGATCCCCCAGGAGTCGGGCAAGGGCCACTTCATCGTGAGCCCGGACCGGGTCGACGTGTTGGATCAGGACTTCGAGGACAGCCCCAATCGGATCACGCTGACCGCCTGCCACCCCAAGTTCAGTGCTCGGCAGCGCATCATCGTGGTCGCCGAGCTGGTCGGCGAACCGGCGATCACGGTGCCGCGCCCCGACAGCCTCGGTGAGGCCGACATCACCCTGGCCAGCGAGGACGTGGGCGACGCAGGGGCCGAGGACGAGTCGGGCACGGCTGACGACGGCGGCCTCCCGGGCGATCCGGACCTCGACGACGGCGACGCCGCGGCTGCCGAGGGCGAGGACGACATCGAGTCGCCGACCCCCGAGCCCGCGGAACAGCCGACCGACGAGATCGACGGCGACGACGACGCGGCGGCCGCCCCGAGCGAGCCCGCGCAGTCCCAGCCGGTGGCGCTCCAGGGAACCGACGACGCGGACTCGTTCGGCCAGGGCCTCAACGGCGACCGCGGCGCCATTCTCCCGGCGATCATGTGGGGCATCGCCGCCGCGGCGATCATCGGCGCCGCGGGCTTCGTGGCCCGACGGTGGCGGCGGTGGCCGTCCTATGTACTGGCCCTGGCGCCATTCGCCATCGTGTTGTTCATCTGCTTCGTCCACATCGACGAGGCACTCCCCAGCTACTGATGTCGGCCTGACCCGATCGCGGACGGAGGCGGCGCGCCACTAGCGTGTCGGGGTCATGCGCACGTCCTGGACGACCGTCCTGCTCGCGTTCTTGCTGATCGCCACCGGCTGCACGTCGGGCGGCGGCGGGGCCGACGACGAGGTCGAACCGGCCATCGTGGCCCGACCCACCTCCGACGTGGTCGCCGGCCAGCCGACCCCCACGCCCCGCCCGGAAGGGCGGGTGACGGATCGCTTCACACTCGAGCCGGGCATGTGCTTCAACCGCTACGACATCTACAGCCCACAGCTCGACGAACTCACGGAGTTCACGACCGAGGTCGACTGCCGCCGACCCCACGACGGTGAGGTGTACGCCCCGCTGGACTACCCGGCCGAGGCCGAGGAACTGTTCCCGGGCAACTCGGAGATCCAGCGGTGGGCGAACCTGGAGTGCTACGCCCGGTTCGAGGAGTTCGTGGGCACGCCGTACGAGCTGAGCGCCTTGGAGATCGGCACCATTCAGCCCACCGACGCCGACTGGGACGGCGACGACCGACCGGGCGAGATCCCCGAGCGGCGGGTGCTCTGCTACGTGTTCGCGCCGGGCGAGCTTCTCGAAGGACCGATGCAGAACTCGGGCTTCTGAAGGCCGTTCGGGCCGGATCGGCCAAACCAGGTGGGCACCACCGACCGCGGTCGGCGATGATGGCCCCGTGGTCGACCCCGTCCTCGAACGCCGCATTCGCATCGCCAAGCTGGTCAAGGCCGGAAAGCGCGTCGGCTATTCGTTGTTCCTGTTGGCGATGGTGCTGTTCTTCGTCGGCATCATCGGGAACTTCAACGACACCCTGACCGGCCTGATCGTGGCCGCGATGATCGTCGGTTCGCTGATCCTGGCACCAGCCATCGTGTTCGGGTACGCCGTCCGGTCGGCTCACCGCGAGGATCACGAGCTGGGCCGGCTGAGCGAATGAGCGGTCCGACATGAGCCAGCGACTCCCCGGACCCGAGCGCCGGCAGCAGCTGCTCGGCGTGGCGATGGAGACGTTCGGGCGCGGGGGCTACGCCCAGGCCTCGATGGCCGAGATCGCCGCAGCGGCCGGCATCACCAAGCCCGTCGTGTACCAGCACTTCCCCTCGAAGCGAGCCCTGTTCCTGGAGGTGCTCCGTGAGTGTGGGCACAGCCTGGAGCTGCAGATCGAGAAGTCCACGGCCGCTGCGTCGTCACCACGCGAGCTGGTCGAGCACGGCTTCCAGGGGTTCATCTCGTTCTTCGAAGAGCACCCGGAGACCTTCCGGATCCTGTTCAGCGACGCCAACCGCTCCGACCCCGAGTTCGCCGAGGAGGTCCATCGGGTCGAGCTGGTCGTCGCCGAGCGGATCGCGTCGCTGATCGACATCCCGAACCTCACCGACGCCGAGCGCCGCCTCCTGGCCGTCGGGATCGTGGGCCTGGGCGAGTCGGCGGCACGCCTGTGGATGTCCGGCGAGAGCGGACTGTCGGCCGACCGTGTCGCGGCCCTGTTGGCCGAACTCACCTGGGCCGGCCTCCGCGGAAACTGACGGCTCACGCCCCTGGCAACCACGTCCCGACAGGTCACGCGCTCCCAGGACGCGAGGCCCGAGACACCCGCACGGCCGGTCGCCGCCTCGGAAGGTCAGTCGTCGAGCGGCGGCGAGATGTCGATCGGCTCGTCGGGGATGGTGCCGGCGACGATGTCGGGCAGGAACTCCTTCAGCCGTGCCGGCAGGGTGGCGACGTCGCTCGCGAGGAGCTCGTCCAGCGTCCACCACCGCGCCTGATCGAACGCCGCGGCCTCCAGGGCTTCGAGGCCCTGGGGGTTCCACTCCCCCGCCTCACCCCGGAGGTAGGCGACGTGGATGCGCTCGTCGGACTTGAAGTGGTACATGGCGAAGTCGAACTCGACGTACTGGGTCCAGATGCAGGGCCCGACCTCGACGTCGCTGAAGCCGCACTCCTCGTAGAGCTCGCGCTTGGCCGTGTCCTGGCTCTCCTCACCTCGGTCCATCCCGCCACCGGGGATCTCCCACCACGTCCCCTTCTCGGGGCGCATCGGGTCGCACCCCTCGATGAGGAAGATGCGACCGTCGCGGTCGAGCAGGACCGCGCGCGCAGCGGGTCGGCGGAAGCCTCCGAACGACATCGCAGGCTCAGTTCTTGGGGAGGTCCTTGAAGGGGGTCTCCTTGGCGAAGCCCGGCTCCTTGGGAAGGCCCAGGACCCGCTCACCGATGATGTTGCGCTGGACCTGGTCGGTGCCGCCATAGATCGACGGACCGGGCGAGAACATCGTCACTTCCTGCACCCACGGAGCCGTGGACTCGCGCTCGCCGACCATGCCCTCGGCGCCGAGGATCAGGTTGCCGACCTCGCGGAACTCCCGGAAGAGGTCCGACACCAGCAGCTTGCCGATGTTGCCCTCGGCGCCGGTGCGGTTCTGGCCGCTCTTGGCACGCAGCATGTTGAGCTTGTTGACCTGGACGATCTGGTAGAGCTTCATCAGCTCGTCGCGGACCACCGGCTCCTCGGAACGGCCGAGCTTGCGGGCCAGCTCGACCAGGCGATCGAACAGCACCGGACCGACCGGCGGGACGCCGCTCTCGCCGCGCTTGCGCTGGGTGAAGTCGCCGGCGCGCCGGTCGAGATTGCCCGCGATCGTGCCGCACTGCGCGGAGGCGACGGGCACGGTCCCGCTGCCGAGGCTGGAGCGCTCGAACATGAGCGTGGTGTTGGCGACGCGCCAACCGTTGCCCTTGCCGCCGATCATCGAGTCGTCGCGGACGCGTGCGTCGGTGAGGAAGACCTCGTTGAAGAGCGCCCGACCGGTCATCTCGGTGAGCGGGCGGACGTCGACGCCGTCCTGGTGCATGTCGCAGGCGAAGTAGGTGATCCCCTGGTGCTTCGGCTGGTCGGGATCGGTGCGGGCGATGAGCATGCCCATGTCGGCCACCTGACCACCGGAGGTCCAGACCTTCTGGCCGTTGACGATCCACTCGTCGCCGTCCTGCTCGGCCCTGGCCTGGAGGCCGGCGAGGTCGGAGCCGGCGCCGGGCTCGGAGAACAGCTGGCACCAGGACTGCTGGCCGTTGATGATCGGCTTGACGTAGGTCTCGATCTGCTCTGGGGTGCCGTGCGCGGCGATGGTCGGCGCAGCCAGCATCATGCCCAGACCGGTCGGCGGGCCGAGCACCTCCTTGGCCGCGAGCGAGCGGGTGACGGCGTGTGCGAGATCGCGGGTCCAGCCCTTGCCACCGGCCTCTTCGGGAAGCATGGGGGCGGAGTAACCGGCGTCGGCCAGCAACTGCCACCACTCGGCGCAGGTGAGATCAGGGGACCAGTTCTCGTCGACCCAGGCGGCAACCTGCTCTTCGACCTCGGCGGGGGTGGGGGTGCTCATGCGTCAAGTTCTCCTGGTTCGGGGGCCGCGACGATGCGGACGGCTCAGGCGATGAAAACAGTATGGCACCAAACAATATGGCAGCGGAAGGTGAGTGGCGGGTCGGGTCGGAGAGTGAGGGAGGGGGTGGTGAAGGTGAGCGAGGGCCGACGGAGGCGGACCGCCATGGCCCGCCTCGCGGCCACCGTCTGAACGGACTCAGCGGCGAACCGGCACGACGATCGGGCCGGTCGGCCCATCGACCAAGGTGACGTCGGCGCCGTAGTGCTCGCGAAGCACCGCCGGGTCCAGGACTGCGCCAGCCTCGCCGTCGGCGACGACCCGCCCCTCGGACAACAGCACCAACCGATCCGCGAACTGGGCCGCGAGGTTCAGGTCGTGCATGGTCATCAGCACCGTGAGGCCGCGCTCGATCCGCAGGTCGTTGACCAACTCCAGCACCTCCTGTTGATGCCCGAGGTCGAGCGAGCTCGTCGGCTCGTCCAACAACAGCACCGTGGGCTCCTGCGCCAGGCCGCGACCGATGACGGCGCGCTGGCGTTCGCCTCCGGACAGCTCGCTCAGGCGCCGGCCTGCCAGGTGTTCGAGATCGAGACGCTGGAGCACGGCGATCGCGATCCGCTCGTCATCGAGCGTCACCGCGAGACGCCGCCCCAGATGCGGCGTGCGACCGAGCAGCACGTAGTCGAAGACCGAGATCCCGGCGGGGATCACCGGGTCCTGGGGAACGAGCGCCAGGACTCGGGCGCGATCACGCTCCCCCATCGCCGACGTGCGCCGGCCGCCGATCACCACGCCACCGCCGTGGCGCTGCAGCCCGGCGACCGATCGGAGCAGCGTCGTCTTGCCCGCGCCGTTGGGGCCGATGACGGCGACCCACTCGCCGGCGGCCAGATCGAGATCGACGCGGTCGACGATCCGGCGACCATCGAGGTCGACCTCGACGCGCCGGAGTTGCAGCCCGGTTCCGGTGGTGATCGCACTCACAGGTAGACCCGCCGTCGTCGCAGAATCCACAGGAAGAAGGGCGCACCGATGAAGGCGGTGATCACGCCGATCGGCAGTTCGGCCGGGTCGGCCACGATCCGCGCCAGCAGGTCGGTCATGGCCAGAAAGGCCGCCCCGAAGAGGAACGCGAGCGGGATCACGATTCGGTTCGACGAACCGGCCAGTCCCCGGATGGCGTGGGGCACGACGAGGCCGATGAAGCCGATCAGCCCGCTGACCGCGACCGCTGCGGCAGCGGCGAGCGAGGCCGTCACCAACACGATCAGGCGGATTCGCTCGGGTCGCAGGCCGAGCGTGCGGGCCTCGTCGTCGCCGACGGCCATGGCGTCGAGCATCGGCGCGAACCACAACAGCACGACGGTCGTGACCGCCGCGTAGGGCACGAGCACCAGCACCTCGCTCCACCCGGCGGTGGTCAGGCTGCCGAGGATCCACGAATAGACCTCGCGCAGGGTCTCCGACTCGCGTTGTTGCACGTAGGTCTGCACCGCGGTGAAGAAGCTCGCCATCGCGATCCCGGCGAGCAGCAGCGACGCGGTCCCCCGGTCGCCGCCGGTGCCGGCGAGCATGTACGTCGCGGCCACGGCCACCAATCCGCCGGCGAAGGCTGCCAGCGGCACGGCGTCGAAGGCCCCGGTGCCGTCGCCGAGGCCGGACACGAGTGCCAGCGTGGCGCCGAGGCCCGCCCCCGCCGCCACACCCAACAGGTACGGATCGACGAGCGGGTTGCGGAACACCCCCTGATACGACGCACCGCTCACCGACAGCAGGCCGCCCACCATCAGCCCGAGGACGACTCGCGGCAGACGGATCTCCCAGACGATGTTCGCCTCGAGGGTGGTCAGCCCGGAGTCGACCGAGACGCCCGGAATCCGATCGAGGACCTCGAGGAACACCCGGTGCACCGGCAGCGATGCCGGCCCGAAGGCCAGCGCCGCCAGCCCGGCCAGGGCCACAGCCACCAGCCCGCCGAGCAGCCAGCGACCGCTGAGCCCGGCAGGACGCAGGGCCGCAGTCGCCTCGACGTCGCCGGTGCCGGCGACCTCCGTCTGCTCGGCGGACAAGGTCATGGCGTGATCAGGCGGGGACGCCGGCGTAGGCATTCAGCGCCGCCGCCATCGCCTCGACCAGATCGGGGATGCGTGGGCCCCAGCGGCTGGCGATGTCGGTGTCGAGCTCGACGATCTGACCCGTCGTCACCGCGGTGAGCGCGTCCCAGCCCGGTCGGGCAGCCACGGTCTCGGCGCTCTCGCCGTAGAGCACGTCGCCGAGGAAGATCATGTCGGGGTCGGCTTCGAGGATGTACTCGGCCGACAGCTGCGGGAAGCCGAAGCCCTCCTCGTCGGCGGGGTCCGCGATGTTCTCCACCCCGAACAGTGCGTACAGCTGCCCGATGAAGGTGGTCGACGTGGAGCTGAACAGGTCGAAGCTGACCTCGTGGAAGATCGATGGAGGCGTCTCGAAGGGCTCGACCGATGCCACGGCCGCGTCGATGCGGATCTGCATGTCGGCGACGACCGCCGCTGCCTCGGCGACGTGGCCGGTGGCGGCGCCGGTCTGTTCGATCTGGGCGTAGGCATCGTCCAGGCTGGAGGCGGTCCCGTGCAGGATCGTGGGGACACCCAGTGCGTCGAGACCGGCGATGACGTCGCCGGGGTCGAAGCTCAGGATCACCAGGTCGGGCTCGAACTCGGCGATGGCCTCCACACTCGGGGTGAAGCCCGACAGCTCGGTGACCGGTGCTTCGGGCGGGAAGTTCGACAGGCTGTCGACGGCGATGACCTGGTCGCCGGCGCCGATGGCGAACAGCGTCTCGGTGGCGACGGTCGAGATCGACACGATGCGCTCCGGACGATCCTCGATCGTCACCTCGCCGTTGCCGGCAGCGATGGTGACGGGGAACGCGTCGGCCGGTTCGTCGGCGACCTCGCCTTCCACGGGGTCCTCCGTCGGCTCCTCTTCCATGGACTCCTCGGCCGGCGCCTCTTCTGCGGGCTCTTCCTCCCCAGGCGCCTCCGCGGCGGGCTCCTCTTGGACGGCGCCGGTGGCCACGGCGTCGTCGTCGTCATCTCCGCCACAGGCGGCAGCCACGAGCGCCAACGCCAACAGCAGGGCGAGCAGGGTCTTCGGGGACTTCATGGGTTCTCCTCTCTGTCGAGGCCGATGGGCAGTCGTCGACAGGGCGAACCCTCTCTGACGAACCCCTCCTCCTCGGGATGGTTCGTCGCAGCGGGTGAACTCGACCGGACTCGTCCCCCGACCGAGGTCGAGGGCTTCACCGTTGCGGGACAGTGCCGGGATCAAACCGGACTTCGTTTCACGCGTTGCGTGCAGCGGGCAACACTACCAGCGTCCGGTAGCCTGCCCCGCATGAAACCTCTCGACGATGCCAGTTGCGGCACCGTCGCCCTCGGCGGGGCCATGGAGGTGCGGCGACTCGGCTACGGAGCCATGCGGCTGACCGGGCCCGACATCGTGGGACCACCGGCGGACCCGGACGCTGCTGCGCAGGTGCTTCGGCGGGCGATCGACCTCGGCGTCAACCTCATCGACACGGCGGACGCCTACGGCCCGAACGCCAACGAGGAGTTCATCGCCGAGGTGTTGTCGCCCTACCCCGAGGGCCTGGTGATCGCCACCAAGGGTGGCCTCACCCGGGACCTCGACGGCGACGGCACCTGGCCCACCAACGGCCACCCCGAGCACCTGAAGGCGGCGTGCGAGGGCTCGCTCCGACGGCTGCGGCTGGACACGATCGACCTGTACCAGTTCCACCGACCCGACCCTGCCGTGCCCTTCGAGGAGTCGATCGGCGCGCTGGTCGAGTTGCGCGACCAGGGCAAGATCCGCCTCATCGGCCTGTCCAACGTCACCCTCGAACAGTACGAGCAGGCGAAGACCCTCACCCCGATCGCCTCCGTGCAGAACCGCTACAACGTCCGGGACCGGGAGTCCGAGGCCGTGCTGCGGGCCTGCGAGGCCGACGGTGTCGCCTTCCTCCCCTTCTTCCCGCTCCAGGGGTTCGGGTTCACGTCGGGATCGAGCGCCCTCGGCGCCGTGGCCCAGACGCACGCGACCACACCCGCGCAGGTGGCACTGGCGTGGCTGCTGGCCCGATCACCGGTGATGGTGCCGATCCCCGGCACGTCCAGCCTCGCCCACCTCGAGGAGAACATCGGCGCCGCCTCGTTGACGCTGTCGGAACAGGACCTCGAACGCCTGGACGCCATCAACCCCCGCGTGTCGGGGATGTTGGACACGTTGGCGAAGCCGCTCAGCGAGGCCGGCCGTGAACGTGTGCGTGCCGCCGCCGGCCCCCTGCGACGCCTCTGGGCCCGCCTCCGCTTCTGGGACTGACCGCCGGTTCCCTGGGCTGAAGCGGCGCTACAGGATCTGGCTCAGGAAGAGCTTGGTCCGATCTTCCTGCGGGTTGACGAAGAAGTGCTCGGGGGTGCCCACCTCGACGATCTCGCCGTCGGCCATGAACACCACCCGGTCCGCGACCTCGCGGGCGAAGCCCATCTCGTGGGTCACGCAGATCATCGTCATGCCCTCGTTGGCGAGGTCCTTCATGGTGTCGAGGACCTCCTTGATCATCTCGGGGTCGAGCGCTGACGTGGGCTCGTCGAACAGGATGACCTTGGGCTTCATGGCGAGGCTGCGGGCGATGGCCACGCGCTGCTGCTGGCCGCCCGACAGCTGACCGGGGTACTTGCGGGCCTGGTCGGGGATCTTCACCCGTTCGAGCAACTCCATGGCCGTGGCCTCGGCCTCGGCGCGTGGGACGCCGCGGACGTTGCGCGGCGCGAGGGTGATGTTGTCGAGGACCGTGAGGTGCGGGAAGAGGTTGAAGCTCTGGAACACCATGCCGGTCTCGCGGCGGATCTCCTGGATGTTGCGCACGTCGTCGGAGAGTTCGGTGCCGTCGACGACGATCGAGCCGGCGTCGTGGCGTTCGAGGCGGTTGATGCACCGGATGAGCGTCGACTTGCCCGAACCCGACGGGCCGATGACCACCACGACCTCCTGCTCACCGACCCGCATGTCGATGTTCTTGAGGGCCTGGAAGTCGCCGAAGAACTTGTCGACACCCTTCACCTCGATCATGGCCTCGCGGTCGCCCGCGATGGCGGTTGCGTCTGCGTTGACGGCCTCGGCGGTCATCGGACTCCAACTCCCAACTTGGTTTCGAGTCGACGGGATTCCTTCGACATGGTGTAGCTGACGGCCCAGTAGCCGACGGCGATGAACAGGTAGGTGATGTCGGCCAGGCCCTTGCCGAAGAAGTCGGGCTGGGCGTTGGCGATCGAGACGACCTGCTCGGGGGTCGGCAGGGCGATGATGAACAGCAGCGAGGTGTCCTTGAAGAGTGAGATGAACTGGCCCACCATCGCCGGGATCACGTTGCGGAGCGCCTGTGGCAACACGATGAGCCGCTGCACCGAGGCCGGCGACATGCCCGCCGCCTGGGCCGCTTCGGTCTGGCCCTTCGGCACCGACTGCAGACCGCCGCGGACGATCTCGGCGATGTAGGCCGCCGAGAACCCCGTCACCACGATCATCGCCATCGTGAGGTCGGCCGGGATCGTGGCGTCGACGGGGAAGAAGAAGCGCAGCATCAGGCTCGAGAAGAGCAGCAACGAGATCAGTGGTACGCCGCGGACGAACTCGATGAAGGCCACCGACACCGACTTGATGACCGGGAGCTCGGACCGTCGACCGAGGGCGAGCAGGATGCCGAAGGGCATGCCGAGACCGATCCCGACGATGGCGACGAAGAACGACAGGTGGAAGCCGCCCCATTCCTCCCAACCGAAACCGTCGAAGCCGATGGCGTCGACGGCGAGGGTGGACACGACCACGATGACCAAGCCGACGGCGGCGCGGACGATCACCGCTCGACTCCCCATCGCCACCTCTCGGCGCCCCATCTCGGACGCGACCAGCGCGGCCAGGACGAGCCCGATGGTGAAGCCGCCCAGGCGGCTGGTCCCGGCGAGCACCATCATCGAGACGATGGCGAGGATGCCGCCGACATGAGGCATGACCGCACGGGCGGCGGGACCGAGCCGCCAGCCGACCTCGCGGGTGACCACGAACAGCGCCACCACGCCGGCGATGCCGATGTAGGGCGGCAGCGTTCGGGCGAAGCTCACGAAGAAGACCAACAACGCCAGGAGCGGCCAGAAGCGGCGCAGGAGCCCCATCCAGGTCGGCCGTTCGGCGGGGAGGTCCTTCTCGATGGCGTCCTCGTAGGCGGAGCGGGCCATCGCCGCCGAGACCAGACCGACCGTGCCGACCACGACGTAGCCCGACACCCAGGGACGCCAGAGCTCGTCGCGCGGGAACTGACCGATCATGAAGATCCGGTGCACGTTGCGCACGATGGCCCAGTCGGCGTGGATGACGAACCGGAGTCCGGCCCAGATCGCCCACAGGCCACCGACGGCGATCACCAGCGTGATGAGCGAGTTGTACCAGTTGTTGAACAGGTTCTTCTTGACCCACTCCCCGGCCGGCTCTCGTGTCCCGCGAGGGGTGGGCTGGTTGTTCTCGACCGCCGCGACCATCACCTCGATGTCGCCGGCGCTGATTCCTGAGTCTCCTGCCATCTCAGCTCACCTCCCCACCAGCTGCAGCCGTCGGTTGATGAAGTTGCCCACCGCCGAGAAGGCGAGGGAGAACACCAGGTACGAGACCATCAGGATCAGGATCAGCTGGGGCACCGGCTGGGACTGGCCGAACAGGTTGTTGATCACCGAGGTGACCTCGGCGAAACCGATGGCCAGCGCCAACGACGAGTTCTTGGTGTAGTTCAGCGTCTGGTTGATGAGCGGAGGGAAGGCGATGCGGAACGCCTGGGGCAGGATCACGAAGCGATAACGCTGGAACCCGCTCAGTGCCAGGGCGTTGGCCGCCTCGACCTGACCCTTGTGCACGGCCTGGATGCTGCCCCGCACGATCTCGGCGATGTGGGTCGACGTGTAGATGACGAGGGCGAACATGACGGCGGCGTACGGCATCTGCATGCGGATGCCGTCGGTCCAGATGCGACCGTCCTCCGACAGCATGGGCTTCGAGAGTTCGGCCGGTCCGCCCAGCACGGCGAACGCCGCGACGCCGATCAGCAGGAAGGTGCCGATGGACCACTGAGCTCGGCGGTGTGGCGTCCCGGTCTCGTTGAAGACCCTGGTGCGCCACACCCACACCGCCGCCGCGACGAGCAGCCCCACCAACAGGGCCCAGCGGAAGGCGCCGAAGTTGTCGAGGCCGGTGACGCTCGGGAAGGCGAAGCGGTTGTTGGAGAAGATGAACCATCCCCCGAGCGGCTTCCATGCGCCGAGCTGTGGGGCGGGGAACTGGAGGAACACCGCCTGCCAGACGAACAGGATGATCACCAGGGGTGGCAGGTTGCGGAAGATCTCGACGTAGCCGGTGGCCAGCTTGCGCAGCAGCCAGTTGGTCGAGAGGCGAGCGATGCCGATGAGGGTCCCCACGATCAGCGACAGCGGCACGCCGATGACGACGATGCGGAAGGTGTTGCCGAGCCCGGCGAGGATCGCTTCCTGCACCGTGTCGGCGGGCGTGAGCGGGTTGTCGGCGATGGTGATGCCGGCGGGATCGTCGAGGAAGTCCCAGGACAACTCGAGGCCGATGGCGTCGGTGCGGTCCCGGAAGTTCTGCCACAGGTAGCCGAGGACGGTGGCCAGCAGCGCGACGGCGCCGACCTGGGCACCGATGGCGATGACCTTGGCATCGCGCCATGCCGGCGGACGATCGCTGGTGTCGCTCGAACCGATGGTGTCGGCAATGAACCGTCCGACGAAGAAGACGGCCGTTGCGGCGAGGACGGCCACGACGAACGTGACGATGTTGAAGGACCCGATCAGGGCGACCACCAGGATCGTGATCAGGCTCAGGGCGATCGTCTGCGCCCACGTCATCAGCTGACGTTGCATGAGGTGTGTCCCCTCCCCCTCTGGAACACGGTGTGGGCCGCCGGGGCACCCGCCGAAGCGGGCACCCCGGGACGCACGTGGATCAGTTGGCGGTTCGGATCAGCGGAACGGCGGCACGTACTGCAGACCACCGTTGGTCCACAGGTCGTTCGGGCTCCCGGCCAGCGTCAGGCCGATCGGGCCGAGGTTCCGATTGAAGATCTCCTCGTAGTTGCCCACCTGGCTGATGATGTTCGACGCGAAGTCGGCGGGAAGACCCAGGCCGACCTCGGCGATGGCCTCGTTGCCCTCATCGTCGGTGATGGGCAGACCCAGGAACCGACGGATGTTCGAGTCCTCGCTGTCGGCGAAGTCGCCGATGTTCTCCGAGGTGATGCCGAACTCCCACGCCTGGACGGTGGCCATGGTGGCCCAGTTGACGACCTGCGCCCACTGGGTGTCACCGTCGGCGACGACGGGACCCAGCGGCTCCTTGGAGATGATCTCCGGGAGGATCGAGGTGTCGATGTCCATGTTCGCGGCGAAGGCGGCGAGCTGGGAGGCGTCCGAGGTCCAGACCTCGCACTGACCGGCCTGGAAGGCGGGGTTCAGCTCGTCGTTCGACTCGAACTCGACCGGCGTGAACGGGATGCCGAGATCACCCAGCACCGCGTTGAGGTTCAGCAGCGTCGTGGTGCCCTGGAGCACACAGATCGAGGCGTTGGCCACGTCGTCGAGGCTGGCGATCCCGCTGTCGGCGCGGACCATGAAGCCCTGACCGTCGTAGAAGGTCGTGTGCAGGAAGGTGGCCTGCTCGTTGCCGTCACGGCTGGCGGTCCAGGTGGTGTTGCGGATCAGGACGTCGATCTCGCCGGACTGCAGGGTCGGGAAGCGCTGCGCCGCCACCAGGGGCGTCACGTTGATCGCTTCGGCGTCACCCAGCACAGCGGCGGCGATGACCTTGCAGAAGTCGATGTCGAAGCCGCTGAAGTCACCCTCGGCGTCGACGATGCCGAAACCGGGCAGGGTGTCGTTGCCGCCACATTCGAGGACCCCGGCGTCGAGGACCTTCTGGAGGACACTCCCGTCCTGGGTCAGGGTCACGGTGTCGTCGTCGCCACCGTCGTCGGCGGCTGCGCCGTCGTCGTCACCGCTCGAGTCGTCGCCCGAGCCGTCGTCGCCGGTCCCACCATCGTCTTCGGTGGTGGCACCGTCGTCGCCGCCGGCCGAGTCGTCGTCGTCCCCGCCGCAGGCCGCGGCAATCAGGGTGAACGCGAACAGCACGGCAAGCAGCTTGAAGAGCATGCTCTTGCTGGTCATTGGGTCTCTCCTCCCGCACCGGCGAAACGTCGTGTCAGTGGGTGGCTTCGGTCGAACACACCCTCACTGCCGGTGACAAGGACGCGACCCTAGTGGCTCCGCCAGGGTGCGCAACACCTGCACGTTGCGATTTTGTTACCACCGGGTCACCCGTTCGTGACCTCGGCCTGTCGTCTGCCGTTGGCCAGCCGACGCCGTTCGTGCACCCTGACCCCGCGAACAGCCCTGCTACCTTGCGACCCGTGGCGTCCCCCCGTGCCCGATTCACCTGGTCGCTCTGTGCCCTCGGCCTGGCGTTGGCCCTGGTCGGTGCCATCGCGGTCGGCGTCGGCGACGTGGCACCCACGCCGGCCACCCCGGTGCCCGACGACCCCCGACCGGTGCCCCCTGCCGAGGCCGCCGGCCGGCTCGAGTCCGTGGTCGTCGACAACGGCTCCGTCACGGTGAGCGGCTGGGCCGTCGACCTCGACCGCCCGGACGCCGACCGGGTCCGGGTGAGCATCGACGGGGACTTCGTCGGCACCTTCGACGCCGACCAGACCCGCATCGACGTCGGCGCGGCGCTCGGGAGCGGAGCGAACCACGGCTTCGAGACCACCGTGCCGCTGGCCGGCGACGCCCCCCAGACGCTCTGCGTCCACACCGCTCCCGACGACGACCTGGTGGCGTGCACCCGCGTCGCCGGGGAGTCGCATCTCGGCGTGCTGATCACCGAGCGGAACATCATGGTCGAGGTCCTCGAGGTGTTGCCCGGCGACGCCGGCTACCGCGTCCTCACCCCGTGCGGCAACGAGGCCACCGTCGCCGACGGCGAGCGGATCCGCACCACGCAGATCCTGATCGACCCGGGCCACGGCGGCTCCGAGGTGGCCGCGGTCGGGCCGAACGGGCTCGGCGAGAAGACGCTGAACCTGGACGTCGCCAAGCGCACCGCCGACGCGCTCCGCGAGCGCGGCTACGAGGTCGAGCTGACCCGGACCCGCGACATCCGGATCCCCATCGCGGTGCGGGCGGGGCTCGCCAATGCACTGGAGCCCG
>CBDHFJ010000135.1:0-8787 GCA_965262315.1 Acidimicrobiales bacterium
CGATCGGTGATGTGCCCTGAACGGTCGCTGAACGAAGCTGAAGCCCAGCTGAGGCGGACCGGGATCGGTGCCGACCGGCTCCGGGGTGTCGCTCTGGCCGCCGTCGACGAAGTGGGCGTGCCGGGTCATGAATCCGGCAGCGACGGATGCGCGGAGCAGCGCGATGCCGACCGCGCTACTTGTATTCGATGAGCCCGCGCTGTTCGCCCCGGGCGCGATCGCGTCTGAAGCTCAACTGGCCCCACGCCAGCGGCACCTTCTGCACCCAGGTGTGCACTGCGTACAGCCCTCGGGTCACCGGGTCCGGGTCCTTCCACCGCGCTCGTCGAGCGGTCCGGGCGACCACCGCGGCCCAGAACGCCGCAACCGCAGCGATCGGCCACGGGCTCCGAGTCGCCACCGATGCGACGGCGCCGGCGACGGGGCTTCCCACCAGCAATGCCGCGTGCTTGAGGTTGCGCTCGGCTTCGTCGGTCCAGAACGGGTCCTCGGTGTCCTCGAACCGTGCGCTGATCTCGGCGTACGCGTGGCCACTTCTCACCGCCCGCTTCCAGTATTGGGAGAAGCGGTGCATGTCCATGTCGTGGCCGGTCATCGGCGCGTCGATGTGGAGGATGACGTGACCGAGCGACCGCATCCGACCGCACAGGTCGGGTTCCTCGCCCGCGATGAGGGTGTCGTCGTAGCCGCCGACCTCGGCGAGCACCGACCGCCGCATCACGGCGTCGCCCCCGCAGAAGTCGAAGGGGCCCAGCGGGAACACCCAGTCCAGATCGAGCGCTCGGTTGTAGAGACTGCCCGCGGTGTCGATCTCCCGGCGGTGGCCGAACACCACTGCCACGTCCGGATCGGTGAACTCGGCGATGGCCCGGCCGAGGAACTCGGGGTCGAGAATGGTGTCGCCGTCGAGGAAGAGCACGAACTCGGTGTCCGCGGCGCGCCAGCCGGCATTTCGGCCAATGGCGGCGGCCGGGCGATCAGGCTTGACCTCGAGGACGATCGCGTCCTTGGACTTGGCCAGGCGGACCGAGTCGTCGGTCGAGTCCGAGTCGACGTAGACGATCTCGACGCGGTCGGCCGGATACCGCATGGCGTGCACCGAGTCGAGGCACCGCGCCAGGCGGTCACCCTCGTTGCGGCCGATCACCACGACCGTGACGGCTGGGACGTCGGTTGCACCTGTCATGCGTGTCTCCTCGGCCCGCCGCATCCATGTTCGAGCCCCGACGTCGGCATCGTATCGGTCGGGTTCCGGACCCTCTCCTGTCGGCGGTTCGCCCGGCCGGTTGAGTGCGCCCGTCTACTCGACGACACCTGCATCCCGTAGCGGTGCGGGGTCGCGGCCGAGCCGAGCGAGCAGCTCGTCGGTGTCGCGGCCGTGCTCGGGAGCGAAGACGCCGGGCTCGACGGTGGTCTCCGAGAACGCGATCGGCAGCCGCGGCTGGACGACGGTCCCGGCCGCAGGATGATGGTCGCGCCGGAAGACCCCCCGGGCAGCGAGGTGAGGGTCGTCCGGGTGATCGGCGGGGTCCAGAGACCAACCGACGGGCACGTCCGCCGCCACCAGGCGATCGACGACCTCCGCCGTGGAGGTCTCGGCGATCGCCGCGATCACGGCTTCGTTCCGTTCGCGGCTGATCACCGGGTTGGCCTGCCGCCAGAAGATCGACGCCTCCTCCTCGGGGACCTCCACCCCGAACGCGGCACACCAACCGACGAACTGTCGTGGCGCGACCTGCGTGGGGAAGATCCAACCGTCGGCGCACCGGATCGGACGCACGCTCGACGCCGGACTGGACGGCTGCACCCCGGCGAAGTCCGTGAGCGTCTCGTTGCCTGCGCCATCCATCCACACGAAATGCAGGTTGGCCTCCAACATCGGCACTTCGACGATCTGCCCACCGAGCCCACGAGCCCGCCCGGCGAGTGCAGCCAGGGCGCCGTTCGCCGCGTACAGGGCCGTGATCTTGTCGGACGCGAGCTGCATCAGGTTCCGAGCGTCGCCCGCCGTCGCCCTCGACGTGGGTCAGACCCGACAGCGCCTGGATGACCGTGTCGTACGCGGGACGATCGGCGTACGGCCCATCGGAGCCGAACCCGTTGACCGCGAGCAGCACCACATCGGGGTTCCGAGCTCGGAGCGCGTCCCACCCCACACCGAGCCGGTCGGCGACCCCCGGTCGGAAGTTCTGCACGACGACATCGGCCGACGCACAGAAGTCGAGCGCGAGCTCGCGGCCCTCGTCCGTGCCGAGGTCGATGCTGATCGCCCGCTTCGACCGATTGGCATGCTGGTAGATGGCGGAGACGCCACCGACCGACGGCCCGACGAAGCGGAGGACGTCGCCCAACCCCAACGGTTCGATCTTGATGACGTCGGCCCCCATGTCGGCCAGCAGACCCGCGGCCATCGGACCCGCCAGGGCTGTGGAGAAGTCGACGACCGAGACTCCATCGAGCGGTCCGCCCATGGTCAGCCTCCGATCGCCACGACCGAGCGGATGCCACGGGCCGCGCGCAGGTGATCCAGGCCGGCGTTGATCTCGCCGAGGTCGAGGCGGTGACTGACCATGGAGTCGAAGTCCAACAGGCCCCGCTTCCACAACGCCATGAACCGGGGAATGTCGCGTTGGGGGTGACAGTCGCCGAGCAGGGTGCCCACGATGCGCTTTCCCTGCGTCGCCATCGCCACGGGCAGGATCTCCACCGTGCGCAGGCTCACGTCCACGCCCACGATCACCGTGGTGCCGCCGCGTCGGCTGGCGTTGATGCAGGTGTCGACCAGCGGGGCCACGCCCGCGGCCTCGAACGCGTAGTCCACCCCGATGCCGTCGGTGTCGGCGACGACCCGCGCCGCGACGTCGTCGGTCGTCGGGTCGATGGTCTCGGTGGCACCGAAGTGGCGAGCTGCCTCTCGCCGCTCGGCAACGGGGTCGGAGACGATGACGCGCGACGCACCGGCCAGACGCAGGCCCTGAACGACCGAGATCCCGATGCCGCCGGCGCCGACCACGAGTGCGGTTGCGCCCGGTTCGACCCGAGCGGTGTTCACCACGGCCCCGACGCCGGTCTGGATCGCACACCCCATCACGCATGCGATCTCCAACGGCGTGTCGGGGTCGAGCCGCACGACCCCGCGCTCGCTCACCACCGTGAGTTCCCCGAAACCACCCACCCCGAGGCCACGTTTGACGGGCTCGCCGTGGCGGGTGAACGGTGTGGTCCCGTCGGGCCGGAAGCCGCTGGAGAACGCCTGGGCCTCGACGCAGGCCGTCGCCTCACCGCGGGCGCACCAGTAGCAGTGCCCGCAGGACGCGAGCGGGGTCAGCATCACCTTGTCGCCGACCGCGACGGTGGTGACCTCGGGCCCGATTTCTTCGACCACTCCGGCGGCCTCGTGGCCGAGAATGCACGGCGCCAGCGCCTGGCCCATCTCGATCATCGACAGGTCCGAGTGGCAGATCCCGCAGTGCGAGACCCGCACGAGCACCTCACTGCTCCGCGGCTCCTCCACATCGATGTCGTCGACCAGGGCGAGTCGGTCGGTTCCGTCCAGCAGTGCCGCGCGCATGGGGCGTCCTCCAGGTGATGCTCGGGCGTCGAGTCTCCCACGGTGGCCGCTGCCGACGCTTCTGGCCACGAGCACGGGCCGGCGCCTCGGGCCTAGGCTTCGAGCCCGTGACCACCCCCCTCACGAACCCCATGGCCGCCGCGACCCTCTACGGAGTGCACGACCTGGAAGTGGTGCTGGTGCGCCACGGCCAGCAGATCCCCCCGGAGGCCCGCACCACGGAGCAGCGCTTCGACCCGCCGTTGTCGGCGATCGGCGAACGCCAGGTCGACGCGGTCGCCGCCCACCTCGCAGACGAGCCGATCGACGCCGTGTACTCGAGCCACCTCGAGCGCGCCCACCGGACGGGCCTCGGCATCGCGGCTCGCCACGAGCTGGACGTGACCGTGCTGGAAGACCTCCGCGAGATCGAACTGTTCAGCGCGATCCCCCAGGGCGAGAGCTGGGCCAGCGTGAACGCCCGCCCCGAGATGCAGGAGGCGGGCGCCGCCTTCGTCGAGACCGGCCGATGGTCAGCCTTCCCGCACGGCGAGACCTCAGACGACTTCCGCGACCGCATCGTGCGCGCCATGACCGACGTGATCTCCCGCCACGACACCGGCAAGATCGTCGTCGCGTGCCACGGAGGCGTCATCAACACCTACCTGGCCGAACTGCTGGGGATCGACCGCGACTTCTGGTACCGCACAGCCCACTGCTCGGTGAACCGGCTACTCGTGGGAGACAGTCGCCAAGCGGTGTGGAACCTCAACGAGACCCACCATCTGCCCGGCGACTTGGCGACCGCCTGACCATCGGACTCCAGCGCGGCGTGGCAACTGCCTGGCGCCGAGCGGAGCAGGCCGGCCGCTGACGAGCGGGGCCGGCGGCTAGCGAGATGCCAGCGCCGCGACGCCGTCGCCGCTGAGCTGATGGCAGACGGGGCGGCCTGCGAGCGCGAGCAGGACCACGTTGGCCGGGCCGCGGACGTGGTCGCCACACCCGCAGCGCCAGTCGATGTCGGTGGTGTCGAAGTGCAGCCCCTCGGCGCGGTCCTTGCCCTTGAAGCGGCCGCCGAGTTTCACCAGCGTCGACAGCACGAAGCGCACGCGGTCCGCGGGCAGGTTGAGTTCCCAGCCGTTCGGGTGCGTGATGTCCAGGCTGTGGATCACGGTGTCGGCCAGCAGCTTCTCGGCAGAGCTCCCCGGCGGGACGTGGGGGTCGTCGACGGACCGGTAGAGCTGATGCAGGATCTCGGCCGGTTGCCGATCGCCGCCGGCTCGGGCCTGCGTGTCGATCATGCGATCGGCGTTGCCTCGCGCCTTCACCATGCCGCCGATCCGGCGGCCGACGCCCTGGGTGTGCGCCGAAGCCACGTGGGAGGCGACGTCTCTGACCCGCCACCCCACACACAGCGTGTCCTTGTCCCAGTCACGCGCCTCGAGGTTCTCGAGCACCGCGATCAGGTCGCGTCGCGCGGCCGCGAGCTCGGTCTCCACATCGAGCGGTGATGCCCCGCTGCCTCCCATGGGGTCCCTCCATGGCGTCCGGTCATCGTTCGTTCGGCCACGAACCATAGACCCATCGACCCCCTGCAAGGCCAATGCAGAGCCGGTGGGCCAGTCGACTCAGCGCGCCGTCCAGCCTCCGTCGACCGTGATGGTCTGGCCGGTGATGTACGAGCCGGCGTCCGAGGCCAGCAGCAGCAGCGGGCCCTCGAGCTCTTCGAGCTGGCCGGGGCGGCGCATCGGTGTGTTGCGGTTGATCCAGCCGGACCCGGACTCGTCAGCGATCATCCCCTCGGTCAGCTCGGTCTCGAAGTACCCCGGGGCGATGGCATTCACCCGGATCCCGTGGCGTACCCACTGGAGGGCGAGCTCGCGGGTGAGGTTCACCAGCGCCCCCTTGGAGGCCGAATAGGCCGCCTGGTTGTTGGGCGCGGACCCCACCAGGCCGTGGACCGATGCAATGTTGATGATCGAGCCCCATCCCCGGTCCCGCATGGGGTGCGCCACCAGCTTCGACAGCAGGAAGCACGCGTTGAGATTGACCTCCATCGTGTAGCGGAAGTCGGCCATCGGCTCGTCGATGGCGGGCTGGCTGTCCGACAGGCCCGCGTTGTTGACCAGGATGTCAACGCTGCCGTGGTCGGCGAGCACGCCGGCGACCAGTGCCTCACAGGCGGCGTCGTCGGCGACGTCGCAGGCGGCAGCCTCGATGCCCTCGACCTCGGCGGCCAACGCGTCGAGGCGCTCGGCGCGGCGCGCCACCGCGACGACGGTGGCACCGTTGGCCGCGAGCACCCGACTGAAGTGCTCGCCGAACCCGCTCGACGCTCCGGTGACGATCGCCACCCGGTCGGTGACGTCGAATCGTTCTGCGTGATCTCGCATCCTGGCTCCTCGTGTGCGGCTGCCTGCGCTGCGGCAGCGCCCAGCCCACCACACGACTCCGGCGGGCTCCAACACGATGGTCGGACACGGAATCCGCCTGGACAGGCCGGGTACGGTCTCGGGCCATGGAGCTCAAGACGATCCGCCTCGACCAGGACCCGGGGGCGAGTGTGGCCACGGTGTGGCTGGCGCGACCGCACCGGCTCAACGCGTGGACCGGTCGGATGCACACCGAGCTCCGGTGGCTGCTCCGGACGCTCGACGACGACGACCACACGCGGGTCGTGATCATCACCGGCGAGGGCCGCGGGTTCTGCGCCGGAGCGGACGCCAAAGCGCTGGAGAGCCATGTCGAGCGGGGCGGCTACGACCCAGGGACGCCGCCGGACCTCGCCAACCCCGGCTACGGCGTGCGGCCCGAGCTCGACGCCGACTTCGCGTGGATGTTCGGCCTCCGCGTGGTGACCATCGCTGCGGTCAACGGCCCCGCCGCCGGCGTCGGCTTGGTGATGGCCTGCTACGCCGACCTGATGTTCGTCGCCGAGGACGCCAAGCTCACCACGGCCCACGGGAAGCTCAACCTCCCGGCCGAGTACGGGCTGAGCTGGCTGCTGCCGCGCCTGGTGGGCCTCACCCGCGCCAACGATCTGCTCTTGTCCTCCCGGGTGTTCCGCGGCCGGGAAGCGGCGGCGATGGGCCTGGCCAACGCCGCCGTCCCGACCGACGACGTCCTGCGCCACGCCCTCCAGTACGCCCAGGACCTCGTTCGCAACGTGTCGCCGGCGTCGCTGTCGACCACCAAGCGCCAGATCGCCGTGGACCAACTTCACGACGATCTCGGTGCATCCGTGCGCCACGCCCAGGCGCTGCTCGACGAGATGAGCACCCAACCCGACTACCTGGAGGCGATCCGGGTCTTCGGCACCGAAGAACCGGCGGCGTGGACGCAGCCTCCGGAACCCACGGACGTGTGAGCGGGCCCGTCCTGGGCCGGAGGACGTGGCGCCACCCAGAGCCCGATAGATTTGGTCAACGGCCCCCTCGCCGAGCGAGCCGGGGGGCCGGAGCGTGAGCGGTGACCACACGAAGCAGTGCCCTCGACCGGGTGCGGACCGGCCTGACCTTCGACGACGTCCTCCTCGTCCCGAAACGATCGAGGATCCGCAGCCGCCAGGACGTGTCGCTGCGGACCAAGCTGTCGCAGAACGTCGGGATCGACATCCCGGTGGTGGCCGCCAACATGGACACCGTCTGTGAACAGGAGATGGCCGCGGCCATGGCGCGTCTGGGCGGTGCCGGCGTCATCCACCGGTTCCTGCCCATCCGGGTCCAGGCCGACATGGTCGCCGCCGTCAAGGAAGAGAACGCCGAGTTCGCCACCGCCGCTGCGGTCGGCACCGACCATGACGTGCTCGAGCGCGCCAAGGCGCTGGTGGTCGCCGGCTGCGACGCCCTGGTCCTCGACATCGCGCACGGCCACGCCGAGCACAGCATCGACACGCTCAAGAGCCTGAAGGACGCCTTCGCGGACACCGATGTGATCGCCGGCAACGTCGCCACCCAGGGCGGCGCCGAGGATCTCTACGAGGCCGGGGCCGACGCCATCAAGGTCGGCGTGGGACCCGGGGGTGTGTGCACCACCCGGATCGTGGCCGGCGTCGGTGTGCCCCAGCTGACCGCCATCGCCGACGCCAGCGTCGTGCCCGTGCCGATCATCGCGGACGGGGGCATCAAGACCTCCGGCGACATCGCCAAGGCCATCGCTGCCGGCGCCGACACCGTGATGATCGGGTCGATGTTCGCAGGCACCAAAGAGAGCCCGGGCGAGGTCGAGTCCTCGTCACGCGGGCTGATCAAGCGCGTCCGTGGGATGGCCAGCTTCGAAGCGATCGAGGCCCGGGCCGAGCGCCACGGCGAAGAGATCGACGACGAGTACTTCGAACAGCGGGCCCCCGAAGGCGTGGAGGGCACCGTGCCCTACAAGGGCGAGGTGTCCAAGCTCGTGGCCACGCTCATGGCCGGCCTCAAGAGCGGCATGAGCTACAGCAACGCCACGACGATCCCCGACTTCTGGGAGAAGGCGGAGTTCGTCCGGGTGACCCCGACGGGTCTCCGCGAGAACCTCCCCCACGCGACGCTGTAGTTGCTGCGAGTTCGCGCCGTGCCGGCGCTCATGCGCAGAGCGCAAGCGCCGTTCGATTCGACCGGGGAACCCGGCCGTATCTCCTGCTCGGGTTCCTCAGCCGGTACGGGCGATGAACCAGCGGGTGCGGGGGCCTTCGGGGCTGAGCTCGAAGGCCTCGGCCTCGTCCGGGCTGGTCAGGGTCGGGTACTCCTCGACCAGGGCGATCACAAACCCGTCGCCGACGGAGAGCTGCGCCCAGGCGTCGCTGCCCTCGGCCACACCGAAGGCCGTCGTGAGCGGCTCGAAGCCCCAGGTGGAGCCATCGGCCGACCATGCGACCCAGGTCTCGGGCGACGTGTAGTCGGCGTAGTCGAAGTACTCGTCGCCTTCCTCGGCGAACTCGGTCGTCGCCGCGCTGGTCTCGGACCCGCTGTCGATCTCCACCGACGGATCCGACTCGAACACGCCGAAGTCCTCCTGGGTGAAGGTCACCAGCTCCTCGCCCGTCTCCGGATCCTCGATGCGCAACGAGAAGACGGGTTCCTCCACCTCGACCACGCCGACAGGCGCTTCGTCGGAGTCCATCTCCTCGGCCGTGAAGGTGCGCAGCACCTCGTCGGTGGTGGTGTCGACCAGGAGGCCGGTGCCGTCCTCCTCGACGCGCAACTCGATTCCGTTGCTCGAGGCCCAGACACCGGGCTCGCTCTCGATCTCGTCCG
>CBDHFJ010000136.1:0-58750 GCA_965262315.1 Acidimicrobiales bacterium
TACTTCCTGGAACTGCTCGACCGCGACGCCATCTGGGTGGTCGGCGTCATCACCGCGCTCATGTCGCTGTCGACCATCGTGGGCAATCAGCTCGTCGAGGTGCTGAGCCGGCGGTGCCGGCGCCGCAGCACGCTCCTGCTCTGGGGCGCGGCGGTCAGCAGTGGGGCGTCGGTGGCCATGGGGGTGACCGACTCGTTCTGGGTGGCGGTGCCGTGCTTCCTGCTCGTGACCGGCTCGATGGGTGTGATGATGCCGGTGCGGCAGGCGTACATGCACAACGAGATCCCGAGCGACCACCGAGCCACGGTGATCAGCTTCGACGCGATGGTGAGCTCGGTCGGTGGCGTCGGCGGTCAGCTCTCGCTCGGTCGGCTCGCCGATGCCCGCTCACTCAGCGCCGGCTACGTGGTGGGCGGTGCGTTCACCGCGCTGGCGCTTCCGGCGCTGTTCCGCATGCGTGGCATCGGGGGCGAGTCGGATCTCATCCGCGGCACGGCGGTGGTCGAGGGCTCCTGTGCCGCCTACGGATTGCCTCGCGACACCCAACACGAGGCGCAGCCGGTGCCGGTGGAGTCCGCTCGCGACTGATCGACGATGCGGTCCTGGCCTGGGCGCAACCGCTGGTGTTCGCGTTCGATGATCCGCAACGTGTCCGGCGATCTGCCCGACCCGGCCGGCGTCCTCGGCGGCGCTCACGGCTCGCCCCGCGAGCTGTTCTCCGCGGAGACGTTGGTGGCCGCACGGCCCGGTACCGATCGGGGCGCGAACATCTCGCGATGGGGAGCGATTGGGCTACCGTCGCCGCCCATGAGCGACGACACGCCGGCAATCGACGCAGCCGAGTTCCGCAACGTTCTCGGCCACTACCCGACCGGGGTCACGGTGGTGACCGCCGCCGACGACGGCCCGTGTGGCATGGTCATCGGCTCGTTCGGCTCGGTGTCGCTCGACCCGCCGCTGGTGCAGTTCATGCCGGCGAAGACGTCGGGTACGTGGGCCCGGATCGAGAAGTCGGGCAAGTACTGCGTCAACGTCCTGGGCGCAGACCAACTCGGCCTGTGCAACAGCTTCTTCGACAAGTCCAGAGACCCCTTCGACGGCTTCGCCTGGCATCCCGGCGTCACCGGCTCCCCCGTGATCGAGGGCAGCCTGTGCCACATCGACTGCGAGATCCACGAAGCGGTCGACGCCGGTGACCATTACATCGTGATCGGGCGCGTCGTCGACTTGGCGCCGGGGACGAACACCGGAGGACCGCTGCTGTTCTTCAAGGGCGGCTATGGCGACTTCGCCGAACTGGGAGGGGAATGATGCCGATCTACGCGCTGGGTGACCTCGAGCCCGAGATCCACGAGACCGCCTACGTCCATCCCGATGCGGTGATCATCGGAGCCGTCACGCTGGGGCCCAAGGCATCGGTCTGGGCCAACGCCGTGCTCCGCGCCGACGACGGCCGCATCGTGATCGGTGAGGGCTCCAACGTGCAGGACGGGGCCGTGCTCCACTGCACGCCGTTCCACGACACGATCGTCGGCAACTACTGCACCGTCGGCCACATCGCCCACCTCGAAGGCTGCACGATCAAGGATCGAGCCCTGGTGGGCACCGCATCTGTCGTTCTCCATGAGGCCATCGTCGGCGAAGGCGCACTCGTCGGGGCCAATGCCGTGGTCGTGGGCGGGACCGAGGTGCCGCCCAAGGCGATGGCGCTCGGCGTGCCCGCGAAGATCCGCGAGGACGCGTCGAACACCGACGAGATCGATCACGGCGTGCAGTCCTACATCGACCGGGCCGAGCGCTTCCGGCGGGAGCTGCGTCGCATCGACTGACCGGCTGCCCGGTCGGCACATCTCGTCGCCTCCGCCGGCCCGACGTCGCTCTGGTCAGTCGGCTCGGGCGAGGGTGCTTCGCAGGTTGAGGAGCAGTTCCGCCTTGGCGGCGGGGAGCGCGGCCGAGAAGACGTGCCCCTGCGCCACGTGCACGCCGAGCTCGCGCAGGATCGGGATGGCGGCAGCGTCCTCCACACACTCGGCCCCGACCTCCAGGCCCAGGGGGCGGGCGAGGCCGACGATGGCAGCCACCAGCTGCTGGCTCGCCTCGTCGCTGCCCAGGCCGCCGGTCAGGGTGCCGTCGATCTTCAGGATGTCGACCGCGAACCGGCCGAGACGAGGCAATTGCGTGGCGCCGGTGCCCACGTCGTCGATGGCGATGAGGACGTCTCGGGAACGAATGTCGGCGATCCGTCCGATGATGTCGTCGCCGTTGGCCATCACGTAGGGCTCGGTCACCTCGATGCAGATCTTGGCGGCGGGGAGCCCGCTCAGGGCGGTGGCTTCGTCCAGAGCGCTGGCGAGCCGCCCGCTGGCAAGGGTGGCGCCGTCGATGTTCACGTGGACCCGTGGGCTGGAGGGGCCGAGACGTTCCTGCCACCCGGCAGCGTCGGCGGTCGCTCGGCGCAGCACCAGGGCGTCGAGGTCGGCGGCCATGCCGGTCTGCACGGCCAGCGGAAGGAACTCGCTCGGGCCGAGGAGGCCGTTGGTGGGGTGGAGCCAGCGGACGAGCGCCTCCACGCCGACGACGCGGCCACTGCGGAGATCCACGATGGGCTGGTAGTGCACGTCGAGTGCACCGTCCTCGATGGCCTGGGCCAGCTGGTCCGTCTGTTCCGCTCGCCGCTTGGCGCGGTCCCGGCGGACGTCGTCGAAGAGCTCCGTTCGGCCGCGGCCGGCATTCTTGGCCCGGTACATCGCCGCGTCCGCTCGCTGCAGGAGGCTTGCCGGTTCGCGCGAGGTGCCGCCGTTGGAGATGGCGATCCCGATGCTGGCCCCGACGCGGATCTCGGCGTCGGGAGCGAACGGCATCGGTGTCTGCTCGATGGCGTCCCGGATGCGGTCCGCGATGGTCAGCGCGTCGTTCTCGCCGTCGATGTCCTCGCACAGCACCACGAACTCGTCGCCTCCGAGCCGGGCCACCGTGTCGGACGGGCGAAGCACCCCGGACATCCGCTGGGCGAGCGCTTGGAGCAGCTCGTCGCCGGCGTCGTGGCCGTAGGTGTCGTTGACGATCTTGAACCGGTCGAGGTCCACGAACAACAGGCCCACGGGTCGACGGTCTCGGGCGGAACGTGCGAGAGCGAGTTCGATGTGGTCGATCAGGAGGCTGCGGTTCGGAAGACCGGTCAGGGCATCGTGAGTGGCTTTGTATGCCAGCTCGTCCATGGCCTGTTGCTCGTCGGACACGTCCCGACCCAGCACCGACGCGCGCTGTGGTTCGCCGTCGGCTCCCACCTCGGCCGCAACGGTCTGGCGCACTCGCATCGTCGCGCCGTCGTGGCGCACCATCTCCAGGTCGCCGGTCCAGGTCTCGCCGCGGCGAAGGACCGGATAGACCTCGTCGAGGTAGAAGTCGAGGGCGCCATCGGCGTAGATCTCGGTCACGTGGCGGGGCGGCTCACCCAGCGGGCCGAACGCGGCCTGGGCTGCCGCATTCAGGTAGAGCAGTGCTCCGGAGCGGAGATCGGCGATCCCGACGAGGTCGGTGGTGGTTTCGATGACGCCGGCGAGCTGCCCCTGGCTCTCCGAGGCCGTCACGATCTCGGTGACCTCCTCCGCGGTCACGACGTAGCCGATCAGCCCGACCTCGGGGTCCGACACCTCCCCGAGCCGCAAGCTGGCCCAGCGGGGGACCGCGTCTGGCGATCGGTCGGTCTCGGCGAGCCTGGCGACGACGGGTTCGGCGCTCGCGGTGGCGATCCTCGCTCGGCAGGTGGCGATCGCTTCGTCTCGGTCGTCCGGGTGGAGCACCGCGCCGAGGTCCAGGTGGGGCTCGGTCTCGGTCTCACCGGTGACCCGGCGCCAGCTGGGGCTGGTGTAGGTGATGGTCAGGTCGGGCGCGAGACGAGCCAGGCCGACGGGCGAGGCCTCGGCCAAGGATCGGAAGAGCGCCTCGTTGGCGGTCAGGACGCGATTGGTGAGGTGTTCCTCGGAGATGTCGTCGGCGGTGACGGTCAGATGCGAGGCCCCGTTGTCGAAGGGAGCCAACGCCATCCGGCACCAGAAGCCGACGCCGTCGGCGAGGCATCTGAGCTCGACGCGGGTGGATGAGACGGCTCCGCGGGCGATCTCACCGACGCGTTCGCGGAGCAGGTCGCGTTCGTCCTCGTGGACCAGCTGGTACGCGTCGCCGCCCGGTGCGACCGCGCTGGCGGAGGCGAAGAGCTGGCCCCACGCCAGGTTGGTGTCGACGATCTCGCCGTCCGCGTCGATGAGCGCAGCGGCGACGCTGAGGCGCCGCAGGTGGTCCGGCATGACCGGCGGTCCGTGATCCTCGTCGTCGAGGAGCACCGCGACGGAGAAGCCGGCGAAGTCGTCGTCGTCGGTGGTGCGGGCCTCGGCGGAGAGCACGACCTCGAGCTCTTGGCCATCGGCTCGCACGAGCCGACGACGGGCGGTCACGACGGGTTTGTCGCCGTCGATGATCGCGATCAGATCCTTGCCCACGTCGTGCAGGTCGTCGGGCGCCACGATGGCCGAGAAGGGACCCTCCAGAAGGTCTTCCGCCCCGTGGCCGAGCTCGTTCGCCAGGGTCCCGTCGATCGACGTGATCCGAGTTCTGGCATCGAGCAGGATTCGGCTCGGGGCGCCGCCGTACGTGTTCACGCCCGCGTGCTCCTCCTGTCCCGACGCCCTGGCTGCCCCAATCTACCGGTGGGGTGTGGACCGGAACCAGCGCCTCGGGGGCGTCTGACCTGGGGTTCATGGTCCAATCCCACGTTCCGTGGGGAAATTCGCGCGAAGCGTGCTGTCCCGTCGTCGGGCCGGTCCGGCGCGGCGGCGACAACGCCGCCGATACCTGCCGATTCGAGGATGGATCGACCCCCGGGAGTTGTTACTATCGCCATAGGAGAAATTCCGACCTCGATGGAGTGAGACCCCCCATGGCAGCCACCGACATCGGCCTCGACCTCAGCAAGTACAAGCTCGGCTGGAGTGACGAGGAGGACTACGTCTTCAAGCCCAAGAAGGGCATCAACGAGGATCTCATCAACGAGATGTCGTGGATGAAGGGTGAGCCCGACTGGATGCGCAAGTTCCGCATGAAGTCGCTGGCGCACTTCGAGAAGCGCCCGATGCCCAACTGGGGTGGCGACATGTCCGAGATCTACTTCGACGACATCTTCTACTACATCAAGCCCTCCGAGGCCGTCACCGACGACTGGGACGACGTCCCCGACGCCATCAAGGACACCTACGAGAAGCTGGGCATCCCCGAGGCCGAGCGCAAGTACCTGGCCGGGGTCACCGCGCAGTACGAGTCCGAGGTCGTGTACCACAAGAACCGGGAGGACCTCGAGGCGCAGGGTGTCATCTTCTGCGACATGGACACGGCGCTGCGCGAGCATCCCGAGCTGGTCCGTGCCTACTTCGGCAAGATCATCCCGCCGAACGACAACAAGTTCTCCGCGCTGAACTCGGCCGTCTGGTCGGGTGGTTCGTTCATCTACGTGCCGCCGGGCGTCGAGGTCGAGATGCCGCTCCAGGCCTACTTCCGCATCAATGCGGAGAACATGGGCCAGTTCGAGCGCACGCTGATCATCGCCGACGAGGGCTCGAAGGTGCACTACATCGAGGGCTGCTCGGCTCCCGTGTACAGCACCGACTCCCTGCACTCCGCCGTGGTCGAGATCGTGGTGAAGCCGTCGGCGCGTGTGACCTACACGACCATCCAGAACTGGTCGAACAACGTCTTCAACCTGGTGACCAAGCGGGCCCGGGTGGAGGCCGAGGGCCACATGGAGTGGATCGACGGCAACATCGGCAGCCGCCTGACCATGAAGTACCCGGCGGTGGTGATGGTCGGCCCCAAGGCCTCCGGTGAGGTCCTGTCCGTGGCGTACGCGGGCAACGGCCAGCACCAGGACGCCGGCGCCAAGATGACCCACGCCGCGCCCGAGACCACGTCCAAGATCGTGTCGAAGTCGATCTCCAAGGACGGCGGCCGCTCCTCGTACCGAGGGCTGGTCCGGGTCGAGGACGGGGCCTACGGCTGCAAGAGCCACGTCCAGTGCGACGCTTTGATCCTCGACGAGGACTCGATCAGCGACACCTACCCCTACATGGAGGTGGGGTCTCAGGACGCCGTCATCGGTCACGAGGCCACGGTCTCCAAGGTCGCCGACGAACAGCTCTTCTACCTGATGAGCCGCGGCCTCTCCGAAGAGCAGGCGATGGGCATGATCGTCAACGGCTTCATCGAGCCCGTGACCCGCACCCTGCCGATGGAGTACGCGGTCGAGTGGAGCCGCCTCATCGAGCTCCAGATGGAAGGCTCCGTCGGCTGATTCCTCCCGCTGGGCGACGCTTGTCGCCCAGCGGCTGCGGTGCCAAGGCTCACCGAGTTGCTTCGCAACGTCGCCGGAGGCGCCGAGCCATCGCTCGTCCCTCGCTTCTGGCGCGACGTCAATCCAAGTCCGCAGCCAGTCGCAGCGCGACTGCGAGGCCGTCGGCGCTGACCGGCGGGACCTCGTAGCGGGCTGCGGCCTTGACCGCTGGCTCGGCGTTGCCCATGGCGACCCCGTGGCGCACGGCCTCCATGGCGCTGAGGTCGTTGTGGCCGTCGCCGACCATCATCACGCGCTCCACTGTCGTGCCGAGTCGTTCGGCGATGGCTGTGATCGCGGCCGCCTTCGTCGCGCCGTGGGGCGTGATCGACACGAAGGTCACGCCCTCCTGCACGGGCGAGGTGGCAGTGCTGATCTCGGCGTGGGGCTCCATCGCCTCCACGGCGGCAGGCACGACCTCGTGCGGGACGACCAGTTGCACCCGGACCACGGCGCCCGTCATGTCGGTCGGTCCGCCGACGGCGACGGGGACGCCCATCAGGGCGGCGTGGTCGGTGGCGAGCACGCCGTCGTCGCTGACCCGGTAGTCGCGGGTGGTGTAGTACTCGACGGTCCAGCCTTCGTCGGCCGCCGCCTGCCGGGCGACCTCGACCACCTGGCCGGGGACCGGCTGCTCGACGACCTCGTCGGTGCCGGTGTGGACCAGGGCCGCGCCGGCGTGGAACACGTGCCAGCCGTCGGGGTCGAGCCGGCGGGCCCAGTCGAAGGTCGGGCCGAAGGCGGCGCGCGCGGTCGTGAGTGCCAGATGCTGGCCACGGGCGACGGCGGCGTCGGCCGCGGCCCAGACCGCCGCGGTCGGTTGACCGGACGCACCGACGAGCGTGCCGTCGACATCGATGCAGATCAGGGGGAGCACCGCGTCAGGGTACGACCTGCGGTCGATACTTCCGGCGAGGCGGGGTCTGCCGATGGGAACATGGAGCGAGCCGGACCGACGCAACGAGGAGCGAGGCCATGGCAGTGAGTGACGAGGCCGTCGAGGTCGTGGTGGAGATCCCCAAGGGATCCCGCAACAAGTACGAGATCGACCACGAGACCGGGCACGTGTGGCTCGACCGACATCTGTTCACCGCCACCGCCTACCCGTTGGACTACGGCTACGTGGAGCACACACTCGGTGAGGACGGCGACCCCCTCGACGCGCTGGTGCTGCTGGACGAGCCCACCTTCCCCGGTGTGCGCGTTCACGGTCGGCCGGTCGGGGTGTTCTGGATGACCGACGAGGCCGGCCCCGACGCCAAGATCCTGGTGGTGCCCGACGGCGACCCGCGCTGGGACCACGTGCAGGACATCGGCGACGTCTCCCCACACCTCAAGGCGGAGATCCTCCACTTCTTCTCGATCTACAAGGACCTCGAGCCGTCGAAGACGGCCATGGTGGAGGAGTGGCACGACCGCCAGGCCGCCTGGGACGAGATCGCGTCGGCCCGGGCCGCCTACCAGGGCTGACGCACGTCGCGCCGACGCGAGGACGAACGCTGGAGCCGCTGCTCTACCTGGGGCGGCGGGCCGCGTCGCGGCCGGACTGGTGGTCGGTGAGCCCGGGGTCGCGGGGTGTGAACGCGGGGCCGGGGTGACCGTGCCAGTTGACGAAGTATTCGTGTGAATCTATTCTCCGCGTGTGGCCCGCCCGGAGCACACCGGCTTCCTGGGGGAGTACCTGCCGTACATCCTCCGCCGCGCCGACCAGACGCTGTCGGCTGGTCTCTACGCGCTGTTGAACGACCACGGCGTCGCCCGATCCGAGTGGCGAGTCCTCGCCGTGCTCGAAGAGCGCGGACCGATGACCGTCCTCGACCTGGCGGAGGCCGCGCTCAGCCCACAGCCCACGGTCACCCATGCGGTGCGACGGCTGGAGGGACGTGGCCTGGTGTCACGCGAGCCGGGTGCCACCGACCGGCGGCAACGCATCATCACCATCACCAGCCCTGGGTCGACATTGACCCGCACACTGATCGCCGAGGCCACCCGGCTCCAGGAGCAGGCCTTCGCCGCATCCGGTGAGCCGGGTGATCTGGTCGATCGCCTCCGTGAGCTGATCGCCGCAGTCGAGGCGGCGGCCGACGACAACACGTACGAGAACCCACGAGCGAGTTGAGACGCACATGACCGACTACGACCCCGCTCCGTTGGAGCGTCGCCCCTTCAACCTGAACCGGTGGATCGACGATCACCGCGACGAGCTCACGCCACCGGTGGCCAACAAGCAGGTGTGGCGCGAGGCCGACATGATCGTGATGATCGTGGGCGGCGGCAACGTGCGGAACGACTTCCACGACGACCCCCGCGAGGAGTTCTTCCACCAGCTCAAGGGCGACATGCAACTGTGGCTGTGGGAGGAGGGGAGCGACCCGTTCCCGATGACGATCGCCGAGGGCGACGTCTACCTGCTCCCGCCGAACCTGCGGCACTCGCCCCAGCGGCCCGATCCCGACTCCATCGGGCTCGTGGTCGAGTACCAGCGCCGCCCTGGCGAGCTCGACGGGTTCGAGTGGGCCTGTTTCGAGTGTGGCCATCGCGTCCACCGGGTCGAGGTGCAGGTGCAGGCCATCGACGAGGACCTGCCGCCCCTGTTCCAGGCGTTCGACGCCGACGAGGAGGCCCGGACGTGCCCCAACTGTGGCGCGGTCCATCCGGGGACGGGGGCACGGCTGTGATGCTCACGCCGACGACAACAGCGGCCGAGCTCGACGCGGCCGATCCACTCGCCGCGTTCCGTGACGAGTTCGATCTCCCCGAGGGCATCTACTTCGTGGGCAACTCGCTGGGTGCCATGCCCAAGCTCGCGCGCGAGTACATCAACGCCGAGCTCGACCGGTGGGCGACCATCGGCGTCGAGGGGCACTTCAACGGTGAGACCGCGTGGAAGGACATGCATCGGCTGCTGGCCCCACCGATGGCCCGCCTGGTCGGCGCGAGCGTCGACGAGGTCGTGGCAATGAACTCGTTGACCGTGAACCTCCACCTGCTGCTGATCAGCTTCTACCGGCCGACGCCCGAGCGGCACAAGGTCCTGATCGAGGAGCACGCGTTCCCGTCGGACCACTTCGCGATCGAGTCCCAGATCCGCCAGCGGGGCTTCGACCCGGCCGAGTCGCTGGTTGTCGTGCCGCCCCGCGCCGGCAGCGAGACGCTCGACGAGGCCGACATCATGTCGGCCATCGCGGAGCACGGACCCGAGCTGGCGCTGGTCATGCTGCCGGGCGTGCAGTACTACACCGGCCAGGTCCTGCCGATGGCCGACATCACCACCGCTGCCCATGCCGTGGGCGCCACGGTCGGATTCGATCTCGCGCACGCGGCCGGCAACATCCCGATGGACCTTCACGGGTGGGGCGTCGACTTCGCCGCCTGGTGCACCTACAAGTACCTCAACAGCGGCCCCGGCGGCCTCGCCGGCGCCTTCGTGCACGACCGCCACATCGCCGACCAGGAGCTGCCGAAGCTGCTCGGCTGGTGGGGCAACAACCCCGACACTCGCTTCCAGATGGAGACCGTGTTCGACCCCGTCATGAGCGCCGACTCCTGGCAGCTCTCCAACGGCCCGGTGCTCCAGATGGCGGCGCTGCGTGCGTCGCTCGACGTCGTCGATCGCGCCGGCGGCATCGAAGCGATGCGGGCCAAGTCCGAGCTCCAGGTGCAGTACCTCGATCGCCTCCTCGCGGACCGCATGGGAGATCGCGTGACCAACATCACCCCGGTCGACCTCGCCCGCCGCGGTTGCCAGTTCGCGCTCGAGGTCGGTGGCGGCAACGGCCGCCAGGTCTTCGAAGCGCTCGAGCGCGCCCGCGTCTTCTGCGACTGGCGCGAACCCAACGTGATCCGGGTGGCTCCGGTGCCGCTGTACAACTCCTTCGACGACATCGAGCGATTCGTCGACATCCTGGACGGGCTCGTCCGATGAACCTCGGTGCACGAGGCCCCGTCGTCGTGGTCGGTGCCGGTCAGGCCGGCGCACTCCTGGCGATCTACCTCGCTCGGCAGGGCCACCACGTCCAGGTGTTCGAGAGCCGGCCCGACCTGCGGCGTGTCGACATCGACGCGGGCCGCTCGATCAACCTCGCCCTCGCGACGCGCGGCATCGTGCCCCTGGTCGACGTCGGCGTGATCGACCGGGTCGACGAGATCACCATCCCCATGCGGGGTCGCATGGTGCACGAGCTCGACGACCCGGCACCCGAGCTCCAGCCCTACGGCCGCAAGGCTCATGAGGTCATCCACTCGGTGAGCCGCAGCGACCTCAACGCGATCCTGCTCGACGCGGCCGAGGCCACCGGTCGGGTGCAGATCGAGTTCGACGTGCGGCTGGAGTCGATCGACTTCGACGGGTCGCTCCTGCACTTCGAGGGCGGCCGCTCCGAGCCCTTCGGGGTGGTGTTCGGCGCCGACGGCGCCGGCTCCCGCGTACGGGCGGCGCTGGTCGAGCAGGGGGCGTGCCAGTACACGACAGACTGGCTCGACCACGACTACAAGGAACTGACGCTCCCGCCCTCGGATGACCTCCAGAGCCACCGGCTGGACAAGAACGCGCTCCACATCTGGCCCCGTGGCGAGTTCATGCTCATCGCCCTCGCCAACCCCGAGGGCGACTTCACCGTCACCCTGTTCGCACCCAGGACGACCTTCGCCGAGCTCACCGACGCCCACCAGATCGACGCGTTCTTCGCAGAGCACTTCGAGGCGTTCGCCGCCCACGTGCCGGATCTGGCCGAGCAGTTCCTGGAGAACCCGCAGGGCCAGCTGGGCACCGTGCGGGCCACCGGCTGGAGCCACGAGGACCGAGCGGTCATCGTCGGCGACGCCGCGCACGCCATCGTGCCGTTCCACGGGCAGGGCATGAACGCCGCCATGGAGTCGGTGCGGGCCCTCGATCATCACCTCCGGGCGGCGCCGACCAACCCGGCTCGTGCGTTCGCCCAGTACGAGGCCGAGCGCAAACCCAACGCCGACGCCATCGCCGACATGGCGCTGGGCAACTATCTCGAGATGCGGGCCGGCGTGGTCGATCCCGACTACCTGGCCAAGCGCTCGCTCGCGCTCGACCTCGAGGAGCGCCATCCCGACCACCTGAGCCCTCGGTACAACATGGTCATGTTCTCGACCATGCCCTACGCCGAGGCGCAGGCCCGGGCGGGGACCCAGGCCGAGATCATCGCCGCTGCGGTGGCCGACCCCGAGCTCGACGTGGACGCCCTGGTGCGAGCGCTGCCGCCGTTGCCCAAGCTCGATCCCCTGGCCGACCAGCACGCGCTGACGATCTCGTCGGTCACCTACGGCAACTACCTCAAGATCCCCGAGCTGTTGGATCTCCAGCAGTGCATCTCGGTCGACGAGGAGACGGGCCGGCCCGAGCACGACGAGACACTCTTCATCATCGTGCACCAGGTGTACGAGCTGTGGTTCAAGCAGGTGTTGCACGAACTCGACCACATCGTCGCCCAGCTCGACGCCGACCGGGTCAACGCCGCCCGCCAGCACCTCAAGCGGGTCCTGAAGATCCTCAAGACCATGGTCGGCCAGATCGACGTGCTCGAGACCCTCACCCCGGCCGAGTTCGCGAGCTTTCGCGACTTCCTCGAGAACGCCAGCGGCTTCCAGTCGGCGCAGTTCCGCGAGCTCGAGTTCATCCTCGGCGTCAAGAACCGGATCCGCATCGACTGGTTCTCCGGCTCGGAGGCCGGTCGGCTGGCCGCCCGCTACGGCGCCCCCACACTGTGGGACGCCTTCGTCGCCCATCTCGACCGTCAAGGCCACGAGGTCCCGGCCGAGGTCCTGAACCGCGACGTCCGCGACCCCATCGAGCCCAACGAGGCCATGCAGCGGTGCATCGTCGAGCAGTTCGACGACGAAGGCTTCGCCGGCCTCTGCGAGACCCTGGCCGATCTCGACGAGGGCATGCAGGAGTGGCGCTACCGCCACATGCAGATGGTCCGGCGCACGATCGGTACCAAGCCGGGCACCGGCGGCTCCGATGGAGCCTCCTACCTGGCCAGCACCCTGTTCAAGCCCGCGTTCCCGGACCTGTGGGCCATCAGGTCCGCGTTCTGACCACGCAGAAGACGAGGAGGTCGAGATGCACGCGTATCCCGAGCTGAAGCTCTACATCAACGGCGAGTGGCGTACGACCGAGCGCACGCTGCCGGTGGTCAACCCCTCGACCGAAGCCGTCATCGGCCAGCTGCCCGTGGCGGGGCAGGCCGAGCTCGATGACGCCCTGGCCGCCGCCGAGGCCGGGTTCGAGGTCTGGCGTCACACGGCGCCCAGGGCGAGGGCCGACCTCATCCGGGAGGCCGCGGCGCTGATGCGCGACCGCCAGGACGAGATCGCGGCATCGATCACGGCCGAACACGGCAAGCCGTTCGCCCAGGGCCAGGCCGAGGTCATCCGCGGCGCCGAGTTCTTCGAGTGGGACGCCGGCGAGGCCACCCGCACCTACGGGCGCGTCATCCCCAGCCGGCCGGGCGTGAAGTACGTGGTCCACCACCAGCCGATCGGGCCAGTCGCAGCGTTCTCGCCGTGGAACTTCCCGATGAGCCAGCCCGCTCGCAAGGTGGCCGGCGCCCTGGCGTCGGGGTGTTCGATCATCCTCAAGGCTGCCGAGGAGACACCTGCCGGTGCCATGCACATCGCCAGGGCGTTCCACGATGTGGGGCTCCCGCCCGGTGTGCTCAACCTGGTGTTCGGGATCCCGGCCGACATCTCGTCGTACCTGATCCCCGACGAGCGGACCCGTCTGGTGGCATTCACCGGGTCGACAGCGGTCGGGAGACACCTCACGATCCTCGCCGCCGAGCACATGACACCCGTGCTGATGGAGCTCGGCGGCCACGCGCCAGTCATCGTCTGTGAGGACACCGACGTCGCAGCCGCTGCCCAGAGCTCGGCCATCCGGGCGATGCGCAACGCCGGCCAGGTCTGCACCTCGCCGACCCGCTTCTTCGTGCACGAGTCGATCTTCGACGAGTTCCTCGAGGGGATCACCAAACGCTCGGCCGAGACGATCGTGGGCGACGGCATGGAGCCGGGTGTGGAGATGGGGCCGCTGGCGAACGACCGGCGCCTCGGCGCGCTGGCGAGTTTCGTCGAGGACGCGGTCGAGACCGGTGCCGAATTGACCACCGGCGGCAGCCGCATCGGGACCAGCGGCTACTTCTTCGAACCGACGATTCTGGCCAACGTGCCCGACCACGCCCGGATCATGCAGGAGGAGCCCTTCGGGCCCATCGCCGTGGTCAACCCGGTCGACTCCCTCGACGCTGCGATCGAGCAGGCCAACTCCGTGCCCTACGGCCTCGCCGCCTACGGGTTCACCAACCGAGCCGATTACGTGGACCAGATGGTCGACCGAGTGGAGGCCGGCAACCTGTCGATCAACACCCTCGAGGCGTCGCTGCCCGAAACGCCCTTCGGTGGCATGAAGTCCAGCGGCTACGGGCGCGAGGGCGGCACCGAGGGGCTTCACCACTACACCGTGATCAAGAACGTCTCCCACAGCATCGAGATCGTCTGACGATGCCGGAGCTCGGTCGCGACAACGTTCTGCCAGCGTCAGGGCATGTGATGACCGGACGCGACGCTGGCAGAAGCATCGTTCGCGCTCCCAGAGTGTTGAGGTCGTGTGGGCGCATCGTTGCCGTGTGAGCTCGGTCGCGATGGCGTTCTGCCAGCGTGAGGGCATGTGATGACCGGACGCGACGCTGGCAGAAGCATCGTTCGCGCTCCCAGAGTGTTGAGGTCGTGTGGGCGGTGCCGGAGCTTCGTCTCGATGGCGTTCTGCCAGCGTGAGGGCATGTGATGACCGGACACGACGCTGGCAGAAGCATCGTTCGCACTCCCAGAGCATCGAGATCGTCTGAGCAGGACTGAGGTCATGAGGTACACCCGAGACAACGCCAAGACACACGCCAAGGAGCACATGACCGGGATCTGGGCCGCGGCCCTGATGCCGTTCGACGACCAGCTGCGCATCGACGAGGACGGCTTCCGCGAGAACGTCCGACACTGGACCCGGGATCTCGGCATCGAGGGCATCTTCGTGTCGGGCAAGCAGGGCGAGTTCTTCTCGATGACCCTCGAGGAGCGCAAACGCAGCTTCGAGCTGGCGGTCGAGGCCACGGGTGACCGGGGCCAGACGATCATGTCGTGCTCGGATCAGAACTTCGACGTGGTCCTCGACCTCGCTCGTCACGCCCAGGAGTGCGGCGCCGACTACATCGTCGTGCACGCGCCCGCGCTCTACTTCTTCACCGAGCAGGACGAGACCCTGCTCCGGTACTACCGGACGATCTCCGAAGCGGTCGACATCGGCATCGCGCTGTGGAGCCATCCGTCGGCCGGCTATCTGATGTCGCCACAGCTGTGCAACCAGCTCGCCGACCTCGACAACGTGGTGGCCATCAAGTACTCGGTCGACCGACCCATGTACGCCGAGCTGACCGAACTCGCGGCGGACCGCATCCAGGTGAGCACGGCATCGGAGCCCGAGTGGCTCGACAACATCCTGGAGCTCGACTGGCGCCTCTACCTGTGCTCGTCGCCGCCGTTCCTGCTCCAGAGCGCCAAGGATCGACGCATGTGGGACTACACCCAGGCCGCGTTCGCCGGCGACGCGGCGAAGGCCAAGGAGATCAGCGCCAGCCTGGATCCAGTGCGGGACGCGCTGTGGGGCACCCGGCCACCTGAGAAGCCGCACTCGCATCAGAAGTACTGGCAGGAGCTGCTGGGCCAGGTCGGCGGTCGGGTGAGGTTCCCGCTGCTGGAGCTCACCGACGAGGAGAAGCGGATCACCCGCGAGGCCTTCGAGCAGTGCGGCCTCGAGGTGTGAGGGCCAGCACATGACCCTGCGGGTCGCCCTGATCGGGTGGGGTGCCATTGGCCGAACCGTCGCCGAGCTGCTGGTCTCGGAGGTGTCCGTCCCCGGTGCCGCGCACGAGGTTCGAACACCGGTCGAGGTGGTCGCGGTCGGCGTGCGGGACGCATCGATGGCCCGGGAAGGCCTCCCCGAGGCGGCGCGCCTGATCACCGAACCAGGTGAACTGGCAGCATTCCATCCCGACGTGGTGGCCGAGGCTGCCGGTCGGGAGAGTGTCGGGCCGTGGGGGAGGGCGTCGCTGGCCTGCGGGGCCGACCTGATCGTGTCGTCGGTCTCCGCCTTCGTGCCGACGCGGCGTTGTTGGAGGAGTTGCGTGCGCTGGCCGAGGCCAACGGCGCTCGGGTCGAGATCCAGCCGGGAGCACTGGCAGGGGTCGACGCCTTGTCTGCGTCGCGCTTCATGGGACTCGAACGAGTGCAACACCGCATCGTGAAGCCGCCGGCCGCGTGGAAGGGGACCCCGGCAGAGGAGCTGTGCGACCTGGACGCGATGACCGAGCCGACCGAGTTCCTGCGGGCGACCGCAGCCGAGATCGCCACCAAGTTCCCCAAGAACGCAAACGTGGCCATGACCTCGGCACTGGCGGGCCTGGGCCCGGATCGCACCGAGGTGGTGCTGGTGGCCGACCCGACAGCGACCACCAACCGTCACGAGCTCAGCGCCAACGGCGGCTTCGGAACGCTGGAGGTCGCCATCGCCAACAACCCGTTGCCTGCGAACCCGAAGAGTTCAGCGATGGCTGCGCTCGGCCTCGCTCGAGCCTTGACGAATCGCGCCTCCGCCATCTCCATCTGACCCGCTGAGCAGGATCACAGATCCGTCTCGTCACAGGTCCAGGGTGTCGAGCTGCCAGTTGTGGAACTGGTGGCATTCATGTACCTCGCCGATCGACGCCCGGCCGGGGCCGGCGCCGTCCTACCATCCGCCTGATGCCGACGCCGCTGACCAACGACCGCTGGGGGTACGAGTCGAACTGCTACGTCTGTGAGCAGTCCAACGAGGGCGGCCTCCGGATCCCGTTCCAGTTGGAAGACGACGGCGAAACCGTGACCGCGAGGTTCACCCTGGACCGGACCTACTCCGGGGCTCCGGCGTTGGTCCATGGCGGTGTGTCGCTGGCGCTGCTCGACGAGGCGCAGGCGTGGGCCTGCATCGCGGTGGCAGGCAAGTGGGGGCTGACCGCCTCCACGAGCTCGACCTTCGTGTCACCGGTGTTCTGCGACGCGCCGTATCGAGTCCAGGCTCGAGTGACCGCCGTCGGTGACCTGACCGTGGAGACAGTCGGTGTCGTCCGGGACGAGGGCGGGGCAGCGATGATCGAGTCGGCCTCGTCGTTTCACATCGTCGGCGAGGTCGACATGGCTGCGGTCGAGCAGGATCTCGATGACCGGCAGCGGCGGCTGCTGGGCGAGTGATCCCGGCCCGGTAATTGACCGCTCGATCAATTTCGGGACGTTGGTCCCTGCCTGATCGGCCCGACCCCGCGGGATGGTGGAGAACACCACATCGCGAAGGGGAGGGATCATGCGCACGCGCGAGCACGCACTCAGCCGGGCGACCTACGACGTCCTGGAAGACGGCAACGTGGAAGTGACGGCCAAGGACGGGACCACCGGCATCTTCACGCCGGACGGGGAGTGGATCGAGGGCGAGCTCCGCCACTGCGACCCCCACCTCACGGGTTGGCTGGCCGGACCGCAGCTGCCGCCCCGCCTGAGCGTCCTCCCTCGATTCCGGGAGACCGGCGCCGAGGAGGTGTCGGCCTGATGGCGACCGTCGACTACACCCAACGCCCCGCGCTGACCTACCAACAGCTGCTCGACACCGACAGCCGCGACGTGCCCGATGTGCTCCGGTGGTTCTCGCCGATGCCGCCGAGCGAGGCCGACATCCCCGTCGAGCGCTACACCTCCGCCGAGTTCCACAAGCTCGAGGTGGAGAAGGTCTGGACCAAGGTCTGGCAGATGGCCTGCCGAGAAGAAGACATCCCCGTCGTCGGCGATCACACGACCTACGACATCGCCGGCTATTCGATCCTCGTGGTTCGGTCCGGCCCCAGCGAGATCAAGGCGTTTCACAACGTGTGCCCCCACCGCGGTCGACTCCTGAAGGAGCGGCCCGGTCGCGCCGGCGAGCTTCGGTGTGCGTTCCACGGCTTCGCGTGGGAGCTCAACGGCTGTCTCAAGCAGGTGCCGTGCCAGTGGGACTTCCCCCGCCTGGTGCCCGAGGAGTGGTCGCTGCCCGAGGTGCAGGTCGGGACCTGGGGCGGCTTCGTCTTCATCAACATGGATCCCGAATGCGACACGCTCGAGAGTCATCTGGGTGACCTGCCGAAGCACTTCGAGCGCTGGCCGCTGGAGGACCGCTACAAGGAGGCGCATGTCGCCAAGGTCATGGACTGCAACTGGAAGGTGGCCCAGGAGGCGTTCATGGAGGCGTTCCACGTGGTGGCCACCCACCCGCAGCTGCTGCCGTCGATGGGCGATGCGATCTCCCAGTACGACGTGTTCGGCACCTTCTGTCGGGCGATCACCCCGAACGGAACGCCCAGTCCGCACCTGAACTGGGAGCCGTCCGAGCAGGACATGTTCGACGCCATGACCGACCGCAACCTCGACGAGGAACGCAAGGGGCTCGTTCCCGATGGCGAGACCGCCCGCCACGTGGCGGCGACTGCTGCTCGCGAGCGGTTGCGGCCGGCGATCGGTGACAGAGCCGATGAGCTCTGCGACGCCGAGCTGACCGAGAGCATCTACTACACGCTGTTCCCGAACTTCCATCCGTGGGGTTCCTACAACCGGATCACCTACCGGTTCCGCCCCTACGGCAACGACCACCGTCGCTCGATCATGGAGTGCATGTTCCTGTCGCCGTTCCCCGGAGACGAGCGACCGCCGGCGGCACCGATCCACTGGCTCACCGACGACGAGGACTGGACGGCCGCACCGGAGCTCGGGATGCTCGGGCGGGTCTTCAACCAGGACGTGTACAACCTGCCACAGGTCCAGGCAGGCCTGGAAGCGTTGCAACGGCCAGGCGTGATGTTCGCCGACTACCAGGAGACCAAGCCGCGGCACTTCCACGCCCAGCTCGACGAGTGGTTGGCCAAGTGAGTGCCACCGAGGTCGTCTTCGACCCCACGAGCGACGACGTCCAGCAGTGTCCATACCCGCACTATGCAGCGATGCGCTCCGAGGCCCCGGTGCTGGAGATCGACGGCGCCGCCGCCGGTCGGCCGGGGGAGCGGGTCTTCGCGGTGTCGCGGCACGAGGACGTCAAACGGGTCCTGCACGACTGGCAGACCTTCTCGTCGCGATTCGGGGCGCCGGGGGCCAAGCCGTCGCCCGAGCTGTTGGCTCGATTGCGTGAGGTCGAGGCTGGTGGTTGGCGCAACGTGTCGACCATGCTGACCGAGGACCCGCCCTCGCACTCGCGCTATCGGCGGCTCGTGTCCAAGGCCTTCACGCCGCGGATGGTGAAGCAGCTCGGACCGAGGATCGACGAGATCTGCCGTGAGCTGGTCGACGGCTTCGAAGGACAGGAACGGGTCGACTTCCTGCAGGCCTTCGCCGTGCCACTGCCTGTCCGGGCCGTGGCCGAGATCCTGGAGGTCCCCGACGACCGACAGGCGGACTTCAAGCGCTGGGCCGACGCGTCGATCTCGGCGATCGGTCGGGTGATCAGCGACGACGAGCGGGTCGAAGCCCACCGACAGATGGTCGAGCAGCAACGCTGGTTCGCCGACCAGATCGAGCAACGCCGGGCCGACCCGAGAGATGACTTCCTGACCCATCTGCTGCAGGCCGAACTCGACGCGGACGACGACGTCGAGGGCGGTCCGTTGGAGATGGCCGAGATGCTGTCGATCATCCGCCAGATCCAGGTTGCGGGGAGTGAGACCACCACCAGCCTGCTCGCCGACCTGATGGTGCTGATGGCGCGAGACCCCGAGGAGTGGCAGAAGCTGCGTGCGGATCCGGCTCGTGCCGACGTCGTGGTCGAGGAGGGCCTGCGCTGGTCGAGTCCCAACCAGGGGCTGTGGCGCATCGTGCAGACCGACACCGAGATCGCGGGGACGCCGATCCCGGCAGGGTCGACGGTCTGGGTCATGTTCGGGTCGGCCGACCACGACGAATCGGTGTTCGCCGACCCCCGAGTCGTTCTGCCCCGAGCGCGAGGGACTGAGCAACCACGTGGCCTTCGGACACGGCATCCACTACTGCCTCGGAGCCGCGCTGGCCCGGCTCGAAGCCACGACGGCCATGCGGGTGCTGGCCGAACGCATCGAGCACGTCGAGATCGTCGACGCGGACAGCCTGCGCTACGCGCCGAGTTTCATCCTCCGTGGCCTGGAGGCACTGGAGCTGGACGTCACCCACGCCTGACGGCCCTCGTCACCCGCCGGTTGGGCCGCGCCTGAGTCGGAGTGCGCCGCCGCACCTACCCTGCAAGGCATGAGCGAGCACAGCGAGCAGGGTGGCGCGGCCCGTTGCCCGGCCGAGACCGGGGCACAACAGTGAGTGGCTCCGACGCCTGGCTCGACGAGTTCTTGGACCTCGTCATCTCGCGCGGTATCGAGCCGTATCCGGCCCAGGAGGAGGCGATCCTCGAACTGTTCGCGGGCAACAACGTCGTCTTGACCACACCGACGGGCTCGGGGAAGTCGTTGGTTGCCGAGGCCGCGCACTTCGTGGCGCTGCGCCAGGGCAAGACCTCGATCTACACGGCACCCATCAAGGCGTTGGTGTCGGAGAAGTTCTTCGCCCTGTGTCGGACCTTCGGGACGGACAACGTGGGCATGGTCACCGGCGACGCCGCGGTCAACGCCGATGCACCGATCATCTGTTGTACTGCCGAGATCCTCGCCAATCAGGCGTTGCGGTGGGGCGACGAGGCCGACGCCGACGTCGTGATCATGGACGAGTTCCACTTCTACGGCGACCCGCAGCGTGGGTGGGCGTGGCAGGTGCCGTTGCTCACGTTGCCGCACGCGCAGTTCCTGTTGATGAGCGCCACCATGGGCCCCACCGGCAAGTTCCTCCACGAGCTCGAGACCCGCACCGGTCGGTCCAGCGTCGAGGTCACCAGCGACCAGCGCCCCGTGCCGCTCGACTTCGTCTATCGCGAGACGCCGCTGCACGAGTCGCTCCAGGCCTTGCTCGACGAGCGCAAGGTGCCGGCGTACATCGTGCACTTCACCCAGGCCGACGCCATGTCCGCGGCCCAGTCGTTCACCAGCCTCCAGATCCTCACCAAGGACGAGAAGGAGCAGGTGAAGGAGGCTGTGGGTGGCTTCCGTTTCGACAGCCCGGTGGGCAAGGACCTCAAGCGTTTCGTCATGGCAGGCATCGGTGTGCACCACGCCGGGTTGTTGCCCCGTTATCGGTTGCTGATGGAGAAGCTGGCCCAGCAGGGCCTGCTCAAGTTGATCTGTGGGACCGACACCCTGGGGGTCGGGGTGAACGTCCCCATCCGGGCGGTGCTGTTCACCCAGCTCTGCAAGTTCGACGGCACTGACACCCGGGTGCTGCGTAACCGCGAGTTCCAGCAGATCGCGGGGCGCGCCGGCCGCAAGGGGTTCGACGACGAAGGCCACGTGTGGGCGCAGGCCCCCGAGCATTGGGTCGAGAACCGCCGGGCCGAGGAGAAGGCGGCCGCCGATCCGAAGAAGCGCAAGAAGCTCGTCAAGCGCAAGCCTCCCGAGTGGGGCTACGCGCACTGGAGCGAGGAGACGTTCACCAAGATGGTCGAGGGGCGTCCCGAGCCGTTGGTGTCGAGCTTCCAGGTCAGTCATCAGTTCCTCCTGAACGTCCTGGATCGCCCCGGCGACGGCTGCGCCGCGGTGCGTCAGCTGCTGGTCGACAACCACGAGACGCGCAAGCGCCAGCGGGGTCACATCAAGCGGGCGATCTCGATGTATCGGGCGTTGACCGAAGCCGGTGTGGTCGAGCAGCTCGACGAGCCCGACGATGACGGGCGGTCCGTTCGGGTCACCATCGACCTCCAGGACGAGTTCGCCCTCCACCAGCCGCTGTCGCTGTTCGCGTTGGAGGTGCTACCTGATCTCGACCGCGACAACCCGGACTACGCGCTCGACGTGGTGTCGGTGGTCGAGGCCGTGCAGGAGAACCCGCGGCCAGTCCTCAAGTCACAGCTCGATCGGGCCAAGAACGAGCTGATGAACGAGATGAAGTCCCGAGGGGTCGAGTACGACGACCGCATGGACCGGCTGCAGGAGGTCGAGTTCCCCAAGCCGCTCAACGAGTTCCTCTGGGGCTGCTTCCGCACGTTCCGCCAGCACCACCCGTGGGTGGGCGAGGACACGCCCAAGCCCAAGAGCGTCGTCCGCGAGATGTACGAGATGGGCTTCGGCTTCCGGGACTACGTGCAGTTCCACGGCCTGAAGCGGTCCGAGGGTGTCCTGCTGCGCTATCTCGGCGACGTCTACAAGGGCATGGTCCAGAACGTGCCCGAGGCGGCCAAGACCGATGAGGTCTGGGACGTCCAGGAGTGGCTGGGCGAGCTGGTTCGCCAGGTCGATTCGTCGCTGATCGACGAGTGGGAGCGCATCCAGGCCGGCGCCGATCTGATCGAGCGCGGCGAGGATCCCGACGAGGCCGGAGAGCCCGAGCGCTCCGACGTCACCACGAACACCCGGGCGTTCGCGGTCATGGTCCGCAACGAGGCGTTCCGGGTCGTCTCGCACCTGGCTCGCCAGGACCACGAGGCCGTGGCCGAGATGCCTCGCGCCGGGGGAGAGCGGTGGCGGCCGTCGGAGATCGAGGCCCTCATGGCCGACTACTGGGACTTCTACGACAGCATCGGGATCGACGCCGACGCCCGCTCGGCCGCCTACTTCGACTGGGATCGCTCGGCAGGGTCGGTCACGCAGATCCTCGCCGACCCCGACGGCCACGGTGAATGGCGCGTGGAGGCCACCGTCGACCTCGACGCGTCTCGGGACGCCGGCGAAGCCGTCCTGGTCCTCGACGACATTCGCAAGCTCTGACGCTCAGTTGGTGAGGGGTTCGGGAGGTCCCGAACCCCTCACAGATCACGGGGCGCTATGTTCTCGACGCATGGCGGAGGCACCCACGTGGGCCGAGATGATGGGGCGGACGATGGCGGTGGCCTTCGACACCGCTGTGGGGACGTTGGAGTGGTCCGATCCGGAGGAGGAGTCACCCGACGATCGAGGTGCCATCCGGTTCTGGTTCGCCCAGCCAGACCGCTGGCGGATCGAGGACGACGACGGCCCGTTCGTCGTCAGGGGCGCGGATCGTACGGTCGTGCGGCGCAGGCCGGGGGTCATGGCCGAGCTGGCTCCAGACCACGGGATCGGTATGGCACACGACCCCAGCCACTTGATCGATGGGCGCTACGTCGCCGAGTCGTTGTCGGAGCGAAACGACTTCTCTCGCCCGATGGGTCCGGCCGAGGCCGCCGAGGTCGGTGGCCGCCGGGGCTGGCGGTTCGTCCTGGCGCCGCCACCGCACAAGCCGGCGCCCTTGGAGGTTGTGCTCGACGACGCGACCGGCGTCGTGCTCGAGCTTCGGTCCCAGGGTGCCGACTACTGGGAGACGCTGACGTCGTTCGAGGCGGACGTCGAGATCGACGATGCGCTGTTCGCCTGGGACGGCGAGGTGGACACTGGATGGGTGGACGAAGGCCTGGTCCGCGAGGAACGCGCTCGTGCCGTCTCGGAGCATCCGTGGCCGTCACCGAGGTGGTGGCCGACCGGGATGCCGCTCGACGTGCTCGACGGTGATGTGGACGAGGGCTGGTTCATCGGTTGGCTCGGCGACGATTCGCATCGGGTCCTGGCCCGTTGGCGGCCGGGTGCGCCGCCGCATCGACTGGGTGGCATCGTGACCGAGATCTCGTTCCATCACCGCTGGAACCGGGACGGCTGGGAGTGGCTGCTGGCCACCGACGAGGACATCGCCCCCGACGACCTCCAACGCATCACCGAGAGCATTCCCACCGACTGACCCGGCAATCGGCTGGTGCTCCTCCAGGACATTCGCCGCATCTGACGCTCAGTTGGCGAGGGCGATGGTGCCGGCGATGGTGGTGATGGCGCTCGCCTCGTCCAGGGGGGCGTCGGGGTCGCTGGCGCCGCCGACGAGGACGACGCGGCGACCGTCCGCGGACTCGAACCACCAGGCGCCGGCCACCACGCCGGGCTCAGAGCCACCCTTGAAGCGGATGGTCGGCCACTGGTCGCGGTCGAACGGGATGCCGGACCCGGGATTGATCTCGAGGATCTCGGCAACGGGCTCGAGGCCCGGCCGCTCGGCGAGCTCGGCCAGGTGGACGAGGGTCAGGCACAGATCCAGGGGAGTGGCGAACCACTCCAGGTCGAGGTCGCGCGGCTGGTCGATGGCGACGCCGTCGGCGTTGGTGAGGAACTCGGTCACCGGGCGCTCCACCCAGGGCAACACCGCGCCGTCGATCTCCTCCAGGAGCGCGCGGCGCCCTGCCACGTCGAGCGCCCGCCAGTCGGCGGCGTTCGGCTCATCGGCGATGAACTTCAAGAGGAACAGTGCGCCGGTGCTGAGCATGGGCGTGTTCGGCTCGACCGTCTCCACACCGATCCGGTCGAGAGCGGCTTCGATGTTCGCTCGGCCCAGCCGGGCCATCAGGTGGTCGGTCGCGGTGTTGTCGGAGATGGAGATCATGAGCTCGGCGTGCTCGCGCAACGTCAGGGTCTCACCGTCGCCGAGGGTGAAGACCTCCCCATCGGGAGACGACCGGTGTTCGGCCGTGACCGTCAGCGGCTCGTCCCAGGCCGCGTCTCCCAGTTCCACCTGATGCGCGAGCTCAGCCAGGACCCACAGCTTGAAGGCCGAGCCGATGGGGAAGGGGTCGGTCGAGCCGATCTCCTCCAGCGCAGCGCATTCGCCGTCGGTCACGTCGTAGAGCCCGGCCGTCGCCTGTGGCGCGAGCGCGGCGAGGGTCGACTCGACCTCGGACGCCGACGTCGGCACCGTCAGCGCGGGGGTCACGGAGAGGCCGATGATGCGCCGGGGCTGGGTCGGCTCGACGGCGATGATCAGGTCGAGCGGGCCCCCGACCGCCGGCTGGACCACGGCGGCCGCGGCGTTGCTCGCCTCGTCCACCTCGAGGTCCGCCAACGTGTACGGGCCCTCGGTGCCAGCGACGATCTGGGGGGTCGAGGCGATGATGGCCTCCACCGGGATCTCCGCCAGGAAGGAGGCAGCGAATCGGGCTTCGATGTCCTCCCTCGTGAGGGTCGCTGGATCGGCGAGCCGCTCGACGAACCAGGCGAGGTGGTCGTCGATGGCTGCTGCGGCCGTGTCGGCCACCGGCGCCTCGGGCGGCGTGGGATCGCTGGGCTCAGGCGCGGTGGGCGAAGGCGCCGGTGTGGGTGGCGGGGCCTCCTCGGTGGCCGGCACGGCGGTCGGGGCCGGCGACGGGCGCTCGGCTGCCTCAGGGGTGTCGTCGTCGCCTCCACATGCGGCGGCGAGGAGGGCGATGACGAGCAGGAGCGCGAGGTGTCGTTGCATGGTGGCAACGTACGGAAGCAGCTGCTTGACGACGACCGTGGCCTCACGGGTTGGCTCTCCGTGGTGGCACGGAGTCGATGGGTGGCTCCGAGTGCCACCATGCAGTGATGGGCAACGAAGGAGCCGGCGCGGATCGGCGCCCCACGATCGTCTTCGTCCTCGTCGTCGGAGCGCTCGCCATCGCCGTCTGGGCGGTGGCCGCGAACGGGAGCACGACCCGCCCCGCCCAGGACCTCATCGATGTGACCGCCGGCCAGCCGGATCTCGACGACGAGGGTCTCGAGGGTCACCTGGCCTGGGCCCTCGATCTGATCGACGGCGCGGCGCCTTCCCTGGACGAGGTCGAGGCCAGGCTGGCGCCGGCGTTCCTCGAGACGATGTCGCCGGAGATGTTCCTCGCCCAGACCGAGGTCGTGACCGATGCCGCGCCGTACCGCTTCCACGGACTGGACAAGGATGAGGACGCAAGCGTCATCGCTGCGCTCTTGGTGGGCACCGACGACACGCCGTACGCGCTGACGTTGTCCTCGGACCCCACGCAACCCGACCTCATCGACGGGCTGCTGATCGTGCCCGCCGAGGTCGAGCGGGGTCCGTTCTCGGCCGTCGAGCTCACGTTGCACGTCCTGGCAGTCGGCATCATGGCGCTTGCCGTCATCGTGTTGTGGCTGCTCGATGCGCCGGGCACGAGCTTCATGCTCGCTGTCGTCGGCGTCGCCTTCTCGTCGGCGCTCTTCGAGATCGCCGATGGCGCGCTGTTCACGGTCGGTCTGCTGTCGGGCCCGTTCGCGGTCGCGCTGCTCGCCGCCGTGGTCGCGTCGGTCAAGCCCGGCACGAGCCACGAGCCGCGGGTGCTCGCAGGTGTCGGAGTCGTCGCTGCGAGCGCAGTGGCGTGGCTGCCCTTGGTTGCCATCGACACGTCGGCCATCTCCCTGCCCGACCAGCCGCTCGCGGTTGTCGCCGGGCCCGACACGGCCCGATCGCTGGTGGCGGTGTCGGGCTGGGGCGTGATCGTGCTGGCTGCTGGGCTCACCGGTCACCTCCTCGTGCGCCAATTCCGTGCGGACTGGAGTCGCAACCGCGGGTTGGTGGCCACCACACTCGGTGGGTCGGCAGCGGCCGCCATGGTGGCGGTGGCGGCGGTGTTCCCGGCGCTCGACCCCACTCGCCATGACCTGTCCATGCCCCCGTTGGTGTCGGTGGCGATGGTCGTTGCCGTCATCGGCCTCGTCGGTTCCGCTGCGTGGGATCGGTACGACCTGGGACACGTGGCCGCAGAGCTGGAGGCCGAGAACGAGGAGCTGCACGCCGAGGTGCGAGCGCAGCTGGCCGAGGTTCGAGCGTCGCGCGCTCGGATCGTGCAGGCGGGCGACGAGGCGAGACGCGCGGTCGAACGGGACCTGCACGATGGTGCCCAGCAGCGCCTCCTGGCCGCGCAACTCGCCATTCGGATGGGGCGGACTCGCTTCGCCGCCGATGACCCTGATCTCGACGGCTACCTCGCCGGACTGGCCGCTGACGTCGGTGATGCGTTGTCCGAACTCCGCGAGATCAGCCGTGGGCTTCATCCTGCGATCCTCGACGAGGGGCTGGTGGCTGCCGCGGGCGCACTCGCGGAGACCAGTGCGATCCCCATGACCGTGACCGCCGGGCCGTCGGTGGGGCGATGCTCCGCCGAGGTGGAGCATGCCTCGTACTACGTGTTGAGCGAGGCCCTGACCAACGCCACCAGGCATGCGGATGCCGGCCACGTGGCGGTCGACATCGACATCCGGGAGTCCGACCTGGTGATCCGAGTCCGCGATGATGGTGTCGGTGGAGCGGCAATCGGGCAGGGGAACGGCCTGGTGAACATCGAGGATCGAGTCATGGCCCTCGGAGGCCGGCTGAGCCTGGTCAGTCCCACCGGAGGCGGAACCGAGATCGAGGTGGTGTTTCCGTGCGGGTGATCGTCGTGGACGATGCGGCCCTGTTGCGCCAGGGCATCGCCAGCCTGCTGGAGAACGCCGGCCATGACGTGGTGGCGCAACTGGGTGACGCCGAAACGATCGCCGACGTGGTGGCCGAGGCCGAGCCCGACGTGGTCATCCTCGACATTCGGATGCCGCCCACCAACACCACCGAGGGTCTCCGTGCCGCCGTCGAGCTCCGAGCCGAACGCCCTGACCTGGCGGTCATGCTGCTCAGCCAGCACATCGAGACCCGCTACGCGCTCGATCTCATCGCCGACGGTGCGTCCGGCGTGGGATACCTGCTGAAGGACCGCGTGGTGGACGTGGACGATTTCCTCCGGGCGCTCGAACGCATCCATCGCGGCGAGACGGCCATCGACCCCGATGTGGTCACGCGGCTGGTCGCACGCGAGCGGCGCAACAACCCCCTCGACCGGCTGACCGACCGCGAACGTGAGGTCCTGGCCTTGATGGCCGAGGGGCACGCGAATGTCGCCTTGGCCGGCCGGTTGTCGTTGAATCTGCGGACGGTCGAGACCCACGTGTCCAACATCTTCACCAAGCTCGACCTCCCGCCCGAATCCGAGACCCATCGCCGCGTCCAGGCGGTGTTGACCTATCTGACCAACGCTCCTGCGTGACCGCGATCGTGGCTCACGTGGGGAGGAGGGTGGTCATGGCCGCGCTGGTCGACATGACGGCGACCGACAACGGCGCGCCGGCACGTCCGTGGCCGCGCCCGGCAGCGCTGACACCGCGACCTCTGGGACTGGACGCTGGCCACCGACGAGGACACCGCCCGAGGCGGCCCCCAACACAGCCCGACTCGATGCCCGGCGAGTGACGTCGGCCCTCTGTCCGACGGTGCCGTCGCAGCCACGGCCGGCGTCTCGTGAGCCGCTCGGGACGTGTCCGAGGCCTCACCAAACGCAGGACGGGTGGATCTGCCGATGCCGGTGGGGCGCGGGGTTTTGGCACAATGGCAGGCATGCCGATGCGTCAGGACTGCAAGTACTTCGAGAGCCGGAGCTACCCCAACGGGGACACCGTGCGGAAGTGCGATCTCGACCTTGCCCCTGAGGCGCCATGGCGGTGCCCGGAGAACTGCGAGAGCTACGCCCCTCGCCTGGCTGACATCAACTGGAAACACGGCACGATGGTGACGCCGCCCACGCCGGCCGAGCCCAAGAGCCTCGGCGACGACGACTCCATCGCTGCCCTGCTCGACGAGGCCGAGGACATCGTCAACGCCGCCGGCCCCGGCATCATCGCCGAGGTCGAGGCCGAGCGCTGGGAGGCCGAGAACAGCGGGTTCTTCAAGCGGATGAAGCGGCGTTTCCGTCGGGACTGAGGGCCGTCGCAACCGGGGAAAGACCAGGAAACAGCTGCCGTTCGATCGGTCGGGTATTTCCACTACGGCGATAGGATAAATCCCGTCCTGACCGCCGACAGACGAGGCTTTCCTGGTGTTCACCGCCGACGTCGTCACCCAGACCACCGACGCTCTCGACGGGCCGGATTGGCTCCGCCAGCAGCGGGCCGCCGCCGTCGGCCGCATGGCCGCACTCGAGTTGCCGACCTTCGAGCTCGAGGAGTGGCGCTACAGCCCCATCGACGAGCTGGACCCGAGCCGCTTCGCCCCTGCCGCGACCGCGCCCAGCGCCACCGACGTTGCCGGGTTCCCGGTCCCTGGTGCGTCGGCGACCGTGGTCACCGTCGATGGCTTCGTGGTGTCGGTCGAGGCCGGCTCGGCTCCAGGGCTCACCGTCGCCACCGCATCGACGGTGGACGGCCCGGTCGAAGCGGGCGCCGCCGCAGACGTGTTCGGCGAGGCCAACACCGCCTTCAGCCCCGACCCCATCGTCGTCTCGGTCAAGCCGGGTGCCGACATCGAGGGCCCTGTCGTCATCACCCATCACCTCAAGGCCGAAGGCGTGGCCGCGTTCCCGCAGGTCCACGTCCAGGCAGGACCCGACTCGGGCGTCGAGGTGGTCGAGGTGTTCGTGTCCGACGACATCGCGGCCCTGACCGTGCCGTCGACCCGGATCAACGTCGGCAACGCCGCCCGGGTTCGCTACCAGCAGGTGCAAGAGCTCGGTCCGCAGGTCTGGCAGCTCGGCACCCTCGTGGCCGAGGTCGGCAGCCAGGCCCACTTCGTGGGTGGCGTCGCCGCCATGGGCGCCGGCTACGGACGGCTCCGCACCGACTGTCGGTTGTCGGGCCGCGGCGCCAGCGGTGACCTGCTGGCCGTCTACTACGGCGATGGTGACCAGACGCTCGACTTCCGGACGTTCCAGGATCACCTGGCACGAGACACCACCTCGAACCTGTTGTTCAAGGGCGTGCTCGACGACACGTCGACGTCGATCTACACCGGCTTGATCCGGGTCGCCCCCGATGGCGCCGGCACCAATGCCTTCCAGACCAACCGCAACATCAAGTTGTCCGAGGATGCCTGGGCAGAATCGGTGCCCAACCTCGAGATCGAGAACAACGACGTGCGTTGCAGCCACGCCTCGACCGTCAGCCCGGTCGACGAGGAGCAGCGCTTCTACCTCGAGAGCCGCGGCGTGCCCACCCAAGCGGCGGAGCGTCTGATCGTCGAGGGCTTCCTCGACGAGGTGGTGTCCGAGATCGCGGTGCCGGCCATCGCCGAGCACGTGACCGCCCAGATTCAGGCCAAGCTCGACGAGAGGACCACGTCGTGAAGGTCCGGATCGCATCCGCCGACGACTTCGGTGACGGCGAGGTCAAGGCCGTCGAAGCAGGCGAGACCACGCTGGCCGTCGTCCGCATCGGTGACGAGTTCCATGCGTTGACCGATCGGTGCTCGCACGCCAACTACAACCTGTCCGACGGTGAGGTCGACTGCGACGAGAAGACGCTGACGTGCTGGAAGCACGGCGCGGAGTTCTCGCTGGTCGACGGTGTGCCCCAGACCCTGCCCGCCACCAAGCCGGTGGACGTGTGGGACGTCGAGGTCGCCGCCGGCGAAGTGTTCGTGAACCTGCCCGGGGAGGACGCATGACCCGCTTGGAGATCACCGGCCTGAAGGCCACCGTCGACGGCACGCCGATCCTGCGCGGCATCGACCTCACCATCAACAGCGGCGAGGTCCACGCCATCATGGGCCCCAACGGGTCGGGCAAGTCGACCCTGTCGCACGTGCTCATGGGTCGTCCCGGCTACGAGGTCACCGGTGGCTTCGTCACCCTCGACGATGCCGACGTGTTGGCCATGGCGCCGTGGGAGCGAGCGCAGGCCGGCCTGTTCCTGGCCATGCAGTACCCGATCGAGATCGACGGGGTGCAGCTCGATGACGTGATCCGCCATTCGGCCGCCGCGGTGGGCCAGGACCCGACGGCCATGCTGGATCGCCTCCACGCCGAGGCCGAGGCACTGGGGGTGCCGGACGACTTCTTGACCCGCGGCCTGAACGTCGACATGTCCGGCGGTGAGAAGAAGCGCAACGAGACGCTCCAGCTCGCCGCGCTGAGGCCCAAGATCGCGATTCTCGACGAGCTCGACTCGGGCCTCGACGTCGACGGGCTGCGGCTCGTGAGCCGACGCGTCGAGCGGGCCACTGAGGAGGACGGCCTGGGTGTCCTGGTGATCACCCACTACAGCCGTCTCCTCGAAGAGCTCAAGCCCGACGTGGTGCACATCTTCGTCGATGGCGTGATTCAGGAGAGCGGTGGTCCCGAGCTGGCCGCCGAGCTCGAGGAGACCGGCTACGACCGCTGGATGAAGCCGATCGAGACCGGCGTGTCGCTGGGCGGCCTGGGCGGCGGGGGCGCAGACCCCTTCGCCGATCCGCTGGCCTGAGGCCGGCCTTCACGCTCGGTGGCAGAACCTGTAACGGTCTCTGAGACCGTTACAGGTTGCGCGAGACTCGTCGGATGGCTGAACCGGATCGCACCCGCATCCTGAACGACGACGAGATCGCCGCAGCGCTGGCCGACCTGCCCGGTTGGGAGCGCAACGGCGACCGGCTGCACCGGACACTGAAGTTCGGCAGCTTCACCGAAGCCTTCGGCTTCATGGCCAGCGTTGCCCTGATCGCCGAGCGCCTGTTCCATCATCCCGAGTGGTCCAACGTCTACAGCACGGTCGAGATCGCGGTGACCAACCACGACGCGGGCGGTCTCACCGAACTCGACGTCGAGTTCTGCCGACGCGTGAACGCCCTCATCTGATCAACCCGTCGCGCAGCGGCATCAGCGACGAGTGCGCGACAGGTCGCGTCGCCGCCGCTGCGGTGAGCGTCCGACAGGTTGCCGCGTCGCTGTTGTCATCTGACGGGTCGTCAGGTTTGTGTACGGTGCTGCCATGAGCCTCGACGACATCGACCTCCTGGACGCCGATCGATTCCAGCGCCAGGAGCACCACGAGATGTTCCGGAGGCTCCGCTCCGAGGCACCCGTCTACTTCCACGACGACCACCTCGGCGGCTTCTGGAACCTCACCCGCCACCGCGACGTGCGGGACGCCAACCGCGACAACGAGCTGTTCTCGTCGGAGGTCGGCGGCATCAGCATCTACGACAGTGGCGAACGGGCACAGATGGGGGAGGCGACCAACACCGATCAGCGCGGCCTCAACATGATCTACACCGACCCGCCCAAGCACACCCGCTATCGGCGGCTGGTCAACAAGGGGTTCACGCCCCGCATGGTGGGGTTGCTCGAGCAGTTCCTCGAGCATCGCAGTGCAGTGATCGTCGATCACGTCATCGACCGCGGCGAATGCGACTTCGTGGAGGACCTGGCCGCCGAGCTGCCACTCCAGGCGATCGCCGAGATCATGGGCGTGCCTCAGGAGGACCGCCATCTGATCTTCCAGTGGTCCAATGACATGATCGGCATGGACGACCCGGAGTACGAGGGTGACCCCACCGAGGCCGCCATGGCCCTCTACGCGTACTCACACGAGCTGGCGGCGCAGCGGCGGGTCGACCCCCAGGACGACATCATGACCAAGCTGCTCGACGCCGAGATCGACGGGGACCGCTTGAGCGAGCTCGAGATCGACGTGTTCATGCTGCTGCTCAGCGTGGCCGGGAGCGAGACCACGCGGAATGCGATGACGCACGGGATGCACGCGCTGCTGACCCATCCCGAGCAGTTCGAGGCCCTCAAGGGCGACGACGGCCTGCTCGACACCGCGATCGACGAGATGATCCGGTGGGCCACGCCGGTGCATCACTTCCGGCGCACGGCCACCGCCGACACCGAGATCGGCGGTCACCAGATCCGGGAGGGCCAGCGGGTGATCCTCTGGTATGCCTCGGCCAACCGGGACGAGGCGGTGTTCGACGACCCGTTCTCGTTCGACATCACCCGCGACCCGAACGACCACATCGCGTTCGGCGGCGGCGGTGCCCACTACTGCCTCGGCGCCAACCTCGCTCGCGCCGAGCTCCGCTTCATGTTCCGGGAGATCCTGGCCCGCCTCGGCTCGATGGAGCTGGCCGGCGAGCCGGCTCGGCTCCGCTCGAACTTCATCAACGGCATCAAACACCTGCCCGTCCGCTGGGATTGAACCCAGCGCAACCGGGGTCAGCACGGCCACGGAACACGTTCAACCTGCAACGGCCTCTGAGGACGTTGCCGGTTGCGGTTTCATGGGAGCTTCGCCTGGTGATTCCATGTTCATGGCGAGGCGCAGCGTTCGGCGAATCTGCAACAGTCCTCTGAGGACGTTGCAGGTTCGGTCACGCTGCGTGGTGGGCGGTGGGCCGATTCCGAGCCGTTTGGGACGACTTGGGGTCAGACCCCTGGGTCGGGAGCCTCCGAGTACGCCGTCCGCGCCTCGGCCAGGGTGTCGTGGTTGCCGATGTCGAAGTAGCGGCCCGTCAGGCGGGATGCGCCGACTGGGCGTCGCCCGGACAGCCAGGCGATGAAGCCACCGGGGGAGTCGACGTGGCCGTCGTCGGCGAGATACGTGGCCACCTCGGCGTCTGATGCGCTCGGGAACACGTAGGTACAGGTCGCAGACGCCAGCGGTGAGTCCGGGTCGGCCGGCTTCTCTCGGAAGCGGGTGACGGTGTCGGAGCCGTCGACGGTGATCTCGCCGAAGCGGCCTGGCGGCACGTCGTCGCCGAGATCGCGGCACAGCACGTATGGGCGCCGGTCGGCGAGCGCCCGTGCCAGGTGCGCCCCGAGATCCTCGTCGAGCAGGTTGTCGCCGGCGACGACCAACGCCGGTGCGGTCGGGTCCAGGTGGGCGAGGCCGAGCGCCAGGTCGGCGATGGCACCACGCCGGTCCTCGAACCGGGTCACACCGTTGGTGACGACGCGCACTGGCCCCACCTGGTCGCGCTCCCAATCCGTCCAACGGTCCGGGTGCACGTCGCTGGCGACGACGACGATGCGGTCGAGGTGGTCGATCGCACACAGTCGCCGCACCAGGTGGTCGATGACCGGGCGTCCCCCGACCTCGATGAGGGGCTTGGGTGTGTGATCGGTCAGCGGCGCGAGGCGGGTGCCGAAGCCGGCCGCCAGGATCACCGCGCCGGTCATCTGACGGCCCCGATCGTGGGGACGAGCGACTCGGCCCCGATGTCGGTCAGCGCCTGCATTGCCGGCTCGACCAACGAGGCGTCGGGGAGGTGGCCCACCACCGCGCCGCCGGAGCCGGCGAGGCACGCGCCGCCACCCACGGAGCGGATGGCGTCGACCATCTCGGCGTCGGTGTCGGCGATCGACCAGAACCGGGTGCGGAGATCGAACGCCTCATCCGCCAGCTCGGGCCAGACGGACGGCGCCGTGCCGGCGTCCAGTGCGGCTCGCCCTTCAGCAGCGAGTGCAGCGAATCGGGTCATTGCCGCGATCACCGCGGGGTCGCCGGACTCCCACCGGTCACGAACGGGGGCGTGCACGGCCCCGGAGTGCTCGCCGGGGTCGTCGGTCCACGCCAGGAGCAGCGTCGGCAGGCCGGCGGGGTCGAGTCGGTGGTAGCGCTGCGGATCCCACGGTTCGTCGAAACGCATGTCGACGAGACCGCCCATCGACTGCACGACCCGGTCCTGGGGACCGGCCGCCCAGCCCATGACGTCCACCTCGGCCCCCAGCGCCAACCGGGCCAGCTCGACCGGCTCCGATGTCGGCCAGAGCGCAGCGATGGTGCCCACCACGACGGCGCTCGACCCGGCCAGTCCGACCTGGCGAGGGATGTCCGACTCGAACAGCAGCCGATGCGGTGGAGGGGCGTGGCCGGCCCGGTCGAGTTGGATCACCGCAGCGGCGAGCAGTTCCAGGCCTTCGTCCAGGCGCCCCTCATCGAGTGCGTTCCGAAGATTCGCAACGCAGCTGCCGGCGAGCGAGCGCTCGGGCGCCACCAGCTCCCACCGGTCCGCGGGCTCCGCAACCACCGTCGACGCGAAGTCGTCGATCGTCGCCGCGATCACCCGGCCACCGAAGCCGTCCGAGGGATTGCCGAGCAGGCCGACGCGGGCCGGGACTCGGACCTGGGGCACGACGGAGTTGCCGGTCAGGCGGTGGCGTCGTCGAGCGCCTGGGTCAGGGTGTTCCAGCCGAGGGTCGCGCACTTGATGCGCACCGGGAACTTCACCACACCTCGCAAGGCCTCGAGGTCCCCCAGGTCGGCCTCGACCTCGGCCAACTCCATCTCGCCCTCGCCATCGAGCCCGCTCTCGTGGATGCTCATCATCTGCTTGAACGCCTTGGTGACCTCGCGGGCCTCGGCGACGCTCTTGCCCTTGATGGCGGCCGACATCATCGACCCCGACGACTGCGAGATCGAACAGCCCTGCCCACCGATCTTGACGTCCTCGATGACGCCGTCGTCGTTGACGTCGATGTACACCACGATCTCGTCGCCGCACAGCGGATTGAACCCCTCGGCCCGAACGGCCGGCGGGGTCTCCAGCTCGCCACGATTCCGGGGGGTCCGGTAGTGGTCGAGGATGATTTCTCGGTAGAGGTCTTCGAGTCCTGCCATGGTGTTCTCCGGGGTCCGAGGCTACCGAGCAGCGATCAGAAGCCGAACATGTCGCCGGCCTCGGCCAACGCGTCGATGAACGCATCGACGTCGGATTCGTCGTTGTACAGGTAGAGCGACAGCCGAGTGGTGGCGGCCACGCCGAGCACCTGCATCAGCGGCTTCGCGCAGTGGTTCCCCGCCCGGACGCAGATGTTGTACTGGTCCAGGACCTGGGCGATGTCGTGCGGGTGCACCATGCCGTACTCGAGGCTGATCACGCCGCCGCGACCGGCAGGCTCGGACGGCCCGTGGACGGTGATCTCGTCGCCGTAGCGCTCGGTCAGCGCCCGGAGCGTGTACGCGGTCAGCTGGCCCTCGTGCTCGCGGACGTTCTCCATGCCGATGCAGTTCAGGTAGTCGATCGCGGCACCGAGGCCCACGGCCTCGCCCACCATGGGGGTGCCGGCCTCGAACTTCCACGGGAGCTCGTTGGTGGTGAACCCGTCCTTGGTCACCTGGAGGATCATCTCGCCGCCACCGAGGAACGGGGGCATGGCGTCGAGCAGCTCGGCGCGACCCCACAGCACCCCGATGCCCATGGGGCCCAGGAGCTTGTGGCCGGTGAAGACCACGAAGTCGGCGTCCATCGCCTGCACGTCGGTGGGGTTGTGGGGCACGTACTGGCTGGCGTCGACCAGCGCCAGCGCGCCGGCAGCATGGGCCTTGTCGACCAGCTCACGGACGGGGTTGATCGTGCCCAACACGTTGGACATGGCCGTGACGCAGAACAGCTTGGCTCCGTCGAGGAGCGTGTCCAGGTCGGCGGTGTCGAGGCGACCCTCGGCGTCGATCGGGACCCAGCGCAACTCGATGCCCTTCTCGGCGGCGAGCATGTGCCACGGGATGATGTTGGCGTGGTGCTCCATCTCGGTCACCACGACCGTGTCTCCCGCCGACAGGTTGGCGCGACCCCAGGTCTGGCCACGAGGTTGACGGCCTCGGTGGCGTTCTTGGTGAACACGACCTCGGCGCGATCGGGGGCGTTGATGAACGCCTTGACCTTGTCTCGGGCACCTTCGAGCGCGTCGGTGGCCTCGACCGCCAACTGGTACGAACCGCGGTGGACGTTGGCGTTGTGCTGGCTGTAGTAGTCGGTCATCGCCTCGATGACCTGACGGGGCTTCTGCGACGTGTTGGCCGAGTCGAGGTAGATCAGCGGCTTGCCGTTGATCTGGCGCGACAGGATCGGGAAGTCGGCCTTGATCCGAGCGACGTCGATGGTCATCGCCAGGCCTCGTAGCCGTCGCGTTCGAGGCGCTCCACCAGTTCGAGGCCGCCGGAGTCGACGATGGCGCCGTCGATCAGGATGTGCACGTGATCGGGCTGGAGGTGATCCAGGAGTCGTTGGTAGTGGGTGATCGCCAGCACACCGAGTCGGGTCCGGTCCTTGCGGACCTCCTGGACTCCGGTGGCCACGATCTTGAGGGCGTCGATGTCGAGGCCGGAATCGGTCTCGTCGAGAATCGCCATCTCGGGCTCGAGCAGGGCCATCTGGAGAATCTCGTTGCGCTTCTTCTCGCCGCCGGAGAAGCCCTCGTTGAGGTAGCGGTCGGCGAACTTGGAGTCCATGCCGAGGCGGTCCATCCAGCGCAGCATCGACTTGCGGAGATCGAGCACGGAGATCTCTTCACCCCGGCGAGCGAGCACCGCCTGGCGCAGGAAGTTCAGCACCGAGACGCCAGGGAACTCCTGGGGGTACTGGAAGGCCAGGAACAGGCCGGCCTTGCCGCGCACCTCGGCGCTCCAGTCGGTGATGTCATCGCCGCGGAACCTGATCGATCCGCTGGTGATCTCGTACTCGGGGCTGCCGAGCAGCGCCGACGCGAGGGTCGACTTGCCGGAGCCGTTGGGGCCCATCAGGGCGTGGACCTCACCTTCGCCGACGGTCAGCGTGACACCCTTCAGGATCTGGGTGCCGTCTTCGGCTGCGACGTGGAGGTCCTCGATCTCGAACAGCGGGTCACTCACGAGAGAAAGTCTATTCCGACCGTCGGGATTAGCACTATCCCCGTAGGAGAAATTAGGCGCTGGCGTTCAGATCCTCTTTCCAGGCGCGGAAGCGGCGGTGGGTCTCGCCGCTGGGGCCGATGCCCGAGGCCGAACCGTCTGCGAAGAGATCGAGGGTGTGGACCCTTCGCATATCCCGCGAGTCGATGGCCACGTAGCGGCTGTGCTCGCCGCGGGCGGGGCCCGCCCGCCACAGGAGCCAGTGTCCCAGCCGGCGCTTGTAGGCGATGCGGTGAGATTGGCCGATGTCATCGCCGGCTGTCAGGAGCTCCTCGGGTGCCTCGATCCATGCCGAGGCAGGGATGTTGCGGTCCCGGATGGGCGTGGGAGGCAGGTCCTCGGTGTGGACAGGAGTGGGGTCGAAGGGGCGCTCGTCCGCGGGGAGTGCTCGGCCGGAGTCGCTCACCAGCCGCGGTCGATCCACTCGTCGAGCTTCGGGCGCTCGGTACCGACCGTGGTGTCGAGCCCGTGGCCGGGGAAGACCACGGTCTCCTTGGGCAGCGTGAACAGGCGACGGTCGATGGATTCGATGATGGTGTCGAAATCGCCGCCCTCGTACTGGGTCGCCCCCGGCCCGCCGGGGAAGAGGGTGTCCCCGCTGAAGAGGACGGGTGCGCCCTCGAGCTTGAAGCACATCGAGCCTGGTGTGTGCCCCGGCGTGTGGATGGTGTGGAGCCGCAGGCGGCCGACCTCGATGACCGACTCGTCCTCGAGGATCTCGTCGTAGCTGTCGAGCATGTGCGCGTCCTGTTGGGTCACGTGCACGGAGTAGCCGGCGTCGCGCACCGCGGGGACCGCCTGGATGTGGTCCCAGTGGCCGTGGGTCTCCAACACCTCCCGCACGCCCAGCTGCTTGCAGAGGTCGAGCAGGAGCTCGTGCTCGTTGGCAGCGTCGAGCAGCACCGCGTCGCCGGTCTCCCGGCACCGCAGGACGAAGACGTTGTTCTCGACGGGGCCGACGACCACCTTGTGGATCTCGGCGGCGGTGTCCTGGTAGTGCAACGTGGCCATGCCCGAACCGTAGTCCCTCCCGTCCCCGTGCCGACCGTGTTCGTGGTCGGTGCCAGGCACGGGTGCGAACACCGTCGGTCCGCTGGGTGCGGGTCGGTGGCGCGGGCGCCGCTACCGTTGCTCGGCGATGATCTGGGTCTTCGTCGCCGTCGGTGCGGTGCTCATTCTCTCCATTGCCTGGTTCGCCGTGAACCTCGTCACCGCCCGTCTCAACGCCACGCCGGCGCTGGCCGTCTTCGACATCGAGGAGGCCACCGACTACATCGCCGACAACCTGCCCCAGCGCGTGCAGAACCAGCTCAGCCACGACGACGTCCGGCTGCTCCTGCGCTGGGAGCTCACGTACTTCCGTGAACGCGGCGTCGCCAGCTTCGGTGGCGTCGACCATGCCGCCGAACGGGCGGCGAAGCAGGGCGAGGCGGTCGTGGCCGACGAAGACGACATCGTGGACGAGCTCCTCACCCGCGCCCGCGAGGAAGGGCTCGACGTGGACGAGGTCGACATCGTCTGCGTCACGGACCTCACGTCGGACTACCTGGTGGCCATCGGCGCTGTCGGCCTGAGCGTCGACATGGAAGGTGTCGAGCGCCTTCCGGTGGCAGACGAGGCGCTCGGCGAACTCGACCAGCCCGAGGAAAATCCCTGAAAGCTGCCGACGAAGCGCCCCAGCTGTGCTTTCATGGGGCCACCATAGAAAGGAGGTGGTCCAAATCAGTAGCGAAACATTTGGGACTATGGAGGTGGCCAGCCGCTAGGTGGCCCCTGGACTCACCTGGTGAATCATCACTGGTCACCGCCGGGATCGACGGTCGGAAGCTGGTCCCATCCGACACACGCAACGTGGGAAACCCTGCCATCGCGATGGCAGCCTGACGTCGGCGACAAACGTTCCCCGGGCTTTTCCAGGAAATCTGGGTACGGAGGTCCCTCTTCGGAGGGGCCTCCGTACTGCTTTTCGGGTCGGGTTCAGCTGGGGTCCGGGGCGGCCTGCCGGGCCCGATCGCGGGCCGAGCCGGCCGGGAAGGTGATCATCACCGAGACCCCGGCGGCGAGGTACGCAACCAGCACCCAGATGTAGGCCCAGCGGACCCCCTGCATGCTGGTGTCGTCCGCTGCGACGCTGATGAGGGTCACCACCACCGAGATGCCCAGGGCGTACGCCGCCTGGCGCATCGTGTTGAACGTGGCGCCCGCCACGCCGAACCGGGCCATCGGCACGTCGCTCAGGCCCGCGCTCGACCAGGTCGCGACCGTCAAGCCGATCCCCAGGCCGACCAGCAACGAGATTGGGACGTAGGTGCCCCACACGCTCGAGTTCTCGTCGAGGACGAGCACGAACAGCAGGTAGCCGAATGCGCAACTCATGCAGCCGCCGCCGAGCAGCCACCGGTGGCCGACTCGATCCGCCCAGCGCCCCGTGATGGGCGAGACGATGGCCGACATCAGCGGCGAGGGCGCCAGCGCCAGGCCCACCTGTCGGATCGGCAGATCCCACACCTCCTGGAGCAGCAGCGAGCTGGCGAACAGTCCTGCGGTGAACCCCAGGCCGTACAGGAACAGCCCGATGTTGGCGCTGGTGAACGACTGGTAGCGGAAGAGCGTCAGGTCGATCAGCGGCTCGGGGTGCACCCGGCACCGGTGGATCAGCAGCGGCACCAGCGCCAAGCCGCCGACGAACAACCCGATGACCCGGAGGTCACCGATGCCCCAGGTCTCGCTCTGGACGATCGCCACCATCACCAGTGCGACCGACACGGTACCGAGGGGCACACCGATCGGGTCGATGCGCCCGGTGGCGTCGGGATCGCTCGACTCACGCAGGAGCCGCGGGCCGAGGAACAACACGAGGATGCACAGCGGGACGTTCAGCCAGAAGATGCCTCGCCACGACGTGACGTCGATCAGCGCCGACCCCACGACGGGACCCACCACCGCTCCGAGACCGCCGGTGGCGCCGGCGATCCCGATGGCGGTGCTGCGTTTGGTGGGCGGGAACTCGGGCAGCATCACCGCGAAGCTGGCCGCGAACGTGATGGAACCACCGACGGCCTGGACGACACGCGCCGCGATCAACAAACCGACGGTGGGGGCCAGCGCGCAGAGCATCGACCCCACCCCGAAGACGGCAACGCCCGGCAGGTAGACCTTGCGGCGTCCGATGCTGTCGGCCACCCGTCCCGAGAGCATCAGCAGCGATCCGACGACGATGTTGTACGACGAGATCACCCAGCTGAGCTGGCTGGCCGACACGTCGAAGTCCTCCCGGATCGACGGGAACGCCACGTTGACCGCCGACACGTCGATGACCACCAGGAAGGTCACCAGGGTGGACACGAAGAGTGCAGCCCACGCCCGTCGCGGAATCGCGTCGTCGAGGCCAACGCTCCCCGCTGCATCCTGAGCCATCGGCGGCACCCTACCGCCGAGGGCCGTTCGGGCCCGGAATCGCCGTCGAGGGCAGCGGCGGGGGTACATTCGAGGACATGGAGCGACCCACCCGCGTGCATGGCTTTCGCTGGCTCGGCGACAAGCGCACCCAGTACGTGTACGACCTGGACGACATCAGCGACGAGGACGTGATCCACGAGATCATCGCGTCCGAGCAGTATCTGGTGTTCGGTCCCGACACCCTGGCCGAAGCACGCAATCGCGGGTATCGCCACCGCACCGCCTGACGGGTGTCGCACCAGTTCGCGTCCGACGGCCTGCAGCTCGTCGGACGGCTCGCGCGTCCGGACCGCATCCCCACCGGGGGGGCGCCGGGACTGGTGATCTGTCACGGCTTCCCCACACGAGCCAACGGCGTCACCGACCCCGGCCGCTCGTACTACGACCTCGCCGAACGCATCGCCGAGGACATGGGGTGGATGGCCCTGGCCTTCACGTACCGCGGGTGCGGAGAGTCCGAAGGCGACTTCTCCCTCGGCGGTTGGCTCCGTGACGTCCTGCACGCGGTCGAACACCTCGATGCCCGAGACGACGTCAGCGGCGTGTGGGTCGCCGGGTTCGGCACCGGCGGCGCGCTCGGCATCGCCGCGGCCGCCCGGTCCGATCTGATCCGGGGCGTGGCCGCGGTGTCGCCACCGGCGGACTTCAACGACTGGATCAACGAACCGGACGGGCTGCTCGCCTACGCCCGCCAGGTCAAGGCCATCAAGGACCCCGAATTCCCGCACGACGTCGATGCGTGGACCGCCGAGCTCGCCGAGATCAGTGCCAACAACGCCGCGGCGCTCGTCGGCGAGATCCCGCTCCTGGTCATGCACGGCGCCGAGGACGACGTGGTGTCGGTCTTCGATGCTCGTGTGATCGCCGACGCGCACGGCGCCGCCGATCTGCGCATCATCTCCGGCGGGGGACACCGGCTGCGGTTCGACCCGCGGGCGATCGCCGTCTTCTTCGGCTGGCTGGACCGCGAACGCGCCAACGCTGCCGTCTGAGTCGTCGTTCAGTCCGCCGGGCTGCTCTGGAGCTCGCGGAGGCGCCGCGACAGCTGGGCCAACAGCACCCGGCTGAGCCCGGGCGCGACCTTCAGGACGTGGTCGAAGTCGCTGCGTTGGAGGACGAGGACGTCGGTGGGTTCCGTCGCGACCACGGTGGCCGAGCACGGCAGCCCGTCGATCATCGACATCTCTCCCAGGCAGTCTCCCGGCCCCAGGGTCGAGACCTGCTTGCCATCGAGGAACACCGCACAGGCACCGGCGACGACCACGGCCAGGAACCGGCCGGGTTGTCCCTGCTCGATCAGGCGAGCGCCCGGTTCGGCCTGGTGGCTGCTCGCATAGCGGATGAACGCCTTGAGGTTGCGCGACGGCAGGTCGGAGAACAGCCGACTCTGTCGCAGCAACGCCGCGGTCTCCGCTGAGGATCGATTGGCACCGGGACCGAGCCCGGTCGACACCCGCTGTCGTTCCCCTGCCGCCATGCCCGAACCCTACGGCTGCGGCGTCGCGACCGCCAGGGGTCGTGCGGTCACCTGCACGGGGATGTCGTAGGAGTAGGGGTTGGGGGCCTCGGCGTCGATGCCATAGCGGGCGATCGCGCCGCTGACCACGTCGTGGCCGATGGCGCCGTCCGCTGCCAGGGACGAGAGGACCGCGACCACGACGTGGCCGGCGTTCACCTCGAAGTACGAACGCAGCGCCTCCCGGGTGTCCGAGCGGCCGTAGCCGTCGGTGCCCAGCGAGGTGTAGCGCCGCGGGGCCCACCGGCTGATCTGGTCGGGGACCGACGTCATGTAGTCGGTCACGGCCACGATGGGACCCGCCGAGCCGTTCAGCTTGTCGGTGACCTCCGGCACCCGTGAGGGCTGCGACGGGTGCAGCCGGGACCAGCGCTCGGCATCGAGCGCCTCCTCGCGGAGACGCTTGTAGCTGGTGGCGCTCCAGAGGCTCGCGCCGACGCCGTAGTGCTCGGCCAGATCGGCCTGCGCAACGCGCGCTGCTTCGTGGGCCGGGCCCGAGAACAGGATCGTGGCCTGATGCCGGGCCTCGGGTGCAGGTGCCCACTGATACAGGCCGCTCACGATGTCGGCGTCGGACACGTGGTCCGGCTGCCCGGGCATCTCATAGTTCTCGTTGTAGATGGTCACGTAGTAGAAGACCGGCTTCGCTTCCGGCCCGTACATCTCGATGAGGCCGTGGTTGATGATCGAACCGAGCTCGTAGGCGAACGCCGGGTCGTAGGCCTGGCATGCGGGCACCGTGGACGCCATGACGAGGCTGTGCCCGTCCTGGTGCTGGAGCCCCTCGCCCATCAGCGTGGTCCGGCCGGCCGTGGCGCCCATGAGGAAGCCGCGGGCACGCGAGTCGGCCGCCGACCAGATCAGGTCACCGACACGCTGGAAACCGAACATCGAATAGAACGTGTAGAAGGGCACCATCGGCACGCCGAGGTTCGCGTAGCTGGTGGCCGCAGCGATCCAGCTGGCCATCGAACCGGCCTCGGTGATGCCCTCCTCGAGGATCTGGCCGTCCTTGTCCTCGGCGTAGGAGAGCAGCAGGTCGTGGTCGACCGGCTCGTAGAGCTGGCCCATCGGCGCGTAGATCTCGAACTCGCGGAACAGGCTGTCCATGCCGAACGTGCGAGCCTCGTCGGGGACGATCGGCACCACGCGTGGACCGAATTCGTCGTCGCGCAGCAGGTTCCGCAGGATCGCGGTGAACACCATCGTGGTCGAGACCGACCGGCCGCCGGATCCCTCGTCGTACTCGGCGAAGATCTTCGGGTCCGGCAGCTCCAGCTCCCGGCGCGTCCGGATCACCCGGATGGGCATCGGGCCGTCGAGCGCCCGCCGACGGTCGAGCATGTAGCGGTGCTCGTCGGAGTCGACCGGCGGCTTGTAGTAGGGCGGCATCTCGTCGTCGAGTGCCGACTCGGGGATCTCTTCCTCGAGATGGAGCCGGGACCGCAGCTCGAGGAGCTGATCCTTGGTCATCTTCTTGATCTGATGGGTGGCGTTGCGGCCTTCGAATCCCTCGCCCAGCGTCCATCCCTTGATGGTCTTGGCGAGGATGACCGTGGGGGAACCGACGTTGTCGTGCGCGGCCTTGAATGCGGCGTAGACCTTCTGGGTGTCATGGCCGCCGCGCGGGAGGTTGCGGATCTCGTCGTCGGACAGGTGCTCGACCATGCGCCGCAGCCGAGGGTCGGGACCGAAGAAGTTCTCGCGGATGTAGGCGCCGGACTCGACCGCGTAGCGCTGATACTCACCGTCGACGGTGTTGTTGAGCTTGTTCTGGAGGACACCGTCCACGTCGCGCTGGAGGAGCTCGTCCCACTGGCTGCCCCAGATCACCTTGATGACGTTCCAGCCGGCACCGCGGAAGATGCCCTCCAGCTCCTGGATGATCGAGCCGTTGCCGCGCACCGGTCCGTCGAGGCGCTGCAGGTTGCAGTTGACGACCCAGACCAGGTTGTCCAGGCCCGAGCGACCGGCCAAGGAGATGGCGCCGAGGGTCTCGGGCTCGTCACACTCACCGTCGCCGAGGAAGCTCCACAGCTTCGTGGCAGACGTGTCGTCGATGCGGCGGTCGTGGAGGTAGCGGTTGAAGCGGGCGTGGTAGATCGAGTTGATCGGGCCCAGCCCCATCGAGACCGTGGGGAATTCCCAGAAGTTCGGCATGAGCCGCGGGTGCGGATACGACGAGAGGCCGTTGCCGCCGATCTCCATGCGGAAGTTGTCGAGCTGGTCCTCGGTGAGGCGGCCCTCGAGATAGGCGCGGGCGTAGACGCCGGGTGCGGCGTGGCCCTGGAAGTAGACATGATCGCCCGGCAGGCCGTCCTCTTTGCCCTTGAAGAACCAGTTGAAGCCGATCTCGTACAGCAGGGCCGAGCTGGCGAAGGTCGAGAGGTGCCCGCCGATGCCGTCGGCCACCTTGTTGGCCCGGATGACCATGACCGCGGCGTTCCATCGGATGAACGCTCGGATGCGTCGCTCGATGTGGTCGTTGCCCGGGAAGAACGGCTGGTCCTCGGTGGGGATGGTGTTGACGTAGGGCGTCGACACCAGCGGCGCGTTGCCCACCTGGAGCTCCTGGGATCGCTCGAGCAGGCGAGCCATGATGTAGCGGGCCCGAACCTTGCCCTGCGCGCCCACCAGCGCGTCGAGCGAGTCCAGCCACTCCTGCGTCTCGGTGGGGTCGATGTCGGGGAGCTGGTGGGTGAAGTGGTCGGCCACGTTCGAATCCTCACGTAGGTGGGGGGTGTGTGAGTGTCCCGGGGGGCGCACGACGTTGGGCTACCCGAATCCGGTGGGTGCGCATGGAAACATGACGTCCATGGCGAACGTTTCCACCGGCCTGGTCGAAGAGTACCCCGATGGGTGGTGACCGACGACGGATCTACACCGACGGTGCGTGCAGCGGCAACCCGGGCCCCGGCGGGTGGGCCTGGATCACCCCGGACGGTCCGTTCGCGGCGGGCCCGTCCGCGGACACGACCAACCAACGCATGGAGGTCCAGGCGGTCCTGGAGGCCATTCGGGCCAACGAGGGCCCCCTCGAGATCATCAGCGACTCCACCTATGTCGTGAACTGCTTCCGCGATCGTTGGTGGGAGGGCTGGCTGCGACGCGGCTGGATGAACAGCCAGAAGAAGCCCGTCGCCAACCGCGACCTGTGGGAGCCGCTGATCGCCGAGGTCCGACCCCGAGACATCGAGTTCACCTGGGTCAAGGGCCACGCCGGCGACGAATGGAACGATCTCGCCGACCGGCTGGCGGTGGAGGCCGCGCACACGCAGGAGCCGCGCTCGGGCTCGGAGCGCCCCACCAGCATCGGGGCTCCGGACAGCCGTCCCCGGTTGCGCGAAGTGGGTGCCGCCACCAGGGATCCGACGGGCCGGGAGGCGCCGGAGGGCCACAAGCTCGTGGTGCTGGGGCTCCGCCCCCGGGAGCTCGGTGGTCATGGCGACACCGAACTGTCGGACCGGGTCCGGTCACAGCTGGCCGACATCGTCCGGGCGAAGGCCGAGATGCACACGGACCTCGTCGTGTTGTCCGGGGGCCGGCTCGGCGCCGAGATGCTCGGGGCACAGGCCGCGTTGGACAGCGAGGTGCCGTACGTCCTGGTGTTGCCGTATCCGGACCCGCAGGTGGTGTGGCCCCGGGCAGAACAGGACGAGTTCGCCCGACTGGTCGATGGCGCGCAGGAGGTCATCACGCTCCAGAAGAAGTCGCCCGAGGACAAGCAGAAGGCGCGGGGCGCCCTGGGGCGCCGCGATGCCTGGTTCGCTCGCAACAGCGACGAGGCCGTCGTGGTGTGGGACAACGACGACGCCGACGTCGGCCGGCTCGTTCGCAGCATGCAGGACGCCCTCGGCGAGCTCGACGTCTGGGTGCTCGATGTCTAGGCGAGCGCTGACCCTGCTCTTGGCGGTCCTGTGTCTCGTGGCCGTCGCCTGTTCGTCCGACGACGGCGAGGGCGAGCCGGCCGCGGCGGCACCGACCGCGACCACCGAGGCGCCAGCGCCGACCCCGACGCCAGAGCCCACACCGACGCCGGAGCCCGCCGCGACCGCGGAGACCGTGGCCGGCGACGAAGCCGCCCCCGACGTCGACTTCGCCGTGTGGCCGGTCCTGGCGGCCCAGGTGGACGAGACCGGCTGTGGCGACGACGAGTTCGTCGACGGCTACTGCCGGGCCGTCGACGGGCCGCGGATCGACGCCGATGCCGTCGAGTCCGCGGTGGCGAGCTTCCAGGATCCCGGCGGCTGGGGGGTGAACCTGATCTTCACCGTCGAGGGCATCGAGGCGTTCAACCTGCTGGCCCAGGCGTGCTTCGCTCGCACCGAGGAGTGCCCGAGCGCCCAGCTGGCCATCGAGATCGACGGCCGCGTCATCTCGGCGCCCGCAGTACAGGCTCCATCGTTCGAACGCGACGCCATCGTGATCGCCGGCGTGCTGGACCAGGCCGAAGCCGAGGAGATCGCCGCCGCGCTGGGCGGCGCCTGACCCCGCTACACGATGGCCGTCTCGTGGCCCTCCCAGAACGGGGCCCGGAGCTCACGCTTGAGGACCTTGCCGGGGCCCGACTTGGGCAGCTCGTCCGTGCGGATGTCGACCGATCGTGGCACCTTGTACCCCGCGATGGTCGCCCGGGCGTGGGCGACCACCTCGTCGCCGGTCAGCTCGTGGCCGGGCCGGACGACGACCACGGCGTGCACCGCTTCGCCCCACTGGTCGTCCGGGATGCCGAAGACGGTGGCCTCGAGCACCGCCGGGTGGGTGTAGATCGCGTTCTCGACCTCGGTGCAGTAGACGTTCTCGCCACCCGAGATGATCATGTCCTTCGACCGGTCGAGCAGATACAGGAAGCCCTGGTCGTCCAGCCGCCCGACGTCGCCGGTGGAGTACCAGCCGTCGTGCAGGACCGACTCGGTGGCCTCCGGCTTGTTCCAGTAGCCCATCATGACGTTGTCGCCGCGCGCCGTCACCTCGCCCGCCTCGCCCGGTGCCAGGGGCGATCCGTCGGGGCGACGGATCTCGATCTCGACACCGATCACCTGCTGGCCGCAGCTGGCCTCTCGGCTCGTGCCCAGGAGCCGTTCCTCGTGGCGCATGCCCGTCATCAACGGGCTGGTCTCGGTCGCTCCGTAGAGGTGGACGAACTCGGTTCCCAGGGAATGCACCCGCCGCCCGGCGCAGCACCTCGAGCGCGACCGGCGAGCCACCGTGGGCGTAGAACCGGAGGCTCGAGAGGTCACGGGGGTTCGCGAGCTGCTCCTCGACCTGTGCCGCCAGCATCGATGGCACACCCAGGGTCGCGTTCACCCCCTCCGCCTCGATCTGGTCCAGCGTCGCTGCCGGGTCGAAGGCAGGCACGAGCACCTGACGGACCCCCTGGTAGAGGCACTGGAGGACGTTGTTGGAGCCCGCGGCGTGGAACAGCGGCGCGATGACCTGATAGGTGTCGCCCGGCTCCATCGGCGTCAGCATCTGGACGTTGTAGGTGTTCGCGATCAGATTGCGATGCGACAGCATGACCCCCTTCGACGCTCCGGTGGTACCGCCGGTGTAGAAGAGCCCGGCCAGGTCGTCGGCGCGCAGCGCGGGGTCGAAGTCGGTCGGGGTCGCGGCCGCGAGGCGGTTGTCGTAGTCGTCGGTGTCGAGCCGGACGACGGTCTCGACCAGCTCGGCGAGGGGGCCGGGATCGCGGTCGATGAACAGGACGCGGGCCCCCGAGTCCTCCAGCGCATAGCGGAGCTCGGCATCGGCCCACCGGAAGTTCAGCGGCACCACGACCCGACCGGCCGCAGGCACGCCGCAATACAGCTCGACGTTCGGGATCGAGTTGAACGAGATCACGGCGGCGCGGTCCCCGCGGTCGACGCCCAGCTCGGCCAGCGCCGTGCCGAGGCGCCGCGTTCGGGCGACGAACTCGCCGAACGTCAGGCGCACGGCACCACAGACGAAGCCTTCCCGGTCGGCGGCGATGGTCTCCGCCCGGCGGAGCGCATGGCTGATGTCGTGCATCGGATGACCTCTCGGGCTGCTTCGGCGACCGATTGTCTCCACCCGCAGAAGGCCCGTCAACCATCGCGGCGCTAGGTTCCCGTCGCATGACGTATCCCGACGTGATTCTCGAGCTCGCCGACCAGATCCGCAACTGGGGGCGATGGGGCGACGACGACCAGGTGGGGACCTCTGAACTTCATCACCGACGAGGTGGTGCGGGCCGCGGCGTCGTCGATCCGCACCGGCAAGCGGTTCTCCTTGGCGTATCCGTTGCAGGAGGAGGGCGGGCTCCAGCTCGGGTTCATCCCCGGTCGGGACAACCCGGCGCGCGAGATGATCATGATCAACCAGGCGATGGGCGCGGAGGACGAGTTCCACACGTCGGACGACAAGGTCACGATGGGCCTGCAGGCCGCCACGCACTGGGATGGCCTGGGCCACGCCTCCTGGCGCGGCAAGATCTACAACGGCCGCGACGCCGGCACCATCACCGAGTCCGGCGCGTCGGTGTGCGGGATCGAACAGGTCCGGTCGCTCACGAGTCGCGGCGTGCTGGTGGACATCGCCCGCCTCCACGGCGTCGACGAGCTCGACGGCGGCCATGCCGTGTCCTACGAGGATCTGGTGGCGGCCGAGGAGGCCCAGGGGGTCACCATCCGCAGCGGCGACATCGTGTTGGTGCGCACCGGCATGATGGCCAAGGCCCTGGCCGGCGACATCATGAACTACGCCATCGGCACGCCGATCGACGGCGCGCCGATGCCCGGCTTCCCGGGCGTGGGCCTCGGGGCCGTGCGCTTCTTCCACGAGCGAGAGGTGGCCGCGGTCGCCACCGACACCATCACCTTCGAGGTGATGCCCTGGGACCCGGCTGCCGAGGGTGCCATCCTGCCGGTCCACTGTCTCCACCTGGTGGAGATGGGCATGATGCAGGGGCAGAACTGGGTGCTCGAAGACCTGGCCGCCGACTGTGCCGCGGACGGCCAGTACGACTTCCTGCTCGAGGCGTCGCCCCAGCCCTTCGTCGGCGGCATCGGGTCACCGGTGAACCCCGTCGCCATCAAGTAGCGGGCCGAGCAGAGCCGGGGTCAGGCTTCGACGGTGATTTGGGGGGTAGGAGGCGATGTGGTCGCGGATGTGGGCGGCGTCGGGTCAGGCTTCCACCGTGACTTGAGGGCAGAAGGCGACGTGGTCGCGGATGTGGGCGGCGTCGGGCTTTGGCTTCGACGGTGACGTGGGGGTAGAGGCGATGTGGTCGCGGATGTGGGCGGCGTCGGGTCAGGCTTCCACTGTGACTCGAGGGTAGAAGGCGATGTGGTCGCGGATGTGGGCGGCGTCGGGCTTGGGCTCGGGGTAGGTCCAGGCCACGTTCGTGAGGGTCTCGCCCTCGACCGTGACGTCGAAGTACGAGGCGGTGCCCTTCCACGGGCACACCGTGGCGTGGGCGGTGGGTGAGAAGTACTCGCGCTCGATCGATGCCGGAGGGAAGTAGTGGTTGCCTTCGACGACGACGGTGTCGTCGGACTCGGCGATCACGATGCCGTTGACGGTGGCTCGCATGGGTCCTCCACGGAGGGATCGGGAGAACGGGACAACCCGTCACGGTCGCTGGGCATTCCTCAGCGGTCAGCCCGACGGCCCACCCAAGTGGGGTGGTCGGCCATGGCCAGCAGCTCGGCGTCCCCGTCGCTGTCGCCGTACGCCCACAGCTCGACGGGGCCGTCGCCCAGGTGCCGGCGCAGCCGGGTGGCCTTCTCGGGTCCGCGGACGTTGACGCCGACGATGGCGCCGGTCGCCCGGCCGGTCTCGTCGATGTCGAGGTCCACCGCGATGACGTGGTCGAAGCCGAGTGCCATCGCCGCGGGCTCGGCATACAACCGCAGCGATGCGGTGACCAGGACGAGCTCGTGACCCTCGCTGCGGTGCCAGGCGATCCGTTCGAGCGAGGCCGGCCGGAACTGGTCAGGGAGGCCCGCCGCGTACTCGTGGCCCCGCTCCTGGAGGTCGGCGATCGGGGTACCTGCGAACACGGCACGCAGGTACGCCTGCTTGGCCTTGGCCCGCCGAGCGTTGCGGTCGCGGCCGCCGGCCAGCCAGGCCACCGCGCCGGTCGCGGCCCCACGCAGTGTCGCCCACGGGCCCGCGGTGCGGAGCAGGAAGGGGACGAGGGTGTCGCGTCGGGTGATCGTGCCGTCGAAGTCGAACGCGGCCACACGGCGGACGCTCACGGTGGGCGACTCAGCTGCCGGTGAGGTGCTGGTCGAGGCGCTCCAGCGTCTTCTCCATGTTGGCCGGATGCTGCTTCGGGTAGCCGGCCAGCTCGATGCCCTGGCGTACGCCCGGGAGCGCCGTGGACCAGTCGAAGGTCTCGGTCACGCGGGTGCCGCTCTCGGCCTCCTCGAGCTCGTAGCGCCAACGGTGGCCGCCGAAGTGGGCCCAGGCGATGAGCCGGTTCTCCTCGAACTCCTTGACCGTGTTCTTGATCCGGTACGGCAGTGCGCCGGCGAACTTCATCTTCATGCCGAAGCTGTCGCCCACGGCGGTGAGACGGTCCGGACCGAAGTTCTCGCCCTGGACCGTGCCCGAGCCGTCGATGACCGGGTGTTGGGACGGGTCGGCGAGCACGGCGAAGATCGTTTCGGGTGTGGCGGCGATGACCCGGGACACCGAGACCTGCTTGTCGTTGGCCATGAGGGCCTCCTGGAGTGGGGAGTGTCGAACTTACCTGCCGAGCACGGCGCGCAGGGCACCGTCGAGGTCGGGGTGCTCGAACTGGTAGCCCTCGGCGGCCGCCACGCCTGGTTCCACCCGGGTGCTCGTGAACAACAGCTCGTTGGCGAGTTCACCGCCGAGCAGCAGCTTCGGCCCGAACTTTGGCACCGGCAGGAACGTGGGGCGGTTCAACACGTCGCCCAGCACGTCGGTGAACTGGGCGTTGGTGGTCGCTCCGGGAGCGGTCAGGTTGACGGGGCCCGAAACGTCGTTGTGGAGCAGCCACTCGATCATGCCGACCTCGTCGTGGATGCTGATCCAGCTCCACCATTGCCGGCCGTTGCCCATCTTGCCGCCGGCGCCGAGCTTGAAGATCGGCAGCATCTTGGCGAGCGCACCGCCCTCGGGGCTGAGCACGATGCCGGTGCGGAGGAACACCGTTCGGATGCCGGCGTCCACGGCCGGCTGCGCGGCCGCCTCCCAGGCCTCGACCACGTCGGCGAGGAAGCCTGCACCCTTCGAGGACTGCTCGGTCAGGACCTCGTCGCCCCGTTCGCCGTAGTACCCCGTGGCACTGCCGCTGAGGAGCACCTTGGGCGGGTTCTGGAGTTCGGCGAGTGCCTGGGCGAGCAGGGTGGTGCCGTCCACCCGGCTGTCGAGGATCGACTTCTTGACGTCGTCGTTCCAGCGCCGTTCGCCGATGCCCTCGCCGGCGAGATGGACCACGGCGTCGATGCCCTCGAAGCCGGCAGCGTCGATGCGGCCCTCGGCCGGATCCCAGCCGATGCCGTCGCCGCCCGACCGGACGACACGGATGGGGTTGTGGCCGGCCGATTCGAGAGATGCACGGAGCGCCGTGCCGATCAGGCCGCTGGAGCCGGTGATTGCGATGTCCATGACGGAACCTCCTGGGTCATCCATGGTCGCAGGGGCGGTGGCCGGGGCCGCAGCTCACCCGGAGGTTTCCGACGTCGATCGGCCACGGAGGGTAGCGTTCCGGGGATGGCAGAGAACGAGACGACCACCGAGCCGACCGACGGCGGCGGTGGCATCAACTTCCGGCTGGTCCTCGGCGTGCTGGCGGCGGCTGCGCTCGCGCTGTTCATCTTCCAGAACACCGACGACGCCGAGGTCAACTTCCTCTGGATGAGTGGCAACATCCCGCTGTTCCTGCTGCTGCTGATCACGGTCGCACTCACGCTGATCCTGGCGATGGTGGCCACCTGGCTGCTGCGGCGCAGATCGGGGTGAGCCGCAGCGGGTCGCCCGCAGCGCAAAGGCCTGCGTGAGCGGGCAGACTGTGCTCGTGATCCTGGACCCCCCTGAGGACCCACCCGTCGACGACGAGCTCGACGACGAGGAGCTCCCCGAACCCAAGCCGCTCCCCAAGCCCAAGGTCTCGGGCGGTGCCGCCACCGTGCTCGGCGCGGCGATGCTGGCGGTCGGCGACATCCTCGAGCCCGACAAGACCACGGTCGAGATCGTCGAGACCAACGACGATCCGGTCGACGATCTGCCCTTCGACATCGACTTCGGGAACCTGCCGCCTCTCGACTGAGCAGGTCGCCGATCAGGGCACCGGGGCCAGGCGTTCGTACTCCCGGAGGGTGCGGTCGATCACCCGTTGCTGGTCGAACTCGGCGGTCGCCTTGCGGAGGGCCGCCCGACCGAGCCGCGCCCGCAGATCGGCGTCTCCCACCAGCCGGTCGAGCGCGGCCGTGAGCGCGGACGGGTCCCTGGGCGGCACCAGCAACCCATCCACGTCGTCGCTGACCACCTGGCGGCACCCGCGGATGTCGGTCAGCACCAGGGCCACGCCAGTCGCGGCGGCCTCCATGGCCGAGCGCGGGAAACCCTCGCGATGTGATGCCAGGACGTACACGTCGAGCGCCGGGTAGAGCCGTTCGACATCGGAACGGTGGCCCAACAGGACCACCCCGGACGCTTCGGCCTCGCGCACCATGTCGCCCGTCAGACCGTCGGCCTTGTCGGGTTCGTGCGGACCGGCGATCACGAGCCGGGCCCCGGCATGGGTCGCCGCGACGGTGCGCCATGCCTCGAACAACTCGAGGTAGCCCTTCTCGGCCACCAGTCGGCCCACGGCGCCGACCACCACGTCGTCGGGGGCGAGGCCCAGCTCGGCGCGGACCGCGGTTCGATGATCGGCATCCGGGCGGAAGCGGCCGAGGTCCACCCCGTTGCCGAGCAGCCGCAGCCGTCGTTCGGGGATGCGGAGACGCCGCAGGACGGCGACGTCTTCGGGGTTCTGTACGAGCTCGACGTCGGAGAAGACGGCGGCGAGGCGCTCCAGCCCGTAGACCACCGTCCGCTTGGCCAGCGGATCCGAGGGTTGGGCGTACAGCCCGTGGACCGTGTTCACGACCCCTGGCACTCGACGAAGGCCGGCGGTGACGCGGCCGTACACACCGGGCTTGGGGTTGTGGGTGTGCACGATGGTGGGTCGCAACCGTCCGATCAGGCCGAAGAACTCCCTGGCAGCGCGCAGGTCGTCCAGCGGCGACATGGCGCGGGTGGAGTGCTCGAGGGGATGGAACGTGACGCCGCGGCGTTCGACGGCGTCGACGAACGGCCCCGCGGCCGAGGCAGCGTGCACGTCGTAGCCCGCCGCGGCGAAGGCCTCGAGCTGCGGGCCGAGGAGCAGCTCCAGGCTGATGTCGGTCGTGGTCAGGTGGAGGACGCGGGGGCGCTCCGGAGTCAACGAACGGCCTCGGCGTAGCGACGGCGGTTCACGACCTCCCGGAGCCGATCCTCGAGACCGAGGCCACCCGCGGCCTTGCGTCGGAACCACGTCATGCCGTCGCTCTGCTGGATGGGCGAGCGGGTCAGGAGGTGGACGTCGGTGCCTCGCCAGGGGTTGGGACGGGTCCCCGCGATGGCCGCCGATCGGAAGCGGGACCGGACGGCGGCGTCCGCCGCCGGGCTCGGCGGCAGGGCCTTCGGGTAGGCGAAGTGGTCGGGGGATCGCTGGAGTTCGTCGCCGATCAGCTCGATCGATCGATCGAGCTCGTCAGCGAGGTCCGCCGCGGGCAGCCGATCCAGCAGGGCATGGGTGTGGGTGTGGCTGCCGATGGTGACCAGACCGGTGGACACCGCTTCGCGCAGCGCGTCCCAGGTGATCGCCTGATCCTCGGGTCGCCAGAAGCCCGCGTCAGCGCCCACGAAGGAAGTGGCGACGTAGAGCGTCATCGGGATCCCGTGGCGTTCGAGGATCGGGAGGGCCACGTCGACGACGTCGGGGGTGCCGTCGTCGAAGGTGACCACGACCGCGTCGTCCGGACCGCCGTCGCCGCGCCCGAGCGTCGCGACGGCCTCGTCGAGGGCCAGCACCTGGCCGGATTCGGCGAGCTCGGCCATCTGCTGGTCGAACAGGCCGGGGTCGAGATCGACCTGGCTGTCCGATCCCGCGCCCACGCGGTGATAGATCAACACCGTGACCCCGCCCGGGGGGCGAATGACCAGGTCGGCCGCCGCCGCGATCGGCTTCAGCGCGGCACGCGCGAGCTGCAACACGGCTGACCTCTCCCGTCTCGGGTGGGCCCTCCGCTGGAGGGCACCATCGACTCGTCCGGACCCCCGTCACCGTATCGTGGCCCACCGTGGTGGCTTCGGATATCGCCGTACGGCGGGCGACCGACGACGATCTGGCCGAGATCGTCGACGTCGGCGCCGCGGCGCTCGGCTGGCAGGCAGGAGATCCCAACGAGGCCCTGTTCCGGTGGAAGCACCGCGACAATCCCTTCGGGCCCTCGCCGCTGTGGGTCGCCACCGATGGGGAGCGGATCGCCGGGTACCGGGCCTTCATGCGGTGGGAGCTCGTCGGTCCCGACGGTCGCATGCGCCGGGCCGTTCGCGCCGTCGACACCGCCACGCACCCCGACTTCCAGCGGCGAGGCGTGTTCCGTGCGCTCACCACGACGGCGGTGGAGGAAATGGCCGCCGAGGGGGTGGACCTGGTCTTCAACACGCCCAACGACCAGTCGCGACCCGGCTACCTGAAGCTCGGCTGGGCGGAGGTCGGTCGCCTTCCCGTGGCGGCGCGGCCCACAGGACTCGCCGCCTTGGGCAGGCTCGCCGGCGCGAGAACCGCGGCGTCGAAGTGGTCCGAGCACACCGCCGTCGGCGTCCCCGCTCTCGAGGTCCTGGCCGATGCCGACGTCGAGGGGCTGCTCGACGCCTCGCCCGCGACCGGGCTCCGCACACGGGCCGACCGCAGGTTCCTCAGCTGGCGCTTCGGGCTCGAGCCCCTGCGGTATCGGGCCTGGGCTCCCGACGGCGTCCATGGCGGCATCGTGATCTTCCGTGTCCGTCGCCGAGGCTCGGCACGAGAGTGTGCCGTGTCGTCGGTGCTCGCCCCACCAGCCGAGGCCGGTGCGCTGGTCCGCGGGCTGGCCGCAGAGGTCGACGCCGACTACGTGCTCACCCTCGGGCGCCGTCCCCGTGGCGCGGGGCTGGTGCCGGTGCGGGGGCAGGGGCCGCTGCTGACCGTTCGTTCGCTGGCCTCGCCCGCCCCGGACCGGTTGGACGACTGGGACGTCCAGCTCTCGGACATCGAGTTGTTCTGAGCCCGCGCTCAGCGGCGGGCCAGCCGGCGCACGGCTCGGTTGACGTGGGAGCGCCCGGTCCAGCCGCGGGCGTCGAGATAGTCCGGGCTCGGGCGCACGATGGCGTACGCGTACCGGAGGCGAGGCCCGACGCCGTCGATGGCCGCCAGCGACGCCAGGTGGCGGGTGTAGCTCCGGGCGCTGGACCTGCTGGCGGCCAGATACCGAGCGTCGACTGGGCCCGGACGATGCGCCGCCGCCCACGCCGAGAGGTCGCAGGGCGCGAGTCGGAGGGCGTCCCAGGTCAGTCCGATCGCGGTGGCGACGACCGCGGTGGCGCCCCATCGCGAAGCCAGATCCAGCACCTCGCCCCGGTCAGGGGAGCAGGACTGGTGCACCTGGGCCACGTCGCGCAACGACGCGAGCCGCGGTGGGATGTCCCCGAGGGCCGCGTTGTAGCAGACCTGGACGAAGGTGGCCGCCGGCCCCAACGTGTCGATCGTTGCGCCGCCGAGCGCGAAGCTCCGGCTCGTCGCGAAGAGGTCTGTGGTGTCGACTCGGTGACCGAACGGTCCCGACGCCAGGGTCCGGTGCAGGTCGATCTCCAGGCCGTCCAGCTGGATGAGGACGTCCTTCGCGAAGGCGGCGTCGAAACCGGGCCGGAGCTCGGGCAGGGGGTCGAGGGCGCCGTGGGTTCGCACCAGCAGGGCACGCGTCTCGGCCAGCCGATCGGCGGGCACGACCAGGTCGAGGTCGCCGAAGACCCGGTAGCGACGGATCGTCGTAGGCCAGATGTGCGAGGGCCGGCCCCTTGATCACCCGGTGGTCGATCCCGCGGTCACGCAGCGACGCCACGATCGTCAGCAGCGTGCGTTCGATCACCAGTGCGTGGCGTTGCCAGCGTTCGTCGAGGACCTCGAGCTCGGCGCGTTGGGCCGCGGACAGGGGGAGTGAGCCGTCGGTCGTGGCGGCGGCGAGCAGGCCGACCAGGCGGTGTCGCTCGCATGCCTCGAGGAGGGCACGCCACGATTGGTCGTCGACTGCGGTGCAGCGGAGGGCGGTGGTCGACAGCCCGTGTGCGGCGATCGACGGGGCCGTGGTCATGACCGCGAGCGTGGCGCGGCCACCACCGGAAGATCCACGAACTGCGTCTCCCGCGGCGCCGCATGGGCGGGTCCGGTTGCGCGGTCGGGTCGCTGCCGCTGTCGCTTGGCGGTGACGGCCGGCAGCGCGAGCAGCACGAACAGGAACGGCAGGACCTGGGAGCGCTGACGGGCGAGGATGCCGAAGTTCGCGATGAAGGCGAACACGTAACAGAACATGAACGTGAACGCTGCGGCGTACGCGACGTAGGCGTTGCGAACCAGCGCGCTGGGCAGGCGGGCGAGCCTGCTCAGCGACAGCAACGACAGGCCCAGCAACAGCACGCCCTCGGCGGCGGTGATGATCGTCGACAGGCTGGTGGCCTCGAAGGGGAACGGACGGAAGAGCACCGTGACGAACGCCCACGGGTAGTCCAGCGGGGAGTCGATGGTGGCGGGCGCGAACCCGGATCCGCCCTGGGACGTCCGCCGCAGCACCGTGTCCAGCGACTCGGAGAATCCGCTGCCGCCGACGTCGTCGATGTTGAGGAACGTGGCGAGGCGCGGCGCCAGGATCGACCCGAGCACCAGCAGGAAGAGCGAGGCCACGACTCGCGAGCCGAACGAGACCCGGGAGCGCTTCGTGTGGAACAGCGAGATCATCACCAGACCGACCGCGGCCGCCGCGATGACGACGATCGCGATGTGCGGTCGAGGCATCGCCGCGCCGGTCACCCCCAGCGCGAACAGGGCGTACCCGCGGGGTCGCCTCGCGAAGATGGCCGCAGCGCCCCAGCTGGCCAGGCCCAGGGACGCGATCATCCACGCCTCCTTGCCGATGGCACTCGGCCAGAACAGCAGTGACGGCCAGAAGAAGATCAGGACGGCATAGCGCTGATGCTCGCCGTAGGGCGCGGCGATGGTGAAGGCCTTGTAGAAGAACCAGGCGCCCAACAGCGCCAACAGGCCGAAGACGATGAAGCCGACGAAGCGGTCGGAGCCGAACAGCGCGTAGACGACGCCGGTCAGGACTCGGATGAAGCCCGTGCCGGGCACGGGTCGTCCCGGGTCGACGTCGAACTCGAAGCTGCGGAACAGCGGCGCGAACGTGGACCCGTAGAGGTGGTAGGTGGTCGAGTCGCCCACGCCGTCGTAGAGCGAGTCGACCATCCAGAAGCGGAAGTAGGTCGCGCAGAGCTTGGCGCCGATGGCGGCGAACACGATGCCGGCGAGGTCGAAGCGGTCCTCGATCCGGCGGGCGTGGGCCAGCAGCGGTGCTGCGAGCATGCCGACGATCGGGACGGCGAGGAGGCCGCGACTCGTGGCCTCGCCACGGATGGCGGCGAGCCCGTAGAGCACCAGGGCTCCGATGAAGAACGTTGTGCCGAGCAGCCACCAGCCGGTGGCGGCCTGGCGTTGCGGCTGTTGCCGACGCCGACGGGGGGCCGTCCGTGTGGCGGTCATCGGGCGGGAACCCCGACGACGGTTCGGCCCGGCTCCACGTCGTCGATCACGACCGCGCCGGCGCCGATGACGGCGTCGGACCCGATCCGGCGACCCGGCAGGACGATCGCACCGGTGCCCAGGAAGGCGCGGTCGCCGATCTGGACCGAGCCGTTGACATGCACCCCGGGCGAGATGGTGACGTGGTCGCCGAGCACCGAATCGTGGGACACGACGGCGTTCACGTTCAGGTGGGTGTGGCGGCCCGTGGTGACGTTGGTCGTGATGCGCGCGCCGGCGGCCACGACGGTGCCAGGACCCAGCCGATTGTCGGAGCCGACCGTGGCGGCCGGGTGGACCAGCACCGGTGCGTCGACGTGACCGAGGGCGAGGTCGATGCGGGAGCGAACGGCGGAGTCTCCGATACCGATGACGAACGCGTGGCCGAGCGTGGCGGCCGTGTCGACGCCGCCGAGGACGTCGACCCCGCGCCGCTCGAGCCGATCCGGGTGGCCCGGGTCGTCGTCGAGGAAGCCGAGGAACCTCCAGGCCGGCGACTGGGCGTTGACCGCTTCGACGACGTCGAGCGTCTCACGGCCGTGGCCCCCACACCCGATGATCATCAGCTCACGCATCGGTGGTCGCCTCGGCCAGCCGGGCCACGAACGGGTCGTCGGTCGGATGCCCCTCGACCCCGTCGCCGCTGGCCATGGCGACGGGCGTCTTCGCCATGATGCGCAGGTCCAGCGCGAGGCTGCGGTGCCGGACGTACCAGGTGTCGAGTTCGATCCGGTCGGCCCAGCGGAGCGCGTTGCGACCGTTGATCTGGGCCCAGCCCGTGAGGCCCGGGAGGGTCTGGAAGCGTTGCCGCTGCTCGTCGTCGCACAAGGCGGCCTGGGCGAGCAGCATCGGCCGGGGGCCGACGACACTCATCTCGCCCCGCAGCACGTTCAGCAGCTGCGGCAGCTCGTCCAGGCTGGTCCTTCGGAGCACTCGGCCCACCGCCGTGATCCGGTCGGCGCTGGGAACCAAGGGGTTGTCGCCGTGCAACATGGTTCGGAACTTGAGGGCCGTGTACGGGGCCGCGTCGAGACCGGCGCGCTCCTGACGGAACAGGACCGGTCCCCGCGACGTGAGGCGCACCGCCACGGCGATGCCGATGGCCACGGGGACCACGATGGGCGCGGTCGCCAGCACGAAGACCAGGTCGAGCGCGCGCT
>CBDHFJ010000137.1:0-71374 GCA_965262315.1 Acidimicrobiales bacterium
CGGGTCGAACGCGGCCGTCACCGTCGTGCCGGCCGTGGCGATGACCGCCAACGGCTCGCGCCCCTCCGACCGTGTGGCGACCACTGCACGCCGTAGCGCGTCGACATCCATCGCGCCGGTCGGATCGGTCGCGATCTCGACGATCGCGTCGCTGCCCATCCCGAGCATCGCGGCGTTCTTGGCGGCCGAGTAGTGGCCCGAGGCCGACACGAAGACGGCGACCGGGGGGCCAGCGACCCCCCTGCGCACGACCTCGGGATCGTTGCGATGCCGAGCCAGCTGCATCGCGATCATCCCGGCCAGCGACCCCCCGGCGCAGAACAGGCCGGGAGCAGGATCATCGGGCCTGACGGAGAACCCGACGAGCCCGGCCAAGCGACCCAACACCGCACGCTCCATGAGGGTGAACACCGGCGCGACCTCGTAGGTGGCGTTGGTGGTGTTCAACACCGCACCGAGGAAGTCACCGACCACGGCGACGGGATCGGGCCCGGCGAAGTTCTGGTTCATGAACCGCGGGTGTGCGGTCCGAGCGGACCGCTCGACGACCTGCTCGACCGCCGCGAGCAAGGCATCGTCTCCGTGCGCGAGGCCCGACTCGAGGCTCAGCCCGACCGAGGACTCGAACAGCGCCGCCAGGTCATCGGGCGACGACTGGACGAGGACGGGGTCGTCACCGCTTGGTGGGTGGAGCAGATGATGGAGGGCGCGATCGGCGATGCGCTCGACCAGCGAATCACCCGTCAAGGCGACCTCGAAGGACGACCATGCCCGAGCTGGCCGGACCGGCACCCTCCTCCTGGATCGTCACCGTGATGATGGGATAGTCGACGCTGGTCACGCCCGCCCACAACTCGATCTCGCCGTCGCCACCTCGCATGTGGAACGTGCCGATCGTGACCGCCTCGCCGTCGTCGTTGCGGACCCAGCCCTGGTAGTAGGTCCCGGGTTCGGCCGGTGGCAGGGAGCTGACGTCGAGGATCACGCGCAGGCCAGACTGCAAGTCTTCCAACTCGGCCTCGGCGGCGGCGCCCGGAGCCAGATCGGTGCCGGCGAGCGCCACGGCGGTGGCATCGTCGTCTGTGGGGACCAACACCGCGATCCCGACGCCGACGACCAGGAACAGCGCCGCAACAGCGGCGATGATCCTGAGATGGCGGCGGTCGCCTCGGCCCGGGGCGGGCGGTGCCATCGGTCGAACCGAGGCCTCCGCCGTGATCTGGGACACGATGAAGTCTTCGACCCCGGCGTCGGGCTCGTCCCAGACCGTGGCCGATCCGAGCATGGCGGCGAGCGCGTCGAGCTCGGCATCGGGCAGTTCAGGGGGGTCGACTGGGCTCGTCATCGTGGTGCTCCACCTCCCTCTACGTCCGAAGTCGGCGTTTGGTTCTCGAAAATCAGGTGTCGAAGCGCTGCGGCGAGGCGACGGTGCGCCCGGTTGGCTCGTGACTTCACCGTCCCGAGCGGCACGTCGAGCGCTTGCGAGATCTCGGCCTGAGTCATGCCGTCGAGGTGGGCCAGCTTCATCACCACCCGTTCGTCGGGCGGAAGATCGTCGATGGCGCGGCGGATCTCGAACGCCTCCCAGGTCCGTTCGAACGACAGCGGCGTCACCGCGACGTCGGTCTCGGGGCGTGATCACCCCTGGTGGGGCGCTTCTCGGCCCGGAGGACGTCGATGGCCGTGCGCCGCGCGATCGAGTACAGCCACGGGGCGAGCTCACGGTCTGCGTCGAAGGTCGAGGCGGCGCGCCAGGCCTTCACGAACGTCTGCTGAACTGCGTCGGCGCGGAGCTCGGGGTCGCTGATCACCGAGGCGACCACGGTCTGGACCGGCCCCGAGAACTTCCGGTAGATGGTCCGAACGGCGTCGGGATCCCCGGTGCGGAACGCCTCCAGCGTCGTCTGCACCCGCACATCCTGGCAGACCACCGGCCCAAGCCTTCAACCCGGTCCGGTCGCCGAAGCATCACGTCGCACGTGACGGACCGTCATGGAGCAGACAGGCACCATGACAGGGTCGATTGGTACGTTCGGCGCTCATGACGGACGCGCCGCGAGCCAGGAGAGGACGCCGGAGCGGCCGCCCCCGCGGCCAGGGGCGCGACCTCGCGGCCGAGCAGCGGCCCTACGCCCAACCGCGCATGCACTATTCGCCGATCGCTGCGGTGTCCGAGGACGAGTTGGAGGCGATCCACGAAGCCAGCCTGATCGTCCTCCGTGACACCGGGATCGAGTTCCTCCATCCCGGAGCGCGACGGATCCTCGCCGGGGCCGGCGCCGACGTGAACGAGGACACGCTCCGCGTCCGGTTCGATCCCGACCTGGTGCTGGAATGGGTCGGACATGCGCCGTCGCAGTTCACGCTGCACGGACGTTCACCCCAGCGTGACCTGACGATCGGCGGCGACGTGCTCACGTACTCCTCGGTGGCCAGCGCACCCCACGCGGTCACCCTGGACGGCCGCCGGGTCACCGGCAACCGCGAGGAGTTCCAGGGGCTGGTCAAGCTCGCCCACACCTTGAACGCCGTGCACAACTTCGCGGGCGGCTATCCGGTGGAGCCCGTCGACATCCACGCGTCGGTCCGACACCTCGAGGCCACCTACGACCTGCTGACGCTGACGGACAAGAACTTCATGGTCTACAGCCTGGGTGCGCAGCGGAACCTCGACGCCATCGAGATGGTCCGCATCGCCCGCGGCATCTCCGAGGACGAGGTCGACCAACAGCCCTGCATCCAGACCGTGATCAACGCCAACAGCCCGCTGCGCTACGACACCCCGATGCTCGAGGGGATCATGGAGATGTCGCGGCGGAACCAGTTCGTGATCATCACCCCGTTCACACTGGCAGGGGCGATGGCGCCGATCACGATCGCGGGCGCGGTGGTGCAGCAGAACGCGGAGGCACTGGCAGGCGTGGCCTTCACCCAGATGGTGCGACCCGGCTCGCCGGTCGCCTACGGCGGGTTCACCTCCAACGTCGACATGCGCTCCGGCTCCCCTGCCTTCGGCACCCCCGAATACGCCAAGGCCGCGCTGCTCGGCGGCCAACTCGCACGCAAGTACGGCCTGCCGTACCGGTCGTCCAACGTGAGCGCGTCCAACGCCGTCGACGCGCAGGCGGGCTACGAGTCCACCTGGGCCCTGTGGGGCGCGGTGATGGGCGGGGCCAACATCATCATGCACGGCGCCGGCTGGATGGAGGGCGGCCTCCACGCCAGCTACGAGAAGATGGTGATCGACGCCGACCTCCTCTCCATGGTGAGCGCGTTCCTCGAACCGGTCGAGGTCACCGCCGACAGCCTCGCGGTCGAGGTGATCGACTCGGTCGGCCCGGGTGGCCACTTCTTCGGCACCGACCACACCCAGGCCCGCTACACCACCGAGTTCTTCTCGCCCTTCGTCAGCGACTGGCGCAACTGGGAGAGCTGGACCGACGCCGGCAGTCCCAATGCCGCCGAGCGTGCCAACAAGGTCGCCCGCCAGCTGTTGGACTCCTACGAGAAGCCCGACCTGGACGACGACATCCATGCCGAGCTCCGCGAGTTCGTCGACCGCCGCATCGCCGAGGGCGGCGTCGAGACCGACTTCTGACCCCAAGGAACCCCTGACCATGAAGAGCAACGCACAGGTGGTGGTGATCGGCGGCGGGGTCGTCGGTGCCTCCGTCCTCTACCACCTCACCAAGGCCGGCTGGACCGACGTGGTCCTGGTCGAGCGCACCGAGCTGACCGCCGGGTCCACCTGGCACTCCGCCGGTGGCATGCACACGCTCAACGGCGACCCCAACGTGGCCAAGCTGCAGCAGTACACGATCGAGCTCTACAAGGAGATCGAGGAGGTCTCGGGGCAGGACTGTGGCATCCACATCACCGGCGGCGTGATGCTGGCGGACACGCCGGAGCGCATGGACTGGCTGCGCATGGCCCATGCCCGCGGCCGCTACCTGGGCATGGAGACCGAGCTGATCTCGGTGGCCGAGGCCAAGGAGTACCTCCCCATCTTCGAGGAGCAGTACTTCGTCGGCGCGATGTACGACGCGCACGAGGGCCACGTCGACCCGTCCGGCGTCACCCACGCCTACGCCAAAGCGGCGCGTCAGGCCGGCGCCGAGGTCCACCGCAACACTTGGGCCCGCGACATCACCCGCCGAGCCGACGGCCACTGGGACGTGCACCTCATCAAGACCGACACCGGCGACGACATCGGCACCATCACGTGCGAACACGTCGTCAACGCAGGTGGGCTGTGGGCGCGGGAGATCGGCCGCATGGTGGGCCTGGAGCTCCCGGTCCTGGCGATGGCGCACCAGTACCTGCTGACCGAGGAGATCCCCGAGGTCGCCGAGTACAACGAGGCCACCGGCCACCAGATGCTGCACAGCATCGACTTCGCCGGCGAGATCTACATGCGTCAGGAGGGCAGCGGCCTCCTCCTCGGAACCTACGAGCACAACGGCATTCCGTGGTCGCCCACGCAGACCCCGTGGGACTTCGGAATGCAGCTGCTGACACCCGACCTCGACCAGATCGCCGGCAACCTCGAGGTGGCCTTCAAGCACTTCCCGATCTTCGAAGAGGCCGGCATCAAGCAGGTCATCAACGGGCCGTTCACCTTCTCCCCCGACGGCAACCCGCTGCTCGGCCCGGTCCGGGGCTTGCCGGGCTTCTGGTCTGCGTGCGCCGTCATGGCGGGCCTGTCCCAGGGCGGCGGCGTGGGCCTGGCGCTGGCGAACTGGATGGTCGACGGCGACCCGGGCTTCGACGTCTGGGGCATGGACATCGCCCGCTACGGCGACTGGGCCAACCTCAGCTACACCAACGCCAAGGTGCGCGAGAACTACGGCCGCCGGTTCCGGATCCAGTTCCCCAACGAGTTCCTGCCCGAAGGTCGCCCGCTCCAGACCTCGCCGATCTACGACAAGCTCTGTGGCCACAACGCCGTGTGGGGCGACGGCTACGGGCTCGAGTCGGCGCTGTGGTTCCAGGAACCCGGCAAGGACCCGGTCGAGGACGTCACCTTCGCCCGCTCGAACGCGTGGGATCAGGTGCGCGCCGAGACCCAGGCCGTCCGGGCCGGGGTCGGCATGATGGAGACCACGGGCTTCGCGAAGTTCGAGTTCAGCGGACCCGGTGCTCGCGACTACCTGAACCGGTTGTTCACCAACACGCTCCCCAAGGCCGGGCGCATGGTGCTGGCGCCGATGGTCAACGAGGGCGGCAAGCTCATCGGCGACCTGACCGTGGCGTGCCTGGGCCCGGCCTCGGGGCTCGCCGAGGGCCCGGCGTCGACGGTCACCGGTGGGGCCACCGGCAACGTCGACCACGCCGAGCGCTTCGTGGTCTTCGGGTCAGGCATCGCCGAGCGCTACTACGAGCGCTGGTTCGACCAGCATCTGCCCACCGATGGCTCGGTGTCGTATCGCACGCACTCGTGGGAGGTCTGTGGCCTCTCGATCGCCGGGCCCGACGCCCGCGAACTGCTGTCTCGGGTGACCGACACCGACGTGTCCGCCGAGGCGTTCCGCTTCATGGACTTCCGCCGCATGGACGTGGGCTGGGCGCCGGTCTGGTGCGGCCGCGTGACCTACACGGGCGACCTCGGCTATGAGTTCTGGATGCCGGCGTCGTCCAGCGTTACGTGTTCGACCAGCTGATGCACGCGGGTGAGGACCTCGGCCTGCGGCTGTTCGGCCTGCACGCGCTCAACTCGCTCCGCCTCGACAAGGGCTTCGGCTCCTGGGCTCGGGAGTTCCGCCCGCTCTACACCCCGTTCGAGGCCGGGCTCGACCGGTTCGTGAAGCTGACCGAGAAGAAGGGCGACTTCATCGGCCGCGCCGCGCTGGAACAGGCGGCCGCCGACGGCCCCACGCTGCGACTGCTGACGTGGACCGTCGACGCCGACGGGGCCGACGTGATCGGCGACGAGCCGATCTGGCACGACGGCGAGGTCGTGGGCTGGGTCACCAGCGGCGGGTACAGCCACCACATGGATCAGTCGGTCGCGCTGGGGTACGTGCCCGCGGCACTCGAGGCGGCGGGCGGCGCATTCGAGATCGAGATCGTCGGCGATCGCCGCACCGCCACCCTCGTCGACGGCTGCCTCTGGGACCCGAACGCCGAACGCATGCGCGGCTGACCTTCGCCCGGCTGACCCCAACGACCGCCGTACCATCCGGTGCCAGGCACCAACAGGTACACCGAGACGACGAACCGAGGACCCGACCACCGCCGTACCATCCGGTGCCAGGCACCAACAGGTACACCGAGACGACGAACCGAGGACCCGACCACCGCCGTACCATCCGGTGCCAGGCACCAACAGGTACACCGTGCCGCGCTGCGCTGGAACAGGCGGCCGACAACGACGCTGCGACTGGCCATCTGGACCGTCGATGCCGACCACGGCAACGTCATCGACGACGTCGTGGGCTGGCTCACCAGCGTCCTGAGGGGCGAGGTCCATACTCGCGAGTCTGGATCAACGGCCAGGGATGCGACCCGAAGACGGCCAACACCCACCTCCAGGTCGCGGCGGACGGGTCCGTCGACGTCGACTGGCCACCCTACGGAAGCTGACGTGGTGGCGACCGGGCGGTCCCGGCAACCGCATTGTCGGGGGCTGAGAATCGCTCTCATGGCGGCCGACGGCGTCGGCCTGTCAGGCTGCTGCCATCCAACGAGGAGGACCCCATGCAGGCAGCACGCGTCGTCGACGGTGAGCTCACCATCGCCCAGGACCTGGACGTTCCGACACCCGGCGCGGACGAGGCCCGCGTCCGCATCACCAGCGCTGGTGTCTGCCACTCCGACCTCCACCTGGTGAAGGGCCACTGGTTCGGCCTGCAGATCCCCGAGGTCGGCCACGAGGCCATCGGCATCGTCGAGGAACTGGGCACGGGCGCCGAGCGGTTCATCAACGTCGGCGACCGCGTGATCCTCGGGCTCGGCGGCACCGGTGGCGGCTACTGGTGTGGCGCCTGCATCCACTGCCTGGGCGGCGAGCCCCGACTGTGCGACCAAGGTGCCGGGATCATGGGCCTGTTCGCGGAGCAATTCTGCGTGTACGCCAAGTCGCTCGTGGTCCTGCCCGACTCGATCCCCGACGACGAAGCGCCACTGGCGTGCGGAGGCCTCACCGCGTACGGCGCGGTCAAGAAGCTCACCAAGCACAACATCGGGCCGGGTTCGACCATCGCGGTGATCGGTGCCGCGGGCGGCCTCGGCCACTACGCGGTCCAGCTGCTCAAGGCGTTCGGGTACAAGGTCGTGGGCGTCGACATCGGCGAGGAGAAGCTGGCGTTCGTCAAGGGCATCGGCGCCGACCAGGCCGTCGAGCCCGCCGAAGCCGAGGCCATGGGCGCCGCCGGTGGCGTCGACGCCACGCTCGTCTTCACTGCGGTCAAGGCGGGCTTCGACCTCGCCATCAACATGCTCCGCAAGGGCGGCCTGTTCGTGGCGGTCGGCATCCCGCCCACCAGCGAGGGCAACATCGAGATCAACCCGATGATCTTCTTCTCGAAGGCGATCACCATGATCTACTCGGGCGTCGGCACGGTGCAGGACATGCGCGAGCTGGTGGCACTGGCCGCCGACGGCAAGGTCAAGAGCCACATCGGCCGCACGGGAGCACTCAGCGAGCTGCCTGCCGTCCTCGACGAGCTCGAGGAAGGCGCCTACGTCGGCCGCGCCGTGATCACCGACCTGAGCAGCTGACGGCAGCGACCCCCTGGTCAGACCCGGCTGTCCGAACCCTGGAACCCGAGCGAGGTCTGTCCCCGCTCTAACCCGTGGCGGCCTCGATGTAGGTGGTCAGCTCACGCTCGATGTCGGGGCCGGCGGGCTGGTAGACGATCTCGGTGATGCCGGCGGCCTCCTGTTGGGCCAGGATCTCGCGCAGCTGCGCCGGCGACCAGGCCACGCCCATCATCGCCATGACCTCGGGGGTGATGACCGCCTTGTCGCGCTCGTTCACACCGACCAGGTGCAGGTCGTGGATGGCCAGATGACGCTCGTCGGCAGGGACTTCCTCGTAGGCGGCCTGCCACTCGGCGCCTCCCGGCAGGTTCTCGACACCCATCTGGTTCTCGGCGAAGAAGTGGTAGCCGACGGCGGCGGAGTGGCCGGCGGCCTCGAAGACTCGCGGCGACGACGTGTCCTCGCCCTCGTCGAGCACGGTGCCGCTGGTCAACGCGGCCTGCCACGCCACGCCGGCCTCCGGGGCGCCACCCGCCACGATCACCCCTTGGGCCACCGCGCGAGCGACAGCCTGGCCCTTGGGGCCGGCGGCACCCATCACGAACGGGACATCGATCGGTCGCTGCGGACCGAACCCGTCCGGATGCAGCATGCCGATCTTGGAGCCCTCCCACACCGGCGTGGCACCCGCGAGAAGGGCCTGTACGCACTCGACCCACGCCTGGACGTCGGCCCAGCGCAGCGGCTTCTGCCCCAGCGCGAAGCGGCCGGTGAAGCCGCTGCCCACGCCCACGTGCACGCGCTCGGCGCCGGCGATGTCGACCAACGTGGCGATCGCCGCGGCCGTGGTCATCGGGTGACGCAACGACGGGATCAGCACGCCGGGGCCCAGTCCGATGCGCGACGTTCGCTCGGCGGCCCGACACAGCTGCACCCACACGTCGGGGTACAAGGCCGGCGAGTCGTACAGCCACGCCCGCTCGTACCCCAACTCCTCGGCCAGGACCACGTGGTCCGGGGTGTCCATCGAGGTCGCGAATGCGCAGGAGATCGTCAGAGCCATGGGGAGTTCCTAGCAGCCTGCTGCCCACCTCGGGATGTCTCACCTGGGCGTCGGTGGTACACCGGTAGGTGACAGATCGAGGGGGACCGATGACCGTCACCGACGACACCAGCGAGTACAACCAGGCGGCGATCGCCACGGCGGCCAGGCTCTTCGAGCTGCGCAAAGACGAGGCACGCAAGGCCAAGCGGGCCGAGCTGCCGCTCGAGCGCCTCTTGCCCGCCCACGACAACACCGCGCTCGGTGTGGCTCGCGAGTGGCAGCAGATGGGCGAGCGCCACGTGTCGGCCGACCTCGCGGCTCGGGCCGAGGCGCTCGGCGCGAGCTTCGAGCACCTCGCCGTCACGCTCGGCACCGTCATCCACGGGGTGAATCTGCGCACCCTCGACGACGAGCTCATCGGTTTCATCCGCTCGACGCTCCTCGAACGCAAGGTGATCTTCTTCCGCGACCAGCACCTGGACGAGGACGAGCAGGTCGCGTTCGGACGCTGCTTCGGTGACCTGGACGCGTTCCCGTTCGGCAGGCCGGGCGAGAACCCGTACATCCTCGAGATCATCCATGGCCGCGGCAGCCCCGGGTACGAGAACGGCTGGCACACCGACGTGACCTGGATGGAGAAGCCGTCGCTGGGGTCGATCGCGCAGCTCATCGTCAAGCCGCCCGTCGGCGGCGACACCCTCTTCTCCGACAGCCACGCCGCGTACCAGGGACTCCCCGCCGACCTGCGGGACCGGATCGAGCATCTCTCCGGCATCAACGACTACCAGACCTTCATCGCCGGGTACGGCGGCAAGAAGCTGCCCGACGACGTCGTCGACGCCATCAAGGCCGACATCCCGTTCGGCGTGCCCCACCCGCTCGTCCGTACGCATCCCGAGACCGGCAAGCGTGCGCTGTACCTGCATGGCGGATTCCTCCGCCACGACTCCCTGTTCGACGACCGCACGGGCGATGCCCTCGACCCCGAAGAGTCCCGGGCGATCGTGGCCCAGCTCCTCAAGCATCACGCCCGACCCGAGTACATCTGCCGGTTCCCGTGGGAGGTCGGCTCGATCGCATTCTGGGACAACCGCGCCGTCCAGCACTACGCCCGCGAGTGACTACTACCCCCACAAGCGCCTGCTCCGGCGGGTCACCGTCAGCGGCGACCGCCCCTACCGGGCGCCCGTTGCGTGATCATCGAGCCGCCGTCGGCGGACTTCGTCACGGTCATCGAGGACAGCCGACGCTGGCAACACGTCGGCCTCCGCGACGACGACATCATCGTCTCCACCCCGCCCAAATCCGGGACCACGTGGACCCAGGGCATGCTGCTGTCGATGCTGTGGCCCGACGGCGATCCGCCCGGGATTCTCGGTGAGGTCAGCCCATGGGTGGACAGCCGCATACGGCCCATCGACGAGGTCGCCACCGTGTTGGACGAACAGACGCATCGTCGCTTCATCAAGACCCACAGCCCCGGCGACACCACCCCCTTCAGCCCTCAGGTTTCCTATCTCACGGTGTACCGCGACCCGGCCGACGCGTTGGTGTCGTGGGGCAACCACCGCGCCAAGATGCACGCGCCGATCATGGGGCGCTTCAACGAACTCGCCGCCGACGATGGCTTCGATCCCCTGCCACTGCGCTTCGACGGTGACTACGACGTCCTCATCGAGGAATGGATGGCCTACTGCTCGCCGGCCCGCCACCTCGCCGGCTGGTGGACCCGCCGCCACGAGCCGAACGTGCTGATGCTGCATTACGCCGATCTCTCGGCAGATCTGGCGTTCGACATGCGGCGGATCGCCGCGTTCACCGGGATCCACATCCCCGACTCGCTCTGGCCGGCGGTTGTCGAGCGATGCCGCATCGACGCCATGCGCGAAACAGCCCGAGCCACCTGGGACGCCGAACGCGGCTTCGAGGGCGGCGCCGATGCGTTCTTCAACAAGGGCGGGAGCGGCCGCGGCACCCAGCTCCTGAGCGACGCGCAGTTGGCGCGAGTTCGGGCGCACTGCGACGAACTCCTTCCCGCCGAGGCCGTGACCTGGCTGTACCAAGGCGGCCCCGTCCCCGACTGACCTGCCGGAGAGGATCTGTGAACACAAAGTGTGCGCACTCTGCGTTCACAGATCCTTCTCGAGGGCAGACTGGGGCCATGGCGGAACCGCTGAAGAACTCGTTTGGTCCGGATGTGCCGGAACGCATCGGGGAAGCGCTGGCACAGACCCTGCCGGGTTTCGACAGCGACGCGTTCCTCGCCGACTGTCTCGCCGGGTACGACGACCTGGAGCTGACCGATCGGGCCAAGCATGTCGCCGCGGCGATGGCGGCCCATCTCCCAGGCGATCGAGGCGAAGCGCTGCGCGTGGTCACCGCGTCGTTGGGGCCCGAGGACGCCGAGCTCACCGGCATGGAGGGCTTCTTCTACCTCCCGCACGTCTACTTCGTCGCCGAGTACGGGCTGGATCACTTCGAGGACGCGATGACCGCGCAGTACGAGCTCACCAAGCGGTTCACGGCCGAGTTCAGCATCAGGGCGTACCTCGAACACCAGACCCAGGCCACACTCACCCGCCTCCGCGAGTGGACCGAGGACCCCAGCGAACACCCACGTCGCCTCGTCTCGGAGGGCACGAGACCACGACTCCCTTGGGCCCCACGCCTCAAGGGCTTCCAGGCCGACCCCTCCCCCGTGATCGAACTCCTCGAACTCCTCAAGGACGACGAGTCCGAGTACGTCCGGCGTTCGGTGGCCAACAACCTGAACGACATCGCCAAGGACCACCCCGACCTGGTGGTCGAGATCGCGGAACGGTGGTGGGCCGACGCCGACGAGAACCGGCGCCGCCTGATCCGCCACGGCCTGCGCACCCTCATCAAGGCGGGCGACCCGGCCGCCCTCGCCGTGCTGGGCTACGGCCCGGACTCTCCGCTGGACGTGCGCTCCGTCGCGGTCACACCCGACACCGTGGCCATCGGCGGCAAGGTCAGCGTGGTGGCCGCGCTCCACAACCCGACCGACGCACCGATCTCCGGACTGATCGACCTGCGGGTCCACTTCGTCAAGGCGAGCGGCGAGACCTCACCGAAGGTGTTCAAAGGAGCGGAGATCGAGGTGGCGCCCGGTGACACGGCGACCGTCGCCAAGACCATCTCGGTCAAGCAGCACTCGACCCGCACCCACTACCCGGGTACGCACACGGTCGAGCTCCTGGTGAACGGTGACGCCCGCCCCGGGGCCATGTTCGAGCTGACCGCGGACTGACGGTCAGGGCTCGGCGAGCAGCGACTCGGCCGCGAGGTTGCCGCTGCGGATGCAGGCCGGCAGGCCTCCACCCTCGAGTCCGGCGCCAGCCAGCGCCAGACCGGCCACGCCGGTCACCCGTTCCGAGATCCGCTCGATCCGGAGCCGATGGCCGACGTGCATGACGGGGATCGCCGCGGTCCAGGCGCTGTGCAGCGCACGGGTGGGAATGGCCTGGACCCCCAGCGTGTCCGTCACGACCCGATGCGCCGTCTCGATGGCGCGGTCCTCGGGCAGGAAGGTGCCGTCGACCGGCCGCAGGAAGCACCGGACCGCGAGGCCGCCGGCCGGCGCTCGATCGTGCCACTTCGCCGACACCCAGGTGCAGGCGGCCACCCGCCCGCCCTCGCTGCGGGGGACGAGGAACCCCGTCCCGGGAACGTCGTGCGGCCCGATGTCGTCCTGGCTGCCGGGCTCCCAGATCAGGGTCACGATCTGCGACTTCGACATCGGCTGAGAGCCCACCAGATCTGCCAGCTCCGGATCCAGGGGAGCGAGGAGCTTCGACGTCGCGGCCGGCGGCGTGGCAACCACCACCGCGTCGGCGTCGACGGTCTCGCCGTCACGCAGCACCAGGCGCCAGCCCGAGCCCAGCCGCTCCAGCGACGCCACCCCGCACCGCAGCCGGAGCGTGTCCTTCACGGACGCGACGAGCGCGTCGACGAGCTGTCCCATGCCTCCCCGTAGGGTCACCAGCGGGGGCAGGCCTCCACGAGCGGTGGGCGCAGGCGTCCGCAGCGCCTGGACAGCGATACTGCGGCCCTCCCGTTCGATCCGGCGCAACGGAGCGAGCACCATGTCGGCGCTGAGCGCCTCGGTGCCCGCGCCGTGGACGCCGCCGACCAACGGCTCGATCAGCTCGTCCAGCAGCTCGGGGCCGAAGCGGCGTCGCACGAAGGAGGCGACGCTCTGATCGTCGGCGCTGCGGTCCCGCCGGATCAGCGGCTCCAGGGCCAGCCGGGCCCGGCCACGGATACCGAGCAGCGGCGAAGTCAGCAGATTGCGAGCCGATGCTCGAGTCGGCTGAAGGATGCCCTGCGGAAGCGGCCGAAGCGTGCCGTCGCGCAGGACGAAGGTCCGACGCGGCGCCGGTCCGTCGGTCACCAGGTCGCCGCGCAGGCCCAGCTCGTCGACGAGCTCGAGCGCCTCGGTCCGAGTGGAGAGGAACCCTTCCGGTCCGTGCTCGATGGTGAACCCCCGCCACGACTCGGTGCGGATCATCCCGCCCGCCCGCTCGGCGCCATCCACCACGAGCACGTCGTCGACGCCCGCTGCCCGCAACCGATGCGCGGCCGTCAGGCCGGAGATCCCGGCGCCGATGACGACGGCTCGGTGACGCTCAGCCACCGACCATGTCCCGCCAGTCCGGGCGGTCCGGGGCCGTGTCCTCGAGGCTGCGGAGGTAGATGGTGATCGCCCTGATCTGCTCCGAGGTCATCGCCCCGCCGAAGTCCTGCGAGTAGGCGGCCATCTGCGACCCCGGGATGCCGACGGCGATCAGCAACTCGATCTGGCCGTCGGACGCGGCCTGGAGGAACTGCTGCGAGTTCAACGCCGGCGCACTCAGGCCCTCGCCCGAGATGCCGTGGCACGACGAGCAGGCCTGGCCGAACAGGTCCTCACCCTGCGCCGCGAGCGAGGTGAGCTGCTCCTCGCGGGCGTCGGCTCGGTTCGCCGGTTCCACCAGCAGGTACAGCGGGAACACCGCGGCCATCAGCAGCAGCAGGCCCGCACCCCAGGTCATGACCCGGTCGGTCGACTCCTCCAGCGGCAGGTCGGGCTCGTTGTACGTCATCAGTGATCCTCGACCTCACAGGCCCCACCCAGGGGCGGCTCGTCGATCGACTCACCGCCCGGAGCGGGCCCCTCGATGGTGGTGCCGGTGTCGATGACCAGCAGGCCGTTCTCCTCCTCGACCGGGTACTGGTCGAGGCCCCGTGGTGCTGGACCGGCGCGGAACTCGCCGACCCGATTGAAGACCGAGCCGTGGCACGGGCACTCGAACTGGCCGGAGGCGGCACAGAACGGGACCCGGCAACCCAGGTGGGTGCACTTCTCGGACAGGGCGATGATCTTGCCGCCGGCGTCGGTGGTCAGATACGCCCGAGCCGCGGCCACCTCGATGACCGCACCCTCGGTCACCGCCTCGGGTGGCACCGCCCGGACCCGACCGCCGAAGCCCACGGCCGGGAGGGGCTTGATCAGGTCCCACGTGGTCCAGGCTCCGGCAGCCGCCACCAGGCCGACGCCGGCCTGCCAGCTGCGGACGAGGAAGTTTCGCCTGTCAGTGGTCGTCACAGCTCACCGTGCCATTCCTGCCACGGCCACACCCACGACCAGTTCGGGCCCCGGAACATGAACCCGACCAGCGTCAGGATCAGCCAGATGACCATGAAGGTCGTGAACGTGGCGATGGCCACCTTGCGGTGACTGGGCTTCAGCCACCGACTCCGATCGATGTACGGCAGGGCGATCAGCCCGATCACGATCGCCCCGGGAACCAGCACGCCGGCGATCAGCGGATGGAAGTGCGCCAGCAGCTCCTGCAGCGCCGCGAAGTACCACGGCGCCTTCTCGGGATTGGGGGTCACCGTCGGATCGGCGATCGATCGCAGCGGTGCATCGAAGAAGACGGAGATGAACAGCACCAGGAGCAACACGGCGAGGACGGCGACACCTTGGCGAACCAGCAGGTGCGGCCAGACCAGCACCATGTCGTCGTCGGCCGGCTCCTTGCGTTCACCCGCCACCGGCTTGCCGGGCACGACGCCCAGGACCCGACGGCCGTCGACGACGTCGGGCGTTGCCGTCAGCTTGTCGGCCTTGGAGGGCAGCGGCAGGCTGCTCTCGGGGAGATCGGTCGTGTCAGACATCGGGCTCTCCCGTCGCCACCTCGAGCATGCTGTCCTTGCGCCACCGCCACAGATGCAGCATCAGGGTGGCGACGATCATCGCCGGCAGGACGGCGACGTGGAGCACGTAGAACCGCAGCAGGGTGCTGGCTCCCACCACCGGCCCGCCCAGCATGACCTCCTTGACCTCGTCGCCGATCAGCGGCACGTACGCCGCCATCTCGGTCCCGACGGTGACGGCCCAGAAGGCGAGCTGATCCCACGGCAGCAGGTAGCCGGTGAACGACATCAGCAGGGTGAGGACCAGCAGGATCACGCCGATCACCCAGTTGCCTTCCCGAGGTGGCTTGTACGCCCCACGGAAGAACATCTTGACCATGTGGGCCACCACCGCGATCACCATCAGGTGGGCCGACCAGCGGTGCACGTTGCGGATGTACTGCCCGAAGGCCACGTCGGTCTGGAGGCTCTGGACGTTGCCGTAGGCCTGGTTGGGCGACGGCACGTAGAAGAACATCAGGTAGAGACCGGACACGATCAGCGACCCGAGCAGCGCCGTGGAGATGATGCCGAGGTAGTACGAGTACCGGAACGACAGCTGCTCCCGCTTGACCTTGACGGGATAGATGTGGAGCAGGAACGACGCCCAGTGGCCGGCGGCGCGGTCGCGGTTGGTGCGCCGGCGCGGCGAGCGCCAGATCGACTTGCCGACCGGGGTCTCCCGGACGAGGTCGAAGAGGTCGGGATCCGTCGTGGTCGAGTCCGGCGCGGCCTCGACCGTCTCGACGGGATCGTCGGCGATGGTCATCCAGGTACTCCAATCCCGCTCCACACGGCCATGGAGAGCGCATCGGGTGGGCAACGATCGACACAGAGGGCGCAGCGGATGCAGCGCTCCTCGTCGAGCAACAGGGCGGTGGCCGGCTGGCCCTGATGGTCCGGTGCCACGTCGCCGACGGGCACCAGTGAGATCACGTTGACGGGACAGACGTCGGAGCACAGGCCGCAGAGGACGCACTTGTCGGTGTCGAGCACGATGTTGGCGAAGCAGCGCAGGCATCGCTTCGCCTCGCACCGGGCCTGCTCCTCGGTGAACCCGAGCTCCACCTCGGCGAGGCCGACGCGACGACCGGTGTCGAGGGTCGGCACCGTCACCCGGTCGATACCGTCGTAGTCGTCGCCGAGGCGGTGGAACTGTTGCAGCTCGACCATGTGGCCCGGCTCGTCCTCGGGCAGGGTGCCGCCGAACGAGCGGTGGATGTCGGCGGCGGCTCGTCGGCCGTCGGCGATGGCGTCGATCAGCGTCCGGGGGCCCTTGGCGCAGTCGCCCCCTGACCACACATCGGCCAGCGACGTCCGACCCGTGTCGTCGTCGATGGCGATGGTGCCCCGGGGCGACGTGTCGGGACCCTCGCCGCCGAGCACGGCCAGGTCGATGGCCTGCCCGATGGCCAGGATGACGGTGTCGGCCTCGATGATCCGGATGTCGTCCTCGTCGAAGACGGGTGCGAAGCGGCCGTCCTCGTCGAACACCGACACCACACCGACGGTCTCGACCCCGACCACACGCCCGGTGTCGTCCACCACCACGCGGCGGGGGCCTCGCCGGTTCTCGAAGCCGATGCCCTCGTGCTCGGCCTCCTCGATCTCGAACTCGTGGGCCGGCATCTCGTCGCGACCCTCGAGCGACATCACCGTGATGTCCCGAGCGCCGGCACGAGACGCGGTGCGAGCGACATCGAGCGCATCGCGCATCGAGCTCCGCTCGTCCGCCTCGTCCCGGGCCTCCGTCGTGTTCTCGTCGTCGCTGGCTTGGTCGTAGTCGCTGGCCCGCAACGCGGTCCGGGCCGCGTCCATGGCGACGTCGCCGCCACCGATCACCAAAACCCGCTCGCCCACGTCGACGTGGAAGCCCCGGTTCATGTTGATGAGGAACTCGATGGCCTTCAGGACGCCGTCGGCGTCACCGCCGTCGATGTCGAGGCCACGGCCGAGGGTGGCGCCGATCCCGACGAACACGGCGTCGTACTCGCGCCGGAGCTCGTCGAGGGTCACGTCCTCGCCCAGCTTGGACTCGGTGTGGACGTCGACGCCGAGGTCGACGATCGCCTGCACGTCGGCCGCCAGCACGTCTCGGTCGAGCCGGTACTCCGGGATGCCCAGCCACATGGCGCCGCCGAGCTTGTCGGTGGCCTCGTGAATCGTCACGCCGTAGCCGAGACGGCGGAGATCGTGGGCGGCGGCCAATCCCGCGGGGCCGCCGCCCACGATGGCCACGCGCTCATCGAGATGCGCAGCCGGTGGAGCGGTCACCCGCTCCCACACCCTCGCGTCGGCGCCCTGGCTCTCGGGACCGAACTGCTCGGTCACGAAGCGCTTCAGCGCCCTGATCGCGATGGGTCGATCGATGGCCCCGCGCCGGCACGCGTCCTCACACGGCGCAGCACACACCCGACCGCAGACCGAGGCGAACGGGTTGGGAAGGCGAGCGGTCAGATAGGCCAGCTCGTCCCGGCCGTCGGCGATCGCGGCCACGTACATGCCGGCGTTGGTGTGCACGGGGCACGCCGCGAGGCACGGGATGTTGCGGTCGTAGAACTCGAGGGAGTCGACCATCAGATCCGGTCCTCCCGATGGGCGTACCAGAGCGCCCACAGACCCCCGACCATCCCGAACAGCCACAGACCGGTGCCGACGAGGTCCTGGGCGAGCCGGTCGAGCCCGGCGACGGTGTCGGTCTGCATCGCCCAGCTGGGGACCAACACGGTGAAGGCGATGAAGCCGACCACGATCACCGCGGTCTTGAGCCAGGCGTCAAGCCACGGCATGTGCAGCCGGTCGTTCGCCGAGAGCAACCTGGGGCCGAGGACGAGGGCCACCACACCGCCGGCGATCAGGAAGGCCACCGTCGTCGAGAAGTTGGCGAAGCCGGGGAGCTCGCCGCCGGGGCTGGCCGTGGATCCCGGTGCCGGCGGCGCGATGGCGGGCGCCGCGAAGCCGGACTGGACGTAGGTGACGAGCGCATCGACATCGGCCTCCGACAGCGTCGAGAACGCCGGCATGCGCCCGTTGTAGGTCTCCCCCAGGACCACCAGCTCGCCCTCACGGCCGTTGCGAATCGTGCTGACCAGGTAGTCGGTGTCGTCGACGTTCGGGTTGCCGAGCAGCGGCGGGAACTGACCGGAGATGCCCACACCTCCCGGCTGGTGGCAGGCCGAGCAGAGCTGGCTGTAGATCTGCGCACCCTCGACCAGGAGCTCGTCGGATGGCCCCGAATCGACGTCGGCAACCGTGTCGGCCTCGGACTCCTCGCCGTCGACCTGCGATGCACCGGCCGCGCTCAACCAGAGCCCGGCCGCCGGGCTGAACACCAGCAGGGCCACGCAGAGCGTGGCCAGCGGATGGCGTCGGTTGGCGGGTCGATGAGGGGACACGGCCATGCGTTGGTCGTCCGTTCACTCCGAGACAGCGGGATCAGATCGCCGAGCCGGCGGCCTGGCGGGCTCATCTTCGACCAGCCCCGCACCCCCCAAATAGGGCCCTAGGTCCCTGTTGGTCCCGACCCCTCACGGCGGAGCCTGTGCACGTCCAACCGGAGGGAAGGGAGGCCGTCGTGTCCGTGGTGAACGACAACGACCTCGACGACACTGAGCCCGAGCATTTCAAGCCCACAGGCACCATCTTCATCCTGGTGTGCTTCGTGGCCACGCTGATCCTGCTGTGGCTGTCCGTCTACCTGATCCTGGTCAGCCGCGGGGTGACGGGATGAGCGACCAGACCGAGTCGGCGGCCGAGGAGTCGCCGTCCGATCTCGACATGGGGATCGACCCCTACGAACGCAACTGGATGTTCGTGTCGATCCTGCTCCTCGTGGTCTTCGCAGTCACGATCACCATCGGCGGCTTCGCCATGGGGTTCGAGGTGCCGGGTGCCGAGGGCGATGTCGACCCGCGCACCGTGCTCGACACGCCACCGTGGGACGAGCCCGGAGTCCGCGAGATCGCGCCCGGCGTCTACGAGGCGTACGTGATCGCCCAGACCTGGAGCTTCGAACCGCGCGAGATCGTCGTCCCGGTCAACGCCGAGATCACGATCTACGTGACCAGCCCCGACCTCCAGCACGGCTTCGACGTGCGCGACACCAACCTCAACATGCAGGTGGTGCCGGGCCAGGTCTCCAAGCTCACCTACACCTTCGACGAGATCGGTGAGTACCCCTACATCTGCAACGAGTACTGCGGCCGGGGCCACGCCGCGATGTTCGGGGTCGTGAACGTGGTGGCCGAGCTCCCCGAGTCCGACGACACCGGCTCCGACAGCGACGAGGCCACCTCATGACCATCGCCGACCGCCCGGCATCCCAGCCGAAGAACTGGGAGACCGGCTACGACCTCACCAAGGACGAGCGCCGGTTCATCATGAACCACGTCTACGTCGCCATCGCGGCGTTGACGATCGGCAGCCTCTTCGGCCCACTCCAGGCGTTCCAGCACAGCGGCGTCGATTTCTACCCCTACATCGAGCCCATCATCAAGAGCTACTACCAGGGCCTGACGCTCCACGGCGTCCTCAACGCCCTGGTGTGGACGACGTTCTTCATCGTCGGCTTCACGAACCTCACCACCATCAAGGGTCTGGGGCGACCACTCAGCCATCCCCACATCAACCGCCTGGGATTCTGGGTGATGGTCATCGGCCTGGTGATGACCGCCATCCCGATCCTGTTGGACGAAGCGACGGTCCTCTACACCTTCTACGCACCGCTCAAGGCCAACTGGGCCTTCTACCTCGGCCTCACCCTGGTGGTGGTCGGGAGCTGGATCGAGGGCTGGGGATTCTTCCTCACCTTCCGGGCATGGCGCCAGGAGAACCCGGGCGTGCGGTCGCCGTTCATCGCGCTCGGCGGGGTCGTCAACGCCGCCATGTGGCAGATCGCCACCCTCGGCGTGGCGGTGTCGATCCTGACGATGCTGCTGCCCTGGTCGCTCGGCATCACCGACGCCACCGACCCCGAGCTGTCGCGCACCTACTTCTGGTTCACCGGCCACCCGCTGGTCTACTTCTGGCTGCTGCCCGCCTACGTGAGTTGGTACGGGATGCTGCCCAAGCAGGTGGGCGGCAAGCTCTTCAGCGACTCGCTGGCCCGCCTGGCGTTCTGGATGTTCCTCATCGTGTCGGTACCGGTGGGCTTCCACCACCAGTTCACCGACCCCGGGGTCCCCGAGACGTGGAAGTGGATCCACGCCCTGCTGACCTACTCGGTGTTCTTCCCGTCGATGCTCACCGCGTTCACCGTGATCGCTTCGCTCGAGTACGGGGCCCGCAAGCGCGGCGGCACCGGCCTCGTCGGTTGGATCCGGGCGCTCCCCTGGCAGGACCCCTCGGTCACCGCCCAGCTGCTGGCCGCGATCCTGTTCATGTTCGGCGGCATCGGCGGCCTGACCAACGCGTCGTACAACCTCAACCTGGTCATCCACAACACCGCCTGGGTCCCCGGCCACTTCCACCTCACCGTGGCCACGGCCGTGACCCTGTCGTTCATCGGGATCACCTACTGGATGATCCCGCACCTGACCCACAAGCAGCTCTGGAAGCCGAAGGTGGCGCTGTTCCAGGCCTGGACCTGGTTCGTGGGCATGATCATCTTCTCGAACGCCATGCACATGCTCGGCCTGCTCGGTGCCCCTCGGCGCACGCCCCTGGGCGACGCGCTGTACGTGCCCGAGAGCTGGGACGGCCACCTGATGCGGTCCTCGGTGGGCGGGGCCATCCTGCTCGTGTCGGTCATCACCTACGTGGTGATCATCGTGCAGACGATCCGCGGTCCCGAGGTGGCGCCCGAAGCGGTGCCCGAAGTGCCGATCGCCGAGTCGATCCGCCACCCGCAGATGACCCCGCTGTGGCTGGACCGCTTCAAGCCGTGGCTGATCGGCGCCGGTGCGCTGCTGGTGATCGCGTACGGGCCCCAGCTCGTCGACCAGATCGTCAACATGGAGCTGAACGCACCCGGCCCCGACATCACGCCCTGGTGATCCGAGGCTGGTGCCGACATGACCACCCCCTCCACTGAGCGGGCACGGCGCGCGGTCGAGGGGGCGGCGGCCGGGCTCGAGAAGCCGGTCGAGCGCCTCGTCGGGTCGCCGCAGGCCAACCCGCTCCCCCACGCCGGGACGATCAGCGTCTTCCTGTTGATCGTCGTGGTCCTGTCGGGCGTGTACATCACCCTCTTCTACGAGTTCGGCTTCGAGGCCTCCCACCAGGCGGTCGCCGACATGGACGACCACCCGATCCAGGGCGTCGTCCGGTCGATCCACCGCTACGCCTCGGCGGCGTTGGTCCTGACGACGATCGTGCACGGGTGGCGGATCTTCGTCGCCGGCAGGTTCGGTGCCGGGCGCCGGTACCGGTGGCTCACCGGGATCGCATCGCTGGTGCTGGTGTGGCTGGCCGGGGTGACGGGCTACCTGCTCGTGTGGGACGCCCGAGCCCAGGCGATCGCCGAGGCCGCTGGAGGTGTGCTCGGCGACCTCGGGCTCGGTGGTGGGTTCGTGGTGGACCAGCTGCTCGGGCGGGGCTCGGGATCGGGCCTGACGGTGGCGATCTGGTTCGTCCACCTGGGGCTGACGGCGGTGTTGGGGTGGTTCGCGTGGCGCCACCTGCGGCGCAGCCGCCTGGCGTGGTTGCCGCCGCGGGCCTGGATGATCGCCATGGGCGTCGCCCTGCTGGTCCTGTCGGTCCTGTTGCCGGCCGACCTGCTCGCGGTCCGCGATCCGGGCGCCCTCGTGCCGGACATGGCGCTCGACCCGTTCATGCTCTTCCTGCTGCCACCGCTGTTGTCCGACGCCGCGTGGTTGGTGGTGGCCGCGATGGCCGCCGCGATCCTGGTGGCGTCGATCGTGCCGTGGGTGCTGCGGGACCGCACCACAGCCGTGGTGGCGATCGACCCCGACGCCTGCACCGGGTGTGAGATCTGCGTCGAGGACTGTCCCTACCTGGCGCTGGAGATGCGCGCCCGACCCGACGACCCGGCCGGCGGACGCCTGGCCGTGGTCGACCCCTCGGCGTGCGTCGGCTGCGGCATCTGCGTCGGCTCCTGCGCGTTCGGCGCGATGGAGCTGCCCGGCCACGCCAGCCCCGAGACGGTCGACCCGACAGGAGCCGATGTCGTGGTCGTGTGCGAGCGCCGAGCCCGCCACCGCGGCCACGACGGCCTGGCGGTCACGGTCCCGTGCGCCGGCATGCTCCAGCCCGCCGCCATCGGCCACCTCATGCGCCGCGGCGCCGCCTCGGTCAGCGTCGACGGCTGCTCGCCCGGCGACTGCTCGTTCGGCGTCGGCAACCTCATCACCCACGAACGCCTCGACGGCAGCCGGGCCCCCCACGTCCAGCGCCGCTGGGCCGGATCGGTGGTCGAGTCGTGGGGCGACGCCGGGGCGGACGCCTTCGACGACCACGCGCCGCTCACCAGGCGAAACCGGGCGGCCGCGGCCACCGTTGTGGGTGTCTCCATGCTCGGCGTCGGCGCCGCGACCTTGCTGCCGTTCGGAGGCGACGACGCCGAGGCGGCTGTTCGAGTACTGGTCTCCCACGAACCCGGCGCCCAGCTGATCGGCCAGGTCGACGCCACCGGTGACCCCTCCGCCGACGTCACCGTGGTGATCTCGGTCGACGGACAGGAGCTGGTCCGCGAGACCGTCGGCTCCGACGGCGCTCGTGCCGTGGGCGTCGTCGACGCCGATGTCGCGGCCGGCGACGCGGACCTGCGGGTCACCCTCGAGGAGGGCGGGACCAACCCCACCGAGCTCTACGACGGTCCCGCCCGCTTCACCGAGGGACGCCGGTTCCTCCTCGAAGCACGTGACGTCCCACCGGCCCCCGGCGCCAAGGAGGGCCGCGACGTCTTCGACGAGCCCCGCCTCGGCGGATGCGCCGTGTGCCACGAGACCAGCGGCAACCGGCGCGGTGTCGGCCCGTCGCTGGCCGGCGTCGCCACCCGCGCCGCCACCACGGTGCCGGGGCTCGATGCCGCCGAGTACCTCGTCGAGTCGATCGTCGACCCCGATGCCTTCATCGTGGACGGGTACCGGGCGGGACAGATGCTGCCCACGTACACGGACCGGCTGAGCGCGTCGCAGATCGACGCCCTCGTGCAGTACCTGCTCACCCTGGAGGCCCCGGCATGACCCCCGAGCGCCCGTCAGGCCTCCTGGAAGATCTCCTCGGTACCGACCCCGTCGACCCCGTCGATGGTGCGGGTGCCGACGAGGTCACCGTCGGACTGGACGGTGTACACCGCCGTGCCGGCGCTGCCGCCGTCGCGGGGCTCGGTGACCGACCGCCAGTCGACTTCGAGCCGGTCACCGCGCAGGCGGCCGGTGCCCTCCTGGATGGAGCCGGTGATGATCCACTGGATGGCGTAGACGTCGGATTCGTCGGTGGCCTCGATGACCACGGTGCCGGAGTACTCGATCCCCACGGCGTCGGTGCCGTTGACGGTGTAGGTCCCGGTGATGCCCTCGCCGTCGACGACCTCGCTCCCGGGGACCGAGCAGCCGACGACGGCCAGGGCGAGCACGAGCGCGAAGGGGGCGAGGCGAGTCCGCATGCAGCGGACGGTAACGAAGGGAGCGGGCTTCCTCGATGGACCAAGGTCCTGGGTGCCGTCCTCGGCGTCCTCGTCGGGGCCGCGCTGGCCTTCGCCATCATCCAGCCGATCAAGGTCCTGCCGCGCATTCGCGTCGCCCCCGGCTATGCCTTCACCGATCAACACGACGCCCGCTTCTCCAGCGAGACCGTTCGCGGCAGCGTGACCCTCTACTCGTTCCAGCCACTCGACTGTGGCGACGCCTGCGTGCCGATCGACGAGACGCTGCGCCAGGTCCACGACCGCGTGGCCACCGAGGTCGAGTTCGGCGACGTCGACTTCCGGATCGTGACCATCGCGTTGGCCGACGATCCCGAGGCTGTCGCGCTCGCCACCGCGGCCGCCGCGGCAGGGGCCGACGGCCAGGACTGGCGCTGGGTGGGCGGACCGATCGACAGCGTTCGCACGGTGGTGGGTGCCGGGTTCCGCCGGTACGTCGAGGTGGGCCCGGATGGCACGGTCGACTTCGACCCGGGCTTCGCGATCGTCGACGGCAACGGCGTCATCCGCGCCGAGCACCACTACGAGACCACCACCGAGGCCGCGGACGACCTGGTTCGCCAGCTCGACCTCCTCGCCGGGGAGCTGGGCCAGAGCGGCCTCGCCGGCCTGGCCTACGACGCGGCCCATCTCTTCCTCTGCTATGGCTGACCCCGATTGTGAGCATCACATGACCACCACCATCGATCCCCCGACACCGGTCTCGGATGATCCGCCGCCATCCCGCCGACGCCGCTCGATCCGCCAGCGGCTGCTGGTCCCGGCCCTGTTCCTGGTGGCGATCCTCGCCGGACTGGTTGCGACCCCGTTCGTGCTGGCACAGTTCCGGCCCCACGCCTGGGCAGGCACGCGGCTGCCGGCCGGCACGGAGGCCCCATCGCTGTCGGCCCTCACTCTCGACGACGGCAGCGTCGCCGATCTCAGTCGGTACGAGGGCGACGTCGTCCTGTTGTTCTTCGGGTACACGTTCTGTCCGGATGTCTGCCCCCTCACGCTGTCCGTCGCGGCCGAGGCCGTCGAGGCGCTGGGTGACCGGTCCGAGGACGTGCATCTCCTCATGGTGTCGGTCGATCCCGCCCGGGACGGGCTCGACGACCTGGCGACCTATGTCCGCCACTTCAACCCGGACTTCCGCGGCGTGGGCGGCGAGCCGGAGGACATCGCGGCCGCGGCATCGCTGTACGGCGTGTTCTTCGACGCCGGGCCCGAGGACGACAACGGCTTCTATCTCGTCGACCACACCGCGACGCTCATGGGTATCGGCCCGGACGGCTCGCTGGACGTGGTGTGGCGCCACGACGTCGACCCGACAGCCCTGACCAGCGACCTCGAGGAGCTGCTTCCATGACCCCGACCACCCGCCGGCTGCTGCCGGCCCTGGCCCTCACCGCACTCCTGCTCGCCGGGTGCGGGGACGACGATGCGGGCGGCGGCGTCAGCGCGAGCGACGTCTGGGCTCGATCGACCGCACCTGACGCATCCACCGCCGCGTTCTACCTGGAGATCCGGAACGACGCCGATGCCGCCGACGCCTTGACCGGCGCCGCGACCGACGTGTGCGACATGGTCGAGATCCACACCATGACGATGGTCGACAACGTGATGTCGATGATGCCGGCCGACGCCGAGGAGTTGACGATCGAAGCCGGCGAGTCGCTGATCCTCGAGCCCGGCGGCCTCCACGTGATGTGCATGGGCCTGCGCGAACCGCTCGCCGTCGACGACCAGGTCGATCTGGAACTCTCGTTCGGGTCGGGCGCCACCCTGGACGTCACCGCAGACATCCGCGAGCCGTAGCCGCGGCCACGCGCCAGAGCCGGTCTCGTAGGCTGACGACGGCGGGACTTCGGTCCCTGCCATTTCCTCCCGCCCCCGAACACTCTGGGACCATGAGCAATCGCGTCAAGCGAGCACAACCCAACCGCGCCACCACCCGACACCAGCAGGCCGCCGCGTCGAACGGCAATCGCCTCGCAACCGGCCTCGTCGGCCTCGGGGCCGTGGTGGTCCTGGCCATCGTCATCGCCATCTTCGTGGCCGGCGGTGGCGACGACGGCGACGATGGCGCGGCGGGCATCTCGTTCAACGGGTCGGCGCTGCCGACGTTGGGGAACGGCGCCGACCAGGCGGTCGGGCTGAAAGCACCCGTCTTCGTGACCACCGACCTCGCCACCGGCGAGCAGGTCGTGGTGGGCGGCGGAGGCGGTCCCAACGACACGGGGAAGGTGATCCTGTTCGCGGCCCACTGGTGCCCCACATGCCAACGGGAGATCCCGGAGGTGGCCGACTACTTGAACGCGGTCGATCTCCCCGACGGCGTCGAGTTCGTGACGGTCTCGACGTTCCCCGACCCGAACGCGGACAACTACCCGCCCGACGCCTGGTTCGCCGAGGTCGACTGGCCCTACCCCGTCATGGCCGACGATCAGGCGGGCTCGATCGCATCGATGTTCGGCATGACATCGGTGCCCGGCTGGGTCGTGCTCGACGACCAGAACTTCGTCGTGGGCCGCACCACGGGCACGATGGGCGGCAACGGAGTGGCCCAGCTCATCGCCCTCGCCGCCGGCTGACAACGGGTCTGCCCTCCTCGACTCCCCACCCCTCACCGGTCGCCGCCACCGAAACTGGGCAGCACCGGCGCACCGCCGAGGTGCAGATGTCGCCCGATTTCGGTCGAACCCATCGCGGACAGCCAAATCGGGCAGCAACCGCACCGCTACGGTGCGCCGGTGGCCCAATTTCGGGGCTGCTGAGGGAACGAGGAGACGGGCATGGGGACGCGACGGTTGGCGGTTCTGGTGTTGGCGGCGTGCGTGGTCGTCGGCGCGTGTGGCGGTGGGGGCGGACCCGAGATCGAGACTGCGCAGGTGGAAGCCGCGCTCGATGCCAGCCGGGCGGGCATCGACGTGCTGCGTCTCGACGACGACGGCGCGTTCGACGAGGCGAACGTGTGCCTGCCCCGCAACGCGGCGGGCACGATCGCCGAGGCGGTCGCAGACGAGGTCGCGTTCGACATCTTCGCCGTCGAACGCTTCGCCGGCGCCTTCGCCAGCGAGTCCGGCCGGGTCGAGGCGAACGTCTGCGACTGGCTCGACTTCGACAGCGAGGACCGGCGGGGGGTGGTCGGCGTCGGTGTGGCCCACGGACCGTTGACCGTGCCGCTGGAGGACCTGAGCCCCGCCGGCTGGGAGATCGACGGCGAGGCGAGCGAGATCAGCCGGTCGGAGGCCCTCGACGGCATCCAGGACGGTGACCTCTGGTTCACCTGCATCGACTTCGCGAGCGAGGACATCGAGGACGTCTGCGAGCTGGCCTGGGCGCGCGCCGACCTGGCGGTCCTGGTGTACGTGTACAGCATCGGCGGCGCGCCGCCCCTCGACCCACAAGCCCTCACCGCGATCCTCGACGAGCAGCTCCCGCTCTTCATCGGCGAGCTGGCCGAGTCCTGATCCTGCGCTTGCGGCCGACGCACTCGCCGACCAGTTTGGGGGCACCGCGGACCAGGAGCGAGCCATGAGCGAAGGACCCCAACGCGCCGAGGCAACAGTGCTCTCGATGTCGAAGGACACGCCGCTGGCGTTCGGCGCGGATGCGCCGGTGACCAACGTGTTGGCCAGCATGCGCGCCATGCGTCGACTCAAGCCCGATCCGGTACCCGACGAGTTGATCCGCACGCTCATCGAGGCCGCGACCTGGGGGCCGAGCGCCTCCAATGCCCAGCACTACGGCTTCGTCGCCGTCACCGACCGGGACAAGATGGCCGAACTCGCCGTCTTGTGGCGCGAGAGCCAGCAGGCCTATCAGGCACTCCAGGGCACGCTCGTCCCCGCGTTCGACGACCCCGCCAGCCGGCGGATGATGGACGCGTTGGCCTACCAGTGCGAGCACTTCGAGGACACGCCGCTGGTGATCGCCGCCTGCCACCAGCGAATGGGCGCCGAGAAGGTGATGGCCGATCCCCGCAAGGTCCGGGCCATCGCCAAGGAGATGGGGTGGGCCAACATGCGGCGGTTCGCGGCGTCGGGCATGGCATCGATGAACCTCAGCGAGGCCTCGAGCATCTACCCGGCAGTCCAGAACTTGCTGATCACGGCTCGTGCGCACGGGCTGGCCGCCAACCTCACCATCTGGCACCTCTTCCGCGAGGCCGACTTCCGCTCGGTGCTGGGCGTTCCCAAGACCCACGGCATCTTCGGCCTCATCCCCATCGGCTGGCCGTTGGGGAACTTCGGGCCGGTCCGACGTCGACCCGTCGACGACGTCCTCCACTGGAACCAGTGGAGCCACTGACGATGCGCCGGCTCGTGCGGGGACGGCGAGCGGACGGAACATGACGCGCGGCTGAACAAGCCGGGGAACCTGACGGAAGGGACCGACCCGGGGCGATGAACCGGGTGGAGCTCACCCCGAGGAGATCGCCATGCTCTCGTCCCGCCGCCATCCAGCCGTCGCCTCCATCGTGATCTGGCTCCTGCTCGTCGCCGGTTGCGGCGGTGGTCGGATCAACTCCGCTTCGCCACCACCCCCAGTCCCGACGCCGACCGCAGCGCCGACCGCGCCCACCCTCACCCCCAGGGCTGCGGCCACACCGACGCCGCCCTCTGCGCCGACTGCGACCCCGATCCCACCGTCCGAGGCCGCAGACCTCGACGACCTCGCCACGCAGACACTCACCGACGGGCGGATCGCGCTGCCGCCTGCGACGTATCGGACCGAACTGCTGACCGTAGGGCTCGAGTTCGACTGGCCCTTCGACGGGACGGTCATCCTCGGTGACGCGGGCGGAGTGATTCTCGGCGGACCGGATGCGGATGACGACGTGGTGGCCGACCTCTCGTTCTTCCGACCGGCGCGGTTCGGCCACCCCGGGGCGATGCAGCCCACGTTGGCCACCGCCACTGGCCCGGCGGAAGTCGACGACCTGGGCGCCTGGCTGGACTCCGCCGACGACGTGGTGGTCGTGGACACCGGCACCACGCGTCTCGACGACGGGTCGACGGTCCCGTGGTGGGACATCCGGTTCGACCCCGCGTCGACGCAGGACATCCGGGGGTGGTGCGGTGCGCGTTGTCTCAAGTTGTTCGACCTCAATCCCGGCTTCGCATGGTTCCTGTGGGAGGGGTTGACGCAGCGGATCTGGGAGATCGAGACCCCGGACGACACGCTGCTCGCAGTCGCCGAAGCCGACGACGAGCTGTTCCCGACGTGGGTCGACGACGCCACCGGGGTGGTCGAGTCGATCGCCGTCGGCGAGCCCACCGGCGTCCGTGTGGAGGACGCGTACCGTGATCTGGCGGGCAGCTACGACCTCGGAATCACGAACGTGACCATCGTCGATCCGACCCGCCCCACCGACGAGATCACCAACGACGGCCTGGTCGTGGTCGAAGCGGCGCCGTCTCGCTCGCTCGAGGTGCTCGTCGGTTACCCCGCGGCGACGTTCGGTCGAGGCGCACCGCCCGTCGCCGGCCCATTTCCGCTGATCATCAACGTGCCCGGTCTGGGCAGCACCAACGGGCTGTCCCCCCACACCGAGGCACTGGTCCGGGCCGGCTACGTGGTCGCCAGCGTGCGATTCCCGGAGAGCGCGTGGCCCGGCGAGGCCACGCTCGACTACGTCGAGCAGCCCGCCGACGTGACCGCAGTGCTGGACCGGCTGATCGACGAACCGCCCGCCGATCTCGCCGGCCTCATCGACCCGGACCGCATCGGCGTGGTCGGGATCTCCCTCGGCGCCGCGACCGGCTATGGCCTGATCGGCTGGGACTGCTGTGCCGACGACCGCATCGATGCGGCCGTGCTCCACGCCGGCGTGGTGCTCCCGTTCAGCGGCGACGAGCGCTGGGACATCGCACCACCCTCGCTGCTGATCACCTCCGAGACCGACCCCTTCGCGCCGACCAGCGCCGTGTCCCAGGTGGCGGACGAGCTCGGACCGGGCTCGTCGCTGCTCGCACTCGAGGGCCAGGAGCATCTGGCCTGGATCAGCTGGGGCGACGACGGCTTCGTCGCCACGACCACGCTGGTCCAGGCATGGTTCGACCGGCACCTCAAGGATGTGCAGGACGGCGCGGCGGTCCTCGGCGCCGCCGAGGCGACGGGCGGCACCTGGATGCCGACCGAATGAGTCGAGTCGCTACAGCGTGGGTCGAGCCGAGAAGGTCACGGGGAGGTTGCGGGGGCCGCGAACCTGACCGCCGGCCCAGGTCACCGCGTCGGGATCCTCGAGCTCGAACTCCGGGATGGCCTTCACGAACTCCTCGATGGCGACCGTCATCTCCATGCGAGCCAGGTTGGAGCCGGCGCAGCGGTGGATGCCCGAGCCGAACGCGACGTGGCGGTTCTGCTGGCGGTCGATGATGACCTCTTCGGGGTTCTCGAAGTACTCCGGGTCGCGGTTGGCGGCGTTGAAGGTCAGGACACACCGGTCGCCCTTCTTGACCTCGTGGTCGCCGAGCGTCGTGTCCTGGGACGCCACCCGGGCCATGGTCACCGGCGCATACGCGCGCAGGAACTCCTCGACCGCGGTGGGGATCAGCTCGGGCTCCTCCACCAGGCGACGCAGGTCGTCGGGGTGGTGGGCCAGGTGCCAGATGGCCGACCCGATCGAACTCCATGTGGTGTCGATGCCGGCGATCAGCATCAGCCCGATGTTGCCGCGCACCACCGGCATGGGAACCGGTTCACCGTCGATCTCGGCCTGGAGGAGGAACGAGATCAGGTCGTCGCCGGGGTTCTCGAGCCGATCCTTGATCTCGCCGACGAAGAACTCTCGGATGATCTGGGAGTAGTGCTCGCGGATCTTCTCGTCCTGGAGACCGAGCTCGAGCACACCCTGGACCCACGTGGTGAAGTCGTCCGACATCTCCGGATCGATCCCGAGGATGAGGGCGATGATGCGAGGCGGGATCTGGCGGGCGTACTGCTCGGCGGCGTCGACCTGACCGTCCTCGATGAACTCCCTGATGAGCCGGCGACACAACTCCTGGGTGTGCGGCCGGTACTTCTCGACCGACTTCGGCGAGAAGAACGGCAGCATGAGGCGACGTTCCGGGGTGTGATCGGGGGCGTCGGACGTGATGATCGACCGCAGGCGATCCCCGTTCTCGTCGTAGGTGATGGGGGTCGGCGTCACACTCACCGAGAACGACGACCAGTTCTCGGTGTCAGTCGCGACCTGGCGCACCGCGTCGAACGTGGTCGGCATGAAGGTGGTCTGCCGGCGCTCGGTCTTCGCGAATGGGCAGCCCGACTCACGCAGCTCCTCGTACACGGGGTACGGGTCCTTCACGAAGTCGGGGTCGAAGATCTCGAAGTCCTCGGCCCAGTCCTCGACGGGATCGACAGTGGTCATGGCTCATCCCCCCGGATGTGTCGATGGCGCCGCGCGGCAACCCAGACACGCAGTGTAGATCCGAGCGCCGGTTCGGCTCCAGGGTCGAGGCCCACGACCACCAGTCGGTGGTCGGATGTGCCACGCTGGATCCGTGGCGGCGGAAGACCTGGGAGCTGCCGATCTGGCAGCCGTGCTGGCGCTGGTGGAGGACCTGGGCGGCTGCGCGGACATGGATGCGTTCATCCGGACCGCCACGCAGGGCCTGATCGACCTCATCCCGTCGATCGACGCGTCCTACAACGAGATGAACCCCTTCGCCGGACGCATCTCGTACGAGATGTGGCCGCGGCCGCCCGACGGCTTCGCCGAAGCTGCGGTGCCGGTCTTCGAGACGTACATGCGGCAGAACCCACTGATCGCACACATGGAGGCCACCCGAGACACCCGCGCATTGATGTGGAGCGACTTCGTGACGATCGAGGAGATGCGGGCCACCGATCTCCACCGCGGCGTGTTCAGCCGACTCGGCATCGACAGCCAGATGGCGGTGACGCTCCCCACCCCGTCGGGCATCGTGATCGGCTTCGCGCTCAACCGTGGCGCCGAGGGCTTCGACGAGCGGGACCGCGCCGTGGTCAACACCCTTCGGCCGCATCTGGTGCACGCGTACCGGACCGTCCAACTTCACGGCAGCGTCGCCCGTCTCCACGAGGCGCTCTCCGCGACCGGCTGGTCCGCGGCGCTGGTGGACACCGAGGCCCAGATCGTGTCGCTCACCGACGGCGCCAGCGAGGCCTTGGGCACCGTGGAGGTCGACATGGCGGTCGGGGGCGAGTTGCCGGCCACGATCCGCGATCCCTTCCTGCGAACGGTGCGCAGCTACGACCCGTCACAGCCGGCGGTGTTGTCTCCACCGGTCCGGCTCTCCGGTGCCGGAGGCGGCATCGACGGGTGGTACGTGCCCAGCCCGGTTCCGCCGCACGTGGTGCTGGTGAAGGCCACCGACGAGACGCCATGGGGTCCGCTCATCGACCTGGGGCTGACCGCTCGCGAGGTCGAGGTCGCCGGCGCGCTCGCCGGCGGCGGCACGAACGCACAGCTGGCCGCGAAGCTCGGCATCTCCGAGGGCACGGTTCGCAAGCACCTCGAGCGGATCTACCGGGTCCTCGAGGTCGACAATCGCACCGCAGCGGTCGCGCGCATCCAGAAGCTCTCCCCCTGACCAGCGTTGTTGCGCATCTGACCTGGCGCGAAACGCACCAACAGCTCAGTCGCTACGCGGATCCGCGTATTGCGTCCGACGCGTCCAGACTCGACGGTGGTTGGATGCGACGGATCCTGATGGCAGTGCTGGTGGCGACGCTGGTGTTCGCGGCGTGCGGCGGGGACGATGACGACACCCCCGAGAGCGGGGTCGGCGCGTCGGAGGCAGCCGGCGACAGCGGTTCGGCTGCCACCGACGGCGGCGAGAACGACGACGACAGCGGCACCTCCGACGACGGTCTGACCGGCGCCGACGGTGAGGCGCTGCCCGAACTCCAGGGTGGCGACGGGGACCTGGCCGACTTCCCGATCCCATCGCCGCCGGGCGCGCTCGAGGGCATCGTGGCCGAGATCGACGGCATGTCGGTGGCGACCGCCGTCTACCCGGCGGATCGCTACGACGAGATCGTCGACCACTACGAGAACTGGTTCATCGACAACGGCCTGATAGCGACCGCTCCCGATCGCTCGGCAGGCATCATCGCGATCGGCGGCGTCAACGACTCCGGCGAGTACTTCGCGTCGATCATCACCGACGGCGACGTGCTCCAGATCCAGCTCACCGCACCCTGACAGGCCCACTCAGACCAGCAACGCGTCCTCGAACGGGAACTCGAACGGGAACTGCTCCAGATCCAGCTCACCGCACCCTGACACCCGGCGTCAGACCAGCAACGCGTCCTCGAACGGGAACTGGGACAAGCGTTCGGTGCCGGTCTCGGTCACCAGGATCTGCTCTTCGAGCTTCACGCCCTCACCACCGTCCTGGGCACCGAGGAAGCTCTCGACGCAGAGGGTCATGCCGGGCTCGATGACCCCGTCGTAGCCCGCGTCCGGGAAGTCCTGCGCGTGGTAGAGGTACGGGTACTCGCCTGTCATGCCGCAGCCGTGCGCCGACAGGTAGTACCGGTGCGCCGCGTACTTCTCGGGCAGCGTCCAGGCCTGCCGGGAGTACTCCTCGAAGGTCATGCCGGGCTCGATGACGGCCATGTTGTGGTGCACCTGCTCGTGGGAGATCGCGTACATCTCACGTTGGGCCGCCGTCGGGGCGCCGGGGCCGACATGGAACGTTCGGGAGAAGTCCGAGTAGTAACCGTGGCAGCCCACGACGTCGGTGTCGAAGCAGATCAGCTCGCCCGCCTCGATCACCTTGTCACTGGTTTCAGCGAACCACGGGTTGGCGGCCGGACCGGACTTGAGGAGCCGAGTCTCGATGTAGTCGGCGCCCGCAGCGATCACGTGCTGGTGGAAGATCGACCAGAGCTGGTTCTCGGTCAGGCCGGGCTCAATCGCATCGCGCATCCGGTGCATCGCGGCCTCGGTGGCCCGGAGTGACTCAGCGATGCACTGCAGCTCCTCGGGGCCCTTGATCGCTCGGGCCCGCTCGACCGGCTCCTGCGCGTCCACCAGGTCGACGCCTTCGGCCGCGAGCGCGATCGCCGCACCGGCGTTCACCCGTTCGAGACCGATCCGAGCGTCGGCACCAACCCGTTCCCGCACGAGCGACGCCATCTCGGCCGCCCACCTCCGTTCGACCTCCTGTATCGCCGGACCCGCGGCGACGTAGGACGCGGTGGTGGCGGTTCGCACCTCGTCGACCGTCTCGATGCCGTCGGCCAGGTGCTCGGCGCCGGTGAACTCGAACAGGACGGTGTCGCCCTCGGCCGGCAACCACAGGTAGCGGCCCGGATTCCGGCTGGTGAAGATCTGCATGTTCCGCGTGCCGGTGGCGTAGCGGATGTTGACCGGGTCGAACAGGATGCAGCCGGCGACATCGCGTGCGGCCATCTCGGCTCGCAACCGACCCTTTCGATACGCCCGCAAGGCCACCTGATCGATCGTCACGGCGGCGCAGCGTAACCGGGGGACCGCCCTGCGATCCCCCAAAAGGGCGATCGCCGGGTCACCCGCGCCGACCGGAGACTGCCTCCATCGACGAACGCAGCTCGGCGACGAGCTCGACCGGATGGAGACACCGACATGGCAAGCATCACTCGTGAGGTCGCGCTCGACCTCTCCCCCGCCGAGGCCTGGGCGAAGATCGAGGATCCGGCCCGGATCAACGAATGGTTCACGTTCCTCGGCGAAGTCACCTACGACGAGGGCACCAGCAGCCGCCAGTGCGCGATGGGTGAGGCGATGCTCGACGAGCTCATCGTCGACGTGGACCCCGACCGCAAGCGGTTCGTCTACGCCTTCCTCGACAGCCCGTTCGGGTTCACCCAGCACTCGGCCTCGATGGAGGTCCGCGACCGCGACGGGGGATCGACGCTGGTGTGGACCCACGACTTCAAGCCCGACGACGTGGCTCCAGCGCTCGGCGAGGCCCTCGACGGTGCGGTTGCCACCATCAGCGCCGGCTGATCCCCGACCCACAACCCGAACACACGAAAGGACGTCCCATGGGCACCATCGACATCAGCAAGACCGAGATCGTGAACGCCGACGCCGACCACGTCTGGCGAATCCTCTCCGAGGAGTTCGACTCGGTGGACGGTTGGGCCAGCGCGGTGAATCACAGCGAGCTCAACACCAAGGCCACCAACACCCCCGAGGGCGCGCCCCCCGGTCGCCTCTGCACCGTCCCCGGCTTCGGTGTGACGGACGAGCGCATGACCCGATTCGACGACGCCGAGCGGTCATTCGCCTTCTCCGTCGAGGCAGAGAAGATCCCGAGCTTCTTCACCAACATGGAGAGTGCCTGGAGCGTCGAACCGATCGGTGCCGGACGCTCCCGGGTGACCACGAAGGTCTCGGGGAACGCCAACGGCGTGATGGGCGCCCTGGTGAGCCCGATGATGAAGCGGAAGTTCCAGAAGACGATCGACGTCGTCTACGAGGACCTCAAGGTCTACGCCGAGACCGGGAAGCCGTCCGCGGCCAAGGCCAAGGCGGACGAGAAGTACCGGCGCCAGCTCGCGAAGGCCACGGGCTGACCCATGGGTCTGCTCGACCGGACGCTCGCCCGGCTCGTGAGGGATGACGGAGAGTCCAGACTCCGCCATCTCGATCGGGCCGGGCGGCGACTCACCTACCTCCAGATCGCCGGCGAGGTCGGACGGCTGGATGCGGGCGGTCGCCTGATCATCGGGTTCCACGGCCTGGGCGCCAACGAGCGTCAGATGGAGACCCTGGTACCGCTGACGGTCCCGCGCGGATCGATCTATCTGTCGCTCCGGGCGCCCCACGAGCGGGGGCGGGACGGCTACAGCTGGTTCGACCCGGCGCTCCCCGCGGACGCTGCCCCGTACGTCGAGGCGGTGACCCACGTCGCCGAGTTCGTGGAGTGGGCTCGCGGCATGGTCGGTGTCGACGCCGGCCGGACCACGCTCGTCGGCTACAGCCAGGCGGCCCCGCTGTTGGCGGCCGTCGGCCAGCTCCGACCCGACCTGGCATCGGACCTCGTCTTGGCCTCGGGCGCCCTCCCCCGGGAGGTCGTGGGCCTCGGCCGCGGCGCCCCGGCGCGGGTGTTCGTCGGGGTCGGCTCCCAGGACGTGCTGGTGGACCACGACGTCCTGGGCGCTGTGCTCGGACAGTGGAGCTCGGCGCACCACGACGTCCGTACCTACGACATCCCCCACGTCGTGTCCGTCCGCGAAGCCGGCGACATCAGCCGCTGGATCTTCGAGCCCGAGGAAGCCGCCGCATGATCGACTCGCCCGCGCTCGGACCCTGACCCTGGGTACGCGGACGGGCCGGGAGCGTCTGGATCGCTCCCAGCCCGTCACTTCTGCCGACAGCCGGTGGATGTCGGACGGGGTCGACCCTCAGGCCGCGGGCGGGCTGAAGATGCCGAAGTGGTTGCCGTCGGGGTCAGCCACGTTGGCGAACACCAGGCCGGTGGCATCGATCGCCTCGGGACCCACCAGGACGGAGCCGCCGTTGGCGACCACGGCGTCGCAGGTGGCCTGAACGTCGGGGACCATCGCCGAGAAGATGGCGTAGCTCGTGGGGAGGCCGGCCTGGGACATCGTCACGCCGCCGGGCACGCCTTCACCGGCGCCGACGAGCCGGTACGCCTCGCCGATGTCGGGGTCGGTGGCGAAGGTCCAGTTGAGGACCGCTCCGTAGAAGGCCTCGGTCTTCGCCATGTCGGTCCCGGCGATCTCGAACCAGCCGATGGGTGCGGGTGCGGTGGTGGTCATGTCTGTTGCTCCTCGTTGTTTCCATGCGTGCCGATGCACTGCGTGGTCTCGATGCAGCACATGGTCCAGGAGCGGTCCGACACCCCGGTGTCGGCATTTCCGAGAAACTTCGCCGCAACCCCGACACCCCCCTGTCGGGATTGGCAGCGGCGTCCGGACAGGCGGCCCGGACGGCGGCCGTCAGACCAGGGGGTCGCGTTGCTCCACCAGCCACGGCATGAACTCGAGGAAGCGTTCGGGATCGCGAACCGGCGCTGGTTCGCCGGTGAGCTCTGCTCCGTGGATGCGGTCGAGTCGGAACGTGCGGGCGTCTTCACGGAGTCGGCACCATGCGACCAGGTACCACTGATCCTCGAGCGAGACGACCCCCACCGGTTCGACCTCCCGGCGGCTGCCCACCGACCGACCGTCCAGGTAGTCGACCCGGATGACCAGGTTCTCGGTGATGGCGCGTTCGACCGTCCGGGGGATGCGCGGCACGTCGGGGCCCGGCCGCCGGTAGCGGCGGACACGCTCGGCCAGGAGACGGGTGGCCTCGAGATCGTCGGCCGACATCGCCGCCAGCACCTTGTTGCGGGCCGCCCGTCCGGCCGTGGCGAAGGGTGAGCTGTCGTCGGCCAACGCGATGGCGACCGCCAGCGCCTCGGCGGGCGAGAAGTTGACCGGGGGCAGGGTGCGAGCGGGGTCGATGGAGTAGCCGCCCCGCCGGCCGGCGACGCCGCGGATGGGGACCCCGGCCTCCTGGAGGGCGAGGATGTCCCGCTCGATCGTGCGCGTGGACACCTCGTAGACGTCGGCGAGCTCCTGGGCGGTGCGAGACGCCGGGGCGACCGCGCGAAGCTCCTCGACCATCGCGTACAAGCGGTCGGTGCGATTCACCCAGCCAGTGTCGCGCGCCCCACTGACGGCCCCACCCCGCACGCCGCCGGAACCAACCGCGTTCGGTGGGCGAACACCCACCAGAGAACACGAACCGTGGCCAAACCTGTAACGGTCTCTGAGACCGTTACAGGTTGCGCCTGGCCCGCCTCCGGAGTGGTGGCTACGCTCGCCGCCACATACGTGCGAGCCAGCGGGGGGTTCGATGGAAGACGCACTGGCCAGGACCGTGGCCGACCTCCACCCAGAGGCCGCCTCGGTCTCGATCGAGGGTTTCGCTCCGATACCGGGTGGATTCTCGCGGGAGACCTACGCCTTCGACGCGATCCTGACCACGAGCGACCGGGAGCACCGGCTCCCGCTGCTGCTCAGGAAGGACCCGCCGGCCACGGTGGCCATCCTGGAGACGAGCCGACAGGTCGAGCACGACCTGATCGAGGCCATACGGACTTCCACCAACGTCCCCGTGAGTCGAAGCCTGGCTCCGATCATGGACCCGTCCGTCTTCGGCGAGGCCGCCATGATCCTGGAGCGGGCGTCCGGCAACCCGCGGACCTCGGACCTGTTCAACGACGGACCCGACGCCGACCAGGTCGACGACGTGGTCCGCCACCTGTGCGAGGTGCTGGTCGAGCTCCACCTCAGCGACGTCGACACCCTCAACGTGGGCGGCGCCCTCACCGACCCCCGCAACGCCGGCATCGTGACGACGTCGTGGGACGACTACATGGACTCGACGTTCGAGTACTACATCTCGTCGTACCCGGACATGGACTTCGACCCGTCGATGCTCGTCGTCCTCGACACGTTCCTCACGCTTCGGCGTACGAAGCCCCGCCCCCTACCGCTCTGCCTCGTCCACGGCGACTTCAACCCGGCCAACTTCCTCTACGAGGACGGCAAGGTGAGCGCGCTGATCGACTGGGAGAACAGCCGAGTCGGCGATCCCCGCGAGGACCTGGGCTGGATGATGACGATGGACGTCCTGTCCAACACCAGCGTGATGTCGCACCCGCACGACAAGGGCGGCTTCCTCGCGTATTACAACGAGCTCACCGGCTTCGACATCACGATGGAGGAGCTCGGCTGGTTCACGTTGTTCGGCACCTGCAACATCGCCGTGCCGGTCAACAGCGCCATCAAACGTCGGGTGACCGGCCAGCACGACGAGTTCCTGCATCTGTACATGGTCCCCTCGAGCGCGGCCGCGTTGCCGAGCTTCGCCCATCTCCTCAACTACCCGGGGGTCGCGCTGTGAACACCTCTCCGTCCATCGACGACCTCCTGGCCGGCGTCATCCAGGCCCTCGGCGACGAGGTCCTGCCCGCGCTGACCGATGCCAAGGCCCAGGCCACCGCCGCCATGTCGCAGTCACTGCTGCAAACGGTGCGGCAGCTGCTGCCGGTGTACGACCAGTGCCTCGTCGAAGAGCACAACGACATGATCCAGGTGCTGCACGACACCTCGGCCGCGCTGGACGGTGTCGACGAGGAGGCGGCGCGGCGCATCAGCCAACTCGCCGCAACCGAAGGCGCTCGGGAGGCGATTCCGGCACCGCCGGACCGTGAGACCGTGATCGCCGGCCACCGCGCGCTCACCAGCGCGCTGGGCGACGTGATCCGCGAGCTGGACGAGCTCCAGCGAGCCGGCATCGACCAGGCCGACCAGGCGCTGAACGTGGTCCGCACCCACCTCGGGCCCCGCTATCTCCGAGACGCCGCCACCGTCACCGTGCAGGGCGGCATGATCGGCCGCGGCTGACGCACCACCCACCGTGACCAACCTGCAACGACCTCAGAGGAACGTTGCAGGTCGCGATTGAGCGCTCCGCGTTGACGACTGGGTCGCCTGGACCTGCAGCGACCTCGGCTGACCCCGAACCTGTCGCGGTCCCTGGACCGCGACAGGTTGCAGGTAGCGGGTTCAACGTCGCCAGGTGATCTGGAGCGCAGGCCGTTCCGACGCCGAGCGGTTCGGGGTGCCGCTGTGGAGCAGGTGGCCCGAGAAGACGAAGGCGTCGCCGCAGGCGCCGATGAGCAGCATCTCGTCCGGATGCGTGTGAAGGGAGCCAGCCATTCGTTGGAGGTCCGGCCGTCGGTGACTGCCCGGAACGACCCGGGTGGCACCGTTGGTGGGCGTGAACTCCGCGAGCGTGACGATCGCGGTGGCAACGCGATCGGGCCCATCGTCGAGCTTGGGAACGTCGTCGGCATGCAAGGACTGACCCCCGTGGCCGGGCTGCGGGCTCCGGAACGAGACCTGGTCAGCGAGCGCGTCGGGCCCGACGATCGCGGTGACGGCCTCGACGAGTGACGGCAGAGCCAGGAGCGACGACACCTGCGGCACGCGGTCGTCGAGCTCCATCAGATGCCGCGTCCCGCCGTGCGGCCGATCGCCACGCCGGCGGCGGTCCTCCGGCTCGCCCAACAGTGCGCGGCACGAGTCGAGGATCACATCGACCTCCCCGGGCGACAACAGTTGGCGGAGATGTGCCCACCCGGGATCCGTGGTCTCCGCTGCCTTCACGAAACGACCGTTCCCTGATGGAAGCGGAGGAGGTCGCGCCACATGGCCTCCTCGAGTCGAGCGAGGTCGGCGAGATCGGTGCCCGACAACGTTGATGCCACCCCGCGAAGGTACTCATGGCGGTCCGTGGGTGCGCGGGGGTTTCGCCATGGGAGACTCGTCCGCCATGACGGGCAAGATTCACCGCTCGCTGCGAGACCACAGCCCCGAGTCCGTCCGCGCTGCGGGCGAGGGCCACCACCTCGCGATGGGGCCCGGCCCCGAGTTGGAGAAGCAGTGGCTCGACGCCGGCCTCGAGCTCCCCGACCTCGACGCGATGCGCCGGTACCGCCTCGACCGGACAGTCGATCAACTCAACCTCCTGGGCTACGACGGCATCGTCTTGATGGACCCGATGAACATCAGGTACGTCTCCGACACCACCAACATGCAGATCTGGGTGATGCACAACGGCGCCCGCTACGCGTACGTGGGCGCGGACGGTCACCTGATCGTGTGGGACTACGACAACTGTGAGTTCCTGTCGGGCCACAACCACCTGGTGAACGAGGTCCGACCGGCCATCGGCGCCACCTTCTTCCTCGCCGGCCCCCGCTATCAGGAACAAGCCCAACGCTGGGCCGACGAGATCGCCGACATCCTGAGGGAGCGCACGGGGCCCGGCGCACGACTCGCCGTCGATCAGGCACCGCTGTTCGGGTACCGGGCCCTGGAGGCACATGGCATCGAACTGGGCTTCGGCCAGGAGGTCATGGAGCTGGCCCGGGCCATCAAGGGCCCAGACGAGATGAAGGCGATGCGATGTGCGTCGCACGCGTGCATGGCGGCGATGGACGACATGCGGGCGGCGATGAAGCCGGGCATGACCGAACGCGAGGTGTGGGCCATGCTCCACGCCGGCAACATCGCCCGCGCCGGTGAATGGATCGAGACCCAGATCATCTCGTCGGGACCGCGCACCAACCCGTGGTTTCAGGAGGCGTCGAGCCGGGTCATCGAGGAGGGCGAGATCCTCGCCTACGACACCGACCTGGTGGGCGCCTACGGGATGATGATCGACATCAGTCGGACCTGGACCGTCGGCGGCACCACCCCCAAGCCGCAGCAGCACCACGCGTGGGAACTCGCGGCCGAGATGGTGCGGACCAACGCCGAGCTCCTCACCGTTGGCCGCAGCTTCCGCGAGCTCACGTTCGACTCCATCTCCCCGCCGGTGGACCACTACCGCCGGTACTCCTGCATCTTCCACGGCGTCGGCCAGTGCGACGAGTACCCCGAGATCTACTTCCCGGACGCCTGGGACGACTGGGGGTTCGATGGTGAGCTCCAGCCGGGAATGGTGCTCACCTCGGAGAGCTACGTGGGCCCGCGCGCAGGCGGCGAAGGTGTCAAGCTCGAGGACCAGTACCTGGTCACCGAGAACGGCCCGGAACTGATCACCCCCTACCCTCTGGAGCTCGCGTGACCGTCCAAGCCGTGGTATTCGATTTCGGTGGCGTCATCATCACGCCGATCACCAACAAGATCGCGGTCCTGGCCGAGCGCCACGGCACCGACGCCACCACGATGCTCGAGATCCTGATGGGGCCGCGCCACGAGTCGTCCGGCCACGCGTGGCACCGTGCCGAGCGCGGCGAGCTGGCGGTCGCCGAGATCCAGGACCTGATCGTTCCGGTGGCCGCCGAACGCGGCATCGAGCTGCATGGCGACGAGATCGACGTCATGCTCGACGCCGGCACCTACGACATGAACACCCAGGTCCTGGACCGTATCGACGCGTTGCGCGGCGAGGTGTTGCTCGGGCTGCTCACCAACAGCTTCCAGGAGTTCCGCCCCACGCTCGAGCGAGACGTCGACCTCAGCCGCTTCGACGTGGTGATGGACTCGTCCGCCGAGGGGTCGCGCAAGCCCGAACCGGCGATCTACCGCCGCACCACCGAGGCGCTCGGTGTCCCTGCCGAGTCGGTCGTCTACCTCGACGACTTCGACCACAACCTGGGCCCGGCGAAGGCCGAGGGTTGGCAGACCATCCACGTCACCGACCCCGACGCCGCCCTCGCCGAGCTGGACCGTCTGCTCGCGTCATGACCTCACGTCCGATGCAGCGCTGGATCCAAGACGTCGTCATGGCCGTGTGCTGCCTCGGGCTGCTCGTGTCATGTGGCGGCACCGGCCAACGCGACAGCAACGCGGGCGCACAGCCGTCCTCTCCGCCGGTTGTGGAGACGCCTGCCCCGTCAGCCGCGCCGACCTCAGGCCCGACACCGGAACCGACCTCGACGCCGGAGCCCACATCTACGCCAGAGCCGACGCCCACCCCTCCGCCCCCCTCACTCGACACGGTCGATGCGTCTCAGGTTCTCGCCGAGCCCGCCGACATCGACATCGGTGAGCGCGCTCTCTGGCTTTGGGACCAGCTCGGACTGGAGTCCGTCGTCGTCGACACAGGACGTCGAAGCGAGGTCGTGTACACGGTCACCGCAGGCACGCTCGTGGCGATCGACACCGGCGGGGCCTTCGCCAACTCGGACGGCCGACATCTTGTGGTCAACCGGTCGACTCCCGGCACGGAGAGAACCGAGATCCTCTCGCTCGACGGAACGCTGGTGTGCGAGATCCCCGCGGCAGGCGGGCGTGTCATCTCTGACGACCCGTCGCGCTTCATCGTCCAGTCGGGCGTGCAGACTGATAGCCCCAACCAACGACTCGTCTACACCCACTTCTACGACTTCAACTGCTCGACCGGAGACGTCCTCGAGATCGTGCCTTCGTTGATCGAGCCTCCAGGGGGCGACGCCTGGCAGGAGACGTACTTGCTGTTCCGGGTCGCCGACCGTGAGTTCTTGGGCAAGAAGATCGCGAACTCGCTGCCAACGACGAACGAGTCCGGGGTGCGCATCGACGGAACGGACCAGACCTCACGCCACGAGTTCAGCTCTGACGGAGGGGTGCTCTTGCATGTGACGAAGACGTTGCTCGAGCCAGCGACGAGCCGTTTGCAGGCGCGCGAGACAGTCACGGGCGAACTCCTGTGGGAGTCGCTCACGTCGGGCACGATCACAGACATCGTGATGGTTGGCTCACAGGTGCTCGTGAGCATCTCCGGTACGCCTGAAACAGGCAGGGTGCTGGTCCTCGACGCGGAGACGGGCAGCATCGACCTCTCGATTCAAACCTCGCTCCGCCTGGTCGCTGCGGCCGCCTGACGTGCGCCTGTCAACGCGCTCCAACCCCGGCGGGCGCGGGACGTGCTCTGACACCACATCGGTGTGACGACACACTGGACGCGTGCGTGACGGACAGGTGACGCGGTCAGTCTGGTGTGGTGGGTTCGCGATCGCGGCCGCGATCGCCTCCGCGTGCGGCCCCGAGGAGGGCACTGGCGAGACCCTCTCGGCGGTCGTTCCGGCGGGCACGCCGGGCGCAATCGTTCCCATCGAACCCCAGCCGGAGTTCTGGCCTTGCGGGGCCGAGCATCCCCAACCAGGCCGGCTGGTCCGGTTCGACCCTGCCGAGGGCACGGTGGCGTGGGACGTCGACGTCCCCGTCCAGGTCGAGACGCTGGCCATGTCCGAGGGTCTGCTCCATCTGAGCGACGGGGTCGGGCTCGACATCGTCGTCGACCACACCACCGGCGCGCTGACGTTCCCCGAAGCCGGGACCGACAGCCGAACGACGTACCGAGCTGCCCTGCCGGACGGTGAGGGTGTCGACGACGAAACCGCTGCGGTCATGGCATCGAGCGATGCGATCCTCGACGTCGATCGCGTGGTCGACGCGGCGTGGATCGACGACGACCTCGTGGTGCTGGAGCTCGACCCCGGCGCCGACTGCGCCTGAACGGGGGGTCAGACCCGAGGTGTCTGACCCCGGCCGGTCGACAATCCGCAGAGGAGCCCGAGGGCCGCAGGCCCGAAGCTCCGATTGCGGCAAGAAGCAGGCGTGAAGCGAGACCGGCACACTGGCCCGGAGGGCCGGCCGGTCGACAATCCGCAGAGGAGCCCGAGGGCCGCAGGCCCGAAGCTCCGATTGCGGCAAGAAGCAGGCGTGAAGCGAGACCGGCACACTGGCCCGGAGGGCCGGCCGGTCGAGCTCACGCGTCCCAGCCGGGGTTCTCGCGCTGCAGCTTGCGGAGCCAGCCGAGCCACTCGGTGGCACCGTCGTAGTTGTAGTTGTCCGAGTCGTACATGTCGGTGTGGGTGTCGTCGAGGAACGACAGGTCGATCGGACGCATCCTGTCGCCGGTGGCCATGGCTGCCAGCTGCACCCGACACGCCTGGGCCAGGTAGTAGGTGCGGAAGAACGACTCGGCGCCGGTGCGGCCGAGCACGTAGTAGCCGTGGTGGCCGGCCAGCATGAGCTCGCATCGGGAGATCGTGTCGCAGAACTCCTTGCCGTAGACCTCGTCCTCGAGGAAGTCGTACTCGATGTAGTCGACCAGTGGCATGAGGTAGATCGCCGCCTGGGAGTACGGCTGGAGCCGCGACTCGATGGCGGTGACCGCCTGCACCTCCTCGGCGTGGCCGTGGATGAAGAAGTTCACGTCGGGGCGGGTCTCGAAGATCCACTTGCAGAGATTGATGACGCCGAGCCCGATGAAGCGGTCCTCGTCGCGGACGACGTCGCCGGCGGAGTCGATGAGGATGAAGTCCGACGCTTTCACCTCGTCCCAGAAGATGCCGTACGGGTGGAGCAGCCAGTGGTCGGGGTTGTCCTTCACCCGCGCGCAGATGGCGCCGTTGGCCATGTCGTCGAGGCCGTACATGTTGACCAGCCGGAAGGTGGCAGCGAGCTCGACGCGGGTCTCCCATTCGCCCGGCGTGCAGATGTCCTTCAGGCTCCCGTTCGCTGGGGCGGGGATGAACACCTCGGGTCGGCGGGTCAGGATCTCTTCCACGGCGCATTCCTCTCGGGGACGTGTGCGATCTCCGGATGATGGTGCAGTTCGATGCGGATCTGGAAGACACAATCCGCCGGATGTCATGCTGAATCCGACATGTTGCGCGCCACCGTCGTTCTCTCCGATCAGGTGTCCTGGTTGGGGGTCGCGATGCTCGTCGAGCCGTGGCGGATCGCGAACCGGCTCGACGACACGGCGAGCGCGCGGTGGGAGCTGGTCACCTGGTCCGGCGAGCCGGCCGTGGCGTCGAACGGCATGCCCATCCCCGTCTCCGGAACGGTGGCCGACGCCGACCCCGATGTCGACGTGGTGCTGCTCTATACGAGCGAGGCGCCCGAGGCGACACTCACGCCGGAGCTGTTGGCGTGGTTGGCGGGCAGGGCCGACGACGACGTGCTGCTGGGCGGCCTCGACACCGGCGCGGAAGCACTGGCCGCTGCCGGCCTGTTGACCGGCCACCTCGCCGCGCTGCACTTCGAGGAGATCCCGGCCTTCCGCGAGCGCCACCGCGACCTGGAGCTGGCGTTCGCCACCTACAACATCGACGAGCGGCGGGCGACCTCTGCGGGCGGTACGGCGACCCTCGACTTCTCGCTCGCGCTCCTGAGCCGGTTCGCATCGGACGCGATCGCAGCGAGGACGGCCGAGGTCCTCATCTACGACCGTCGGTCGACGCTGCCGACGCCCGATTTAACAGGCGAGGGATGGCTCGACCCGAGGCTCGGACGCGCCATCCACTCGATCGCCCACGGCCTCGCCGACCCGGGCGTCGTCCGCCGAGCAGCGGCCGCAGCCGGGTTGTCCGAACGCCAACTGCTCCGACTGTTCCGCAGCGAGCTCGGGACCACCCCGCTCCGATTCGCCACCGACCTCCGGGTGCGCCGGGCCCGAACCCTGCTCGAGGAGACCCGGCTGCCGGTCACGACCATCGCGTTCGCCTGTGGCTACGGGGGCGTGTCGGAGTTCGCCCGTGCCTTCAGGCGGGCGACGGGCCTGTCGCCGACCGAGGCCCGAACCTGACACGCATTGGGGAGGCAGGGTCCCTGATCTTCTCGCAAACCCGGCGCCGACCGTCCAGGCCGATCAGCCGGAGCGGGCCACGGTGGTACCCGGGAAGTCGCCGGCCTCGCGCCAGCGGTCCAGGTAGGCGATGTAGCCGTTGAGGTTGCCGCGGTAGGTGACGTTGCGGGCGCCTTCCTCGGTCACCTGGCCCTCCGCGTTGTAGTAGCCGGGGGTGCAGGTCAGCGTGTAGTCCGCCATTCCGGCGGCCACCCCGAACAGCTCCATGAGCCAGGCGTCCTCGGCCTCGGTCGTGGGCTCGATGGCGTCGATCCCCTCCGCGATGCAGGTGTCGATCAGCCAGGCGATGTGTTCGGTGGACCGGGACAGGAAGTGCACGAAGTTCACCCCGAACCCCGCCTGCATGGTGCTGACGATCATCATGTTGGGGAACTCGGCGGTCAGGATGCCGTGCAGGGTGTGGCCCCCGTCGGCGAAACGCTGCGACAGCTTCATGCCGTTGCGACCGGTGGGGTCGTAGCCGAGGCGGCGCACGTAGCCGGTGGTCACCTCGAATCCCGACGCGAAGACCAGCAGGTCCAACGGGTACTCAGTGCCGTCGACCACGACGCCGGCTTCGTTGATCAGCTCGACGCCTCGACCGTCGGTGTCGACCAGGTGGACGTTGGGCAGATTGAACGACGGCAGGTACTCGTCGTGGAAGCACAGGCGCTTGCAGTGCTTGCCGTACCAGGGCTCGAGCCTCGCCGCGACCTCCGGGTCGTCGATCGTCTCGCGGACTCGGCGGCGCAACCCCTCCATGACCTCGAAGTCGATCCGAGCCTTCTCGGCGGTCTCTTCAGGTGTGGCGCCGGGAACCTGGGTGTCGTCCCACATCGTCTGCACCCATCCGTCGTTCACCAGGCTGGGCGACGGCTTCTCGCCGGAGACGGCCGAGGTGAAGTTCTCCATGCGCTCCGACTGCCACCCCTCGGGCAGGCTCCGGAACCACTCCTCGTCGGTGGGCCCGTTGTCTCGGACACCGACCGCTGACGGGGTGCGCTGGAAGACGAACACCTCGGCGCCGGACTTCGCCAGTTGGGGGACCACCTGCACGGCCGTGGCCCCGGTGCCGACCACACCGACCCGCTTGCCGGCGAGCAGGTCCATCGGCTCGGTGGGCCCGCCGCCCGTGAACGAGTAGTCCCACCGCGACGTGTGGAACAGGCGGCCCTGGAAGTCCTCGATGCCGGGGATGCCCGGCAGCTTCGCCTTGTGCAGCAGGCCGCCGGCGTTCACCACGTAGCGGGCCGTGAACTCGTCGCCTCGACTGGTCGTGACGGTCCAGCGATGCTGCTCGTCGTCCCAGACGGCGTCGGCCATCTCGGTCTGGAAGAGGGCGTGGGCGTAGAGATCGAAGTGGGTGGCGATGCGCTGGCAGTGCTCGAAGATCTCGGGCGCGCTCGCGTACTTCATCGTGGGCATGTAGCCCGTTTCCTCGAGCAGCGGCATGTAGGTGTACGACTCCACGTCGCACATGCAGCCCGGGTACCGGTTCCAGTACCAGGTGCCGCCGAAGTCGCCCGCCTTCTCGATGATCCGGAAGTCGGTGATGCCCCGTCGGGTGAGGTTGACGGCGGTCAGCATCCCGGCGAACCCGCCGCCGACGATGACAACAGTGGTGTCCTCGATGATCGGGTCTCGCGTGAAGCCGGGCTCGACGTACGGATCCACGTCCAGGTCGGCGTACGCGCCCTTCAGTTCCTTGTACTGCGCGAGGCCGTCGGAACGGAGCCGCTTGGCCCGCTCGGCTTCATAGCGGGCATGAGCCTCCGCCATGGCAGCGGTCATGTCGTCGGGGGTGTCGGCCATGCAGCGCATCGTAGAACCCCGCGTCGGCGGTATCGGAATCCGACTTTCGGCCGATGAACAGGGGGAGGTGACCTGTCGTACCGTGGTCGCCGGACCTCCCCGGCGGTGGAAAGCGAGACCGATCATGACCGACTTCCCCGAATCCTCGCGGCCTCGGCGCGGCCCGGCCGCCGCCGTGCTGGCCGGCGGCCTGCTGATGGTGGCTGCACTGCTGTTCGCGGCCTGCGGCGGCGACGACGAACCTGCGGCCTCCGATCCGGAGGTCACGGACGCGTCCGGTGGCGGCGAGGCCACGACCTCTTCGGGCGACGACAGCACGGTGGAGCTCGAACCGGAGGACACCGAGCTGGTGTCGTTCGCCACTGACGTCCAACCGGTGATCACCGCGACGTGCGCTCGATGCCACACCGGGAACGGCCCTGGTACACCGCACCTGCGGCTGGACACCGCCGACGACGTGGCCGACAACGCCTTCGCCATCGCCGCGGCCATCGACATCGAGGTCATGCCTCCCTGGCCCGCCACCGATCTCAGCGTCCCGTTCGCGGACGACTGGAGCCTGACCGACGAGGAACGGGCGGCGGTCGCCCAGTGGCATGCCGACGGCGCACCCCTGGACGTCGATCCCGAGATGGCCATCACCGCGGACACCGAGGTGTTCTCGCTCGAGGACCACGACGTCGAGCTCGCCCCAGAAGCGGGCTACAGCGGCGTTGCCGGCCAGCCCGACGAGTACCGCTGCCTGGTCTATGAGCCGCAGGTCGCCCAAACCAGCTTCATCGAGGCGTTCGAGTTCGTCCCCGACCAGACCGAGGTCGTCCACCACGCCATCGGCTACCTGATTCCCGGCGACCTGCGCGATCGGGCCGAGCAGCGCGACGGCGAGGACGGACAGCCGGGTTGGAGCTGCTTCGGGAGCTCGGGTCTCGGCGAGGACGCCATCTTCCTCGGGTGGGCGCCGGGCCAGGGGCCGAGCGAGCTGCCCACCGGCTCCGGTATGCGGGTCGAGCCCGGTGACTTCATCGTGATCCAGATCCACTATCACTTCGACGTCGACGCCCCGGCCGACCTGTCGAGCCTGAAGATCCGGTGGAGCGACGAGGCCGACCCCGACGAGGTCGTCGTGGCCACCTTCATCGCTCCCGCCGAGATCCCCTGCGGTCCGGACGAGGAGGGCCCGCTGTGCGACCGCGACGCCGCCCTCGCCGACGCCGTCGCCAAGTACGGCAACGAGGGTGTCCTCGGCCAGTTCATCACCGGCGCCTGTGGCTACGACCCCGAGGACTTCGTCCTGGTCGACGGCGTGGTCGGCGGCTCGTGCGACCAGCCACCGGAGGCCTACGGCGAGATCGTCTCGGTGCTCGGACACGCGCACGAGCTGGGGAAGAGCCTGCGGATGACCCTCAACGCCGATTCGCCGGACGAGCGCATCCTGCTCGACATCGAGCGGTGGGACTTCGACTGGCAGTTCAACTACTACCCGACCGAGCGCATCATGCTCGAGCGGGGCGACTTCGTCCGCCTCGAGTGCACGTGGGACCGCAACCTGCGCGACCCGGAGCTGGAGCCGGCCTACATCCTGTGGGCCGACGGCACCGACGACGAGATGTGCTTCGCCACCATCCTGGTGCGTCTTTCGGAGTAACGGCCGGCGACGGCGTGTGATCACCTGTCGCGCGTCCGCTCCTGCGGACCGCGCGACAGGTCGGCCCGCGGGCGTGGTGCTGACGCGCCGGAGCGCCACCGTGGGAGGGGAATCACAGTGGCGCTCCGTGTGGTCTGGAAGCCAGAGACCGCCGGCTCTCGACCGTTCACCCCCCACACGTGTCGGCGTCCCGATCGGTTCCCGAGATCCGACATTTTCTTCGGAGATCTATCGTGGCGACCGTGAGCGGACGGGTCCGGAGCGCGACGAGCGACGATCTGCACGTGCTCGCGGCCGTCGAGGTGGCCGCGGGCGAGCGCTTCCGTGAGCTCGGACTCGACGCCATCGCCGATGACCCGGGCCCCACGGTGGCCGAGCTCGCACCCCACCTCGACGACGGCACGCTCTGGGTCGCGGAGCTCGACGGCGAGGTGGTCGGCTATGCCACGGCATCGGTCGTCGACGGCGAAGGACACCTCGACCAGGTCAGCGTGGTACCCGACGCCGGTGGGATGGGGCTGGGGCGCCGGCTGATCACCGAGGTCCAGACGTGGGCCCGCGTCCAGGGCCTGCCCTCCGTGACCCTGACGACCTTCCGGGACGTGGCGTGGAACGGCCCCTACTACGAGCGATTCGGGTACCAGACCCTGGCCGACGACAACCTCGGGCCGGAACTGGCCGCCATCCGGCAGGCCGAGGTCCACGCCGGCCTCGACGTCCTGCCCCGGGTCGCCATGCGGCTGGTCCTGTCCGCCCCGCCATTCGGTACCGTCCGCTCATGACCCTCGTCGAGACCATCGATCGTGCCGTCGACGACCTCGCGGTCCAGACCACCGAGATGATCCAGGAGCTGGTCCGGATTCCGTCGATCACCGGCGACGAAACCGCAGCCCAGGGCTTCGTCGCCGGCGTGCTGCGCGACCTCGGCTTTGCTGTCGACCAGTGGAACCCCACTCGAGCGGACCTCCAGGACCACCGCTCGTTCTCCGACGACGGTCTGCCGCTCGGGGATCGACCCGTGGTGGTCGGCCGGTGGGGCGGCACCGCCGGTGGGGGCTCGGTGATCCTCAACGGCCACATCGACGTCGTCCCACCCGGCCGCGAAGAGGACTTCCCGCACGGGCCCTGGCAGGGCGAAGTGCACGACGACGTCCTGTGGGGCCGCGGCGCCTGCGACATGAAGGCCGGCCTGATCGCCGGCATCCTCGCCGTCGCCGCGCTCCAGCGGGCGGGCCTGACCCCGGCGGCCGAGGTGATCGTCGAGTCGGTGATCGGCGAGGAGAGCGGCGGCGTGGGCACCCTGGCCACCGTCGTGCGCGGCTACCGAGCCGACGCGGCCGTCGTACTGGAGCCGACCCGGCTGCAGATGTGCCCGGTCGGCTGCGGGTCGTGTTCGTTCCGGCTGCACGTTCCGGGCCGAGCCGCGCACGGCGCGATGCGCCAGGAAGGCGTGTCCGCCCTCGACAACCTGTGGCCCCTGCATCGGGCGCTCATGGCGTTCGAGGCCGAGCGCCACCTGGGCTTCACGCACCCGCTCTATCCCGACGATCGTCTCGCCGCGCCCCTGTCGATCGGCACCGTGCAGGCGGGCGACTGGCCGTCGACGGTGCCCGAAGCGCTGGTGGCCGAGGGCCGCTACGGCATCTTCCCGGGCGAGGACCTCGACGTGGCCCGAGCCGCCTTCGAGCAGGTGGTGATGTCCGCCGCTGCCACCGACCCCTGGCTCGCCGAGCATCCGCCCACCGTCGAGTGGTTCGAGGGCCAGTTCGAGTCGGCGGTCACCGACCTCGACAGCGCGTTGCTCTCCCAGCTCGGCGACGCCCATGCCGAGGTGCGAGGCACGCCGACTGGCGTCCATGGCGTCAGCTACGGCTCCGACCTGCGCTTCTTCACCAACGACGCAGGCATGCCCGCCGTCCTCTACGGCCCCGGCGACGTGGCCGATGCCCACACGGTCAACGAGCATGTGCGGCTGACCGAAGTCCTCGACGCCGCCAAGACGGTGGCGCTCATGCTGATGAACTGGACGACCCCATGATCGAACTCGGACCCCAGACCATGGTCGACCCCATCGAGGTCGTCGCAGTGAAGCGACCCTCCGCCGCGCTGGCGCACGCACCGTCTGACGAGTGGGAGCAACTCGGCTGGCATGCACCCATCGCAGCCGAACAGGCCGAGGCCGACCATCACGCCTTCACCGACATCCTCGAAGCAGCCGGCGCCACCGTGCTCGAGCTGGGATCCGACGAGCGCACCGGCCTCGACTCGATCTACGCCCACGACTCGTCGCTGGTCACGCCGGCGGGAGTCGTGCCGCTCGTCCTGGGCAAGGAGCTCCGCGCCCGTGAGGGTGAGGCCATCGTCGACGCGCTCGCGGCGATGGACGTCCCCGTGCTCGACGGCTTCGAGGACCCGGCAGCGACGGCCGACGGCGGCGACTTCTCCTGGCTCGACCCGGGAACGCTCGTCGTCGGCAACAGCTTCCGCACGAACCTGGCGGGCATTGCCGAGATCCGTCGGATCGTCGAGCCCCAGGGCATCGAGGTGGTGGCGGTCGACATGCCGTACTGGCGGGGTGCTGCCGAGGTGCTGCATCTCCAGTCGTTCTTCTCGATGATCGACCACGACCTCGCCGTCGTCTTCCTCGACATGCTCCCGGTGCGGCTGGCCAACCTGTTGATCGAGCGCGGCGTCGAGTTCGTCGAGGTCCCGGTCGAGGAGTTCCCCAGCCAGGGCTGCAACGTCCTCGCGCTCGCCCCCCGCCACGTCGTCACGCCGGCGGGCAACCCGATCACCCTCCAGCGCATGGAGGCTGCCGGAGCGACGGTCGAGACCTACGACGGGACCGAGATCAGCCTCAAAGGCGACGGCGGGCCCACCTGCCTGACCCGCCCGCTTCGACGTCGCTCCTGACCCAGGTGTTCGCACCCGGTGCCAGGCACCAACCACGAACACCATCAGCCGCCCGCTCCGACGTCGCTCCTGAGCGACCCGTGGGACACTGAAGCCCGGACCCCGAGGAGGACACGTGAGCAACCAGCCGCTGACGGTGTGGACCGGCGAAGTCATCGAGGACTGGATCGACTACAACCAGCACATGAGCGAGGGCTTCTACGGCCTCGTCTTCGGGTACGCCAGCGATGAGTACCTCCTGCGTATGGGCTTCGACCAGGCCTACCGCGACGAGACCAAGGGCGCCTTCTACACGGTCGAGACCCACATCTCGTTCCTCGACGAGCTGGCGCTGGGCACGCCCGTCGAGGTGCGCACCACGGTGATCGGCGCCGACGCGATCCGTGTGCACCTGTTCCACCAGCTGGTCCGCACGGCCGACGGCGTGGTCGCTGCCACGCAGGAATCGCTGATGCTGCACGTCGACACCTCGATCGACCGCGTGGCCCCGATGACGGACGCCGTCCTCGCCGTGTCCTCAGCCGACGCCGCCGCCCACGAAGGCCTCGTCGGCCCCGACGACATCGGCAAGGTCATCCGAGGCCCCGGCTCGAAGTGACATGACCGCCCGGTCCGCTCACGCCTGGCAGTTCTGGATCGACCGCGGCGGAACGTTCACCGACATCGTCGCGGTCCGGCCCGACGGCACCACCGTCACCCACAAGCTGCTGTCGGAGAACCCCCGGCGCTACGCCGACGCGGCGATCCAGGGCATCCGTGAGCTGCTCGGCGTGGACGACGGCGAGCCCATGCCCTCGCAGCGCATCGGCGCGGTGAAGATGGGGACGACCGTCGCCACCAACGCGCTGCTCGAGCGCCAGGGCGACCCCACCGTGCTGGTGACCACCCGAGGCTTCGCCGACGCGCTCCGCATCGGCTACCAGCACCGGCCCGACCTCTTCGCGCTCGACATCGTGCTGCCCGAGATGCTCTACCGCGAGGTGATCGAGGTCGACGAGCGCATGTCGGCCGACGGCAAGGTGATCACCGACCTCGACGCGGATGCCGCCCGAAAGGCGCTGGCGGCGGTGAAGGCGTCCGGCATCGACGCGGTGGCCATCGCCCTGCTCCACGGCTACCGCTACACCGACCACGAGGCTCGGCTCGCATCGATCGCCCGCGAGCTGGGGTTCGGGCAGGTGTCGGTCAGCCACGAGGTCAGCCCGCTGATGAAGCTGGTGTCCCGTGGCGACACCACGGTGGTCGACGCCTACCTCTCGCCGGTGCTCCGGCGCTACGTCGACCAGGTCCGCGCCGGCCTGGGTGATGGCCCGCGGCTGTCCTTCATGCAGTCCAACGGTGGCCTCACCGAGGCGGGCGACTTCCAGGGCAAGGACGCGCTGCTGTCCGGCCCCGCGGGCGGCGTGGTCGGCATGGTTCGTACGGCAGCCGCCGCGGGTTTCGACCGCCTGGTCGGGTTCGACATGGGCGGCACCTCCACCGACGTCGCCCACTACGCGGGCGAGCTCGAGCGCACGTACGAGACCGAGGTCGCCGGGGTGCGTGTGCGCGCCCCGATGATCGACATCCACACCGTGGCTGCGGGTGGCGGGTCGATCCTGCAGTTCGACGGCGCTCGGCTGCGGGTGGGCCCCGACTCGGCGGGCGCCGATCCCGGACCCACCTGCTACGGCAACGGCGGGCCGCTGGCCGTGACCGACGCCAACGTGTTGTTGGGCAAGCTCCGTCCCGAGTTCTTCCCGCAGGTGTTCGGCCCGGCCGGTGACGAGCCACTCGACGTCGACGCCACTCGGGCCGCGTTCGACGGGCTGGCCGCCGACGTCGCCGCTGCGACCGGCTCGCCCGCCACCGCCGAAGACCTGGCCGAGGGCTTCCTCGCCATCGCGGTGGACAACATGGCCAATGCCATCAAGAAGATCTCGGTGCAACGGGGCCACGACGTCACCGACCACACCCTCGTCTGCTTCGGCGGCGCCGCCGGCCAGCACGCCTGCCTGGTCGCCGATCGCCTGGGCATCTCCCGCATCCAGATCCACCCCTACGCGGGGGTTCTGTCTGCGCTGGGCATCGGCCTCGCCGACACCCGCCACGTGGTCGACGAGGCCGTCGAGGCGCAGCTCGACGACGACCTCATCACCTCGCTCGACGAGACGTGGACCAGCCTCGGCACCCGCGCCACCGCCAACCTCGAAGCGCAGGGCCTGGCGAAGGACTCGATCTCGCTCGCCCGGCGGATGGCGCTCCGCTACCAGGGGTCCGACACGGTGCTGCGGGTCGACGCCGGACCTCGTTCGGAAGTGGTCGCTGCGTTCGAGGCATCCCACCGGGCCCAGTTCGGTTTCGTGTCGCCGGAGAAGGCGATCGTGGTCGAGTCGGTGCAGGTCGAAGCGGTCAGCGCCGGCGACGACCTCCCGGCCGCCTCCACCACGGCCGGCGTCCGCGGTACCGAGCTCGGCAGATTCGACGCGGTCATGGACGGCCGACGCATGCCGACGCCCTTCCTCCAGCGCCCCGCACCCGACGCCGACCCGGTGCCCGGCCCCGCCGTGATCGTCGACGACACCACCACGACCGTGGTCGAACCCGGCTGGGCCGCGTCGACCAACACCCTCGGCGATCTCGTCCTCGAACGGATCGAGGCCCGCCCGCACCACGCGGCCGTGGGCACCGACGCCGATCCGGTGCAGCTCGAGATCTTCAACAACCTGTTCATGAACATCGCCGAGCAGATGGGCATGGTGCTCCAGAACACCGCGGCCTCGGTGAACATCAAGGAACGCCTCGACTTCTCCTGCGCGATCTTCGACCCCGCCGGTGACCTGATCGCCAACGCTCCCCACATGCCGGTGCATCTGGGGTCGATGAGCGAGTCGATCAAGTCGATCATCGCCGGCAATCCCCAGATGGTCGACGGCGACGTCTACGTCATGAACGCGCCGTACAACGGCGGCACGCACCTGCCCGACATCACCGTCGTGAAGCCGGTCTTCGGTGAGCACGACCGTCCGATCTTCTACGTGGCGTCTCGCGGCCACCACGCCGACATCGGCGGCACCGTGCCCGGCTCGGCCCCGGCGGACTCCACGTCGGTCGAGCAGGAGGGCGTCCTCCTCGACAACGTGAAGCTGGTCGCCGACGGCCGCTTCCTCGAGCCCGAACTGCGCCTCCTCCTGGGCTCTGGTGCCCACCCGGCGCGCAATCCGGACCAGAACGTCGCCGACCTGCAGGCGCAGGTGGCCGCGTGCGAGAAGGGCACGATCGAGCTGCTGCGGGTGATCGACCACTACGGGCTCGATGTCGTCCACGCCTACATGGGGCACGTGAAGGACAACGCCGAGGAGTCGGTGCGCCGCGTGATCGACGCGCTGGTCGACAGCTCGTTCGCGTGCGAGATGGACGATGGCCATCGCATCGTGGTGACGATCTCGGTCGACCACGAGCAGCGGTCCGCTCACATCGACTTCACCGGCACCAGCGGGCAGCATCCGGGCAACTTCAACGCCCCGGCGTCGGTGTGCCACGCGGCCGTCCTGTATGTCTTCCGGTGCCTGGTGGCCGACGACATCCCGCTCAACGCCGGGTGCATGGTCCCGATCGCGGTGACCATCCCCCATCCGTCGATGATCAGCCCCGAGTACCCGGCGGCCGTCATCGCCGGGAACGTGGAGACCTCGCAGCTGTTGGTCGACACCCTGTTCGGTGCCCTCGGGACCATGGCGGCCGCCCAGGGGACGATGAACAACATCATCTGGGGCAACGAGCGCCACCAGTACTACGAGACGCTGTGCGGCGGTGCCGGGGCCACGGCCAACGCGCCCGGGTGCGATGCCGTGCACACCCACATGACCAACTCCCGGCTGACCGACCCCGAGGTGCTCGAGTGGCGGTACCCGGTGCGGTTGGAGTCCTTCGAGGTGCGCCGAGGCTCGGGCGGCGAGGGCAGCAACCGCGGCGGCGACGGCGTGATCCGGCGTGTCCGGTTCCAGGAGGCGATGGAGGTCAACATCCTCTCGTCACGACGGAGCGTCGCCCCCTACGGCATCGAGGGTGGGCGCGACGGCGCCACCGGCCGCAACCTCGTGCTGCGCGCCGACGGCTCGACCGAAGAGTTCGGCCACACGGCCCAGACGCTGGCGGACGTGGGTGACGCCATCGAGATCCACACGCCCGGCGGCGGGGGCTACGGCACGCCGGCCTGAGCTCGTCGAGCCCCCGGCCCGAAGAGCGCCCACCCCGCGGCGAGCACCAGAGCCAGCGCGGCGACGCCGCTCCAGTGGCTGAGGCTGTGGAAGCTCGACCATTCGACCGCAACGCCCGCTGACAGCCCCGCGGACGCACCCGCACCGACCATCAACAGGTCGGCTGCGCCCTGGACCGCGACGCGATGCTCGACCGGGAACGAGCCGGTCAGGAGCGCGCTGCCGGCGATCAGGCCGAAGCTCCAGCCGACACCGATCAGGAACAGCCCGACGAAGACGCCGAGGCTGTCCTCGGGGTCCGTGTGGGATGCGAGCTCGGCACCGATGAACAGGGTGATGCCGCCCGCAGCGATCATGAGATGGGTGCCGAATCGGTCGACCAGCCAGCCGACCACCGGCGAGAACGCGTACATGCCGATGATGTGCACCGAGATCACGAACCCGATGATCCGCAGCTCGTGGTCGCCGTCCTTCATGTGCAGTGGGGTCATGGTCATGATCCCGACCATCACCGCCTGACCGAGCATCATCCCGAACACGGCGAGCCGAGCAGCGGGGTGACGCCAGATGCGACCGAACGCATCGCGTACCGGTGGACGCTTCGCGCCGGCCTCGGAGAGCCCGCCCGAGGCTGCGAGCGGATCGGGATGCAGCAGTCGATCGACCAGCGTGCCGGCGACGACGAACACGACGAAGCTCAGCATGTACGGACCGGCGAGCTCGGGAAGGCCGACCTGTTCGGCCACCCAACCGGCGGGACCGAGGGCGAGCGTGGGCCCCAGCACGGAGCCGAACGTGCCGGCCCACACCAGGAAACCGATGGCCCGGGCGCGCCCGGACTCGGTGGCCAGATCGGCGGCGGCATACCGGGCCGACAGGTTCGTGGCGTTGCCCACGCCGATACCGAGGATGCCGAGGAGCAACAACGGATAGAACTCGGTGACGGCGGCAAGGAACGCCAACGCCGCTCCGCCGGCAGCGATCACCCAGCCGATGCGAAGTCCCGGCCTCCGGCCGTGGCGAGCCATGTGGTTGGCAAGAGGCACGGTGGCCATCGCGCCGCCGAGGCTGAGCATCGCCGCGGCGAGCCCGGCAAGGGTGTCGGACCCGGTGATCTCCTCGCCCAGCACCGCGGCCGCTGCGAAGCCGCCGGCCATACCCATCCCCGCCGGCACCACCGTGGCCAGCAGCACCCGGACGGTGCGCTTCTGGAGTGCGGCCTGATCGGCCTCGGGGAGGGTCTGGGTCACCTCGCCACGCTACTCCCCGTGGCCCGCCTGGACCGTTTCGTTCACCGCGGCGCGAGACCGCAACGTGCCGCGGTCGCGGATCGCGCCAGCGTGAACCACGACGCTGAAAGCGCACCACGGTCTCGCCGGCAACGCGGCGTGTACGCACCCGGTCTCGTGCGCACCACGGAGGATCAGACGAAGTCGGTCACCAGCGGGTGAAGCAGGACCGCCGGAAGATCGCCCTGGCTCTCCAGTTCGATGAGCGCGAGCTCCACGTCGTGGCGCTGGAAGTCGAGCCGTCGACACAGCGAGCCGTCGGGATCCCAGACGGTCACCACCAGCCGCGGCTCGTCGGCGTCGTCCAAGAGTCCCAGCGCCGCATACCGACCCGACCAGGCGAGCCCGAGGTAGCGACCAGCGGGGTGATCGGCACGGCTCCAACGCATGGCGGCGTTCGTGGCCTCGTTGCGTTGCCTCGGATCGTCGATGGCGACCCGTTCACCGGTCGAGCGCGCCTGGCCCGCCAGACGCTCCGGCAAGCCTGGCTCACCGCTCATCGAACACCGCCGAGTCACGCTCGGCCACCGCTCGACGAGCGCGCGGCCCATCGTCGTCTGCCTCGGCCCACCGTCGCCCCGGCGCGCCATGCCCTTGCTCCCGCAACGCATCTGTCCTCCCGCTGCGGGCAGTCTCCACCATGACGGCGCGCCGCGCCTCGCGGATGTGGTTCATGGGGCCAGCGCGGTCCAGTGTTGCGAACGAGCTTCGCAACCACGGTCCACGGTGCTGTCAGAAGAGGGAGTCCTGGACCGCGAGTTCGTCGGACTCGTAGTCGCCGAGCCGGAGCTCGATCCCGAAGAGCTGGCCGATGTCGGCCACGAAGACGTCGGCGGTCCCGCGACGTTGCACGGCCGCCGCCCGACCGCAGGCGGCGACGACCTCGAGGTCGTGCTGGCCCGTGTCCAGCCGGACGGGGTAGCGGTGCAGCGACTGCCAGACGGCCGCATCGCCCCCCGGGAACGACCAGGATTCGCGCTGCGACTCGATGCGGCTGTCGGCCATCCGGTCCTGGAGGTCCCGGACCTGATCGGCCCGCCACGCGAGCTCCTCGTCGAGTCGGGTGTCGGGAACCGGCGACGCCATGCCATCCAGCTTGCGGCCGATCGAGACCGACTGGGGGATCTCCAGCTCCGCGGTGACCCGGTCCTCGATGTCGCGCACGGCGTAGCCGTCGGTGGTGGTGGCGACGAGCAACGCGCGCCACGCGCCCTGCTCGGTGAGGCGCTTGTGGTGCCGCTTGGCGGTGGAGGTGCCGACCTTGACGCTGCCGTCGCGGAAGGCGGCGAGGTACAACACGTTCGGCTGCCGGAGGTGCTCGGCGATCGCCGGGTCGATGTCGGCGCGGTCCTTCGTGTGGGCGTGGTGCAGGTTGGAGGCGAAGGTGGCGTCCGAGATCGAGCACTGCGTGCACAGCTTCGACCCCGACTCGGGGCGGTTGGCACAGTCGTAGTGATCGCCGTCGGCCGACCGGAACGGGGTCTTCCCGACGCAGAGCCGAGGCGCGTCACGATCGGCCTGATAGTTGAGAACCAGTCCGAGCAGAGGCACGACTTCCGATGCGGCAGCGCCGTCGTCGCGAACCCGGACGAGCGGCTCACCCGACGCCCACGTCAATCCCGTGATGACGCGAGTGACCGGCAGCGACTCCATGGTCCGACCCTACCGACCACCCCGGGTCGGACCGTTCTCACGCCTCGACTCAGCGATAGGAGTCGACGGTGGCCCTGATCTGTGCGTCGAGGGGGGTGGGCTCGAGGCCGAAGACCTCGGAGGTCTCGGTGGCGTCGATCACGAACGGCTTCTCGAACTGGTAGAGCATCTCGGGCAGCTCCCGCATGAGGGGGCTGAAGACTCCCGCGATCTTCACCAGGGCCGCAGGGATCCGCTTGACCTTCGGGGTCGCCACCCCGGCCTCCGCCGCCACGGCGGCGGCCATCTCCTCGACCGTGTGCGGCTCGATGGTGGGGACGTGCCAGGGCCGACCGAGCGCACGCTCGTCGGTCCCGGCGACGGCCATCATCCGCGCCACGTCGTCGATGTAGGTCCAGCTGTGCTTCACGTCTGTGGCGCCGAGCACCTGCGGGCTCTTGCCGGCGAGCACCCGGGGGACGAACCGGTCGCCCAGGTGGGCGGTCTCGCCGAGTCCCGGGCCGAAGTAGTCGGATGCCCGAACCTCGGTGGCCTGGATGCGGCCGGCCTGGTGGGCAGCGAGTGCGTCCCGCCACATGCGCGCACGGATCGCGCCCTTCTTGGTCGGCGGATCGAGCGGGTCGGTGGCCTTCATCGGACCCGAGTCCTCGGCGTAGCCGTACAGGTTGCTCATGGTGACGAGCCGGGCGCCTGTCTCCTCAGCGGTGGCGAGGAAGCTCTCGGCCAGCGGCGGCCAGTCGCTGACCCACTTGTGGTACGGCGGGTTGGCGCAGTTGTAGATGGCCACGCAGTCCGCGGCGAGCTCGATCATGCGGTTCCGGTCGGTGGCGTCGGCGGCGACTCGCTCGATGGCCGGGTGCGTCGGGCCACTTCCCGAACGGGTGACGATCCGGACCTCTTCGCCCCGCTCGACGAGCTCTCGGGCCGTTCCCGTGCCGACCGCACCTGCTCCGACGATCATGTGAGTTGCCATTGGTCTCTCCTGCCTCGGCTCGGTCGGTCCATCCGCCGAGCGCTGATTCGAAACGAGAGCAGTGCTCTCGTTTCGTACGTTCGCAACTCTCAGGGCAAAAGTCAAGAGCGGTGCTCTCGTTTTTGTTCACCGCTCTCGACATCGAGCTTCCGATCAGCGAAGATGCCGGTCATGGGCCCGAAGGAGACCGCCAACGCACCCCGGACCGCCCGTGCCGCGGCGCGCGAGATGCTCACCAGCCAGATCCTCGAGACGGCTCGATCACACCTGATCGAGCGGGGTGCCGGCGAGCTCAGCCTGCGAGCCGTGGCTCGCGAGCTCGGCATGGCCTCGTCCGCCGTCTACCGCTACTACCCCAGTCGCGATGCCCTGCTGACGGCGCTGATCATCGACGCCTACGACTCGCTGGGTGAGGCCGCCGAACATGCCGAGTCGAGCGTCGACCGCGACGACCACCTCGGCAGGTGGCGGGCGACCGCCCACGCCGTCCGCAACTGGGCCATCGCCCACCCGCAGGAATACGCGCTGATCTACGGCACCCCGGTGCCCGGCTACGAGGCGCCCCAGGACACCATCGACCCCGCGTCGCGGGTGACCCTGGTCCTGCTGCGGCTGCTCCTCGACATGCCGGCCCGACCGTGGGATCAACCGGTCCCCATCGACGACGAGCTCGCCGACCAGGTGCAGCGTGTCCGCGAGGTCTCCGGCCTGGAGCTCCCCGACGAGCAGATCCTTCGCGGCATCACCGCGTGGGTCCTCCTCTATGGCCTGGTGAACTTCGAGCTCTTCGGTTCGTTCAAGAACACGTTCGACGATGCGGGCCCGGTGTTCGCCCACCAGATCGACCTCATGGCCGTCCACATGGGCCTGAAGTTGTCATGACGTCACGCTCAGACGCCTCACGCCCCTGGGATTCGTGAAGGGTTCCGACAGGCCGGAACTCTTCACAAATCCAGGGGACGGTGGGCGCGGTCAGCGATCGTAGGCCGCGGTCTCGATGGTGTCGTCGAGGCGGTGGTAGTCGGAGGCCTCGGCGCCGAACAGCGCCAGGTCCGTGACGATCCCGGTGGGCGGATCGAGGGTGCCCGCACAGATCGAGATCGAGTCCGGCGCGCTGTCGGACCGCCAGAACAGCGAGCTGCCACAGACGGCGCAGAAGGCGTAGGCGACCGCGGGTTCCTCCGTCGGGCGGTACCAGCGGAGCTGCTCCTCACCCTCGACCGTGAGATCATCCGGCGAGCACGCACTGGCGGCCATGAAGTGGCCGGTGAAGCGGCGGCAGCGCTCGCAGTGGCAGTTGATCGCGTTCCTGACCGGGCCGTCGACCCGGTAGCGGATCGAGCCGCACGCGCACCCGCCGGCGTTCACGACACGACGCCGATCCCGAACTCGTCGCCCGCGTCGAGCAGGGCGTCGAACAGGTACTGCCCGAACGATCGATCACAGGCGATCAGGTAGCTCGGGGTGTCGTGCTGGTCCTGGCGAGTGAGGTCACACGCGACCTTGGCGACCGACGCCGACACCACCGCGCCGTCGGGCGTCATCGCATCCGACCAGTCCAGGCTGCACACCTTCTCGAGCAGCGACGCGGCATCCGCACCGGTGAGCCGGAAGAGGGCTCGGCTGTGCGTGTGGTCGATCACGCTCACGTGGCCGCTGGTGTCGAGCTCGGCCACGTACGCGGCGTTGGTCTCGGCGGGCCCGAGGAGCATCCACTCCCCGGGTCGCTGTCCGAGCACGAGCATCTCGCCGGCACCACGGCTGGCGCCGAACCCCACGCCGAGCACTGCGGCTGCGGCGGTGTCGGCCGCGGCTCGCACGATCGTCTTGGCCGTGGCCGAGATGTCGGCGAGCGTCAGCTCGGCCCCGCTGCCATCGGGTAGGTCGTGACGACCGAGCTCTCGAAGCTGAGGTCACGCACGGAGTCGCGCTCCTTCCGGGTCGAAGTGGGCGTGGTGTTCCATCACCCGGGCGGTGACGCGGCGGCCGTCGACGAGAACGACGGTCAACTCCGTGCCGGGCGCCGCCACCTCGGGCAGCACCTGGCCCAGGCAGATCGACCGATTCAGCGTCGGCGACATGCGTGAGGACGTGATGCGGCCGAGGATCTCGTTGGTCCCGGCACGCACGATCTGACAGGCCTCGTCGGGCACCAGCTGCGGGTCGGTCGGCTGGATGGCGACGATCAGCGGGGCCGATTCGTCCTCCATGGCCCACGCGAGCTCGGGCTTGCCCGCGAAGTCGTCCTTGTCCAGCTTGATCAGCCCGCCCATGCCGGTGGACGGGGCCTTGGTGAGGCCGTCGGTGTCCTGGCCCACGATGAAGTGGCCCTTCTCCAGCCGCATGATCCGCTGCGCCTCGAGCCCGAATGCCCCGACACCCAGATCGGCGCCTTCGGCAAGGAGTCGCTCCCACACGCGGAGGCCGTGGCCCGCCGGGACGTGGAGCTCGTAGGACAGCTCGCCGGTGAACCCGATGCGCCACACGAAGCAGCCGGCCACGTCGGCGATGGTGCCGGTGCGGACCTGCATGTACGCGAAGGCGTCGGGCGAGAGGTCGATGTCGTTGACCAGGCGCTGCATCAGCTCGCGCGACTTCGGTCCGGCGACGTTGATGGACGTGAAGCCGGTGGTGACCGGCGTGACGTGGACCTGCCACTCGGGGTGCTCGGTCTGGAGCCAGTTCTCCGCCCACTCCCAGACACCGCCGGCACCCGACGACGTGGTGGTCATGATGTAGTGGTCCTCGGCCAGGTGGCCGGTGACGCCGTCGTCGAGCACCACGCCGTCTTCGGCGCACATGATCCCGTAGCGGACCGAGCCGATCGGGAGCTTGGACCACTTGTTGGTGTAGAGCTGGTTCAACAGCTTCGGGACATCGGGGCCGCGAAGATCGAGCTTGCCCAGCGGGGTGACGTCGGTGATGCCGACGTTGGATCGGGTGTTGCGCACCTCGGCGGCCGGGTCGCCGTAGTGCTCGGGGCGGATCCACTGGCCGGCGAGGATGGGGGTGACGCCGTTGGCCTCGTGCCAGGGCTGGATCGACGACACCCGCACCGGCTCGAAGACCCGGCCGCCGAGCGCACCGAGCGTGATGGGAGCGTACGGCGGGCGCCACACCGTGGTGCCGACTTCCTCGATGGTCTCGCCTCGGGCCTCGGCCAGCACCGCAACCGTGTTGACGGTCTCGAGCTTGCCCTGGGCTGGACCCATGGTCGCGGTGGTGTAGCGCTTGAGGAGTTCGACCGAGTCGTAGCCCTCCTTGGCCGCGTTGACGAGGTCCTTGGACCCGACGTCCTCGGAGAAGTCCACGATGCCGTGGGTGGTGGAGCGGAACAGCGCCGGGTGGGGGTCACGGCCGAGCGGCGCGCGGTCGTCGGCGGGCCACTGGGGCTCCGGTCCGGCGACTTCGGTGGCTCGCGCGGTCAACGCCTGCAGGCGATGACCGATCACGGCGGCACGTCCGGCTGCGAGACGACCGGTCGCCCGGCCGTGCTCGATGAGGCGATCGAGTGACCCGTCGCCGGCGAGCCCGCCAGTGGTCAACACGTCGTCGATACCCGCCGTGCCGTAGAAGCGAGCGCTGGTCTCGTCCCACGAGGGCCGGTCGCCGGTCATGTTGAGCAGCGAGGTCGGGGCAGTCCAGCCGATGGCGGTCACGAGCAGGTCGCACGCCACCTTGGTGCCGTCAGCGAGCTCGACCTCCTTCACCGACCGGGCCCCACCGTGTGCCTCCACGACGTTCTCGCCCCGACGCGCGTCGACCACGCGGGCGACCTCGATCCCCGCCCGCTCCAGGTCGGCGGCCGCAGCATCGCCGTCGGCGTTGGCCGTGAACACCACCGCTCGCTCGCCCGGCTTCACCGCATGCATGTTGACGAAACGGCGGACGGCGCCGGAGGTCATGACACCCGGCTTGTCGTTGCCGGCGAACACGTAGGGCCGCTCGATCAGGCCCGCAGCCACGACCAACGTCTTGGCCCGGGCCTTGATCAGCCGCTCGACGGCGATCGGATGGCTTCGCTGAACGATGGCGATCCAGTTGTCGTCGTAGCGTCCGGTGACGGTCGAGTCGGTCAGGACCTCGACGCCCGCCGCCTCGACCGCCGCGGCCAGCTCGGCGGCGGTGGCCCGGTCCTCGTCCGACCCCCAGAGCAGGTGGCCGCCGAGACGATGGCCGTGCTCGACCAGCATCACCGAGGCGCCCGCCTCGGCTGCGGCGATCGCCGCGGCCATGCCCGCCGGGCCGCCTCCCGCCACCACCACGTCCGGGTGGGCGTAGCGCTTGTCGTGGTAGCGGTGCGGCGTGTCCAGGTCGACCTTGCCGCCCGGAGCGAAGGTGGCCAGCACCTTCTCGTAGGTGGGCCACAACCGCTGCGGCCGGATGAAGGTCTTGTAGTAGAAGCCGGCCGACAAGAACCGGCCCACCAGCCCGTTGGCGGCCTTGATGTCGCGGTCGAGCGACGGCCACACGTTCTGGGCCTCGATCGCCATGCCGTTCTCGAGCAGCCGATGCGCCGAGCGCACGTTGGGGTCGTCGCCCACCTGCACGAAGGCGTTGGGGTCCCAGTAGTCGTTGGTCAGATAGCCGCGCGGCCGGTGGTACTTCATCGACCGCGACACGATGCGGACACCGTTGGCCACGAGCGCCGAGGCGATGGTGTCGCCGGCGAAGCCGAACAGCGGGTTGTCGTTCCAGGTGAAGTTGACCGGCGTGTCGCGGTCGATCACCTCGCCGGCCTGGACGGGAAGCCGAGCCCTGTTCATCGCCACCATGCCTTCCCTCCGAGCTTGGTGACGCCGGTGGGGCTGCCTGCCGATCGCACTCGGGGCCGGGTCTTCATGCCTTCCCCCCGAGCTTGGTGACGCCGGTGGGCGAGTTCACGAACTGGTTGGTCGCCGTATCGCGCTCCAGCACGAAGTACTGGCGGCACGGGCGGCAATACCAGGTCTCGCGCAGCAGGCCCGCCGGGTTGCGCTCCATGTAGAGGTGCTCCCGCCATTCCTCGGGCGTGGCGGTGTTGGGGTCGGGGCGGGGGCCGGCCTCGCCGACGTAGCGCATGTCGGCGGCGTTGCGGGGACCGCAATGAGGACAGGGAACAAGCAGCATCGTCGTCTCCTCTCGACTCAGTGCCCGACCGCCGCGGCGCCCTTTTCGCCCACCAGGTCACCGGAGGCGAATCGGGAGAGCGCGAAGGGCTCGATCAGCTCGGGGGTGCGGCCGGTGGCAACGGCTTCGGCCATCTGCTCGCCACTGACGGGGCCTGCCTTGAAGCCGTAGGTGCCCCAGCCCACGTCGCACAGGAAGCCGTCGACCGGCGTGAAGCCCATGACCGGCGAGTAGTCGGGCGTCATGTCGCACAGGCCCGACCACTGGCGCAGCAGTCGCATGCGGGAGATGCCGGGCATGAGCTCGAGCACGTGGCCGGCGAGCTCCTCGGTGAACTCGAGCGAGCCTCGGATGTTGTAGGTGTTGAACGGGTCGACCGAGGCGCCGAAGACCAGCTCGCCTCGGTCGGTCTGGCTCACATACACGTGCAGCGAACCCGAGACCACGACCGTCGGCAGGAAGACCTTGACCGGCTCGGTGACCGCGGCCTGCAACGGGCGAGTGGAGATGGGCAGGCCGACGCCGGCCATGTCGGAGATGAGGGTGGCCCAACCGGCCGTGCAGTTGACGACGATCGGGGCGCTGATGTCCCCCCGGCTCGTGCGGACGCCGGTGACCTTGCCACCCGGGCCCTTGCCGTCGGGGCCCTCGCCACCCTCGACGAGGATGTCGAGGACCTCGGTCTTCTGGTGCAGCTCGACGCCTCGGTGGTCGGCGGCGCGGGCGTATCCCCAGACGACGGCGTCGTGGCGGATGATGCCCCCGGGCGGGTGGTACAGCGCACCCTGGATCGGGTAGCGGGCGTGCTCGGAGACGTCGAGGCTGGGTGCCAGCTTCTTCACCTCGTCGGGGCCGATGACGCTGGAGTCGATGTCCTGCAGCTTGTTCACCTCGGCCCGCCACCGCATGGTCCGCAGGGCCGAGTCGGTGTGGGCCAGCGTCATGTGGCCGCGCTTGGAGAACATCACGTTGATGTTCAGATCGACCGCCATGGTGTTGTAGAGGTCGAGCGACCGGTCGTAGAACGCCACACCCTCGGGCGTCAGGTAGTTGGACCGCACGATCGCGGTGTTGCGGCCCGACCCCCCGCTGCCCAGATACGCCTTGTCCAACACCGCGACGTTGGTGATGCCGTGGTTGGTGGCCAGGTAGTAGGCGCACGCCAGGCCGTGGACACCGCCACCGATGATGACGACGTCGTAGGACTTCCGCAGCGGGACGTCACGCCACACCCGAGGCCAGGTCTGGTTCCGAGCACCCTTGGCCAACAGACCGGCCGCCGAGTAGCGAGGCGGCTTCGACGGCTTGGTGTCGTCGGCGGTCGGCGCCCCCAGCCGGGAGAGCGCCGCCGACGAGAGAGACCGCAACAGTGACATTCGGTCACCCTACGCCCGCGCCGGCAGGCGGGGCAGCAGCAGCGGCGATGACGGATTGCCACGCGAATCATGGCGCCCGCGCATGACGGTCGCCGCCGGTTTCACCACGTGGAAACGGTGGGGAGGACCTCGGCGCCGGCGAGCTCGATCGACTCGTAGAGCTCGGCGTCGGGGAGGCCGCCGAGATCCATCATCAGGATCTGGGTGTCGAGCTGGAGCATCTCCGCGACCACCCCCATGCGGTCGATCGTCTCCTCCGGCGAGCCGCAGATGGCGATCGTCGACGTCATGGCGTCGAAGTCGATCTGGCCCAGGCCTCGACCCTCGGTGCCGGCGCGCCGAGCCGACTGGACGATCCACTCGTTGACCGCAGACATGTAGGCGACGTACCGGGGTGCCCAACGGTCCCGGGCGGCCTGGCTCGAGGGGGCGACGTGGAAGTGACTGCAACAGCCGATGCGACGGTCGGCGGGGTCGCGGCCGGCCGCCTCCCACCCCTCGATGTAGCGCTCGACGACCGGCACGAACATCTCCCAGGTGCCCACGACCGTCGGAAGCATCAGCCAGGCACCGATCTCGATCGCGAGGTCGACGGTGTCGGGTGACCAGCCCCCGCCGATCCAGACGGGCGGCCGGGGCTTCTGGGTGGGTCGGGGGTAGACCTGCACATCGGTGAGATCGGCGCGAAACTCGCCCGACCAGTCGATGGGCTCCTCGGCCCGCCACAGCTGGTCGATCAGGCGGACGTTCTCGCCGAACCGGGCCTGAGCCTCGGATGCGTCCTGGCCGAAGAACGTGTACACGTCGGGGTAGATCGACCCCCGCCCGAAACACGGCTCGACCCGACCCTCCGACAGCGCATCGATCGTGGCGTAGTCCTCGGCCACTCGGACCGGATCCAACGTTCCTGCGAGCGCCACCCCGTTGGAGAGGCGAATGGTCGAGGTCCGCTCGGCGATGGCCGCGAGCACCACGGTGGGCGACGACAGGATGTACTCGCTGAAGTGGTGCTCGCCGAGATGGATCGAGGTGAACCCGGCAGCCTCGGCTGCCACCGCCTGCTCGACGATGCTGCGGTGGCGCTCGGCCTCCGTTCGTCGCATCCCGGTCTCGGGGTCGGTGACCCAGTCGCCCAACGTCAGCATCCCGATCTCCATGGGGCCGATTCGACCACGCGCGGCGCCCGAATCGCCAGCGGGCTCGACCGGGGCCGGCAGTAGCCTCGCACCATGATCGAACGAGATGACGTGAGCCTGGAGTCCTGGGTGGTGGCCGGTGGCCGCCCGCACGAGCCCGGTCAGCCGCTCAACGAGCCGATCGTGGCCGCGTCGAACTACGTCATCGGTGGCCACCATCTGTACTCCCGGGACACTCCGGGCACCCCCACGATCAACGCGCTGGAGGACCTGATCGGCGGGATGGAGCGCGGGACCTGCATCGCCTTCTCGACAGGGATGGCGGCGGTGGCGGCGCTGTTCGACCTGCTCCCGGTCGGCGCCGACGTGGCGATCCCGGACGACTGCTACCAGGGCGTCACCTCGCTGGCCGCTGATGGTGCGGCACGTGGCCGGTGGACGGTTCGCCAGATCCCGCTCCGGGACGGCCAGGCATGGACCGATGCGGCCGCGTCGTGCGACCTGGTGTGGCTGGAGTCGCCGTCCAATCCACTCCTCGGCGTCGCCGACCTGGACTCCATCTGCGCGGCGCCCCGCAAGCCGGGCGGCATCATCGGCGTGGACAACACCTTTGCCACCCCGTTCAACCAGCGCCCGTTGGAGCTCGGCGCAGACGTGGTGATGCACTCGGTGACCAAGTTCATCGGCGGGCACTCCGACCTGCTCGCCGGGGCGCTCGTCGCCACCGACGAGGAACTGTTGACGAGGCTGCACCGATCCCGCGTCGTCACCGGCGCCATGCCGGGCGCGCTGGAGTGCTTCCTCGCCACGCGCGGGGCCCGGACTCTCGGCGTCCGACTGGAACGATCACAGGTGACGGCGATGGAGCTCGCCGAACGCCTCGAAGCATCGCCGCATGTCGACGTGGTCCGCTATCCGGGACTGCCGTCGCACCCCGACCACGAGGTGGCCGCGCGCGTCCTCGACGGTTTCGGAGCCATGGTGTCCTTCGACGTGGCGGGGAGCGCCGCCGACGCCGACGCCGTCCTCGCCCGGCTGCGCCTCATCACCCACGCGACCTCGCTCGGCGGTGTGGAGTCCACCATCGAACGTCGGGCCGTCCTGCAGGGCCAGGAACACCTGCCACCCACCCTGTTGCGACTGAGCGTCGGCTGCGAGGACGTCGACGACCTGTGGTCGGATCTGCGCCAGGCGTTCGCCGGCTGACCAGACCGTGGGCCCTTGTGGCTCGGGTCGATCTGTGAGATGACGGGGGGCGTGTTGATCCTCCGATTCGATTTTCGGCTGGGCGAGGACGCGCCCACCACCCGCTCCGATCTGTTCGGTGCCGCGCTGGACATGACCGAGTGGGCCGAGCATCGCGGCGCGCTCACGGTGATCTTCAACGAGCATCACGGCTCGCCGGACGGCTACCTGCCATCGCCGCTGGTCCTGGCCTCGGCAGCCGCGGCGAGGACCAGCAACGTGCCGATCTCGGTCGCGGCGCTGCTCCTGCTCATGTATGACCCCGTGAAGTTGGCCGAGGACATGATCACGCTCGATCACCTGTCGGAGGGTCGCGTCAGCTACACCATCGGCCTCGGCTACCGGCCGACCGAGTACGCCATGTTCGGTGTCGACCCCTCGACCAGAGGCGACGAGATCGAGGAGCGCATCGACGTGCTCAAGCGGGCGCTCACGGGCGAGCGCTTCGAGTGGAATGGGCGCACGATCCAGGTGACCCCGGAGCCCTTCACCCCGGGCGGGCCCGTCCTGGCCTATGGCGGCGGGGTCGCCGGCGGCGGCTCGGCGCGCGGCGCGCCAGGGCATGATGCTGGTGGCGGCGACGTCGGACGAGTCACTGGCGGATGTGTACGACGCCGAAGCGATCCGCGTGGGCAATCAACCGGGCATGGCGATCGTCCCGGGCGATGGTCCGACCACGGTCTTCGTCGCCGAGGACGTCGATGCCGGCTGGGACGCGTTCGGCGACTACATGCTCCACGATGCCCGCATGTACGCCGACTGGATGGGTGCCGAGACCCGGGCCGCCAGCTACTCGGGCGCCGAGACGGTCGAGGAGCTCCGCGGGGAGCGCGGGACGTACCAGGTGCTCGATCCGGACGGGGCCGTGGCCCTGATCCGCGAGCGCGGGGTCCTGTCGTTGCAGCCGCTCTGCGGCGGGATGCCGCCGGACCTGGCCTGGCACTCCCTTCGCCTGATCGAGCACGAGGTGCTCCCCCGCGTCTGAGTGGGCGCGGCCACCCTGCGAGCACACGCCGGCACGGCGCGCAGCCTCGCTCTCGACCGGCCATGGGTCACGAATCCCGCCACGGATGACCGGACGCGCCGGGGCACGTACGCTGACCCTCGCCGGGTTCACCCGGCATACGGGCGAATCGAGGAACCGATGACCGAGGCGCTTCGCCGGGCGGCGACCAACGAGGAGCTGAACAAGCTCCACTACGACGAGCGATACCGAGTCACCGACGCGGACCAGCTCGTCGAGACCGTCGAGCAGATGCCCGGATGGCTGGACGGACAGGTCAGCACCCACAACTCCTGGCGGAGCTTCTATCACGGTGGCCTGGCGGCTCGGCTGAAGGGCACTCGGGTGCTGGAGCTCGGCGCCGGCGACGGCTTGAACGCGCTCGTCATGGCGTCGCTCGGGGCTGACGTGGTCGCCACCGACATCTCGGAGATGACGCCGAAGCTGGTCCATGCAGCCCGCGAGAAGCTCGACCTGGCCGGTTCGATCGAGGGCTTCGGAGGACCCATTGCCGACTGGGCCGAGATGATCGAGCCGCGCAGTTTCGACTTCGTGGTCGGCAAGGCGATCCTGCACCACCTGACCCACGAGGAGGAACGCGAGTTCCTCGCCTTCGTGGCCGACGCCATGAAACCGGGCGGCGAGGGCCGGTTCAGCGAGCCCGCCGTGAACTCGAAGACCCTGGACGCCATCCGGTGGGCCGTGCCGGTCCCTGGCCGGCCGTCGAAGTTCCAGCGAGCAAAGTTCGCCGAGTACCGAGCCGCCGACCCGCACCCGATTCGGGACAACTCGTCGGCCCATTTCACCCGGAGTTGTGGCGAGTTCTTCGACCACGTCGAGTGTGTGCCCCTGGGTGCGATCGAACGGTTCAACCGCCTGTTCCCCAAGGCCGGCTTCAACCACGCCTTCCGCCGGCGCGCCTTCTGGGTGGAGGACCGGATCCCTCGGCGCCTGCAGCTGCCGTTCGCGCGGACGCAGGTCATCCTGGTGGCCGGGCCGCGCCACGCCGGCGACTGACGCCCCGCCTTCTCAGCCGACCTCGCGGAGGGCTGCCGCCAGCGGTGCTCTGGCGACCATCGAACCCTCGATGCTCAGATGTGTACCGTCGCGGAAGAGCCACTGGTCGTCTCGGAGCGTCCGACAGGGCGCGTCGGGACAGACGGCGTCCCAGAGGTCGACGGTGACGACGGCCTCCCGTTCGGCGGCGACCGCCTGCTCGAAGTCCCGCACGATCTGGGCCACGTCCGCATAGGTCTCGCCGACGTCGGCGGCACACGAGTCCTGGTCCACCAGGTACCGCACGGCCGCACACTCCTCGGGATCCCAGCCGGGCGCCTTCGGGACCGGGTGCACGATCA